>NZ_JBIBRG010000017.1:0-176117 GCF_043076215.1 Streptomyces sp. NPDC016640
CGCCCGGTTACATTCCGAACCCGGAAGCTAAGCCTTACAGCGCCGATGGTACTGCAGGGGGGACCCTGTGGGAGAGTAGGACGCCGCCGAACAATACTTCAAAGGGTTGGACCCCGAACTTCGGTTCCGGGTCCAACCCTTTTTTGCTGCCCGTCACTTGAAGTTCACGTTGCGCCACGAGCATCCATCCCATGGGTACTGCTGCACTACTCAGGGCCGCTGGTGTCGGAGTGGGCGACGAGGTCGTCGTACCGGCCTACGGCAACGTGGAGGTAGCCGAAGCCGTGGCGATGGCCGGCGCGCTGCCGGTGTTCGCCGACATAGACCCGGCGTCGTACTGCCTGGAGCCGACCGCGGTGGAGGCGGCCGTGACCCGGCGGACGGCGGCCCTCGTCGTCGTCCACCGCTTCGGCAGGCCCGCCGACGTCGGACGGTTGCACGCTGTCGGCCGGCGGCACGGGCTGCTGGTGCTGGAACACGGCGAGTCCGAGGCGCCGTACGACGAGATAGCCCAACGCCGGGAGCGGGCGGCGTTCCTCGACGCCAAGCTGAGGGGCGTGCGGACGCCCGAGGGCGGAGTCGGGCACACCTACCAGCAGTACGTGGTGCGGGTGCCGGGGAACGGTCGGCCCGATCGGGACGCCTTCGCACGGGCCGTACGCGCCAAGGGCGTTGAGTGCCGGGTCCCGGTGAAGACCCCCGTGCACCGGCTGCCCGAGTTCCGGCGGTGCGTGTCCCTGCCCGAGACGGAGCGGGCAGCCGACGAGACTCTCTCGCTTCCCGTCGACGCCTCCCTGACCAAGCGGGACATGCAGCGGATCGCGTCCGCGTGCAATGCGCTCGGCGGGCTCCTGCAGCCGGCCGTCTGAGCGTGGTTGGGAGCACGGGTTCGTTCGGGGTATGATCTATTCCGTTGCCGCGGGGGAAACCCCGAAAAGGCGACAGGCCCCTATAGCTCAGTCGGTAGAGCGTCTCCATGGTAAGGAGAAGGTCAACGGTTCGATTCCGTTTGGGGGCTCCGAAAGAAAGGCCCCGCCCCATCGGGCGGGGCCTTTCGCATGCCCTGGTCCCGGTGCCTTCTAGTCCTTGTGCAGACCGGGAACGCGCATGGCCAGGATGGCCATGTCGTCGGACGGCGCGTCGGTGGCGAAGCGTTCCACGGCGCGCATGATGCGGGCCGCGACCGCGCCGGCCGTCAGGCCCGTGCAGGTCGTCAGGACGTCGGCGAGACCGTCGTCCCCCAGCATCCTGCTGCCTTCACGTCGTTCGGTGACGCCGTCGGTGACGCACAGGAGGACATCGCCGGGATCGAGCGTGACCGTCTGCTCGTACAGCTCGAGATCCTCCAGGACCCCGAGGAGCGGCTGGGGCTCGGCGGCCGCTTCGACCGTGCCGTCCTGGCGCAGGCGGAGCGGCAGCGGGTGGCCGGCGCAGACCACCTTGAGTTCGGCGCTGCCGTCCTCTTGCGGGCGCAGCTCGCCGTAGAGCAGCGTGAGGAAGCGGCTGCGGGCGCCCTCGTCGAGGATCGCGGAGTTCAGGCGCTCCAGGACCGCCGGGCCGCTCAGACCCTCACGGGCCAGCAGCCGCAGCGCGTGCCGGGCGAGGCCGGTGACGGCCGCCGCGTTCGGGCCCGTACCGCAGACATCGCCGATGGCGAAGCCGTAGGCGCCGTCGCTGATCGGGAAGAGGTCGTAGAAGTCGCCGCCGACCTCGTTGCCCTCGCCGGCCGCGCGGTAGATGACCTCGACCTCGACGCCGTCGATCAGCGGCAGCTCGGGCGGCAGGAGACTGCGCTGGAGGGCCTGGCTGATGGCCGTGCGCTCGGAGTACAGGCGGGCGTTGTCCAGGGCCAGGGCCGCCCGCCGGGACAGATCCTCGGCGAGTTCCAGGATCTCCTGACGGAAGTGCTCGTCGGTCGGCTTGCCGAGCGTCAGCATGCCGATGACCCGGTTGCGGGCGACCAGGGGGAGGACAACGGTTTCTCCGCCGACCGCCGAGGCGGTGGCGAGGGTCGGGCCGATGCCGGGAGTGACCTGACGGCTCGGACCGCCGCTCAGACCGAGGCTGCGCATGGACGTCCGCAGCGCCGCCTGGTGGGCGACCTCCGCGGGAAGCGACCAGATGCGGGCCCCGGGAGTGGGAACCGGATCGGGCGGGGGAATCTTCGACAGCAGGGACTTGATGCCGTCGATCAGCTCCTCGTCCTCGTGCAGCACGTACGACAGATAGGGGTCGGAGGCCTGGTCGGCGATCGTGTAGACGGCGCACCAGGTGGCGAGGGTGGGGACCGTCATCTGGGCCATCAGGGCCAGGGTCTGGTCCCGGTCCAGGGTGCCGGCCAGCAGGTCGGAAGCCTCGACGAGGAAACTGAGCGAGCCGCGGCGCAGCCGCTCCAACTCGCCCAGGCGGGCCGACTCGACCGCGAGGGCGATGCGGTCGGCCGCGAACTGCAGGCGCAGGGCCTCTTCGTTGGAGTACCTGTTCGGTGCCTCGGCGGCGACGCCGAGGGAGCCGGTGAGCCGCCCCTCGACCTTCAGCGGGACGGTGACGACCGAGCGCATGCCCGTGCTGTTGAGGAGGGGGACCGCGCCGGGGACGACGGTGAGGTCCTCGTGGACGGCCGGCATACGGGCGGAGCCGTAGCGGCCGGGGCCCGCCTCGACGGGGACACGGGCGAAGCGCTGGCGGGCCGAGGGCAGGCCGGTGGAGGCGCGGACCTCCAGTTCCGTCTCGTCGTCGGTCGCCAGGAGCAGGAAGGCGGAATCGCCGTCGAGCATGTCGCGGGCGCGCTCCACCGTGCGCTGGAGGAGACCGTCGAGATCGTCGGGCGCGGGAGAGCCGATGAACACCTCGAAGGGGTCCGTGCTCTGGCCGTCGGAGGCGCCGGTGTCGGATGCCGGACCGCGCAGCGGGGTCTGCAGAACCGCCCGTTCGTGGTCCCGCACGAGGAGGCAGACGGTTGACGGATCCCCGTCGGTGTCACGGACCCGCAGGTGGGAGGCGTACACCGGGATCACCCGGCCGCCGGCGCCCCGGATGCCGTAGCTGCCCTCCCAGCGGGAGAGCCGGAGGGCGTCGGCGATGCCGGTGCCGGTGCCGGGGGTGTGCGGCCAGGCCGCGAGGTCGGTCAGGGGTTTGCCGGTGACCTGCTCGGCGGTGTAGCCGAAGAGCTCCTCCGCGTCCTCGTTCCAGGCGGCGATGGAGTCGGACCGGTCGATCTGGACGACGGCCACACGGACCCGGGTGTCGGCGAGCGGGAGGAGGTGGGCCGGCAGGGCGGGGCCGGCGGAGCGGGCGCCGACCGGGCGTTGGGGAAGGTCGAGCTGGAACCAGACGGTCTTGTGGGTGGGCGTGTAGTCCACGCCCCAGTGGCCGGCCAGGGCCGCGCACAGCTGGAGTCCGCGGCCCCCCTCGCGGTCGGGGCTGCCCATCTCGACGGGCGAGCCCTGCAGGGGGATCTCACGTTCGGGATACCGGTCGGCCACCTCGATGCGCACGCCCACGTCGCTGCGCAGACAGAGCAGGTCGGCCGCGGTGCCGGCGTGGACGACGGCGTTGGTCACCAGTTCGCTGGTGAGAACCACGGCGTCGTCGACGATGTCGGCGAAACCCCAGCCCTGGAGCGTGTCACGGACGAACGAGCGGGCGCTCGCGACAGATCGCCCCAGGGGCTCGAAGCTGGCGGCCGCGCGCGCGGTGATCACAGAACTCCTCGACCGGTTCTCGACGGGCATGGCTCCCTGGCCGGCCGGCTCGCGCCGCTGCGGCGGCAGGCCTTCGGCCGGCCGTGGGTCCGGGGGCTGCTCCCCCGGGATCAGTCCGGTGGTCATGTCTGCGGCCGCCCTCCGATGCCCGCTCGTCTCCGTGCCACCGCCCAGGCCGGACGGACCGGCGTGGCTGGACAGCCGGATGCAAGGTTACTTACCTTCACGATCCGAGAGGATGCCGGTCCGCTGTGTTTCCGTCCGAGGTGGTCGTCATCCGGCGGGTGTGCGGACGATGTGCGAAGCTGCCGAACTGTTACGGCCTGGTTCGGCGGGGGTGAAACACTGGGCAGGCTCGTCGTGAAGGTCCGAGCGGGCCGTGTGCCTCCCGCGTCCGGTGGGCAGCAGCCCCCTGGCGGTGCCTTGAACGTCGGGCAGGACATCGCGGTAGTAACAGGAAGAACGCGGTGGTAACGGGTCGCCCCTGGTGGTGGGCCCGGGCACGGCGGTAACGGTCGACCCCTGCGGGAGGGACACAGTGGAGTCTGGCGCAGCGACGCGGGGCACGAAGACGCGCGCGAAAGGCGGACAGTCCCTGAGTAAGCCGGGAAGGGCGCGGGGCGGGACCACGACGGTCGACACGGCGGCCCTGAACCGGCTGCTGGTGGCCCTGGTGGCGATGCGGGACGGAAACTTCCGCAAACGGCTGACGGTGACCGGCGACGGCGTGATGGCGGAGATCGCGGCCGTCTTCAACGAGGTGGGCGACCGCAATCTCCATCTGACGGGTGAGCTGGCGCGGGTGCGCCGCATGGTCGGGCGTGAGGGAAAACTCACGGAGCGGCTGGAGACGGGGGCCTCCGAGGGCTCCTGGGCGACCGCGATCGACCACTCGAACGCGTTGGTGGACGACCTGGTACGGCCCGTCTCCGAGGTGAGCCGGGTGCTGTCGGCGGTGGCCGAGGGCGACCTGTCGCCGCGTATGGAGTTGCGCACGCAGGCGCCGGACGGGTCGGGGCACCCGCTGCGGGGGGAGTTCCTGAAGGTCGGGCGGACCGTCAACAACCTGGTCGACCAGTTGTCGACGTTCACCGACGAGGTCACGCGCGTGGCCAGCGAGGTGGGGACCGAGGGCAAGCTGGGCGGCCAGGCCCAGGTGCGCGGGATGTCGGGCTCCTGGAAGGACCTGACGGACTCCGTCAACACCATGGCGGAGCGGCTGACCGCGCAGGTGCGCGACATCGCGCTGGTGACGACGGCCGTCGCGAGCGGTGACCTGTCGCGCAAGGTCACCGTGCACGTCGAGGGCGAGATGCTCGAGCTGAAGAACACCGTCAACACGATGGTGGACCAGCTCTCCGCGTTCTCCTCGGAGGTGACACGCGTCGCCCGTGAGGTGGGTACCGAGGGCGCCCTGGGCGGTCAGGCGCAGGTACCCGGGGTGGACGGCGTGTGGAAGGAGCTCACCGACTCCGTCAACACCATGGCCGGGAACCTCACGGCACAGGTGCGCGGGATCGCCGAGGTGACGACCGCCGTCGCCAACGGTGATCTGTCGCGGAAGGTGACGGTGCCGGCGCGCGGTGAGGTGGCGCAGCTCGCCGAGACGATCAACCAGATGACCGAGACGCTGCGGATCTTCGCCGACGAGGTCACGCGGGTCGCCAACGAGGTCGGGGCCGAGGGCCGGCTGGGCGGTCAGGCGAACGTGCCGGGTGCGGCGGGGACGTGGAAGGACCTGACGGACTCCGTCAACACGGTGTTCCGGAACCTGACCACTCAGGTGAGGGACATCGCGGCGGTGACGACGGCGGTCGCCAACGGCGACCTGTCGCAGAAGGTCACGGTGGACGTGGCCGGCGAGATGCTGGAGCTGAAGAACACCGTCAACACGATGGTCGACCAGCTGTCCGCCTTCGGTGCCGAGGTCACGCGCGTGGCGCGGGAGATCGGTGTCGAGGGTGAGCTGGGCGGTCAGGCGCAGGTGCCGGGTGCGGCGGGGACGTGGAAGGACCTGACGGACTCCGTCAACACGGCGTTCCGCAACCTCACCGGACAGGTGAGGAACATCGCCCAGGTGACGACGGCGGTCGCCAACGGCGACCTGTCGCAGAAGGTCACCGTGGACGTCTCCGGCGAGATGCTCCAGCTGAAGAACACCGTGAACACGATGGTGGACCAGCTGTCGAGCTTCGCCGACCAGGTCACGCGGATGGCCCGGGACGTGGGGACGGAGGGCCGGCTGGGCGGTCAGGCGCGTGTGGACGGCGTGTCGGGCACCTGGAAGGAGCTCACCGACTCCGTCAACTCGATGGCGTCCAACCTGACCGGTCAGGTGCGCAACATCGCGCAGGTCACGACGGCCGTCGCACGGGGAGACCTGTCGCAGAAGATCGACGTCGACGCGCGCGGGGAGATCCTGGAGCTGAAGAACACCATCAACACGATGGTGGACCAGTTGTCCTCCTTCGCCGACCAGGTCACCCGGGTCGCGCGCGAGGTGGGCACCGAGGGCCGGCTGGGCGGTCAGGCGCAGGTGCCCGGGGTCGCCGGTGTGTGGCGGGACCTGACCGACTCCGTGAACGGCATGGCCGGCAACCTCACCGCGCAGGTCCGCAACATCGCCCAGGTGGCGACCGCGGTGGCCCGTGGTGACCTGTCGCAGAAGATCACGGTGGACGCGCGCGGGGAGATCCTCGAGCTCAAGAACACGCTGAACACGATGGTGGACCAGCTGTCGTCGTTCGCCCAGGAGGTCACGCGGGTGGCCCGCGAGGTGGGTACGGAGGGCATCCTCGGTGGTCAGGCCGAGGTGCAGGGCGTCTCCGGCACCTGGAAGGACCTCACGCAGTCCGTGAACGGCATGGCGAACAACCTGACCCTCCAGGTGCGCAACATCGCCGAGGTCACCACCGCGGTCGCCAAGGGCGACCTGTCGAAGAAGATCACCGTCGACGCCAAGGGCGAGATCCTCGAGCTGGTCACCACCGTCAACACGATGGTGGACCAACTGTCGTCGTTCGCCGAGCAGGTCACGCGGGTGGCCCGCGAGGTGGGTACCGAGGGCATCCTGGGCGGTCAGGCGCACGTGCCCGGGGTCACGGGCATCTGGAAGGACCTGAGCGACAACGTCAACCTGATGGCCAAGAACCTGACCACTCAGGTGCGGAACATCTCCCAGGTCTCCGCGGCCGTCGCCAACGGCGACCTGACGCGTCAGGTCAGCATCGAGGCGCGCGGCGAGGTGGCGCAGCTCGCCGACACCATCAACACCATGGTGAAGACGCTGAGCGCGTTCGCCGAGCAGGTCACCAAGGTGGCCCGCGAGGTGGGCACGGACGGCATCCTCGGTGGTCAGGCGCACGTGCCCGGTGTGGCCGGTACGTGGAAGGACCTCACCGAGTCGGTGAACCAGATGGCGTCCAACCTGACCGGTCAGGTGCGCAACATCGCCATGGTGACGACGGCCATCGCCAAGGGCGACCTGACGAAGAAGATCGACATCGATGCGCGCGGGGAGATCCTCGAGCTGAAGACCACCATCAACACGATGGTGGACCAGCTGTCCTCCTTCGCCGAGGAGGTCACGCGGGTGGCCCGCGAGGTGGGCACCGAGGGCGCCCTGGGCGGCCAGGCGCGGGTGCGCGACGTCGACGGCACCTGGCGGGACCTGACCGAGTCCGTGAACGAGATGGCCGGCAACCTGACCCGGCAGGTGCGTGCCATCGCGCGCGTGGCGACCGCCGTGACGCGCGGCGACCTGAACCTGAAGATCGACGTGGACGCGTCCGGGGAGATCCAGGAACTCCAGGACTACATCAACAAGATGATCGCCAACCTGCGCGACACCACGATCGCCAACAAGGAGCAGGACTGGCTCAAGGGCAACCTCGCCCGTATCTCCGCGCTGATGCAGGGCCGCCGGGACCTGGAGGACGTGGCCTCGCTGATCATGAGTGAGCTGACCCCGGTGGTCTCCGCGCAGCACGGCGCGTTCTTCCTCGCGATGCCGCTGGTCGACGGCGAGGACCTGAGCGCCTCGGACGACGACCAGTTCGAGCTGCGCATGCTCGGCTCGTACGGCTACTCCATGGGGTCGATGCCGACCTCGTTCCGGCCCGGTGAGGGGCTCATCGGGACGGCCGCCGCGGAGAAGCGCACGATCCTCGTGGGGAACGCGCCCAGCGGCTATCTGAAGATCTCCTCGGGGCTCGGGGAGGCACCGCCGGCGCAGGTGATCGTGCTGCCGGTGCTGTTCGAGGGGAAGGTGCTCGGCGTCATCGAGCTGGCCTCGTTCACGCCGTTCACGCACATCCAGAAGGACTTCCTCAACCAGATCGCCGAGATGATCGCGACGAGCGTCAACACCATCTCGGTGAACACCAAGACGGAGCGGCTGCTGGCGCAGTCCCAGGAACTGACCGAGCAGCTGCGCGAGCGCTCGGCGGAGCTGGAGCAGCGGCAGAAGGCTCTCCAGGCGTCCAACGCCGAACTGGAGGAGAAGGCCGAGCTGCTGGCCCGCCAGAACCGCGACATCGAGGTGAAGAACACCGAGATCGAGGAGGCGCGGCAGGTCCTGGAGGAGCGTGCCGAGCAGCTCGCGGTCTCCATGCGGTACAAGAGCGAGTTCCTGGCCAACATGTCGCACGAGCTGCGTACGCCGCTCAACTCCCTGCTCATCCTGGCCAAGTTGCTCGCCGACAACGCGGAGGGGAACCTCTCGCCCAAGCAGGTCGAGTTCGCCGAGACCATCCACGGCGCCGGGTCGGACCTGCTCCAGCTCATCAACGACATCCTGGACCTGTCGAAGGTCGAGGCGGGCAAGATGGACGTCTCCCCGACGCGGATCGCGCTGGTCCAGCTCGTGGACTACGTGGAGGCCACCTTCCGGCCGCTGACCGCGGAGAAGGGCCTGGACCTGTCCGTACGGGTCTCCCCGGAGCTGCCGGCCACCCTGCACACCGACGAGCAGCGGCTGCTCCAGGTGCTGCGCAACCTGCTGTCCAACGCGGTGAAGTTCACCGACTCCGGATCGGTCGAGCTGGTCATCCGGCCGGCCCGGGACGACGTGCCGCAGGCCATCCGGGAGCAGTTGCTGGAGGCCGGTTCGCTGACCGATCCGGACGCGGGCCTGATCGCGTTCTCGGTGAGCGACACGGGCATCGGCATCGCGGCCAGCAAGATGCGGGTGATCTTCGAGGCGTTCAAGCAGGCCGACGGCACCACCAGCCGCAAGTACGGCGGTACGGGTCTGGGACTGTCGATCTCGCGGGAGATCGCGCAGCTGCTCGGCGGCGAGATCCACGCGCAGAGCGAGCCGGGCCGCGGCTCGACCTTCACGCTGTACCTGCCGATGCACCCGAGCGAGCTGCCGCCGCACGGCTACCAGCAGCCCATGCCGGCGCTGGAGGCCGGTGACCTGGTGGCCTCGGCCGAGCTGTCCGCGGCGGAGGTCGAGCCGCCGGCGGAAGTGACGTCGTACCGGGAGACGCAGAACGGTCCGGCCGCGCTGTTCCGGCGCCGCCGCAGGGTGACGCCCGAGCAGCGGCCGGTTTCCGAGCCGGAGCAGTGGCCGGACGTGGAACAGCCGGAACCGGCGCCCCGGCGGTCGCGCCGCGGTATCCGCTTCGGCGGGCAGAAGGTGCTGATCGTCGACGACGACATCCGCAACGTCTTCGCGCTCACCAGCGTCCTGGAGCAGCACGGCCTGTCCGTGCTGTACGCGGAGAACGGCCGCGAGGGCATCGAGGTCCTGGAGCAGCACGACGACGTGGCGGTCGTGCTGATGGACATCATGATGCCCGAGATGGACGGGTACGCGACGACCACGGCGATCCGTCGGATGCCGCAGTTCGCCGGGCTCCCGATCATCGCGCTCACCGCGAAGGCGATGAAGGGCGACCGCGAGAAGGCGATCGAGTCGGGCGCCTCCGACTACGTGACCAAGCCGGTCGACCCCGATCACCTGCTGTCGGTGATGGAACAGTGGATGCGGGGGGAGTGAGGACGACGTCCGAGGAGGGCGCCACCATGACCGGAAGCTTCCGCGTTCGCACGAAGTTGCTCAGGTGGTGTGCGCGAAGTCGTGTAGAAGTGCGGGATTCGGGGAACCTTCTGGTCTCCCGCCGCGTTTCTGCTACGTGCACAGTGACATCACGGTGACAGGGTGTGGTGACGGGCGGGGTGCGGCTACGATGACCGGCACGAGGACGGGCGGCGCAAGGGAGCCGTCCCCTGGGGCGGTACCCACCGGTGCCTCCCCAGGTCCTGCGGACAGGGGAGGCCCCACGCCGGGGCGAGGAGGGCGGGCCATGGTGCAGAAGGCCAAGATCCTCCTGGTCGATGACCGGCCGGAGAATCTGCTGGCGCTCGAGGCGATCCTCTCGGCGCTCGATCAGACGCTGGTGCGGGCATCGTCGGGGGAAGAAGCACTCAAAGCACTGCTCACGGACGACTTCGCGGTCATCCTGCTGGACGTCCAGATGCCGGGGATGGACGGTTTCGAGACCGCGGCACACATCAAGCGGCGGGAGCGGACCCGGGACATCCCGATCATCTTCCTCACCGCGATCAACCACGGCCCGCACCACACCTTCCGTGGGTACGCGGCGGGCGCGGTCGACTACATCTCCAAGCCGTTCGACCCGTGGGTGCTGCGCGCGAAGGTCTCGGTCTTCGTCGAGCTGTACATGAAGAACTGCCAACTGCGGGAGCAGGCGTCGCTGCTGCGGCTGCAGTTGGAGGGCGGCGAGAAGGACGCCGACGAGCCGAAGGAGTCGGCGGGGCTGCTCGCCGAACTCTCGGCGCGGCTCGCGGCCGTCGAGGAGCAGGCCGAGGCACTCACCAAGCAGCTCAACGACGAGTCGACGGACGCGGCCGCGGTGGCCACCGCGGCCCATCTGGAGCGCAAGCTGACGGGGTTGCGGCGGGCGCTGGACGCCCTGGAGCCGGGGGCCGGCAGTGCGTCGTCCGTGCCGTCGCAGAACTGACACCGAGGGCAGCGGAGTTGCCCGGTTCCGTGAGGGGACCGGGCCTGAGGGCGCGTCACTCCGCCTTCTCCGCGTCTGCCGGTGTCAACTTCGCGTCTCGGTGAGGGCGACACGAACGGGTGAAGCGCCCGTCACGCGTGTCCCCTGCCGTCTCCACCGGTAACCTCGCACCCATGGCCTCACGTCCCTCCGCAGCCAAGAAGCCGCCCGCGAAGAAGGCGGCCGCTTCCGCGAAGGCTCCGGCGAGGAAGGCCGTTGCCAAGAAGGCCCCGGCGAAGAAGGCATCCGCCCGGAGGGTTCCGGCGAAGAGGCCGGCGCCCGCACCGGCAGCGAGCCCGACCAGCGGCGTCTACCGGCTCGTACGCGCCCTGTGGCTGGGCCTCGCGCACGCCGTCGGCGCCGTCTTCCGCGGCGTGGGGCAGGGCGCCAGGAACCTCGACCCCGCGCACCGCAAGGACGGTGTCGCGCTGCTGCTGCTCGGCATCGCGCTGATCGTCGCCGCGGGAACCTGGGCCGACCTGAAGGGCCCCGTCGGCGACCTCGTGGAAATCCTGGTCACCGGAGCCTTCGGCCGGCTCGACCTGCTGGTTCCGATCCTGGTCACCGTCATCGCCGTACGGTTCATCCGCCACCCGGAGAAGCCGGAGGCCAACGGGCGGATCGTCATCGGCCTGTCCGCGCTCGTCATCGGCGTCCTCGGGCAGATCCACATCGGCTGCGGCTCGCCCGCCCGCAGCGACGGCATGCAGTCCATAAGGGACGCGGGCGGTCTCATCGGCTGGGCCGCGGCCACGCCGCTGTCGTCCACGATGACGGACGTCCTCGCCGTACCGCTGCTGGTGCTGCTCACGGTCTTCGGTCTCCTGGTCGTCACGGCCACCCCGGTGAACGCCGTCCCGCAGCGTCTGCGGCAGCTCGGCGTACGCCTCGGACTCGTCCGCGAACCCGAGCCGGAGGAGTTCGTCGAGGACGACGAGCGTTACGAGGAGCAGTGGCGCGAGGCGCTGCCCGCGAGCCGCCGCAGGCGTCGCCGGGCCCCCGAGGAGTACGACCCCGACGCCCCCGGCGACGCCGGGCAGGCGGCCCCCTCCGGGCGCCGGGGCCGGCCGCGCAGGTCCGGGGTGCCGAAGCCCGACCGGGACCGGTCCATGGACGCCGTCGACGTGGCCGCCGCGGCGGCCGCCGCACTCGACGGTGCCGTGCTGCACGGGATGCCGCCCTCGCCGGTCGTCGCCGACCTGACCCAGGGGGTGAGCGTCGGCGACCGCGAGCCGGCCTCACCGACGCCGATCCCGGCCGCCAGGCCACGGCAGGAGAAGCCGAAGGCGGACGAGCCCACGGCGCAGAGGCCGCCGGCGGGCGTCCTGGACATGACGAAGGCGCCGCCGCGCGAGCCCCGCGACCTGCCCGCCCGGGCGGAGCAGCTCCGGCTCTCCGGCGACATCACCTACTCCCTGCCCTCCCTCGACCTGCTGCGGCGCGGCGGCCCGGGCAAGGCGCGCAGCGCCGCCAACGACATCGTCGTCGAGGCGCTGCGGAAGGTCTTCACGGAGTTCAAGGTGGACGCCGCCGTCACCGGCTTCACCCGCGGCCCGACCGTCACCCGCTATGTCGTAGAACTCGGCCCGGCCGTGAAGGTCGAGCGGGTGACCGCGCTGACCAAGAACATCGCGTACGCCGTCGCCAGCCCGGACGTGCGGATCATCAGCCCGATCCCCGGCAAGTCCGCGGTCGGCATCGAGATCCCGAACACCGACCGGGAGATGGTCAACCTCGGTGACGTGCTGCGGCTCGCGGAGTCCGCCGAGGACGACGACCCGATGCTGGTCGCCTTCGGCAAGGACGTCGAGGGCGGCTACGTCATGGACTCGCTGGCGAAGATGCCGCACATGCTGGTCGCCGGCGCCACCGGCTCCGGCAAGTCGTCCTGCATCAACTGCCTGATCACGTCGGTCATGATGCGGGCGACCCCGGAGGACGTCCGGATGATCCTGGTCGACCCCAAGCGCGTGGAGCTGACGGCGTACGAGGGCATCCCGCACCTGATCACGCCGATCATCACCAACCCCAAGCGGGCCGCCGAGGCGCTCCAGTGGGTCGTGCGCGAGATGGACCTGCGCTACGACGACCTGGCCGCCTACGGCTACCGGCACATCGACGACTTCAACCGCGCGGTGCGCGAGGGCAAGGCCAAGCCGCCCGAGGGCAGCGAGCGGGAACTCCAGCCGTACCCGTATCTGCTGGTGATCGTCGACGAGCTGGCCGACCTGATGATGGTCGCCCCGCGCGACGTCGAGGACGCCATCGTGCGCATCACGCAGCTCGCGCGGGCCGCCGGTATCCACCTGGTGCTCGCCACGCAGCGGCCGTCGGTCGACGTCGTGACCGGTCTGATCAAGGCGAACGTGCCGTCCCGGCTGGCGTTCGCCACCTCCTCGCTCGCGGACTCCCGCGTCATCCTCGACCAGGCCGGCGCCGAGAAGCTGATCGGCAAGGGCGACGGGCTGTTCCTGCCGATGGGAGCGAACAAACCGACCCGTATGCAGGGCGCGTTCGTGACCGAGGAGGAGGTCGCGGACGTCGTCCAGCACTGCAAGGACCAGATGGCGCCCGTCTTCCGGGACGACGTCGTCGTCGGGGCCAAGCAGAAGAAGGAGATCGACGAGGACATCGGCGACGACCTCGACCTGCTGTGCCAGGCGGCCGAGCTGGTCGTCTCCACCCAGTTCGGGTCGACGTCCATGCTCCAGCGCAAGCTGCGCGTCGGCTTCGCCAAGGCCGGCCGGCTGATGGACCTGATGGAGTCCCGCAACATCGTGGGACCGAGCGAGGGTTCGAAGGCTCGTGACGTTCTTGTGAAGCCCGATGAGCTGGATGGCGTGCTCGCGCTGATCCGGGGGGAGTCTGAAGGGTAGGCGCACGGGACGCGGTCGTCGCCTCCGGTCACCCTGGTGGCCGATCGTGACCCACCCGTAAGGGATCATTGAGCAACCGTTTCCCCCCGGCGCACGTCAAGTTGAGGGAAACGACAAGCAGTAGGCGGACCATCGGGATGTCGGGCCATTCCGATGGCGTACAAAGTCCGACCGCCCGGTTGCCCCACCCTCTCGTACCCCTCCTAGACTGAACCTCCAGCACAGGCGGCTACACGCTCGAAAGGCGCCCCCGTGTCCATCGGCAACTCCCCTGAAGACGAGCGTCCCTTCGAAGACGTTTCCGAGGAAGCCCGCCCCTCCATCGGCCGAGCGCTGCGGCAGGCGCGCATCGCCGCCGGGCTCACCGTCGACGACGTCAGTACCGCCACCCGGGTCCGCATCGCCATCGTGCACGCCATCGAGGCGGACGACTTCGCCCCCTGCGGTGGCGATGTCTACGCGCGCGGGCACATCCGGACCCTGGCCAAGGCCGTGCACCTCGATCCGGCCCCGCTGATCGCCCAGTACGAGGACGAGCACGGCGGTGGCCGTCCGGCCCCGACCCCGGCCGCCCCCATGTTCGAGGCGGAACGCATCCGCCCGGAGCGACGCGGCCCCAACTGGACCGCGGCCATGGTCGCCGCGATCGTCGTCGTGATCGGGTTCGTCGGGTTCACGATGGTCAAGGGCGGCGACGAGGGCGGCAAGGCGAACGTCGCCGACGGCACCGGGCCCACCACGACCCCCTCGCCCACCGCCACGACCAAGAAGCCCGCCGGCACCGAGCCGGAGGCGTCAGACAGCGCCATCGCGGCCGCGCCGCAGGACAAGGTGACCGTCCGGGTCACCGCCGCGGACGGACGCAGCTGGATCTCCGCCAAGGACCACAACGGCCGGCTGCTCTTCGACGGGCTGCTCAAGCAGGGCGAGTCCAAGACCTTCCAGGACAGCTCCAAGGTCAATCTGGTGCTCGGCGACGCCGGCGCGATCGACCTGTTCGTCAACGGCAAGAAGATCGAGGACGACTGGCAGCCGGGCGCGGTCGAGCGTCTGACCTACACCAAGGGCGACCCGCAGGCCGGATGAGCCGCCGCCCGGGGCACTCCGACGACGGGGCCGGCCGTGATCGGCCAACCCCGTCGACGTGGGGTGTCGCCGGGACGAAGTAGTCTTGAGCCCATGTCTGAACGCCGTACCGTCGCTCTCGTCACCCTTGGCTGCGCCCGTAACGAGGTGGACTCGGAGGAGCTCGCAGGCCGTTTGGAGGCGGACGGCTGGCAGCTCGTGGAGGACGCCGAGGAAGCCGACGTCGCCGTCGTCAACACCTGTGGCTTCGTCGAGGCCGCCAAGAAGGACTCGGTCGACGCCCTCCTGGAGGCCAACGACCTCAAGGGACACGGGAGAACGCGGGCCGTCGTGGCGGTGGGCTGCATGGCCGAGCGGTACGGCAAGGAGCTCGCCGAAGCCCTTCCCGAGGCCGACGGCGTGCTCGGCTTCGACGACTACACCGACATCTCCGACCGCCTCCAGACCATCCTGAACGGCGGCATCCACGCCTCCCACACCCCGCGCGACCGGCGCAAGCTGCTGCCGATCAGCCCGGCCGAGCGGCAGGACTCCGCCGCCTCTGTCGCGCTTCCCGGGCACGGGCCGGTGGATCTGCCCGAGGGCCTCGCGCCGGCCTCCGGTCCCCGCGCGCCCCTGCGCCGCCGACTGGACGGCTCCCCGGTCGCCTCGGTGAAGCTCGCCTCCGGCTGTGACCGGCGCTGCTCCTTCTGCGCCATCCCGTCCTTCCGCGGCTCCTTCATCTCGCGCCGGCCCGGCGACGTGCTGAACGAGACGCGGTGGCTGGCCGAACAGGGCGTCAAGGAGATCATGCTGGTCTCCGAGAACAACACCTCCTACGGCAAGGACCTCGGCGACATCCGCCTGCTGGAGTCCCTGCTGCCCGAGCTGGCCGAGGTCGACGGCCTGGAGCGGGTGCGCGTCAGTTACCTGCAGCCGGCCGAGATGCGCCCCGGACTGATCGACGTGCTGACCTCCACCCCGAAGGTCGCCCCCTACTTCGACCTGTCGTTCCAGCACTCCGCGCCCGACGTGCTGCGCGCGATGCGCCGCTTCGGCGACACCGACCGCTTCCTGGAACTGCTCGACACCATCCGCAGCAAGGCGCCCCAGGCCGGTGTGCGCTCCAACTTCATCGTCGGCTTCCCCGGCGAGTCCGAGGCCGACCTCGCCGAGCTGGAGCGGTTCCTGAACCACGCCCGGCTGGACGCCGTCGGTGTCTTCGGCTACTCCGACGAGGAGGGCACCGAGGCGGCGACGTACGACCGCAAGCTGGACGAGGACGTCGTCGCCGAGCGGCTGGCACGCGTGTCCCGGCTGGCCGAGGAACTCGTCTCGCAGCGCGCCGAGGAGCGCGTCGGCGAGACCGTGCGGGTGCTGGTCGAGGCCGTGGACGAGGGAGAGGGCGTGCATGGCCGGGCGGCGCACCAGGCCCCCGAGACGGACGGCCAGGTGTTGCTCACGAGCGGCGAGGGGTTGCGCGTCGGCCGTATGGTCGAGGCGAAGGTGGTCGGCACGGAGGGTGTCGATCTGGTGGCCGAGCCGCTGTTCGAGGGTTCGCTCGCGTGTAGTGAGGAGGCGGGCAGATGACGGGTGTCCCGGCATCGGCGGCAGGAGGCCCCTCCGGCGCGCGGAGGGCGGTCGGCGCCGCTCCCGGGGGCGTTGTTCCGGGGCTGGGCCGTGTGGCCGCGCGTGAGGCCCGGGGCGAAGCCCCGGGACCGTCCGGCGGTACGGCCAGGCGCGGGCTGCCCGGCCGTGGCCCGGGCGGCGTCCGGCGGGCCGGGGACGAGGCCGTCCGGGCCGACGTGTCGCGGGGCGGCGCCGACGGCGTCGGCACCGAGGACGGTGCGAAACAGCCGGCGCGTGGCGGGAAGATCGCGGCCGCGGCCGTCGACCAGGCCAGCGTCTGGAACATCGCCAATCTGCTGACCATGATGCGGCTGCTCCTCGTGCCGGCGTTCGTCGCGCTGATGCTCACCGACGGCGGACACGACCCGGCGTGGCGTTCGCTGGCCTGGGCGGCTTTCGCGATCGCCATGATCACCGACCTGTTCGACGGTCATCTGGCGCGCACGTACGACCTCGTCACCGACTTCGGGAAGATCGCCGACCCCATCGCCGACAAGGCGATCATGGGAGCGGCCCTGGTCTGCCTCTCCGCGCTGGGCGATCTGCCGTGGTGGGTCACCGGCGTCATCCTCGGCCGGGAACTCGGCATCACGCTCCTGCGTTTCCTGGTCATTCGCTACGGCGTGATCCCGGCCAGCCGCGGGGGCAAGCTGAAGACCCTCACGCAGGGCGTGGCCGTCGGCATGTACGTGCTGGCGCTGACGGGGTGGCTGGCCACGCTGCGGTGGTGGGTGATGGCCGCGGCGGTCGCTCTGACCGTGCTGAGCGGACTCGACTATGTGAAACAGGCCATTGTGCTGCGCAGGATGGGAATCGCCGAGCGCGAGGCGGCGTCGGAGGAGACGGAAGCGTGAGTTCTACGGCCACTGAGGTGGTGCGACTACTCACTGTGAACGGTGCGACCCTCGCCGTCGCCGAGTCGCTGACCGGTGGTCTGGTGGCGGCGGAGATCACCTCGGTCCCCGGGGCCTCCAAGGTCTTCCGGGGTTCGGTGACGGCGTACGCGACCGACCTGAAGCACGGTCTGCTCGGCGTGGACGCCACTCTGCTGGCGCAGCGCGGAGCGGTGGATGCGCAGGTGGCGGCCGGGATGGCGGCCGGGGTCCGCGAGGCGCTGGGTGCCGACTGGGGGATCGCGACCACGGGGGTCGCCGGTCCGGATCCGCAGGACGGGCAGGCCGTCGGCACGGTCTTCGTGGCCGTGGACGGTCCCCTCGGAGCGGGTCCCGGTTCTGCCGGTGGCGGAAAAGTGGAGCGTCTGCGGTTGAACGGCGACCGCGCGGAAATTCGTATGGAGAGTGTACGGAGCGTACTCGCACTGCTCCTGGCAGAGCTGGCGGGCGGACAGACCGGGAATGAGCGGGCACAGGATACGGAACGGAACGGGGGGTTTTGATGTTTGCAGCCCTGAGTGAACACGACATCGCTCCCCGCACGGCCGCAGCGCGAGGCGGTACGGTGGGGCGAGAAGGATGCGGCTACGCGGTCCGAGGAGGGAGCCACCGATGATTCTGCTCCGTCGCCTGCTGGGTGACGTGCTGCGTCGGCAGCGCCAACGCCAGGGCCGTACTCTGCGCGAAGTCTCCTCGTCCGCCCGAGTCTCACTCGGCTATCTCTCCGAGGTGGAGCGGGGGCAGAAGGAGGCTTCCTCCGAGCTGCTCTCCGCCATCTGCGACGCGCTGGACGTACGGATGTCCGAGCTCATGCGGGAAGTGAGCGACGAGCTCGCCCTCGCGGAGCTGGCCCAGTCTGCTGCAGCGACCCCCAGCCAGCCCGTGCCCACGCCGGTTCGTCCGATGCTGGGTGCCGTTTCGGTGACCGGTGTGCCACCGGAACGGGTGACCATCAAGGCGCCCGCCGAGGCGGTGGACGTCGTCGCCGCCTGAGCGCGGCGCTCCGCGCAGGTGCGCGGTGGTGTGTGAGATGCCCCGGTGGGGGCCCTTCCGCAGGACGAGGGAGGGTGCCGCCGGGGTTTTCGCATGCGTGGGGCGTTCCATGTGCGTTTGCCGGTGCGGCGCGTGGCGGTCATCGTTGAGGAACGAGGCGGGGGTCAGCCACGGAGGTGCGGATGTACGTCGTGAAGAGCCCGTTGTCCGACGCGAACCTGATGACCGTGTCCGAGGCGCTGCAGGGCGCCCTGGTCGATCTGGTGGACCTCGCGCTGGTCGCGAAGCAGATCCACTGGAACGTGGTCGGGCCGCGCTTTCGGTCCGTGCATCTCCAGCTCGACGAGGTCGTCACCCTGGCGCGCACTCACTCCGACACGGTCGCGGAGCGTGCCGCGGCGCTGGGTGTCTCGCCCGACGGCCGGGCCGCCACGGTGGCCGTCGGCAGCGGGATCGGGGTGACGCCCGAGGGCTGGGTCGACGACACGGCCGCCGTGGCCGCGCTCGTGGACGCGCTGGGGGCGGTGATCGCCCGCATGCGGGAGCGGGTCACCGCGACCGCGGACCCGGACCCGGTCAGTCAGGACATCCTCATCACGATCACGGCCGACCTGGAGAAGCAGCACTGGATGTTCCAGGCCGAGAACGGGTGACGTGTCCCCGGGGGGCCGGGAGTCCCTGGCGCGGCGGCACGGCGGGCCGGATGCGCCCGTGTGCCGTCGGTGCGCCCTGCCGGTGGGGCACGGCGGCCTCATGGCGTCGGCCCGAAGGCGCGGGGCGTGACGACGGGGCGGGCGGTGCGCCGGGGGGCGGTTCTGGGGTTCGGCGCGCTGTGGTGGTGGGCGGTGGCGCGACTGCTGCTGGTGCCCGAGGCCGGTGCACTGGAGGGGGCGGTCGCGGCCGGCGGGTGGGGGCTCGGCCTGTTGCCGGTGCACTGCATGCCCGAGGACCGGGCGGAAGGGGCACTGGCGGCGGGACGGTGGCGGCGGGCCTGGCGGTCGGGCGCCGTCTCCGCTCCGGAGGCCACCGCGGCAGCGCGGGGGCCGGGGGACGAGAGTACGGGGGGACCGCGCGACCGGACGTGACGGGCGTCGGCGGTGCCGGCGTGCGCCCGG
The DNA here is from genome assembly GCF_043076215.1 of Streptomyces sp. NPDC016640. NCBI lineage: Bacteria > Bacillati > Actinomycetota > Actinomycetes > Kitasatosporales > Streptomycetaceae > Streptomyces > Streptomyces sp. NPDC016640. The sequence goes on from NZ_JBIBRG010000017.1 coordinate 19,304, forward strand.
GGCGGTGCGGGGTCAGCGTGCGGTGCGGGGGGAGTCGCGGTGGGCTCGGGTGGGGGCCGGACCCGGTTGGCAGGTGGGGCACCAGTAGGTGGGGCGCTCACGGGAGCCGTCGCCCTGGTCGGCGAGCCGGACGGGGGTGCGGCAGCGCAGGCAGGGGCGCCGTGCGCGACCGTAGACGAACAGGTCCTGGCCGCGGCGGCCCGTCGTGCTGCGGACGGGGCGTTCACGGTTGAACTCGAGCAGCCCCCTGGCGAGCCCGGGCAGTTGCGCGGCGCGGTCGGCGGGGAGTTCGCCCACGGGGAGCCAGGGGGTCACGCCGAGCAGGAAGCAGAGCTCGCTCTTGAAGACATTGCCGATCCCGGCGAGGTTGCGCTGGTCCAGCAGGGCCTCGCCGAGGGGGCGGGCCGGGTCCTTCACGAGGTTGGCCAGCGCCAGGTCGGGGTCCCAGTCGGGGCCGAGCAGGTCGGGGCCGAGATGGCCGACCGCGCGGTCCTCGTCGGCGGTGCGCATCAGTTCCAGGACGGGGAGCCGATAGCCGACGGCGGTGCGGTCGGCGGTGCCGAGGATCGCGCGGATCTGGTGGGCGGGGCCGCCGTTCCAGCGCTGCCCGTCCGCGTACACCCGCCAGGAGCCGTCCATCCGCAGATGCGAGTGGAGCGTCAGGCCGCCCTCGACGCGGGTCAGCAGATGCTTGCCGCGCGGGGTGACGTCGAGCACGGCGCGGCCGGTGAGATCCGCGGTGGCGAATCTGGGCACCCGCAGGTCGCTGCGGGTCAGCACCTCGCCCGCGAGGGCGTCGTGCAGCCGTCGCGCGGCCTGCCAGACCGTGTCTCCTTCGGGCATGCGTCAAGGGTTGCACGTCGGCCGGTTCCGGTGCGCGGCCGGCCCGACGGGATGCCGGGGCGCCGGTGCCGGGTCAGGCGCGCAGGCGCAGGCCTCGGGGCGTGGCGACGAAGCCCGCTGTCTCCAGGAGGGCGCCCAGGGGGGACGTCAGCGCCGGGGCGCCGTTGACGCGCTCCACCGTGACCGTGCCGAGCGAACCCGCGCGGGCGGCCGCGGCGAGGGCTTTCGCGGCGGCCGGGAGCCGGGGGTCGTCGGCGGGTTCGCCGTCGGATCCGGCGGGCCAGGCCAGCAGCGTCTTGCCGCCGCGCTCCACGTAGAGCGTCAGCTCGCCGTCGACCAGGACCACCAGGGAGCCTGCCTTGCGGCCGGGTTTGTGCCCGGCGCCGGCCGGCGGCTCGGGCCAGCCCAGCGCGGCACCGTAGGCGTTCGCCGGGTCGGCGGCGGCGAGGACGACGGCCCGCGAGGCGCGGTCCGCACCGGTACGACGGCCGGTGAAGGGGGCGTAGGGCGGACGTCCGCCGTTTCGCCGGGGCGCGGGTGCCTGCGGGGCCGTGTCGCGCGGGGAGACGTAGTCGCCCGGCGCCGGGCGGGCGTACCGCGTGCCGTCCGCGCCTGGGAAGGCGCCGTGCCCCTGTGCGCTCTCGGGGGAGCCGTCGGCGGGGGAGGCGAAACCACGGGCGGCGAAGGGGCCGGACGGGTCGCCGAAGGGATCGGGCACACCGGCGTCGGGGACGGGCGTGCCCGGGGCCGGCAGGCCGTCGCCCCGCTCGCGGGCGCTGGCCGCCGCGCGGAGGCGGTCCACCGCCCCGTCCATCGCGAACTGGGCGGCGCCCAAACCCTCCACCACATAGCCGCGACGGGCCTGTCCCGTCTCCTCGAAGGCGGACAGGACGCGGTACGTGGCCGAGAAGCCGCCCTCGACGCCCTCCGCGGAGACGGCGCCCCGGGTCACCACACCGTGCCGGTCCAGCAGGGCGCGGCCCAGCGCGTGGGCGCGGACGGTGGGATCGGGCTCCCGGTCCGGAAGCAGTGACCAGCGGCCGGCGACGGTGGGCGGTCCGGTGCGGGAGGCGCCGCGGGCGGCTGCCGTGAGCGAGCCGTAGCGCCCGCGCGGGGCGGAGCGCTTCGCACGGTGGGCCGTGGAGCCCGCGGTGCGACCCGAGCCCAGCAGGGAGCGCATCGGGGTGAGCGTGTCGTTGGTCAGCCGCCCGGACCAGGCGAGGTCCCACAGGGCGTCGGCCAGCTGCGGGTCGGTCGCCTCCGGATGGGTGGTGGCGCGGACCTGGTCGGCGATCTGGCGGAAGAAGAGGCCGTAACCGCCCGAGAGGGCGTCCAGGACGGACCGGTGGAGCGCTGTCGGCTCCAGCGGGTGCGGCGGCGGCAGCAGCAGCGGGGCCGCGTCCGCGAGGTAGAGGGAGACCCAGCCGTCCTTCCCGGGAAGCGGACCGGCGCCGGCCCACACCACCTCCCCGGCCGCCGTGAGCTCGTCCAGCATGGCCGGGGCGTAGTTCGCCACCCGGGACGGCAGGACCAGCTTCTCCAGGGCGGAGGCGGGCACGGAGGCGCCCTGCAGCTGCTCGACGGCGCGCACCAGGCCGTCGATGCCGCGCAGGGCGTGCCCCTTGCCGATGTGCTGCCACTGGGGGAGGAACTGGGCCAGCGCGGCGGGCGGCACCGGCTCCAGTTCGTGCCGCAGGGCGGCCAGGGAGCGCCGGCGCAGTCGGCGCAGCACGGCCGCGTCGCACCACTCCTGTCCGATCCCGGCCGGATGGAACTCGCCCTGGACGACCCGGCCCGCCGCGGAGAGCCGCTGGAGGGCGCCCTCGGTGACCGCGGTACCCAGTCCGAAACGGGCCGCCGCCGTGGCCGAGGTGAACGGGCCGTGGGTGCGCGCGTACCGCGCGAGCAGGTCGCCCAGGGGGTCCTTGACCGGCTCGGTGAACGCCTCCGGCACGCCGACCGGCAGTGCCGTGCCCAGTGCGTCGCGCAGCCGTCCGGCGTCCTCGATCGCCGCCCAGTGGTCGGCGCCGGCGACCCGCACGCGGATGGCGCGCCGCGCGGAGGCCAGGTCCCGTGCCCAGTCCGGTTCGGCGCCCCGCTCGGCCAGCTCGGTCTCGGTCAGCGGACCGAGCACGCGCAGCAGGTCGGCCACGCCCTCCGCGTCCTTGACCCGCCGGTCCTCGGTGCGCCACTGCAGCTCGCGCTCCAGTTCGGTCAGCACCTCGGCGTCGAGCAGTTCGCGCAGCTCCGCCTGGCCGAGCAGCTCGGCCAGCAGCCGCGAGTCCAGCGAGAGGGCGGCGGCGCGGCGCTCGGCGAGCGGTGAGTCGCCCTCGTAGAGGAACTGGGCGACGTAGCCGAAGAGGAGGGAACGGGCGAAGGGGGACGGCTCGGGGGTGGTGACCTCGACGAGCCGCACCTTGCGGGCCTCCAGGTCGCCCATCAGCTCGACGAGCCCGGGGACGTCGAAGACGTCCTGGAGGCATTCGCGGACCGCCTCCAGGACGATCGGGAACGAGCCGAACTCGCCCGCCACCTGCAGCAGCTGGGACGCGCGCTGACGCTGCTGCCACAGCGGGGTGCGCCGGCCGGGGGTGCGGCGCGGGAGCAGCAGCGCGCGGGCGGCGCACTCGCGGAACCGGGAGGCGAACAGGGCCGAGCCGCCGACCTGGTCGGTGACCACCTGGTCGACCTCGCCCCTGTCGAAGACGACGTCCGCCGCGCCCACGGGGGCCCGCTCCGCGTCGTACTCGCGGCCGGCCCCCGCCGGTTCCTGGTCGAGCAGGTCCAGGCTCATCAGGTCGGCGTCCGGCAGACGCAGCACGATGCCGTCGTCGGCGTGCATCACCTGGGCGTCCATGCCGTACCGCTCGGAGAGGCGGGCGCCGAGCGCGAGCGCCCACGGCGCGTGCACCTGCGCGCCGAACGGTGAGTGCACGACGACCCGCCAGTCGCCCAGCTCGTCGCGGAAGCGCTCCACGACGATGGTGCGGTCGTCGGGGACGTGACCGCAGGCCTCGCGCTGTTCGTCGAGGTAGGACAGGACGTTGTCGGCGGCCCAGGCGTCCAGTCCCGCCGCGAGGAGCCGCAGCCGGGCGTCGTCCCCGGACAGCGAGCCGACCTCGCGCAGGAAGGCACCCACCGCGCGGCCCAGCTCCAGCGGGCGGCCCAGCTGGTCGCCCTTCCAGAACGGCAGCCGGCCCGGCACGCCCGGCGCGGGGGAGACCAGGACCCGGTCGCGCGTGATGTCCTCGATGCGCCAGGAACTGGTGCCGAGCGTGAAGACGTCGCCCACGCGGGACTCGTAGACCATCTCCTCGTCGAGCTCGCCGACCCGTCCGCCGCCCTTCTTGGGGTCGGCACCGGCCAGGAAGACCCCGAAGAGGCCGCGGTCGGGGATGGTGCCCCCGGAGGTGACGGCCAGGCGCTGGGCACCCGGGCGGCCGGTGATCTCGCCCGTGACCCGGTCCCACACCACGCGCGGGCGCAGTTCCGCGAAGGCGTCGGACGGGTAGCGGCCCGCGAGCATGTCCAGGACGGCCGTGAAGGCGGAATCCGGCAGTGCGGCGAAGGGCGCCGCGCGGCGGACCACGGCGAGCAGGTCGTCGAACTGCCAGGTGTCCATCGCCGTCATGGCGACGAGCTGCTGGGCCAGGACGTCGAGGGGGTTGGCGGGAACCCGCAGCGACTCGATGGCGCCGGTGCGCATCCGCTCGGTGACCACGGCCGCCTGGACGAGGTCGCCCCGGTACTTCGGGAACACGACCCCCGTGGAGACCGCGCCCACCTGGTGGCCCGCGCGGCCCACGCGCTGGAGCCCGGAGGCGACGGACGGCGGCGACTCGACCTGGATCACCAGATCGACGGCGCCCATGTCGATGCCCAGTTCCAGGCTGGAGGTGGCGACCACCGCGGGGAGCCGCCCCGCCTTGAGGTCCTCCTCGACCAGGGCGCGCTGCTCCTTGGAGACCGAACCGTGGTGGGCGCGGGCGATGACCGCGGGAGCACCCTGCGCGGCTCCGGAACCGCCCATGAGCTCGGCGGGGGAGTGGTGCTCGTCGAACGGCTCCCCGGTGGCCCGCTCGTAGGCGATCTCGTTGAGCCGGTTGCACAGGCGCTCCGCGAGGCGGCGGGAGTTCGCGAACACGATGGTCGAGCGGTGCGACTGCACCAGATCGGCGATCCGCTCCTCGACGTGCGGCCAGATCGAGGGGCGTTCGGCGCCCTCGGAACCGTCGGCGACCGGCGAACCGCCCAGCTCGCCCAGGTCCTCCACCGGCACCACCACGGACAGGTCGAACTCCTTGCCCGACTCCGGCTGGACGGTCTCCACCTTGCGGCGCGGGGACAGGAACCGGGCGATCTCGTCCACCGGCCGCACGGTCGCCGAGAGGCCGATCCGACGGGCCGGCCCGGGCAGCAGCTCGTCCAGCCGCTCAAGGGACAGCGCGAGGTGCGCCCCGCGCTTGGTGCCCGCGACCGCGTGCACCTCGTCCAGGATCACCGTCTCCACGCCCGTCAGCGCCTCGCGCGTGGCGGACGTCAGCATCAGGAAGAGCGACTCCGGAGTGGTGATCAGGATGTCCGGCGGCCGGGTGGCCAGGGCGCGGCGCTCGGCGGGCGGGGTGTCGCCGGAGCGGATGCCGACCTTCACCTCGGGTTCGGGCAGGCCCAGACGCACGGCTTCCTGACGGATCCCGGTCAGCGGGCTGCGGAGGTTGCGCTCGACGTCGACCGCCAGGGCCTTCAGCGGCGAGACGTACAGGACGCGGCAGCGCTTCTTCGGATCGGCGGGCGGGGGCGTGGAGGCCAGCTGGTCCAGGGCCGCGAGGAAGGCGGCCAGGGTCTTCCCGGAGCCGGTGGGGGCGACCACCAGCACGTCCGAGCCCTCCCCGATGGCCCCCCACGCGCCGGCCTGGGCGGCGGTGGGCGCGGAGAACGCCCCCGTGAACCAGCCGCGGGTCGCGGGGGAGAAGCCGTCGAGGGCTCGATGCGGAGTGCCGACCATGCGTCCATCGTGCACCCGGCCACTGACAATGCGGCTGAGCCGGGCGGGCGCGGGGTGTTCCGGACGGGGGCGGGGGAGGCCGCTGGACAATGGCCGCATGGCGCCATCACGTGGGGAGCGTGCGCGGCACTGGCGGTACGACGAACTGCCCGGTGTCGATCTGCTGCGTGCCCGGTACATACGCAAGACGTTCGTCCGGCACACCCACGAGAACTTCGTGATCGCCGCCGTCGCCGAGGGCGTGGAGGTCTTCCACCACGGTGGCGGCGACCAGTACGCGGGCGCCGGGGCGCTCGCCCTGGTGAACCCGGACACACCGCACACCGGCCGGGCGGGCGTGCCGGAGGGATGGCGGTACGGGGCGGTGTACCCGTCCGCGGAGGTGGTGGCCGCGATCGCCGCCGAGACCACCACGCTGCGCGGCACACCGGGGTTCGTCACGCCGGTGCTCGACGACCCGTACACCGTCCGCCTGGTGCACCGGGTGCTGCGGGCCACCGAGGAGGGCAACGCGCTCGCCGCCGACACCCTGCTGCGGGTCGCGGTGACCCGGCTGCTGCGGCTGAACGGCGGGACGCCGCCACGGCGCGAGGTGCGCACGGCGGGCGCCCGGACCGCCGCACGCGCGCGTGCCCTGCTGGAGGAGCGGATGGCCGGGCCGCCGACCCTCGAGCGGCTGGCCGGCGAACTCGGCACCAGCCCCTTCGCCCTGCTGCGCGCCTTCCGGGACACCTACGGGATGCCGCCGCACACCTGGCTCACCGACGCGCGGGTGCGCCGGGCTCGGCGGCTGCTGGACGCGGGGACGGCGCCGTCACAGGCCGCCGTCGCCGTCGGGTTCACCGACCAGCCGCATCTGAACCGGCACTTCAGCCGGATCGTCGGCGTGCCCCCGGGCGCCTACCAGCGTGAGCGCAAGAACGTACAAGACGCGCGGGGCGGCCCGCCCGTATCGTCCGGGGAGTGGCAGCAGAACGGACAGCAGCATGCGCGGACACACGGGACGAGGCGGCGGGAAAGCCGGACGGCGCCGTCGTACGGGACGCCCTCGGTGTCGGGGTCGCCGTCGGACTCTCCGGGTTCGCCTTCGGCGTGACGTCGGCCGGCAGCGGGCTCACCCTGCTCCAGACCTGTGCGCTGAGCCTGCTGGTGTTCACCGGCGCGTCCCAGTTCGCGCTGGTGGGGGCGCTGGCGGCCGGGGGAGGCCCCTTCACGGCCGCCGCGGGGGCGTTCTTCCTGGGGATGCGCAACGCGTTCTACGGGCTGCGCCTGTCGCAGTTGCTGGCGCTTCCCCGCGCGGTGCGGCCGTTCGCCGCCCAATGGGTCATCGACGAGACGGCCGCCGTCTCGCTCGCCCAGCCCACCCGGCGCGGCGCACGCATCGGGTTCGTGGTGACCGGGCTCAGCCTGTACCTCCTGTGGAACGTGACGACGCTGCTCGGCGCGCTGGGCGCCGAGGCCATCGGGGACACCGGCGCCTGGGGTCTGGACGCGGCCGGTCCCGCGGTCTTCCTGGCACTGCTCGCACCGATGCTGCGCACCGGCACCGAGCGGACCGTCGCGGGGCTCGCCGTCCTCCTCGGTCTCGGTCTGCTGCCCGTCCTGCCGGCCGGCGTGCCGGTTCTGGTGGCCGCGCTCGCGGCGCCGGCCGTCCTGTGGGGACAGGGCCGCGGGAACGCATCGCGCGGTGACGCGCCGGAGGAGGACCGTTGACCGTCTGGATCGCGATCGGTGTGACCGCCGTCGGCTGCTACGCCGTCAAACTGGCGGGGCTGCTGGTGCCCGCGGGAGTCCTCGAGCGGCCCGTGGTCAGGCGTCTCGCCGCGCTGCTGCCGGTCGCCCTGCTCGCCGCCCTGACGGCCCAGCAGGCCTTCTCCGACGGCCGGACACCGGTCCTGGACGCCCGGGCGGCAGGACTGGCGGCCGCCGCCGTGGCCCTGATGCTGCGCGCCCCCTTCCTGCTCGTCGTCGCATCGGCCGTCGTCGTGACCGCGGGAGTGCGCGCCCTGGGCGGATGAGGCGGGCGCCGTGTTCCGGCGACACCGCGCGGGGACGCGTCCGGACGCCGGGGGTACGGGGACGGCTCCGGGACCGGACATGGGCCCGACCGCAGGCGGAAAGCGGGGCCCGCACCCGCACCGGCTCGGGGCCGCCCCCGCAGGCGGGATACTGGGGGCATGCGGTTGACGGTTTTCTGGGAGCGAATGACGGAGCACTTCGGCGCGGGCCGTGCCGACACCTTCGCGCGCGACCATGTCATGTCCGAGCTCGGCGGGCGCACGGTGCACGAGGCGCTGGCGTCCGGCTGGGACGCCAAGGACGTCTGGCAAGCGGTCTGCACGGTGATGGGCGTGCCCAGGGAAAAGCGCTGATCGTCACAGAGATCGCGAGAAGGCGTACGGCCGCCGCGGACGTGGGCGAGACTTGGCCCGTGGCACCCACTGACAAGACCGGGCAGGCAGCCCCGCAACCCACCGCGCCCGGAGCGCCGCCGCCCGTCGGGCCTCCGGCGCGGTCCACGGCCGGGCCGGGCGCCCGCATGCCGCGCTGGCTGCCGCGCGCCATGGTGCTCGCGCTCGCGCTGATCGCCGTGTTCCAGCTGGGCAGCTGGGCCTTCCACCAGCTCACCGGCCTGCTGATCAACATCCTCATCGCGTTCTTCCTGGCGCTGGCCGTCGAGCCCGCGGTGAGCTGGATGGCCGCGCGCGGGGTGCGCCGGGGCCTGGGCACCTTCCTCGTCTTCCTCGGCGTGCTGGTCGCGGCGGCGGGTTTCGTCACCTTGCTCGGGTCCATGCTGGCGGGACAGATCATCACCATCGTCGAGGACCTCCCGCAGTACCTCGACTCAGTGATCAACTGGGTCAACGTGCACTTCAGGACCGAGCTGCGGCGGGTGGACATCCAGGAGGGCCTGCTGCGCTCCGACTGGCTGCGCAGTTACGTCCAGAACAGCGCCACCGGTGTGCTCGGCGTGTCCGCGCAGGTGCTCGGCGGCCTCTTCCAGCTGCTGACCGTCGGCCTGTTCTCGTTCTACTTCGCCGCGGACGGCCCGCGGCTGCGGCGCACCGTCTGCTCCCTGCTGCCGCCCGCGCGGCAGGCCGAGGTGCTGCGCGCGTGGGAGATCGCCGTCGACAAGACGGGCGGTTACCTGTACTCGCGCGGGCTGATGGCACTGACCTCCGGCCTGGCGCACTTCGTCCTGCTGGAGATCCTCGAGGTGCCCTACGCGCCCGTCCTCGCCGTGTGGGTGGGCCTGGTGTCGCAGTTCATCCCCACCATCGGCACCTACCTCGCGGGCGCGCTGCCCATGCTGATCGCCTTCACCGTCGACCCCTGGTACGCGCTGTGGGTGCTGGCCTTCGTGGTGTTCTACCAGCAGTTCGAGAACTACGTGCTGCAGCCCAAGCTGACCTCCAGGACCGTCGACATCCACCCGGCGGTCGCCTTCGGCTCGGTCGTCGCGGGCACCGCCCTGCTCGGCGCCGTCGGCGCGCTGATCGCCATCCCCGCGATCGCCACCCTGCAGGCGTTCCTCGGCGCGTACGTGAAGCGGTACGACGTCACGGACGACCCCCGTGTGCTCGGCCACCGCGGCACCGGCGGCACACCGGGCGCGTTCACCCGTGCCCGTCGTCTGTGGGCCCGCCGCCCGGGCGTGGTGGTGCGTCCCAGGACCGGAGGGGCGAGCCCTCGGAGCGAGGACGCCGGGGCCTCCTAGGGCCCGGCGTCCTCGCTCCAGGGCCGTGCCCGCCTATGCGGGGCCCGCCCCGCTCCGTGCCGCCTTGTGGTGCCGCGCGGCCAGGCGGGAGCCGGACTCGCGTCGGGCGGCGCGACGCAGGAGGGGGACCGCCAGGAGGAACCCGAGGACCGCCCAGGCGGCCAGGACCAGGGCGACCATGGGCAGCTCCCAGGAACCGGCCGGTTCGGCGCTCCGCGCGGCGTCCGGCAGCAGCGCCGAACGCAGCCCCTGTGCCGTCCACTTGAGCGGGAAGACAGCGGCCACCTGCTGAACCGGCGCGGGCAGCGAGGTGATCGGGAACACCGTCCCGGAGATCATCAGCAGCCCCATGGTGGGCAGGACGATCAGCGCCAGTGCTTCGCGCGGGTTGGGCAGCACGGCGCCCAGGGCCGCGCCCAGCGGCACGACGGCGAGCAGGCCGAGCGTGGTGACCCACAGCAGCGTCAGCCAGCCGCCGGGCCCGTGCGGCAGCGGCCCGTCCGCCAGCAGCGCCGTGGCCGTGAGAAGCAGGGCCAGGGTGGCGGCCGCCAGGACGACCACGAGAAGGCACTTGGCCACGAGGTACGCGGGTATCCCGCCGGGGGTGGCGCGCAGCCGCAGCAGGACGCCCTCCTCCCGCTCGGTCACGAGTATCTGCGGGACGTTGACCAGACCGATCTGGAACAGCAGATAGGCGGCCAGCCCCGCGAGCACCAGATGGGCCATCGGGGTGCCGGTCCCGGGTACGTCGTCGTCGACGTAGACGGCGACCAGCAGGGCGACGACCACATTGGTCAGATGGCCGGACATCTCCTTGGGATCGCGCAGGAGGTGCCGCAGTTCGATGCCACCGCGGCGGAGTCCCGCCCGCCAGGGGGGAACGGCGGCGCGGCGTGGTTCCCCCGCCCCGCCCGCCGCGCCCGTCGTGTTCTCCATGGGTGCGTCCCTCATGCGGCTCGTTCCTCCCCGGTCACGGTTCCGTCGGCGCCGGCGCCCTCCCGGCGCACCATGTGGAGGTAGGTGTCCTCCAGCGTCGGGCGGCGGACCTCCAGGCCGGCGATCGGGCCGGCCGCTTCCTGGTGCAGCTCCCAGACCAGTCGTGAGGGGTCCGAGGTGCGTTCGCGGCGGGGCGTGCCGTCGTCGGCCGTCCAGCGGACCTCGGCCTGTGCGGCGGCCCGCCGGGCCAGTTCCGACGGGGTGCCGCAGGCCCGGATCCGGCCGCCGACCAGCATGGCGATCCGGTCGGCGAGCCGCTCGGCCTCAGCCAGGTCGTGGGTGGTCAGCAGGACGGTGACGCCCTCGTCGCGGGCCAGGCGTTCGACCAGGACGTGGAACTCGCGCCGCGCCTGGGGGTCGAACCCGGTGGTCGGCTCGTCCAGGAAGAGCAGTTCGGGCCGGCCGACGATGCCGAGCGCCACGTCCAGCCGCCGTCGCTGTCCGCCGGACAGCCGGTCCACCCGCCGGTCCGCCTGGCCGGTCAGTCCGGTCAGGGCCAGCAGTTCGGCCGGGTCGCGCGGATCGGGGTAGTACGTCGAGAAGTGCGTCAGAAGCTCGGCGACCCGCCAGCGGCGGTGGTCGCGCCAGGACTGCAGGACCAGTCCGATCCGGCCGCGCCAGGCGTCGTCGCCCCGCTCCGGATCCGCGCCGAGGACGCGGACCTCCCCGGCGGAACGCTTCCGGAAGCCCTCCAGGATCTCGACGGTGGTGGTCTTCCCCGCGCCGTTGGGGCCCAGCAGGGCGAAGACCTCGCCGCGGTGGATGTCCAGGTCGATGCCGTGGAGGACATCGGCATCGCCGTACCGCATGGTCAGATCGCGTACCCGGACGGCGGGCGGTGCGGCGGCCGCGGCCGGCGTCATCGTCCCGCCTCCACGTGCCGCTGGTGCGCCCCGGCCGCCGGCGCCGCGGACCCTTCGTCCGCCGCCGGGCCGGTCGCCGCCCCGGACCGGGCGCCCTCGACGATCGCGCGGAGCGCGGCCGCATGCCCGTCGAAGGCGGCGCGACCGCGTTCCGTCAGCCGTACCCTCGTGCGCCGCCTTCGGCCGCCGCCCTCCTTGCGGAGTTCCAGATATCCGGCTTCTTCCAGGGTGTGCAGCTGTTTGGAGAGCGCGGAGTCGCTGAGCGAGAGGCTGTCGCGGATGAACGCGAACTCCGCCCATTCGGTGGTGGCGAGCAGCGAGACCACCGACAGCCGGGTGGCGGGATGGATCAGCTCGTCGAAACCCGCGGGTGTGCTCAACGGACCGCACCTCCCGGGGCGGTACGTGCGCCGTGCCCGCGCAACGAGCCCGTCGCCCAGCGGTTGGCCGGCCCGATGAACAGCAGGAACGCGGTCGTCGTGGCCGTGGCCCTGAGGGGACCGGCATACACCGGTTCCAGGGAGTCGAGCAGGTGCCCGGAGAGCACGCTCGTCCCGCCGGTCACCAGCGCCCCCGCGGCGAAGGCGGCGAACGTCCGCCACGTGTAGCGGGAGCGGTGCAGTTGCAGCCGGGTCCTGCGGCCGTGGGCCACGGCCAGCGCGCCCAGCAGCGCGACGTAGGCGACGAGGGCCAGCCAGACGCCCCACCGGGGCAGGTCCAGGCCCGTGCAGGCGACGAAGACCCACATGACGGCGGCCGTGGCGTAAGCCGCCCCGGGACCGCCGGACGCGCCCCGCTCGATCTCGTCGTACACCCGCTCCTGCGGCACTCGTATCCGTTGCAGATCCCGCCAGGCCTGTTCGGCGTCCACCGGTGTGCTCACGTCCTCGTCTCCCCCGACGGCCGGTTCGCTTTCCTGTTGGGAAAGTTACCTCTGACTTTCCCGGTGGGCAAGTCGAGTCGGCCCCGCCCGGGCGGCGGCCGTGACGGCTTGACACGTAAATCGAACATCCATTCTCATGGGAGGGCGGGTGAGGCTCGGCAGTGGGTTTTCCGTCCCGGTTCGGGCGGAAGTGCACCCCTGTTATCCACAAGCCGGACGTGCGTCGGGACGCGTTGTCAGTGGCAGGCGTTAGCGTCTTTGACGTGAAGCGATCGACACAAGCAAATCGGGTGGAACCCATGGCAGGAACCGACCGCGAGAAGGCGCTCGACGCCGCGCTCGCACAGATTGAACGGCAATTCGGCAAGGGCGCGGTCATGCGCATGGGCGACCGGACGAACGAGCCCATCGAGGTGATTCCGACCGGCTCGACCGCGCTCGACGTGGCCCTCGGCGTCGGCGGCCTGCCGCGCGGCCGCGTGGTGGAGATCTACGGACCGGAGTCCTCCGGCAAGACGACCCTGACCCTGCACGCCGTGGCCAACGCGCAGAAGGCCGGCGGCCAGGTCGCGTTCGTGGACGCGGAGCACGCCCTCGACCCCGAGTACGCCAAGAAGCTCGGCGTCGACATCGACAACCTCATCCTGTCCCAGCCGGACAACGGCGAGCAGGCCCTGGAGATCGTGGACATGCTGGTCCGCTCCGGCGCCCTGGACCTCATCGTCATCGACTCCGTCGCCGCGCTCGTGCCGCGCGCGGAGATCGAGGGTGAGATGGGCGACAGCCACGTCGGTCTGCAGGCCCGTCTGATGAGCCAGGCACTGCGGAAGATCACCAGCGCGCTCAACCAGTCCAAGACCACCGCCATCTTCATCAACCAGCTCCGCGAGAAGATCGGCGTCATGTTCGGCTCCCCGGAGACCACGACCGGTGGCCGGGCCCTGAAGTTCTACGCCTCCGTGCGCATCGACATCCGGCGCATCGAGACCCTGAAGGACGGCACGGACGCGGTCGGCAACCGCACCCGCTGCAAGGTCGTCAAGAACAAGGTCGCGCCCCCCTTCAAGCAGGCCGAGTTCGACATCCTCTACGGCCACGGCATCAGCCGCGAGGGCGGCCTGATCGACATGGGCGTGGAGCACGGCTTCGTCCGCAAGGCCGGTGCCTGGTACACGTACGAGGGCGACCAGCTCGGCCAGGGCAAGGAGAACGCGCGCAACTTCCTGAAGGACAACCCCGACCTCGCCAACGAGATCGAGCGGAAGATCAAGGAGAAGCTGGGCGTCGGCGTGCGGCCCGTGGAGCCGGCCGCCGAGCCGGCTGAGGACGCGGCGGGCACCACCGCCCCGGCCGAGGCGGCCGCGGTACCCGCCCCGGCGGCCAAGGCCACCAAGTCCAAGGCCGCGGCGGCCAAGAGCTGACCCGTGACCCGACGAACCGACTGGGCCGAGTACGAGTACGCCGCGTCCGGTGTCCCCCGGGGGAGGGACACCGCAGACGGTGAGGGCTCAGCCGTGGACGGTGACGCGGCGTACGACAGCACCGGCGTGAACGGTCCCCGGGACGCGGACTCCGGCAGTGGCCGGCAGCAGCGTGACGGGGGCGCACGGGCGGGCGGCTCGCGTGACGGCGGGTCGCGCGGTGGGCGCGGGCGCAGACGCCGGGACTTCGGCGAGGCGGCCGCAGCGAACGGGGGCGCCTCCACCTCGTCGAGGGCCGGGCAGGAAGAGCCCCCGGGGGACCCGGTCGAGCGGGCGCGGGCGATCTGTCTGCGCCTGCTCACCGGAACCCCGCGCACCCGTAGACAGCTCGCCGACGCCCTTCGCAAGCGGGAGATCCCGGACGAGGCCGCCGAGGAGGTGCTGTCCCGGTTCGAGGAGGTCGGACTGATCAACGACAGCGCCTTCGCGGACGCCTGGGTGGAGTCCCGGCACCACGGCCGGGGACTCGCCCGGCGTGCGCTCGCCCGGGAACTGCGCACCAAGGGGGTCGACCCCACACTGATCGACGAGGCCGTCTCCCGGCTCGACTCCGAGCAGGAGGAGACGACCGCGCGCGAGCTGGTCGCGCGCAAGCTGCGCGCCACCCGCGGGCTCGACCGCGACAAGCGGATCCGCCGCCTCGCCGGCATGCTCGCCCGCAAGGGCTATCCCGAGGGCCTCGCCCTCCGCGTGGTCCGGCAGGCGCTGGAGGAGGAAGGCGAGGACACGGAGTTCCTCGGCGACGGGGGATGACGGGGCATCCTGAGACGTCCCGGGCCTGTCTTTGCCTACGCGGGCGCGGGCACCACCGGCAGCCCCGCCGCCCGCCATGCCTGGAAACCGCCCACCAGATCGGTGGCCCGGTGCAGCCCCAGCCGATGGAGGGACTCCGCCGCCAGGCTGGAGGCGTAGCCTTCGTTGCAGATCACGACGACGCGCAGGTCATGGTCCGTCGCCTCGGGAAGGCGGTGGCCGCCCCGCGGGTCAAGGCGCCACTCCAGCTCGTTGCGCTCGACGACCAGGGCGCCGGGGATGAGCCCGTCCCGCTCCCGCAGGGTCGCATAGCGGATGTCCACCAGCAGTGCCTCGCCGGCGCGGGCGGCCTCGTGCGCGTCCCCGGGCCGGACGCGCTCGTACCCCGCGCGCACTCGCTCCAGCAACTCGTCGATCCCTACGGGTCCGGTCCCTACGGGTCCGGTCCCCACGGGCCCGGCGGCCCGTTCGTGCGACCCGCTCACTGCCAGTCCTCCGGGCGTTCGACCTGTTCCAGCCGGAGAATCCCGCCGCTGCGGCTGTAGCGGCGGATCCGCGGCAACGGCGGATAATAGGCGTGCACGGAGACCGCGTGCCGGTCCGGGGACTCGTTGAGCACCTCATGGACATGATGGCGTCCGAAAGCGCGGCCCTGCCCTGCGGGCAGCCGGCGTTCCCGGTCCACGCCATCGGTGAGTTCCAGGGTCTTCCAGCCTTCGGTGGGCAGCCGCGCGGCGAGCGAGTTCTCCTTCAACTCGCCCGACGCGGTCATGAAGGCGCCGACGGAGTCGGCGTGGTCGTGCCAGCCGGTACCGGTGCCCGGCGGCCAGCCGATCAGCCAGGCCTCGCTGCCACCGGGCCCGTCGAGCCGCACCCACGTGCGGCCTTCCGGGTCGAGGGGGAGCGAGCGGATCAGCCCGGCGTCGGCAGCGGCACTCCGCACGAAGTCCAGCAGCTCCGCCTGAGTGGGTACGGAGACGGCGGGCGGGATCGGGAAGGAGACGGAAGAGGAGACAGTGGGGGAGACAGACACGTGCACCGTCCTGAGGAAGGGATTCGCTCAGGCGCGCGGCAGCGGCGTACGAGGCCGCTGTGAGCGGCGCGCGAGAGGCAGGGCGAACCGGATCAGCAGGACGGGCGACACACGCAGCCCGCGTAGCGGACGAGGTCCACGTGGACCCTCCGCCACAGGTGCACACAGGTGTCGGTCACGTTCCGGAGTAGACCACAAGGCCGCACACCGGTTCAACTCATCGTCACCATGCGGACCGCAGGGTGACGGCGACCCGTCCGGACCGGGCGGCGGACCCGCCCGCGCCCGCCGTTCCCGGCCCGGACACGAACCCGCCTCCGTTCCTCAGCGCGACCCCGCCCCCGCGTCCGCCCTGGCATCCGACCCGGTTTCGTCCCCGGCGCCCGCTTCCGCCGTCGCGGGACCACCGACCACCGCTTCCGCGGCCGCGTACAGATCCGCTGGGCGGACCCCACTCAGCGCCGTGACCAGGTGACCGTCGGGACGGACCAGCAGCACGGTGTGGGCCGCCGCCCCGGGGTAGCTCTCGGCGACCAGCAACTCGGCCGGGTGAGGCAGCGCCGAGACCGCCGCCGCCAGCCGGGGCATGATCCCCGCGGAAACCCAGTGCCTGCGCTCCCACACCCCCGTACCCGGTGCGATCAGCACCACCAGCAGCGCACCCCGGCCCAGCCGGCTGCGCAGCCGTACGAACGTGCCGTCCTCCGCCGTGACGCGCACATCCGTCACCGGCGCGCCGGAGGACGTCGCGAGGGGCGCCTCGCCCTCGAGGCGGCCGGGCGCGAGCGGCGAGTCGGCATGGGTTCCCGGCGCGCCCAGCGCGCCCCGCCCCAGGTGACCGTCCACCAGCAGCGCATCGTGTCCCCGGGCCGACCCGGGGACGTAGGAACGCAGCCCGCCGCCGCCCCGCACCAACGGCAGTGCCTGGTCGGCGGCGCGCAGCCGGGAGGCGACGATCGCGCGGCGCTCGGTCTGGTAGCTGTCCAGCAGTGCCTCGTGCGGGCCGTGATGCCAGGCCAGCGCGAGCTTCCAGGCCAGGTTGTCGGCGTCGCGGAGCCCCTCGTCCAGGCCGTGCGTGCCCAGTGCGCCGAGCAGGTGGGCGGCGTCCCCGGCGAGGAACACCCGGTCGGCCCGCCAGCGCCGGGCCAGCCGGTGGTGGACGGTGTGGACCCCGGTGTCCAGCAGTTCGTACGGGGGGGTGGGGCCGCCGGTCCAGCCGGCCAGCGTCTCCCGGACACGGGTCAGCAGCAGCTCGGGGGTGACCAGGTCCTTGCCCGGCGGCAGCAGCCAGTCCAGGCGCCACACGTCGTCCGGGAGCGGCCGTGCCGTGATCTCCCCGGCCGAGGGCCCGGACGTACGCCACGGCGGCATCCGGTGCAGCAGGGCCTCGTCGTACCAGGGAAGCTCGGTGCGCAGCGCGGCCACGGCGTGACGTTCCACCGCCGTGCGGCCGGGGAAGCGGATGTCCTGGAGCTTGCGCACGGTCGACCGCGGCCCGTCGCAGCCCACCAGGTAACTGCCCCGCCACCAGGTGCCCTTGGGACCGCGGGTGTGGGCGGTGACGCCCGAGGGTTCCTGTTCCAGGGCGTCCAGACGGCTGTCCACGGCAACCTCGGCGAGCCGTTCGCCGGCGAGGGCCCCCCGCAGGGCGTCGGTCAGGACGTGCTGGGCGATGTGCAGGGGGGCGGGCTCCGAGTCGTCGAAAGCGATCTCGTACATCACCTGCCTGCGCCGCATCGACCGCCATCCGGCCCAACGGAAACCGGCGTGTGCCAGGGGTACTCCGGTCAGCCGCTCCATGAGCGCGGTGGTGTCCTCGCGCAGTACGACGGTACGGGCCGGACGGGGTTCGTCCTTGCCCGGCCCCTCGTCGAGGACCACGCACGGCACGTCCTGACGCGCCAACGCCAGTGCGAGCGTCAGCCCGACGGGGCCGGCTCCGACGATGATCACCGGGTCCACGGCGCGGCGCCCCCTGCTCGAAGTGACGTCCGGAGGGACGAGGAGGAACAGGAAGATGGAGCAGGGTGCACGATCACAGAACGTATGCAACCTATTGCCGGTGCTTGCGTCAAGTGACCGCAAGGTCTGTGCCGATCATGACATGGCCCCGGGCCCGTCACACGTGTGACGGCTCGTCACACGAGCTCTGTGCGCACCGCGCTTCCGCGTCACCGGCGCCGGCCGGCCACGCGAGACGACCGTGGCCCGCCGGGATGCGGCGGGCCACGGTCGTCTCGTGCGTCAGGCGCGCGTCACTTCTCCGCGCCGGTCTTGTACGTGCTCCCGACCTCGGCCGCGTTGAGGTCGTCCACTTCCTGCGCGCCGACGACCGCGCCCGTGCTCTTCTTGCTGCGCCTGAGCCGCGCCTCCAGCCAGCCGGCGAAGGTCGTCAGAGCGAAGTTGAGCGCGATGAAGATGACGGCCACCACCGTGAAGCTGGCGATGACGTTGGCACCGTAGTAGCCGCTCATCGTGTTGGCCGAGGCGAGCAGCTCGGGGAAGGTGAGGACGGCGCCGCCGAGGGCGGTGTCCTTCACGATCACGACGAGCTGGCTGACGATGGCCGGAAGCATCGCGGTGACCGCCTGCGGCAGCAGGATCGCCCGCATCAGCTGGCCCTTGCGCAGCCCGATCGCCATGGCCGCCTCGGACTGGCCCTTGGGCAGGGACAGGATGCCGGCGCGCACGATCTCCGCGAGGACGGAGGCGTTGTAGAGCACCAGACCCGTGACGACCGCGTACAGAGGCCGGTCGTCG
This sequence comes from Streptomyces sp. NPDC016640, assembly GCF_043076215.1. Taxonomy (NCBI): domain Bacteria; kingdom Bacillati; phylum Actinomycetota; class Actinomycetes; order Kitasatosporales; family Streptomycetaceae; genus Streptomyces; species Streptomyces sp. NPDC016640. The sequence goes on from NZ_JBIBRG010000017.1 coordinate 37,639, forward strand.
GAGCTGACGTCGGTGTACTCGGCGAACAGGGCGAGGCCGAAGATCATCAGGACCAGGACGGGGATGGCCCGGAAGAACTCGACCACGGTTCCGGCCGGGACGCGGATCCAGGCGTGGTCGGACAGCCGGGCGATGCCGAGGGCCGCGCCGAGCGGCATCGCGATGAGGACCGCGAGCACGGCCGCCTTCAAGGTGTTCTGCAGACCCGGCCAGATGTACGTGGACCAGGCTTCGGTGCCGGTGAAGAACGGTTCCCACAGGGACCATTCCAGCTGGCCCTTGTCGTCGAGAGTGCTGAACACCCACCACAACAGGGCGGCGAGGGCGGCCAGGAAGACCACCGTGAAGATGATGTTCCGCCGCTTGGCGCGAGGGCCCTGGGCGTCGTAGAGAACGGAGCTCATCGCTTCACCGCCACCTTCTTGCCCACCCAGCCGAGGATCAGGCCGGTCGGCAGCGTCAGAACCACGAAACCGAATGCGATGACCGCGGAGATCAGCAGCAGCTGCGCCTCGTTCTCGATCATCTCCTTCATCAGCAGGGCCGTCTCCGCGACCCCGATGGCGGCGGCCACCGTGGTGTTCTTGATGAGCGCGATGAGCACGTTCGCCAGCGGACCGACGGACGAGCGGAACGCCTGGGGCAGTACCACCAGGCTCAGCACCTGGTTGAAGCTGAGGCCGAGCGCGCGGGCGGCCTCCGCCTGGCCGACCGGCACCGTGTTGATGCCGGAGCGCAGCGCCTCGCACACGAAGGCCGCGGTGTAGAGGATCAGACCGAGGACGGCGAGCCGGAAGTTGATCGTCTCGAAGTCGTCCGCGCCGAGATTGACGCCCAGCGTCTGGCTCAGACCCAGCGACGTGAAAAGGATGATGACGGTCAGCGGGATGTTCCGCACGATGTTCACGTACGCGGTCCCGAAGCCGCGCATCAACGGCACCGGGCCGACCCGCATGGCGGCCAGCAGGGTGCCCCAGATCAGGGAGCCGACGGCGGAGAGCACAGCGAGCTGCACCGTCGTCCAGAAAGCCCCCAACAGGTCGTAATCTTCAAGAAAGTCGAACACGATCTCCCGCGCTTCCGCGTGTAGGGATGCCCACCCCGGTGCGCCGCCCCGCATCCGGGACGGCGCACCCTGTCAGGCGTTGCCTCAGCTCTTGATGTCGCCGATCTTCGGCGCGGGCTCGTTCTTGTAGTTGGCCGGGCCGAAGTTGTCCTTGACGGCCTTGTCCCAGGACTTGTCGGCCACCATCTCCTCGAGGGCCTTGTTGATCTTGTCCTTGAGGTCGCTGCCCTTCTTGACGCCGATGCCGTAGTTCTCGTTGGTCAGCTTGAAGCCGCCGAGCTTGAACTTGCCCTTGAACTGGGACTGGGCGGCGTAACCGGCGAGGATGGAGTCGTCGGTGGTCAGCGCGTCGACGGCGCCGTTCTGCAGACCGGGCAGGCAGGCGGAGTACGTCGGGTACGGCTGCAACTGGGCCTTGGGCGCCAGCTTGTCCTTGACGTTCTGCGCCGAGGTCGAGCCGGTGACCGAGCAGAGCTTGGCGTTGTTCAGGTCCTCCGGCGACTTGATCTTGGTGTCGTCGGCACGGATCAGCACGTCCTGGTGGGCGAGCAGGTAGGGGCCGGCGAAGTCGACCTTCTCCTGGCGCTCCGGGGTGATCGAGTAGGTGGCGGCGATGAAGTCGACGTCACCGCGCTGCAGCATGGTTTCGCGGTCGGCGCTCTTCGACTCCTTCCACTCGATCTGGTCCCCGCTGTAGCCGAGCTTCTCGGCGACGTACGTGGCGACGTCCACGTCGAAGCCCGCGTAGCCCTGCGGGGTCTTCTGGCCCAGGCCCGGCTGGTCGAACTTGATGCCGATGGTGATCTTGTCCTTGTCGCCCCCCGACCCCGAGTCGTTGGAGCCGCCGTCGCCGTCGCCGCCGCCACAGGCGGTCGCGGTCAGGGCGAGAGCGAACACGGCGGCCGAGGCGGCGGTGACCTTGCGGAGCTTCATGGTGCACATCCTTTGACTGGTGAAGTGATGCGGCCGGGGCGGTGTCCGGTGACGCACGTCGTCAGGGCGCGGACCGCGCCGTCAGTGGTGGAGGATCTTCGACAGGAAGTCCTTGGCGCGGTCACTGCGCGGGTTGCTGAAGAACTGATCCGGCGAAGCCTCTTCGACGATGCGGCCGTCCGCCATGAACACCACTCGGTTTGCGGCCGAACGGGCGAAGCCCATCTCGTGGGTGACGACGATCATGGTCATGCCGTCGCGGGCGAGCTGCTGCATGACCTCGAGAACCTCGTTGATCATCTCCGGGTCGAGAGCCGATGTCGGCTCGTCGAAGAGCATGACCTTGGGGTCCATCGCCAGGGCCCGCGCGATGGCGACACGCTGCTGCTGGCCACCGGAGAGCTGGGCGGGGTACTTCTCGGCCTGCGCGCCCACGCCGACCCGGTCGAGCAGGGTACGGGCCCGCTCCTCGGCCTGCTTCTTGTCCTTCTTGCGGACCTTGACCTGGCCCAGCATCACGTTCTCGAGCACGGTCTTGTGCGCGAAGAGGTTGAAGGACTGGAAGACCATTCCGACGTCGGCCCGCAGCCGGGCGAGCTCCTTGCCCTCGTGGGGCAAGGGCTTGCCGTCGATCGAGATCGAACCGGAGTCGATCGTCTCCAGACGGTTGATGGTGCGGCACAGGGTGGACTTCCCGGACCCGGAGGGCCCGATGACCACGACGACTTCGCCGCGGGTGATCGTCAGGTCGATGTCCTGGAGTACGTGCAACGCGCCGAAGTGCTTGTTGACACTCTTCAAGACGACCAGGTCGCCGGTTGCGGCCACGTCTTCCTTGGCCACCGATACTTCGGTCATCGCTCTCAGGCTCCGTCCTCCTCGGTTTCGGAGGACAGTAGTGATCCTCCGGACCTGCGTCATTACATCTGAGGGGAATCTGAGGATCACGATCCGATAGCAATCGGACACGTGTCGTAGCACTTGTGAGCAGGGCGTATTTCGGCCGGGTAACGGTACCAAAGCGCAACCGGAACCCTCTTGACGCCGTCCTCGTCCATCGGCGTCACTGCAAGGTGCACGCGCGCGTGCACGCGTTTTTCTACACAGGGAGAGCGTACGGCCGATGAACGAGAAGGGGCCCCGGTGAGACTGCTCCTCGTCGAGGACGACAACCACGTCGCCGCCGCCCTGTCGGCGGTGCTGGCACGCCACGGGTTCGACGTCACCCACGCGCGCAGCGGCGAGGAGGCACTCCAGGCGCTGGTTCCCGAGGGCAACGGCTTCGGTGTCGTCCTGCTCGACCTGGGGCTGCCCGACCAGGACGGCTACGAGGTCTGCGGCAAGATCCGCAAGCGCACCAGCACGCCGGTGATCATGGTCACCGCGCGGTCCGACGTGCGTTCGCGCATCCACGGCCTCAACCTCGGCGCCGACGACTACGTGGTCAAGCCGTACGACACCGGGGAGCTCCTCGCCCGGATCCACGCCGTCAGCCGCCGCACCGTCCACGAGGACACCACCGGCGGTACGGAGAGCGGGCTGCGCCTCGGGCCGGTCCGCATCGAGCTGCCGACCCGCCAGGTGAGCGTGCACGGCTCGGTTGTCCAGCTGACCCGCAAGGAGTTCGACCTGCTCGCGCTGCTCGCCCAGCGCCCGGGTGTCGTCTTCCGCCGCGAGCAGATCATCAGCGAGGTGTGGCGCACCAGCTGGGAGGGGACCGGACGCACCCTCGAGGTGCACGTCGCCTCCTTGCGCGCCAAGCTGCGCATGCCCGCCCTCATCGAGACCGTTCGGGGAGTCGGCTACCGGCTCGTCGCGCCCCCGGCCTAGCGGGGCCGGGTGCACACACGTCTGCTTCCGCTGCTCATCGTCCTGATGGCGGCCGTGCTGCTCGCCCTGGGCGTGCCGCTGGCGGTGAGCCTGGCCGGCGCGCAGCAGCAGAAGGTCGTCGTCGACCGGATCGACGACACGGCGCGCTTCGCGGCCCTTGCCCAGTTCGTCACCGAGCCCGTCGACCCGGCCGACGGGGACATCAACGAACGCCGCGAGACGCTCAGCAGCGAGCTCCGCAGCTACCACCGGGTCTACGGCATTCGCGCGGGCGTCTTCTACCGCAACGACTCGCCCATGGCACACGCACCGGCGGACTGGTTCCTCCCCCGATCGGGGGAGGTGCGCGACGCGTTCGAGGAGGCGTTGCTCAGCCGCCGCAGCCACGACCCGGAGCAGGTCTGGCCCTGGCAGCGGCACAGCCTCGTGGTGGCCTCGCCGGTCATCCGGGACGGTGACGTCGTCGCCGTCGTCGTCACCGACTCGCCCACCGGGCCCATGCGCTCGCGCATCCTCCAGGGCTGGCTGGTCATCGGCGCGGGCGAGGCCGCCGCGATGCTGCTCGCCGTCGGCGCGGCACTGCGGCTGACCGGCTGGGTGCTCAAACCCGTGCGGATCCTGGACGCCACCACCCACGACATCGCCACGGGCCGGCTGAAGTCCCGGGTCGCGGCCGCCGGCGGGCCGCCGGAGCTCAGACGGCTCGCCCGGTCGTTCAACGAGATGGCGGACAACGTCCAGAGCGTGCTGGAGCAGCAGCGCGCCTTCGTCGCCGACGCCTCGCACCAGCTGCGCAACCCGCTCTCGGCACTGCTGCTGCGCATCGAGCTGCTCGCCCTGGAACTGCCCGAGGGCAACGAGGAGATCGCCTCCGTCCAGGCCGAGGGCAGGCGTCTGGCCCAGGTCCTGGACGACCTGCTCGGCCTCGCGCTCGCCGAGCACAGCGAGGCCGACCTGCAGGTCGCGGACATCGGTGCCCTGGCCGCCGAGCGGGTCGCGGCCTGGTCGCCCACCGCCGAGGCCAAAGGCGTCCGCCTGACCGGGAACTGCCCGCCGACCACCGCGTGGGCCGACCCGGTCGCGCTGTCCAGCGCCCTCGACGCGGTGATCGACAACGCGGTGAAGTTCACGCCCGGGCGGGAGGGCGTCGAGGTCGCGGTCGCCTCCAACGGCGACACCTGCACGGTGGTCGTCACCGACAACGGTCCGGGCCTGACCGAGGAGGAGCTGACCCGCGTCGGCGACCGGTTCTGGCGCAGCGGCCGGCACCAGAACATCAAGGGCTCGGGGCTCGGCCTGTCCATCTCGCGGGCCCTGCTCGCGGCGGGCGGCGGCTCGATCGCGTACGAACATCACGAGCCGCACGGACTGAGGGTGACCGTGACGGTGCCGAGGAACGCTCCTGCGGGTGAGGTGACGGCTCAGGGCTTGACGGACCGGTAGTGACGGCGGGCGCCCTCGTGCAGCCGGAGCGGGTCGGTGTAGATCGCGGTGCGCACGTCGACGAGCTGGGCGGAGTGGACGTGCGCCCCGATGCCGTCCCGGCTCTTGAGCACGATGCGGGTCAGCCACTCGGTGAGCCGGGGATCCGCGTCCGCCCGGGTGATCAGGAGGTTGGACACCGCCATCGTCGGGACGGCCGAGCCGAGCTGGCTGCCGGGGTAGGCCGACTCCGGCATGTTGGTGGCGCGGTAGTAGCGGGTGGCGCCGCCCTGCTTGTGCAGTTCGGTGACGAGGCCGGTGTCGATCGGCACGAACCGCAGCGCCGATTCCTCGGAGAGCGTCTTCAGACCGTCGGTGGGCAGTCCGCCCGACCAGAAGAACGCGTCCAGACCGTGTCCCAGCCGCTCCGGCCCGGTGTCGATGCCGTCCGCGGAGGGCGTGATGTCCTCCTCCGGGTCGATGCCGGCCGCCGTGAGCACCCGGTTGGCGATGAGCCGGACCCCGGACTTGGGCGGGCCTATGGCGACCCGCTTGCCCCGCAGGTCCGCGACGGTGCGGATGTCGGAGCCGGGCGCGACCACGAGCTGCACGTAGTCGTCGTACAGGCGCGCCACCCCGCGCAGCCGGTCGGCGCCCGGCCGGTCGTCGAGCCGGTACGTCTCCACGGCGTCGGCCGCGGCGATCGCGAAGTCGGCCTGGCCCGTCGCCACGCGCCGCACGTTCTCCTGCGAGCCGTCACTCGTGGTCAGCCGCACCTCGAGGCCGGGCATGTCCCTGCCGAGCGCGCTGCGCAGGAGCTCGCCGTACTTCTGGTAGACCCCCGCGCGGGTACCCGTGCTCAGTGTGATCGTCCCGCCGGGCGGCTCCTCGCTCCAGGGCGTCAGCCACCACAGCAGCAGTCCGAGCGCCACGAAAGCGGCGGCCGCGCCCCGCAGGGCCCGCCGCCTGCCGACCCGGGACGGCGCGTTGGACATGCTCGCGATCCTGCCAGCCCGCGGGCCCCGCTGACCAGGGCGGGGCTCACAGATCGCGGCCGGGCGAGGGCCGGCGGGGGTGTCCGAGGCGGCCGATGGAGTCGCGGCACGAGTCCCTCGCCCGCCGGCCTGGTCCACGGTGCGGCCGCCGTGGGACAGGGCTGTCCGCGCCACCACCTACCCTTGTGGACATGAGCAGCATCGACCGGAGCCAGTCAGCGGGCGGCACGCGCACCTACGAAGTACGCACCTACGGGTGCCAGATGAACGTCCACGACTCCGAACGATTGGCCGGGCTGCTGGAGGACGCGGGGTACGTCCGCGCGGCCGAGGGCTCCGACGGCGACGCCGACGTCGTGGTCTTCAACACCTGCGCCGTGCGCGAGAACGCCGACAACAAGCTGTACGGCAACCTCGGCCACCTCGCCCCGAAGAAGGCCGCCCGGCCCGGGATGCAGATCGCGGTCGGCGGCTGCCTGGCGCAGAAGGACCGCGACACCATCGTGAAGCGGGCCCCCTGGGTGGACGTCGTCTTCGGCACGCACAACATCGGCAAGCTGCCCGTCCTCCTGGAGCGTGCCCGCGTCCAGGAGGAGGCCCAGATCGAGATCGCCGAGTCGCTGGAGGCGTTCCCCTCCACGCTGCCGACCCGCCGTGAGAGCGCCTACGCCGCCTGGGTGTCCATCTCCGTCGGCTGCAACAACACGTGCACGTTCTGCATCGTGCCCGCGCTGCGCGGCAAGGAGAAGGACCGGCGTCCCGGCGACATCCTCGGCGAGATCGAGGCCCTGGTCGCCGAGGGGGTCTCCGAGATCACGCTGCTCGGCCAGAACGTGAACGCCTACGGGTCCGACATCGGCGACCGTGAGGCGTTCAGCAAGCTGCTGCGGGCCTGCGGCGGGATCGACGGCCTGGAGCGCGTCCGCTTCACCTCCCCGCACCCGCGCGACTTCACCGACGACGTCATCGCCGCCATGGCCGAGACGCCGAATGTGATGCCGCAGCTGCACATGCCGCTCCAGTCCGGTTCGGACCCGGTCCTGAAGGCGATGCGCCGCTCCTACCGGCAGGAGCGCTACCTCGGCATCATCGAGAAGGTCCGCGCCGCCATCCCGCACGCCGCGATCAGCACGGACATCATCGTGGGCTTCCCCGGCGAGACGGAGGAGGACTTCGAGCAGACGCTGCACGTGGTGCGCGAGGCCCGTTTCGCGCAGGCGTTCACCTTCCAGTACTCCAAGCGCCCGGGCACACCGGCCGCCGAGATGGACGGCCAGATCCCCAAGAAGGTCGTTCAGGAGCGCTACGAGCGGCTCGTCGCCCTCCAGGAGGAGATCTCCTGGGAGGAGAACAAGAAGCAGGTCGGCCGCACCCTGGAGCTGATGGTCGCCGAGGGCGAGGGCCGCAAGGACGACACCACCCACCGTCTCTCCGGCCGGGCCCCCGACAACCGTCTGGTGCACTTCACCAAGCCGGAGCAGGAGGTGCGTCCCGGCGACGTGGTCACCGTCGAAATCACCTACGCGGCCCCGCACCACCTGCTCGCCGAGGAGCCCGCGCTCGATGTGCGCCGCACCCGCGCGGGGGACGCCTGGGAGAAGCGGAACGCCGAGAAGGCGGCGCCGCAGCCCGCGGGCGTGATGCTGGGGCTGCCGAGGATCGGCGTTCCCGAGCCGCTCCCGGTCGCGACGAGCGGCTGCGGCTGCGACTGACACCGGCGGATCCCGCCCGGCGCACCGAAGGGCCGGCGACGGGTCCACCGGTGGGGCGGACGCCCCGCCGGGGCTACGCTGCCGATCATGCTTGTCGCCGCCGCAGCCTGCCCCTGCCCCCCGTTGCTCGTCCCCGAGGTCGCCGTGGGTGCCGCCCCCGAGCTGGAGACCGCGCGTGCCGCCTGCAGGGACGCGCTGGGCGTGCTCGCCGCCGCCCGGCCCGGCCTGCTCGTGGTCGTCGGCCCGGTGGACGGCGCCGGCCTTGAGACCTACCCGGAGGGCACGGCGGGGTCCTTCCGCGGCTTCGGCGTGGACCTGGACGTACGGCTGGGGCGGGACAGGGGGGCGACGGCCGGGCGGGAACTCCCCTACGGACTGGCCGTGGGCGCATGGCTGCTGGAGCGCACCGGCTGGGCGGACGCCCCCCTCGAAGGGCGGGGAGTGGGGGCAGCCCTCGCGGCCGAGCGGTGCGTCGAAGAGGGAGAGCGCATCGCCGCACGGGCGGAGCGGGTGGCGCTGCTGGTGATGGGCGACGCCAGCGCCTGCCGCACGCTCAAGGCGCCCGGTTACCTCGACGAGCGCGCGGCACCGTTCGACGCCGGGATCGCGCGTGCCCTCGGCGCGGCCGACACGGGGGCCCTGCGTGCGCTGGACACCGGACTGGCACGCGAGCTGAAGGCGTCCGGCCGGGCCCCCTGGCAGGTGCTCGCCGGCGCGGCCGCCGGGAACCCCTCGCTGGAGGGCGCGCTCCTCTACGAGGACGCCCCGTACGGGGTCGGCTACCTCGTGGCCACCTGGTCGTAGGTGCCGGCGGCCCGGCACGGGTCCTCCCGCCGGCCGCCCGCCGCCGGGGCGGCCGACGGAACGACGGACGGCCGTGGAGCCCTCGCCGCGCTCCGCGGCCGTCCGCCGGTGCACCGCTCAGGAAGCGGGCGGTGGCCCGGCCGGCGGCGTGGGGGCGGCGCCGCCCGCGTCCGGACCGGGGTCGTTCTCGTGCGCGAAGCGGTCCACGCCACCCTTGGCCCTGTCCGTACCCGGCCGGATCCGGTCGCCGTACGTGCCCCCGGTCCGTTGGCCGACGGTCCGCGCGGCCCTGTCCAGGCCGTGCCGGATCCTGTCCTCGTGCCGCTGCGCGAGACCGGGGACCCAGCCCTTGGCCGGGCCGAGTCCGGCCTTCGGATGGCCCAGGAGACCCATCACGCCCCTTCCTTCGCTCACGGCCGTCTACGTCCGGGCGCCCTCACCGGCCTCGCTGTCGGCCGCCCCGGAGGACTGCTGCTGCTTGGGGATGTCGATGCTCTCGCCGCCGGTGACCTCATCGGCCTCCCGCACCGCCGTCTCGGCGGTCCGGGGCGTCTCGTCGGACCCCTTCGGCTCCGTCGGTCCGGCCGCGTCCCCGGTACCGGACCCGCCTGCCGTTCCGTCGGCCCGGGCCCCGGCGGTCCGGGTCTCCTCCGTGGTCCGCGACCTCCGGAAAAGCCGTGCAAAAACGCCCATATCAACTCCATGTAGTACTCGTGCGGGCGAAATCCCGCGTAGCGCGGTGTGTCCGTTCGTGTGACCCGGCCCGCCGTCCCTGTGGTGCGGTGGCAGGGATCTCGCAACGGGCAACGACTCGCCGTCCGTCGCGTCACATAACCCGTTCGAGGAGGGGGTGTGAGGTTTGCGAGACTGGATCGGTGAGCAGCGCACCCCACGCCCCCCGTGTCATCGCCGTCGTCGGACCCACTGCGGCCGGAAAGTCCGATCTGGGCGTTTTTCTGGCCCAGCGGCTGGGCGGTGAAGTCGTCAACGCCGACTCCATGCAGCTCTACCGGGGGATGGACATCGGCACCGCCAAGCTGACGCCCGAAGAGCGCGGAGGCGTCCCGCACCACCTGCTGGACGTCTGGGACGTCACCGTCACCGCGTCCGTCGCCGAGTACCAGCGGCTGGCCCGGGAGCGGATCGACGCGCTGCTCGCCGAGGGGCGCTGGCCCGTCCTGGTCGGCGGTTCCGGCCTCTACGTCCGCGGGGCCGTGGACCATCTGGACTTCCCGGGCACCGATCCCGAGGTCAGGGCCCGGCTCGAGGCGGAACTCACCCTGCGCGGCCCGGGAGCGCTGCACGCACGCCTCGCCGTGGCGGACCCCGGTGCCGCGCGGGCGATCCTGCCGAGCAACGGCCGCCGCATCGTCCGCGCGCTCGAGGTCATCGAGATCACCGGACGGCCCTTCACCGCCAGCCTCCCCGGCCACGACTCCGTCTACGACACCCTGCAGATCGGCGTCGACGTGGCCCGTCCCGAACTGGACGAGCGCATCGCCCGCCGGGTCGACCGGATGTGGGAGGCCGGTCTCGTGGACGAAGTGCGCGCACTGGAGGCGCAGGGGTTGCGCGAGGGGCGTACGGCCTCGCGCGCGCTCGGCTACCAGCAGGTGCTCGCGGCTCTCGCCGGTGCGTGCACCCTCGAGGAGGCGCGGTCCGAGACCGTGCGTGCCACCAAGCGCTTCGCGCGCCGTCAGGATTCGTGGTTCAGGCGCGATCCCCGGGTGCACTGGTTGAGTGGGGCCGCGGCGGACCTGACGGAACTTCCGCAGCTCGCGTTGTCATTGGTCGAACGACCGGTTACAGCCTGATCACGTCCTGGCATCGGGACGCCCAGGCCGTCATCCGGTCCTGTGGCGCCGTGCCATCATCGAGCTTCGATCGACCAAGTGGAGTCCTAGTTGGGAGGGCGCGTGGCGATGGAGGCCGGCCCTCGTGACACCGCACACGGCACCGAACACCTCACCACCGGGCGGGGTGCACCGGAGCAGGAGACCGACCGTCTCAGCCCCGACGGGCCGGATGAGACGCAGGGCGGAGTGACCGACGACGGCCCCGGGCCGGACGAGATGTTCGCGGGCGGCGACGAGGTCGAGGTCGAGCTGCGCCCGCAGCGCCGGCTGCGCATCTGGCAGCTCGCGCCCATCGTCGGCCTGGCCGCGGTCGGCTCCCTGATGTTCGCCTTCCCGCTCGCCTTCGACTTCGGCGACAGCGGCGCGGTGATCGCCATGCTGGGGCTGCTGATCTGCTCCTGCGCGGCCGGATGGGGCATGACGGCCGCCCGCAGGGTGGGCTACACCTGGCCCGGGCTGCCGGCCCGGGGATCCGGACGCGGACCCGACTGGCGTGTGGTGGGCGCCTACGCCGTGCTGGTCGCCGCCGTGGTGGCCCTGGCGGTCTGGCGGGTCGCCCGGCTCCGCTGACGTCCCCGCGCGTGAGGACGGTCCACCGTCGGCGACAGGCCGTCACCGCCACCCCGTACGATCGAGGAATGAGCACGCGGATCGCCTTCCTCAAGGGTCACGGCACGGAGAACGACTTCGTGATCGTCCCGGACCCCGAGAACGCCGTCGACCTCCCCCCGGCCGCCGTCGCCGCCCTGTGCGACCGCCGTGCGGGCATCGGCGGCGACGGACTGCTGCACGTGGTGCGCTCCGCGGCACACCCCGAGGCCCTGGACATGGCGGCCGAGGCCGAGTGGTTCATGGACTACCGCAACGGCGACGGCTCGATCGCGGAGATGTGCGGCAATGGAGTGCGCGTGTTCGCGCGCTACCTCCAGCACGCCGGGCATGTGGCCGAGGGGGACATCGCGGTCGCCACGCGCGGGGGTGTGAAGACCGTGCACATCGCCAAGGCCGCGTCCGGCGGCGCCTCCGCCACGGGTGACATCACCGTGGGCATGGGCAAGGCGCTGCTCCCCGAGGGCGACGTCACCGTGAGCGTCGGCGAGCGCAGCTGGCCCGCGCGGAACGTGAACATGGGCAACCCGCACGCCGTGGCCTTCGTGGACGACCTCGCCCACGCCGGCGATCTGTACGCCCCGCCCCCGGTCGGTCCGGCCGCCGCCTATCCGGACGGCGTGAACGTGGAGTTCGTCGTCGACCGCGGCCCACGGCACGTGGCGCTGCGGGTGCACGAGCGCGGCGCCGGTGAGACCCGCTCCTGCGGCACGGGCGCGTGCGCGGTCGCCGTGGCCGCCGCCCGCCGGGACGGCGTCGACCCGAGCGGCACCGGCATCCCGGCGACGTACACCGTGGACGTGCCCGGCGGCACCCTGCTGATCACCGAGCGGCCCGACGGGGAGATCGAGATGACCGGACCCGCGGTGATCGTCGCCGAGGGCGTGATCGAGGCCGAGTGGCTGGAGAACGCCCTGCGCGGACCGGAGTGACGACCGGGTGTCCTGCGAATCCGGCCCGTCCGGTGGTGCGATCCGCGGGATCCGGGACCGTGTTCGGCCTGCACATCACGGCGGAGGGCGGGCTTGGTGGCGGGAAAGCGACCCTCGACCGATCATCGCTCGAAGGGGTGATCCGTTTCACGCTCGGCCGGAGCGGTGATCCCGGTGGGGCCGGGCTCGGTAGCATCAAGCACCGGCCCGGACGGGAGGCGAACGCCGTCTCCCGAGCCCGAGTCCGCCCTGGGGCACGCCGTCCGCCGGTCCACGCAGCCGGAGGTGCCCATGAACGCGGAGGCCGTGAACCCTGCGACCCCAGGCCCTGTGACATCGGGTCACGTCACCCCCGTGGGGGCGCGCAGGAAGGCCCGCCCCCGGCTCGATCTGCGCCGACTGGGCCGTGCCGCGTTGCTCGGTCCCGCCGCCCGCGGCCGGCTCCCCGATGCCATCGGACACGTGGTGGACGCCCACCGCGCCCACCATCCCGACGCCGAGCTCGAACCCCTGCGCGCGGCCTACGTGCTGGCCGAGTCCTCCCACCGCGGGCAGATGCGCAAGAGCGGTGAGCCGTACATCACCCATCCGCTGGCCGTGACCCTGATCCTCGCCGAACTCGGTGCCGAGACCACCACGTTGACGGCCTCCCTCCTGCACGACACGGTTGAGGACACGGATGTGACGCTCGATCAGGTGGGCGAGCAGTTCGGTGAGGAGGTCCGCTACCTCGTCGACGGTGTCACCAAGCTGGAGAAGGTCGACTACGGGGCCGCCGCCGAGCCCGAGACCTTCCGCAAGATGCTCGTGGCCACCGGCAACGACGTCCGGGTGATGTCGATCAAACTGGCCGACCGGCTGCACAACATGCGCACCCTCGGCGTCATGCGCCCGGAGAAGCAGGAACGCATCGCCAGGGTGACCCGCGACGTCCTGATCCCGCTCGCCGAGCGACTGGGTGTCCAGGCGCTCAAGACGGAGCTGGAAGACCTGGTCTTCGCGATCCTGCACCCCGAGGAGTACGAGCGGACACAGGAGCTGATCGTCCGCAACGCGGCCCGCGCGGACGACCCGCTCGCCGAGGTCGCCGATGAGGTGCGCAGGGTGCTCCGCGAGGCCGACATCAGTGCCGAAGTCCTCATCCGCCCGCGCCACTTCGTCTCCGTTCACCGGGTCTCCCGCAAGCGCGGGCAACTGCGCGGCGTCGACTTCGGCCGCCTGCTGGTGCTGGTGAACGAGGACGCCGACTGCTACGGCGTCCTGGGCGAACTGCACACCTGTCTGACGCCCGTGGTCTCGGAGTTCAAGGACTTCATCGCCGTACCGAAGTTCAACCTGTACCAGTCGCTGCACACCGCCGTGGCCCGTGAGGACGGACAGGTCGTCGAAGTCCTCATCCGCACCCACCAGATGCACAGGGCCGCCGAGGCCGGAGTCGTCGCCCTCGGCAACCCCTACGCCGCCCCGCCGGAGGAGCAGTCCGCGAGCGACGGCGAGCGCGTCGACCCCACCCGGCCCGGCTGGCTCTCCCGGCTGCTGGACTGGCAGCGGGCCGCACCCGACTCCGACACCTTCTGGTCCACGCTGCGCGAGGACCTCGCCCAGAACCGTGAGATCACCGTCTTCCGCCCCGACGGCGGCGCACTCGGCCTGCCCGAGGGGGCGACCTGCGTGGACGCGGCCTACGCGCAGTACGGCGAGGACGCCCACGCATGCATCGGGGCCAGGGTCAACGGCCGTCTGGCGACGCTGAGCACCGTCCTGAAGGACGGCGACACCGTCCAGCTCCTCATGGGCCAGGACCCCGCCTCCGAACCCTCCAGGGAGTGGCTGGAGCACGCCCGCACCCCCACGGCCCGGATCGCCATCCAGCGCTGGCTGACCGCCCACCCCGCGCAGGACCGGGCGCCCGGGGACGAAGCGGGGGCGACGGCCTCCCGGCCCCTCGCCGAAGAGCCCGCCGCTCCACAGGCACCCGACGCGCCGGAGGCGGTGTCCGGCCGCCCCACCGCCGCCCAGGTCCTGGCCGACCGGGCCGGCGCGACCGTACGGCTCGCCGGCTGCTGCACTCCCGTACCGCCCGATGAGGTGACCGGCTTCGCCGTGCGCGGGGGAGCGGTCACCGTGCACCGGGCCGGGTGCGCCGCGGTGGCGCGCATGAAGAGCGCGGGGCGCGCGGAGGTCGGCGTGCGCTGGGGCGAGGGCGCGGAGTGCCGGGTCACGCTGGTCGCGGAATCGTTCGTACGACCTCATCTGCTCGCGGATCTCACCGAGGCCATGGCCCTCGAAGGCGCCGAGATCGTCTCCGCGACCGTCGAGCCGCCGGACCGGCAGCAGGTGCGGCACACGTACACCGTGCAGCTGCCGGACGCCGCCCACCTGCCCACCCTCATGCGCGCGATGCGCGACGTGGCCGGTGTGTACGACGTGAGCCGGGCCCAGCCGCAGGTCCCGGGCGTCTGACCCGGTCGCACCGGTGTCGTCGGGCCCTGGGCGGCGGGTGCCGGGCGTCGGCACCCGCCACCCAGGCGTGCCGATGTGATTACCCGATTGGGTGGGCCGGGAACGCGCCGTCGCCGCGGCGTACGCGCGCTGATAGCCGTGAGGCATGCCGCTCACCTCCCACCGCCGCCTCCCCGAGCACCGAACGCCGCGCACCCGGCCCGGCCCCGGCCGGCTCTCCCGTGCGGGGGCGTTCGGGCAGACCACCGGCGGACCGCCACGGCGCTGCTCGCCTGCGCCGTCTCCGGCTGCCTCGTCGCCGCGGGTGCTCCGGCCGTCCCGCTGGGCATCGGGGACCGCCTCTTCCCCCGCCTGGGCGACCCGGGGTACGACGTGACGTCGTACGACCTCGCCCTCCTCCGGCTCCGTCCGGCCGGCCTCCCGCATCGCCGGGCGCGACCTGACCGGCTTCCTGCACCCCTGGCTCCACGGCGACAGGACCCCGCCCATGCCGGGCCGCCCGGACCGGAAACCCACGGCCCGGGCGGCGACGGCCGCCCCTGGCCCGGCCACGCGCGAGTACGCCGGGACGGCCGCTTGGCGCCCGGGCACGCGCGAACACCGGGCCGAGTACCTGCCGGGCGGGACCGTGCATCGACCGGGCGGAAGCCGGGAATAACACGGTGACCGGACGGGCCGCACCGTGCGACCATCGTCGGGACCGCGCGACGAGGGACACGGGAATCTCCCGGTGCGCCCGGACGTTGTACCGGATGACGGAAAGGTCCCCCGGACCCGGTCCGTCACCGCACAAGGTCTTCCAACAACGTAAGGACCCAATGACCTCCTCTTCTTCCCCTTCCCAGGACAGCAAGCGCCTCGCGTACACCTACCCCGAGGGTCTTCGGGCCGATGCCCTGATGGAAGAGGACGTCGCCTGGAGCCTCGAGGTCGACTCGCATCGGGACGGCGACCAGCTCGACCGCTCCGAGCGGGCGGCCCTGCGCCGTGTCGCGGGCCTCTCCACCGAACTCGAGGACGTCACCGAGGTCGAGTACCGGCAGCTGCGCCTGGAACGCGTCGTGCTCGTCGGGGTGTGGACCTCGGGAACCGTGCAGGACGCGGACAACTCCCTGGCGGAGCTCGCCGCCCTCGCGGAGACCGCCGGCGCCCTCGTCCTCGACGGCGTGATCCAGCGCCGGGACAAGCCCGACGCGGCCACCTACATCGGCTCCGGCAAGGCCGAGGAGCTGCGCGACATCGTGCTCGAGACGGGCGCGGACACCGTCATCTGCGACGGTGAGCTCAGCCCGGGCCAGCTGATCCACCTCGAGGACGTCGTCAAGGTCAAGGTCATCGACCGTACGGCGCTGATCCTGGACATCTTCGCCCAGCACGCCAAGTCCAGGGAGGGCAAGGCGCAGGTCGCCCTCGCGCAGATGCAGTACATGCTGCCGCGGCTGCGCGGCTGGGGTCAGTCGCTGTCCCGGCAGATGGGCGGCGGCAAGGGCGGCGGCCTCGCCACCCGTGGTCCCGGTGAGACGAAGATCGAGACCGACCGGCGCCGGATCCGCGAGAAGATGGCGAAGATGCGCCGCGAGATCGCGGAGATGAAGACCGGCCGCGAGATCAAGCGCCAGGAGCGCAAGCGCCACAAGGTGCCGTCCGTGGCCATCGCGGGTTACACCAACGCGGGCAAGTCCTCGCTGCTCAACCGCCTCACGGGTGCGGGCGTGCTGGTCGAGAACGCCCTGTTCGCGACCCTCGACCCGACCGTGCGCCGGGCCGAGACCCCGAGCGGACGGCTGTACACGCTGGCCGACACCGTCGGATTCGTCCGGCATCTGCCGCACCACCTGGTCGAGGCGTTCCGCTCCACCATGGAGGAGGTCGGGGAAGCCGACCTGATCCTTCACGTGGTGGACGGTTCGCACCCGGTCCCGGAGGAGCAGCTGGCCGCCGTGCGCGAGGTGATCAGGGACGTCGGCGCCACCGGCGTACCCGAGATCGTCGTGATCAACAAGGCCGACGCGGCCGACCCGCTGACGCTCCAGCGGCTGCTGCGGGTGGAGAAGCGCGCCATCGCGGTCTCGGCCCGCACCGGCCAGGGCATCGCACAGCTGCTCGCGCTGATCGACAACGAGCTGCCCCGCCCGTCGGTGGAGATCGAGGCACTCGTGCCATACACCCGCGGCAAGCTGGTCGCCCGCGCCCACGACGAGGGCGAGGTGATCTCCGAGGAACACACCCCGGAGGGCACCCTGCTCAAGGTCCGGGTGCACGAGGAGCTCGCGGCGGAACTCACGCCGTACGCTCCGGCCCCGGCCGGCTGATCCGCCCGGCGGCGTGAAGGCCCGCCCCCTGCTCGGCAGGGGGCGGGCCTTCGTCATGCGCGGATCACCGGCCGCCGTAGGTCCTGCTCATGTTCTGGTACAGCGCCTCGGCGTCCTCGCCCAGCTGCGGGCCCGCGAGCCAGGTGTTGTCGGTCGGGCCGATCGAGGTGTTGGAGACCAGCACCGTCCGGCCGTCGCGCACCCGGAACCAGCCGCCACCGGACGAACCGCCGGTCATGGTGCAGCCGATGCGGTACATCGTCGGCAGGCTCGGGCTGAGCGAGAACCGGCCCGGGGCATCCAGGCACTTGAACATCTGCAGGCCGTTGTAGGGCGGTGCGGCCGGATAGCCCCAGGCGCCCATCTCACCCGCCCCGGCCGCCGACGGGGCGGAGAAGTCCACGTCCAGCGCGGCGCCGACCGTCTCCTCCAGGGACTTGCCGCCCTGCTCCGGCTTCACGTGCAGCACGGCGTAGTCGTACGCCGCCCCGTCGCCGCCCGTCGCCGAGCCGCCCCGGATCCAGCCGCCCGAGGCCGAGGCCCAGTCCGCCCACCAGTTGCCGTAGGGGGCGATCTCGGAGGCGCCGGCGTCGGCCAGGTCGGCCTCGGACTTGCCGAGGTCGTTGTAGGCCGGGACGAAGACCAGGTTGCGGTACCAGCCGCCGCTGCCGCCGGCGTGCACGCAGTGCCCGGCCGTCCAGACCAGGTTGGACCTGCCCGGGTGGTTCACGTCCTTGATCACGGTGCCGGAGCAGACGCTCGGGCCCTCGGGGGAGTCGAAGAAGACCTTCCCGACCGGCGCCGCGTTCTCGTGGTACGGCGTCTTCTCCGCCTGGGCCCGGACCGGGGGCGGCTCCGGGTCGCTGACGCCCTGGGCCGCCGAAGCGTCCTGGGTGGAGAGGGTCTTGTCGGCCTCCTCGGCGGAGCGCATCCGCTCCGGCTTCCACAGGCCCTCGATCACCGGGTTGACGAAGTCCTTGGCCTCACTGAGCCACTTGTCCTCGTCCCAGTCCTCCCAGCCGCCGTCCTTCCACTCGCCGACGTCGATCCCGTGCTCCTTGAGCCTGTCCGCCATGTCGGACGGGATCCGGACCCTGCCGCCGTCGCCGTCCGCGGTCCGCGAGGCGGTGGCGTCGGGCTTGTCGCTCGCCCTGTCCTTCTCGGAACCGCCGCAGGCGGTCACGGTGAGCGCCAGGGCGGCGACGAGCCCGGTGGCGGTGAGGACGCGGCGTCGTCCGCGCCCGAGCGGAGCGGACGTACGAGTGGAACGCATGGTGCGGTGACCCCCGTTGTGGCGATAAGAATGTCGTGCCGCGCAGGACGGTGCTGCCCGGCCGGTGGCGCGTGCGGCCACCGCCGGCCCGGTCCCGGACGCGCGGCGGCATACGGGACCGGGTACGCCGGTCACTGTCCGGCGAACTTCTCGCCGACCGCGTCGTACACGCCCTTGGCCTCGTCGCCCAGTCGCGGGCCGGCCAGCCAGCCCGACGTCACCGGGCCGATGGAGGTGTTGGACACCAGCGCGGGCTTGCCGTCCGCACCCGCCGCGACCCAGCCGCCGCCCGAGGAACCGGCGGTCATGCTGCATCCGATCCGGTACATCGTCGGGTCCGAGGCGTCGAGCGACAGCCTGCCCGGGCGGTCCTGGCAGCGGTACAGCGTCTGACCGTCGTACGGCGGAGCGGCCGGATAACCGATCGCCGTCACCTCCTCCACCTCCGCCACCGCGGGAGCGTCGAAGTCCACCGGCAACGCCGAACCGACCGTCTCCTCCAGCGACCTGCCGTCGCCGCCCTTCTCCGGAGTCACGTGGATGACGGCGAAGTCGTACGGGGCGCCGTCACCGCCCGTGGACCCGCCCTGCTCGATCCACTGGTCCGAGGTCTGCGCCCAGTCCCCCCACCAGACGCCGTGCGGAGCGATCTCCTCCTTGGTGGCACTCTCGAGTTCCGCCGCCGACTTGCCCGAGTCGTTGTACGAGGGCACGAACGCGATGTTGCGGTACCAGCCGCCCTTCTTGCCCGCGTGCACGCAGTGGCCCGCCGTCCACACCATGTTGGACTTGCCGGGGTGGGCCGGGTCCTGCACCACGGTCGCCGAGCAGACCATCGTGCCCTCGGGGGAGTCGAAGAACACCTTGCCCGCCGTGGGGGCGTTGGCGTGGTACGACGGCGGGACGGCCGCCGCCTGCACCGGCTGGGGCGTGGGGTCGGTCACCCCCTGGTCACCGGAGATGTCGCTCTCCTCGACACCCTGGTCGGGCTCCTCGGCGTCCCGCATGCGGTCCGGGTCCCACAGGCCCTCGATGACCGGGTTGACGTAGTCCTGCGCCTCGCGCAGCCAGTCGTCCTTGTCCCAGTCCTTCCAGGCGCCGTTCCGCCACCTGTCGATATCGATCCCGTGCTCCTTGAGCCGGTCCCCGATGTCGTCCGGGATCTTGAGCTTGCCGTCGTCGGAGCCGGCCGTGGCGGCGCTGTCGGCGCTCGCGCCGGTGTCCCCCGACGCACAGGCGGTGGCGGTGAGGGCGAGTGCCGAGGCGAGCGCGACGGCGGCCAGAACGGGGGAGGGTGTGCGGCGCGTCCTCCTCCCTCGGCGACTGGTGGACGACGGCCGTATGGATCGCATGATCTGACTCCCCCTGGAATGAACGAACGTGGCGCTTCGGCCGTGATCTCACCCGGACCCGACGCGGAGCCGCCGGAGTTCCCACGGCCTTCGGGAACGGCACCACACACTATGCGCTCGCTGTGGGAGACGTCCGACGGAACGGCAACGGTTCGGCTACAAGCCGTCTGACCTGGCCAATCATCCGGAGATCTGCCGTTTTGAGGCCGGACGGCACCGACCCCGCGGGCCCAGGTGGCCGGGGATCGCGCGGCAGACCGTAACCCGGTGAGGGGTCCGGGGTTGGTTGCGGTAGGGGTTCGTGTCCCTCCGCCCACCGACGGGCGGTCAGCCCCGCCGCTCGCCCCGCGCGCCGCACGGGCGGGCTCGAGGAGCGCCGCGCCGCACCCGCGCCCCTTCCGCCACCGCACGCCCCGGAGCCACTCCACGAGGAGCCGCTTTGACCACCACCCCCACTCCGGCCGGCCGTACGAGCCCCGGGGTCCCGCACCAGGAGCGGGAGCGTCCCCGTACCGAACGGCTCCAGGAGACCGGCGTCTGCCCCTTGGAGCACCCCGACCCACGCAGGGTGGCCCAGACGGCGGCCACGGAGAACCTGCTGCGCTGCTGGGTACGCGAAACCGGCCTCCCCGCTCCGGACGGTGACGTCCTGCGCGTTCCCCTGCCGTCCAGTGGCACGGCCCTGCTCGTCCCCGTCCGGTACTGGTCCCCGACGGGCTGGCACCGCTTCGGCCCGCCGTGCCTGGCCGGCGCCCCGGCAGCCGCCCCACCGGTCGATGCCGTCCTGCTCGCCGCCCTCCTGAGCAGGGAGGGCGCCGGCACCCCGCAGCCGGCTCTCCCCGGTCCCCCGCACACCACCGACCCGTCTCCTCCCGCCCCGACGGCCGGCGACGGCACCGACCTCGTCCCGCGCGTCGCCGATTCCGTCCGGCGTGTGGTCTCCTTCGTCACCGAACGGCGCGCGCGCCCCGCCGACCACCCCGACCTCTTCCTCGCCGCGGAACAGGCACTCGTCCTCGGACATCCGCTGCACCCGGACCCGAAGAGCCGCGAAGGGCTCTCCGACACCGAGGCACAGCGGTACTCACCCGAACTGCGCGGCTCCTTCCCCCTGCACTGGATGGCCGTCGACCCCTCCCTGCTCGCCACCGACTCCGCCTGGACCGAGCGCGGACGCCCCGTCACCGCGTCCCGCCTCACCGCTCGGCTCGCCGGAACCGGACTGCCCCTGCCCGACGGATGCGCGGCCCTTCCCGTCCACCCCTGGCAACTGCGCCGAGTCCGGCACCGCCCCGAGATCGCCGCCCTGCTGGATGCCGGACTGCTCCGCGACCTCGGCAGCCACGGCGCCCCCTGGCACCCCACCTCCTCGGTACGCACCGTCCACCGGACCGGCGCACCCGCCATGCTCAAACTCTCGCTGGGCCTGCGCATCACCAACTCCCGCAGGGAGAACCTCCGCAAGGAACTCCACCGGGGCGTCGAGGTCCACCGCCTGCTGCGCACGGGACTGTCGCAGCGGTGGCGGGCCGCGCACCCCGGCTTCGACATCGTCCGCGACCCGGCGTGGCTCGCCGTGGACGGGCCGGCCGGTGATCCGGTGCCCGGGCTCGACCTCGTGATCCGGCACAACCCGTTCCGGCCGCATGACGACGTCGCCTGCCTCGCCGGACTCGTGTCGCCCCGGCCCCATCCACGAACCGCCACCGGCGGCGACGCCCCTGGCTCCGGTGCCGTAGCCGGCTTCGCCCCGGACCGCACGCCATCACAGGGCCCGGCGATGGGATCCCGGCTGGCCGTGCTCGTCACCCGCCTCGCCGCTCGAACGGGGCGCTCCGCGGCGGCCGTCGCCGCCGAGTGGTTCCTGCGATACCTGGAGCACGTGGTGCGGCCCGTGCTGTGGCTGGACGGAGAGGCGGGCATCGCCCTGGAGGCACACCAGCAGAACACCCTGCTCGTGCTCGACGCCGACGGCTGGCCCGCGGGCGGCCGCTACCGGGACAACCAGGGCTACTACTTCCGCGAGTCGCGACGCGCGGAACTCGACGCCCGGCTGCCCGGCATCGGCGGGCACAGCGACACCTTCGTCCCCGACGGCGTGGCCGACGAACGCTTCGCCTACTACCTGGGCATCAACAACGTCTTCGGTCTCGTCGGCGCCTTCGGCTCCCAGCGGCTCGCCGACGAGCGGCTGCTGCTCGCCGCCTTCCGCCGGTTCCTCTCCGAGGTCTCCCGCGGACCGGCCCGGACGCGCAGCACACTGCCCTCCCGTCTGCTCGACTCACCCGTCCTGCGCTGCAAGGCCAACCTCCTGACCCGGCTGCACGGCCTCGACGAACTCGTCGGCCCGGTCGACACCCAGTCCGTCTATGTCTCCCTCGCCAACCCCCTGCACGCGTGACGCGCAAGGGCTCCTCCGACACGACCGCCGGGGGCGGCGGGGCCGACGGGGCCGACGGCCCCGGCGCCTTCGACGGTCCGCTCGGCCGCATCGGTGAACGGGGTCCGGCCCGCACCCCCGCGGGCTCGTTCCGGCTGGTGCCCGTCCGGATCGAGCGGGACCTGGCGCTGCTGTCGCAGTGGATGAACGACCCCGCCGTGGCCGCCTACTGGGAGCTGGCCGGACCTCCGGCCGTGACGGCGGACCACCTGCGGGCCCAGCTCGACGGCGACGGAGGCAGCGTTCCGTGCATCGGCGTGCTGGACGGCACGCCGATGAGCTACTGGGAGATCTACCGGGCGGACCTCGACCCCCTGGCCCGCCACTACCCGGCCCGGCCCCACGACATCGGAGTCCACCTCCTCATCGGCGCCGCCGGGGACCGGGGGCACGGCGTCGGCAGCGTCCTGCTCAGAGCCGTCGCCGACCTCGCCCTCGACGGCAGGCCCGCCGCACCGCGCGTCATCGCGGAACCGGACCTGCGCAACATCGCGTCCGTCGCCGCCTTCCTCAACGCCGGCTTCCGCTTCACGGCCGAGGTCGATCTGCCCGCCAAGCGGGCCGCCCTCATGGTCCGTGACCGTTCGCTGCGTCACCGGATGTAGCGTCGTGTCACTGCGCTCCCGTATGCCCGTACGGGTGCACCGCTCCCACCTGGGGCACACCGCTCGCGCCGCCGCGGTCCCCGCTCGCGCCCCCGTGATCTCCCGGCCGTGCGTCGCGCCGGCTCGGCGGCCGACGGGCGGCCCCGCACGCCTCGGCACGCCTCCCGGACCGCGCCCGGGTGGTACCTCCCGCCCCGCCCCCGTCCCGAACAGGAGCCCGTCGTGAACGCACCCCCGGTCCTCGCGGTGAGCGCACGAATGTCGGTGCAGGGCCGTAGGGTGGTCGCGCTATGACGAAGCCCTCACTCCCCGAACTCCTGCACGCCGCCGTCGCCGCCGTCGGCGGCGCGGAGCGTCCCGGCCAGGTGACCATGGCCGAAGCCGTCGCCGAGGCGATCGACGACGGCGCCCATCTGCTGGTCCAGGCCGGCACCGGCACCGGAAAGTCGCTGGGCTATCTGGTGCCCGCACTGGCGTACGGGGAGCGGGTCGTCGTGGCCACGGCCACCCTGGCCCTGCAGCGCCAGCTCGTGGAACGCGACCTTCCACGCACCGTGGAGGCGCTGCACCCGCTGCTGCGCCGCCGCCCGGAGTTCGCGATGCTCAAGGGCCGGTCCAACTACCTCTGTCTCCACCGTCTCCACGAGGGCGTGCCGCAGGACGAGGAGGAGGGGCTCTTCGACCAGTTCGAGGCGGCCGCGCCCACCAGCAGACTCGGCCAGGACCTGCTGCGCCTGCGCGAGTGGTCGGACGAGACGGAGAACGGCGACCGGGACGACCTCACACCGGGCGTGTCCGACCGGGCGTGGTCCCAGGTGTCGGTGTCCTCGCGGGAGTGCCTGGGCGCCACGAAGTGTGCCTATGGCGCCGAGTGCTTCGCCGAGACGGCCCGCGAGCGCGCCAAGCTGGCCGAGGTGGTCGTCACCAATCACGCGCTGCTCGCGATCGATGCCATCGAGGGCGCGCCGGTGCTCCCGCAGCACGAGGTGCTGATCGTCGACGAGGCCCATGAGCTGGTCTCCCGGGTCACCGGAGTCGCCACCGGCGAGCTCACCCCCGGACAGGTCAACCGTGCCGTGCGGCGCGCCGCGAAGCTGGTCGACGAGAAGGCCGCCGACCAACTCCAGACCGCCGCCGAGGGGTTCGAGCGGCTGATGGAGCTGGCCCTCCCGGGCCGGCTGGAAGAGATCCCGGAGGACCTGGGGTACGCCCTCATGGCGCTGCGCGACGCCTGCCGGACCGTCGTTTCCGCGCTCGGGAACACCCGCGACAGGTCCGTCCAGGACGAGGACGCGGTGCGCAAACAGGCGCTGGCCTCGGTGGAAAGCGTGCACGACGTGGCGGAGCGGATCACGAACGGCTCGGAGTGGGACGTCGTCTGGTACGAGCGACACGACCGCTTCGGTGCCTCCCTGCGCGTGGCCCCGATGTCCGTCTCGGGCCTGCTGAGGGAGAAGCTCTTCACCGATCGCTCCGTCGTCCTGACGTCCGCGACGCTGAAGCTGGGCGGCGACTTCAACGGCGTGGGGGCGTCCCTCGGACTCGGTCCGGAAGGAGCGGAGGGCGACGATCTCCCTCAGTGGAAGGGAGTGGACGTCGGCTCGCCGTTCGATTACCCCAGGCAAGGCATCCTGTACGTCGCGAAGCACCTGGCCCGCCCGGCCCGTGACGGTGATCGCGCGGACATGCTGGACGAGCTCACGGAGCTGATCCAGGCGGCGGGCGGCCGGACCCTGGGGCTGTTCTCCTCGATGCGGGCCGCGCAGCTCGCCGCCGAGGAGCTGCGCTCCCGCATCCCGGAGTTCCCGATCCTCCTCCAGGGCGAGGAGACGCTCGGCGAACTGATCAAGAACTTCGCGGCCGATCCCCGGACCTGTCTCTTCGGCACGCTCTCGCTCTGGCAGGGCGTCGATGTTCCGGGTCCGAGCTGCCAGCTGGTGGTCATGGACAAGATCCCCTTCCCGCGCCCGGACGATCCCCTGATGAGCGCCCGCCAGAAGGCGGTGGAGGAAGCGGGTGGCAACGGGTTCATGGCGGTCGCCGCCACGCACGCGGCGCTGCTCATGGCTCAGGGAGCCGGCCGCCTCGTACGCGCTTCGGGTGACCGGGGTGTGGTGGCCGTACTGGACCAGCGGCTGGCGACTGCCCGCTACGGGAGCTATCTGAAGGCTTCGCTGCCCGACTTCTGGTACACCACGGACCGCAACCAGGTCAGGAAGTCGCTGGCAGCCATCGACGCGGCGGCGCGGCGGGCGGAAGCCGAGGCGGAGGCCCGGGCACAGGAGCAGACGGAGGAGCAGACGGAAGAGCAGTGACCGGACGGTGGCGTGTCGTGATGCGTCGGCACGTCACCGGCCCGAAGCGGTGGAGGCCGCCGTCGGCGGGGCGGGGCCGGACAGCACGGGACCCCGGAACCGGCGCAGGGGTTCCGGGGCCCGGTCAAGGGGCGGGGCGGCGGCAGTGGCCGGCCCCGCGCCGTGTTCAGACGCGGCGCAGCACGGCCACGACCTTGCCCAGGATGGTCGCGTCGTCGCCGGGGATCGGCTCGTAGGCCGCGTTGTGCGGGAGCAGCCAGACGTGGCCGTCCTCGCGCTTGAAACGCTTGACGGTCGCCTCGCCGTCGAGCATGGCCGCCACGATGTCACCGTTCTCGGCGACCGGCTGGCGGCGGACCGTGACCCAGTCGCCGTCACAGATCGCCGCCTCGATCATGGAGTCACCCACGACCTTCAGTACGAACAGCTCGCCGTCACCGACGAGCTGCCGGGGCAGGGGGAAGACGTCCTCTACGGACTCCTCGGCGAGGATGGGGCCACCGGCCGCGATGCGGCCGACCAGCGGTACGTAGGACGCGGCGGGCTTGCCTGCGGTGTCCGCCGGCTGCACGGAGGCGGCCTGGTCGGAGCCGCGTACCTCGTACGCCCGCGGGCGGTGCGGGTCGCGGCGCAGGAAGCCCTTGCGCTCCAGTGCCATCAGCTGATGCGCCACGGAGGAGGTGCTGGAAAGACCGACCGCCTGACCGATCTCGCGCATCGACGGCGGGTAACCCCGTCGCTGCACGGAGTCCCTGATGACCTCGATCACCCGGCGCTGGCGGTCGGTGAGTCCGGAACTGTCCGCCCGGATGCCGGGGGGGCGGCCAGGCAGGGATCGCTTGTGCCCCTCGGGATTCGCGGCTTCGTTCATCGCATGCACCGGCTGGACCCGGCCCTGGGAGCGGTCCTGGGCGGTAATGGCGGCACTGTCTGCGGTGGTGGTCACGTCGGCCCCTCTCGATGGTCTCCCTGCAGCACAACGGTAGTTGCTTTCGAAAGGTTGCGCCAAACACACGTTCGAGTGAAAAACCGCGGATTGCCTTTCGGAATTTCTCGTCGAGGTGTATTGGTGGCCGCGTTTACTGTCGGTCGAACGGGCCTGTTGTTGTACTGTTCACCGCCGAGGCGATGACCTCCCGGGTCGCGGGCCCAGTCTGCCATCGGGTGTCCCGTGGTGTGTGCGGCAGCCCCCGGCTCCCTCCGTGAGTCGCGCGCCCCCTCCCCGCCCGAACGTGGCGTCTCCTCGTCTCGGCGGAGTCCCGCAGGCATGCGCGGGGCGTTCGCGGGTACCGCGGAGGCGGGTCCGGTGCCGCGCCCGTTCTCCGAAGCGGGCGACACGCCTGCCCGAGCGTGGATGTATGAGCCAATCCCCACATCTAGTGGTTGCATTGCAGCCGCAGCCCAGAAGTTGTGGTCCCCCCGGTCTTGGTGCCCTCCGTGATCGCCTATGCTGGAGCTGCTTCGTGAGGCCCGAGAGGTCTGGCGGGGCCATTGAGTCTGCTGTGAGGAGGGTTGGGAATTCATGCACTGCCCCTTCTGCAGGCACCCCGACAGCCGTGTCGTCGACAGCCGTACGACCGACGACGGCACGTCGATCCGCAGGCGCCGCCAGTGTCCGGACTGCTCCCGTCGTTTCACGACCGTGGAGACGTGTTCGCTCATGGTGGTCAAGCGGTCCGGAGTCACCGAGCCGTTCAGCCGCACCAAGGTCATCAACGGCGTGCGCAAGGCGTGCCAGGGGCGCCCCGTCACCGAGGACGCCCTTGCCCAGCTCGGCCAGCGTGTCGAGGAGGCGGTGCGGGCCACCGGGAGCGCCGAGCTGACCACCCATGACGTGGGGCTGGCCATACTCGGCCCGTTGCAGGAGCTCGACCTCGTCGCCTACCTGCGGTTCGCGTCCGTGTACCGGGCGTTCGACTCGCTCGAGGACTTCGAGGCCGCGATCGCGGAACTCCGGCGGGCGGAGCGGCCCCCCGAGACCGGCGGTGACGGCGAGGAAGCCGTCCCGGGGAGCCGGGGAGACGACAGCGGGTCCGGAGGGACTGCCCAGGTCCCCGATCCCGCTCCCGCCGTCGGCTGACCGGCGGGCCGGCCCCGGGCGCCAGGTGCGGGGACCGGCCGGGCGGCGGCGGTGAGAAGACCTGTTGCGGGCAGGTGAGTGGGCGCCCGCAGCACCAGACAGAACACCGTGTCTCGGGAACATCGAGGCACTTCAGGGCGTTTTCGCCCGTACAGGGAGGCGGCATGACAGAGACGGCGAGCGGTCCGGCACGGAGTTCCCGAGCCAAGAGCACCAAGGCCGGCAAGGGACTGCGGGTCGAGCGCATCCACACCACTCCCGGAGTCCACCCGTACGACGAGGTGACCTGGGAGCGC
Organism: Streptomyces sp. NPDC016640; assembly: GCF_043076215.1. Taxonomy (NCBI): domain Bacteria; kingdom Bacillati; phylum Actinomycetota; class Actinomycetes; order Kitasatosporales; family Streptomycetaceae; genus Streptomyces; species Streptomyces sp. NPDC016640. The sequence goes on from NZ_JBIBRG010000017.1 coordinate 64,934, forward strand.
CGTGACGTCGTGATGACCAACTGGCGCGACGGCTCGGTCAACTTCGAGCAGCGTGGCGTCGAGTTCCCCGACTTCTGGTCGGTGAACGCGGTCAACATCGTCACCAGCAAGTACTTCCGGGGCGCCGTGGGCACCCCGCAGCGGGAGACCGGCCTCAAGCAGCTGATCGACCGCATCGTGAGGACGTACCGGAAGGCCGGTGAGGACCACAGGTACTTCGCCTCGCCCGCCGACGCCGAGATCTTCGAGCACGAGCTGGCGTACGCCCTCCTGCACCAGGTCTTCAGCTTCAACAGCCCCGTGTGGTTCAACGTGGGCACGCCCCAGCCCCAGCAGGTGTCCGCCTGCTTCATCCTGTCCGTCGACGACTCCATGGAGTCGATCCTCGACTGGTACAAGGAAGAAGGCATGATCTTCAAGGGCGGCTCCGGCGCCGGCCTGAACCTGTCCCGGATCCGCTCCTCCAAGGAACTGCTGTCCTCCGGCGGCAACGCCTCCGGCCCTGTCTCCTTCATGCGCGGAGCCGACGCCTCCGCCGGAACGATCAAGTCCGGTGGTGCCACCCGCCGCGCCGCCAAGATGGTCGTCCTCGACGTGGACCACCCGGACGTCGAGGACTTCATCGAGACCAAGGTCAAGGAAGAGGAGAAGATCCGCGTCCTGCGCGACGCGGGCTTCGACATGGACCTGGGCGGCGACGACATCACGTCCGTCCAGTACCAGAACGCCAACAACTCGATCCGTGTCAACGACGAGTTCATGCAGGCGGTCGAGCAGGGCGGCAAGTTCGGCCTGCGGGCGCGGATGACCGGTGAGGTCATCGAGGAGGTCGACGCCAAGGCGCTCTTCCGCAAGATCGCCGAGGCCGCGTGGGCCTGCGCCGACCCGGGCATCCAGTACGACGGTGTCATCAACAACTGGCACACCTGCCCCGAGTCCGGCCGGATCACCGCCTCCAACCCGTGCAGCGAGTACATGCACCTGGACAACACGTCCTGCAACCTGGCCTCGCTGAACCTGATGAAGTTCCTCAAGGACGACGGACAGGGCCACCAGTCCTTCGAGACCGAGCGCTTCCAGAAGGTCGTCGAGCTGGTCATCACCGCGATGGACATCTCGATCTGCTTCGCGGACTTCCCGACCCGGAAGATCGGTGAGAACACGCGCGCGTTCCGCCAGCTCGGCATCGGCTACGCCAACCTCGGCGCCCTGCTGATGGCGACCGGGCACGCCTACGACTCCGACGGCGGCCGTTCCCTCGCCGGCGCGATCACCTCGCTGATGACGGGCACGGCGTACCGGCGCTCCGCCGAACTCGCGGCGGTCGTCGGCCCGTACGACGGCTATGCCCGCAACGCCGACGCCCACAAGCGCGTCATGAAGCAGCACGCCGACGCCAACGGCACGGCCGTGCGCATGGACGACCTGGACACCCCGGTGTGGTCCGCCGCCACCGAGGCCTGGCAGGACGTGATCGACCTCGGCGAGAAGAACGGATTCCGTAACTCCCAGGCGTCCGTGCTCGCCCCGACCGGCACCATCGGTCTGGCGATGTCCTGCGACACCACCGGTGTCGAGCCCGACCTGGCGCTGGTGAAGTTCAAGAAGCTGGTCGGCGGCGGCTCGATGCAGATCGTCAACGGCACCGTCCCGCAGGCCCTGCGCCGCCTGGGCTACCAGGAGGAGCAGATCGAGGCGATCGTCGCCCACATCGCCGACCACGGCAATGTGATCGACGCCCCCGGCCTGAAGCCGGAGCACTACGAGGTGTTCGACTGCGCCATGGGCGAGCGCTCCATCTCCCCGATGGGCCACGTCCGCATGATGGCCGCGATCCAGCCCTGGATCTCCGGCGCCATCTCCAAGACGGTCAACATGCCGGAGACGGCGACCGTCGAGGAGGTCGAGGAGATCTACTTCGAGGCCTGGAAGCTCGGCGTCAAGGCGCTCGCCATCTACCGCGACAACTGCAAGGTCGGCCAGCCCCTCTCCGCCAAGACCAAGGAGAAGGAGAAGGCCGAGATCACCGAGAAGGCCGAGGAGACGATCCGCACCGCGGTCGAGAAGGTGGTCGAGTACCGCCCGGTCCGCAAGCGCCTTCCGAAGGGCCGCCCCGGCATCACCACCTCCTTCACGGTCGGTGGCGCCGAGGGCTACATGACCGCCAACTCCTACCCGGACGACGGGCTCGGCGAGGTCTTCCTCAAGATGTCCAAGCAGGGCTCCACCCTCGCGGGCATGATGGACGCCTTCTCCATCGCCGTCTCGGTCGGCCTCCAGTACGGAGTGCCGCTGGAGACGTACGTCTCGAAGTTCACCAACATGCGCTTCGAGCCGGCCGGTATGACGGACGACCCGGACGTACGGATGGCGCAGTCGATCGTCGACTACATCTTCCGCCGCCTGGCGTTGGACTTCCTGCCCTTCGAGACGCGCTCCGCGCTCGGCATCCACTCCGCCGAGGAGCGTCAGCGTCACCTGGAGACCGGTTCCTACGAGCCGTCCGACGACGAGGTCGACGTCGAGGGCCTGGCCCAGTCGGCGCCGCGGTCCCAGGAGCTGAAGGCCGTGGCCACGCCGAAGGCCGAGGCCGAGGTGGTCAAGCCCGCCCCGAAGCAGGCCCACACCAGCGCGGAACTGGTCGAGATGCAGCTGGGGATCCAGGCGGACGCCCCCCTGTGCTTCTCCTGCGGCACCAAGATGCAGCGGGCCGGCTCCTGCTACATCTGCGAGGGCTGCGGCTCGACGAGCGGCTGCAGCTAATACCGGGCGGAATTGCGTCGGATGCAACACCCGACGTAACCGCACCTAGAAGCCGTGATCTGTGAAAGGGAGGGGCGTCAGCCCTTGGCTGACGCCCCTCCCTCCGACGGTTGGTGCACCACGACCAGCCCCGCATGGTGCCCGAGAGGCACCAAGAGAACGTTCTGGTGGTGAAAGCCTCCGGAATGACGAAAGCCCAGCCTTGTAGGAGGCCGGGCGATCGTTGCAGACAGGAACGTTGTGTCCTGCGCGGTGTGAGAACCTGCATGACATCACGTCCTGGATGCGATTTCAAATGCAACCAGGAAGGAGTGATCATCGTGGCTAAGAACTCGAAGCAGACAGGCAAGAAGGCGGCTTCCAACGCCAGCAAGGTGCTGGCTAACCCGAAGTCGACCAAGGCCGAGAAGTCGGCGGCGGCCAGCGCGCTGGCCCAGACGCCGTCGACCAAGAAGAAGAAGTGATTCTGGCCGCCCCGGGCCTACACCTGGGGCGGCCAGCCCATTTCCCCTGGTCGGAGGCTCCGCCGTAACCGATTCAACGATGTTGCGTTAGATGCATCGTGAGTCGAGGGGTGGATCTGCCAGGGGCCGCGCACTTGGTGCTGGCCGACGGGGTTGTGCATCTGGAACCGGAGCCGGCCGTCTTCGAGGCGATGCTGGACGGCTGGGCCCGGCAGCAGAGGACCCGTTTTCTGGACGAAGACGGGACGATCAAGCCGCGGCTGTCGGTGGTGCGGAGGTTCGCCGAGTTCACCAACCAGTACCCCTGGCAGTGGGAGCCCGCCGAGGTCGAGGCGTTCATCGACCACCTGAGGTCGCGGCGGACGAAGTTCGCCGTCTCCACCGGCCGGAACTACCAGAACGCCCTGCGGATGTTCTGCGAGTACGTCACTGATGCACGCTACGGATGGCCGCTGCGCTGCCTGGACCGGTTCGGTCAGGCACCCGCGCAGATCCTGCACGAGTGGAACACGGTTACCCACAGCAGTGAGTACGAGGGCGATGCCAGCCGACGCCCACTGACCTACGACGAGGTCCAGGCCCTGTTCGATGCGGCCGACGCACGGGTGGACGAGATCCGGGTCCGGCGCCGCAAGGGATCCCTCGCCGCCCTTCGGGACGCCATCCTCCTCAAGACCGTCTACGCCTACGGACTGCGCCGCCAGGAGGCTTGCGGCCTCGACCTGGCAGACCTGCGGCGGAACCCGAAGATGCCGCAGTACGGCCGGTTCGGCGGCCTGTTCGTCCGTTACGGGAAGGCGTCCAAGGGCGGCCCGCCCAAACGACGCACCGTTTTGACCGTCCCCGAACTGGACTGGATCGCCGACCTCCTCGACCAGTACTTGGACGAGGTCCGCCCGGCCTTCACCCCGGGAAAACACCCCGCGCTCTGGATCACCGAACGCCGCGGCCGGATGTCCGCCCGCCGCCTGGACGAAGCCTTCGAGACCGCCCGCAAGACGGCGGACCTGCCCGAAGAACTCGACTTGCACGGACTCCGGCACAGCTACGTCACACACCTCGTCGAGTTCGGCTACCCCGAGCGGTTCGTCCAGGACCAGGTCGGCCACGCCTACGCCAGCACCACCGCGATCTACACCGGCGTCTCGGACGAGTACCGCAACCGGCTGCTCCAGCGGATGTTGAAGGAACGGCACGCCGAGCTCTGGGAGGACGACGAGACGTGATCAAGAAGATGGGCTACCACTGGCGTCTGCGGCAGATCATGGCCACCCGGCAGATGTTCCAGACCACTGACCTGGTCGGCCCACTCGCCGAGCGAGGCATCACCCTCTCCCGGGAACAGGTATTCCGCCTGGTCACCCAGCCCCCACAGCGACTGTCGATGGACACCCTCGCGGCGCTCTGCGACATCCTCGGCTGTCAGCCCGGCGACCTCATCGAGGTCCGGGTCGTCAACGAGGAGATCCGCAAGACCGCAGACGAAGCACCGGTCCGGCCGCTGCCGACTGCCCGCCGGACCACGATCCGCCGGCCCGAGGGACTATGACCAAGGCCCGCGACCGCCAGCGAGCCGAACAACGACAGGCCGCTCTGGACCGCGTGATCACCGCCCTCACTGCCTCACTGCCCGGCCTCGGCCGGGCGGAGGCCGTTCAGGCCGTCTCCGAGGCACAGGCCGCCCGGGGCATCCCGCTCCGCGACCTCGACCAGCACCTCGCCGACCACCCCCAGGCCCTGATCTCCGGCGAAGCCCACTGCCCACCTGTCGCCATCCGTCTCGCCAAGATCCTTCACACTGCGGGACACACAGCCGTGGTCCGGCCGGCCTGCACCGACTGTGGAAGATTCAACCTGGACCTCCCACGGCTCGGCCCTAATGGGCGCCTCTGCATCAACTGCTCCGCCCGCAGCAGCAAGGGCACCTGTGATCGATGCGGCCGCACCGACACCCGGCTCGCCGCCCGCCGAGCTGAGGGCCCCATCTGCTATTCCTGCTACCGCGTCGATCCGGATGTCGTCGAAGAATGCGTCGCCTGCGGCCAGCTCCGCATGCCGGTCACCCGTCGCCCGGACAACGCGCCGCTCTGCGCATCCTGCTGGACCGGCCCCCAGCACACCTGCGTGAGCTGCGGCACCCTCGGCCCAGCCAAGTCGAACGGCCCCGACGGGCCGCTTTGCGCGTCCTGCCACCACCAGCAACAGAAGCCGGTCAGGGAATGCGGCCGCTGCGGACAAGCACGACGCATCGCTCGTCGGGCCACCGGCTCGCGGCCGGACATCTGCGAGGACTGCTACAACGGGCCCACCAACACCTGCTCTACCTGCGGGAAAGTCTGCCCCTGCCACCGCGGGACGGACGGCGCATGGATCTGCCGGACCTGCCGCCCGGGGCTGACCCAGGAGTGCTGCCGCTGCGGGCGGACCCGCCGCATCCACACCCGCTGGCCGATCGGCCCGGTCTGCTCGACCTGCTACACCATCGTGCTGGACGCGCCCGCGACCTGCGCAGGCTGCGGCCGCCACCAGCCGCTGATCGGCATCACCGAGGACGGCACCAGGATCTGCGGAACCTGCGCGGGCACCGCCTTCGATTACACCTGCCGCACCTGCGGGCTCGGCGGCCGGACTTACGCCGACGCGCAGTGCGCCCGCTGCGTCCTCACCGCCCGCCTCCAGCAGCTGCTGTCAGGCCCCGACGGGCGCATTCCGACACCGCTACAGCCGCTGCGGGACGCTCTCGCCCTGGCCAAGCGTCCCCGCAGCATCCTGCACTGGCTCAAGCACAGCCCGAACGCTGCCCTCTTCACCAGCCTGGCCGCCTCCGGAGAACCGATCACCCACCAGCGGCTCGATCAACGCCCGCCCAGCCGGCACCTGCACTACGTCCGACACACCCTCGTGCACCTCGGCGCCCTCGCAGAGCGTAATGAGGAACTAGAACGCATCCCCGCCTGGCTGGACACGGTCCTCGCCGACCGCCCCACCGGCCACGTCCAGCTGGTCCGTCCCTACGCGCACTGGCACTTGCTGCGACGAGCCCGACGACGCGCCGCCCAGCGCCGCCGCCCAGCGGAACCGGGCTCGTTCCTCCGCACCCGCGTCCTGGTGGCCCTGGAGTTCCTCGCCTGGCTCGACGAGCACGGCCTCGACCTGGGCGGACTTCGGCAAGACGGCCTCGACCGCTGGCTGGACGCGGGCAACACCCGCACCTACGCAATTCGCTACTTCCTGTCCTGGACCACCGGCCGCGGCCTGACTGGCAAGCTCACAGTCCCCTCCATTCCGCGTCAGCAGCCCAGCCAGCTGATGGACGAAGACGGCCGCTGGCAGCTGCTGAAACGGTGCCTGACCGACTCCACGATGGCTCTGGACACCCGGGCCGCCGGCGCACTGATCCTGCTCTTCGGCCTGCATGCGTCCCACGTCCGGCACCTGACCGCGACCCAACTCGTTCACCGCGATGGCAACAGCTACCTCACCGTCGACCGGCACCCGATCCTGCTGCCGCCCCGGCTCGCCAGACTCCTTCACCAGCTGGCCGAAGCACCCCACACCCGGGCCGCCCTCACCCGCACCAACCGCGGCGAGCCATGGCTATTCCCCGGTCTGGTCCCTGGCCGCCCCACCTCTCAGACCGGCCTCAGCTCAAAACTTCTGCCCCACGGCATCGACACCAGACCGGCCCGGAACGCGGCCCTGGTCGCGCTCGCCGGTGACCTGCCCGCACCGGTCCTCGCGAGCATCCTCGGCCTCCACCCCAACACCGCAGTTCGCTGGGCAGGGTTCGCCAAGACCTCCTGGGCCGACTACCTCGCCGCCCGCGCCCACGACATGCAGAGGCATCCAGGCAAGGATGTCCAGGACGGAGTCCCCCGTCTCCCTTCAAGCAGAAACACGCAGGACAACTGCCACTGACTCCGAGACCATCAGCCAATGACCACAGAACCGCACCTGCTGTCCCTCCGCATCGTCGTTCCACCGCTGGGAAGCCGACACGGCGCCGTGGAATGCCGACCGATCATCAATGGACGAGACATCCTGGCCGACGTGTTCGACGAGGGGCCGGCAGCTGACCCTCGGTATCTGTTGGGGCAGCATGCGCCGCTTCACGCGACAGACACGCCCCGCGAGGTTCGGCTTGCCGAGGCCGAGTGCACGGAAGGATGCTGCGGCGCTGTCTACGTGACCATCAGGCGCGAAGGGCAGCACGTGGTCTGGAACGGCTGGCGCAACCCGGATGAAGACGATGTCGACCTCCCAGAGCTTCGATTCGACGTCAAGCAGTACGACGCGGAGGTCCGCCGGGCCTCGACCGACCGCAGCTGGGAGTGGCCGGCCCGAACAGTCGCCAGGCTTCTGGAAGAACGGCTCCGGGAGCGTGTCGGCTGGCTGACGACCTGGGAATGCGAACTGGGAGCCGTCTCAGCTTGGCACTGGGAACCTGACCAGATCAGCGTCTTCCTGTTCCATCCCGGCCGCTCCGCGATCAGAGAAGACCGTCCCTGGCTTCAGTTCAAGATGACCCTTCCGGTCTCCGGAGACGACCCGGGCGACCAAGCAGAGCGCCTTGAGGCTCGTATCACGGCCGAAGACCCCCGCGAGGTCGCCGAGGTTTGCGGCGGGTCAAAGGAGTTTGCCGATCAGCTCGGCTACCCCTGGCCAGGTCCCCGACGTCGAGCATGAAGAGCGGCTGAGGCGAGGAATACGACACGCCAGCAATAAGTGGTCTCCGCCAGTACGCCTCCGGGCGCTGCCCGGGTGAGCGCCGCGTGAGCAGGGGCGGTGATGCCGGTGACCGGCATCACCGCCCCTGGCGTCTCCCCGGCCCGCGACGTCGGGCGGGGCCGTACGACGCCGGTTCCGTGTCAGGGACGGCGTGCCGCCCCCATCGCGCGTGTGAACGACGCCGGGTCGCCCTCGAACCCCTGGACCCCGGGGCGGAACTCCCAGGCCCCGGAACCGTCCCGTACGAACTCCGCGACCGTCGCGGCGGTGGCTCCCGGGACGCCGCCGAAGTCGTCCTCGGCCAGGACGGTGTACCCCTCGCGGATACGCAGGCCGGGGTTGCCCACGTCGGCGAACGTCCGCCGCGCCTGGTGCTGCTGGATGACGACACCGACCACCACGCGCGCGTACCGCCGGTCGAGCCGGTCCAACTCCAGCGTCATGACCTCGTCGTAGCCGAAGCCCTTGCCGTCCTGACTGTCCCGGTTGAGCGTGATGGTGCCGTCGGGGGAGCGACTGTCGAAGTGCACCACATAGGCCGGATCGCCCTGCGGGTCGCCTGACGGATAGGGCGCGGCGACGAGATCCAGGTCGGTGGTGGGCCGCCCCGACGGACTCGGGTCCCACCTCAGCGCGATCTCGACCTTGCGGATGCCCTTGTTGAGGCCGTTCACCAGTCTTCCCCTTCCCCGTGACCGTCCGGCCGTCACAGCCCAACTGCCGGGTCGTCCCGGCAGGTTGTCCATCCTGCCACGCGGGCGGGGGCGTGCGCCGGGAAGCAGTCCCGCCGAGGACGACCGCCGCCGCGCTCCCTGGCCTTACGATGGCGCGGTGCTGGTCAAGTGGATTCGCTGCACCGTGGTGGACCGCCGTGGGTTCGAGCGGGGGCAGCGAAAGTGGGCGGGGCTTCTGGGGGAGCCGGGGTTTCGCGGGCAGGGCGGAGGCTGGAGCCGGGGGCGGCAGGACGTGGCGCACATCTTCTCGTTCTGGGAGAGCCGCGCCTTCTACGACTCCTTCATGGCGCGCTCCCACGACCGGCTCGCCTCGGCCCAGTCGGGCACCTTCAAGGACGCGCAGGTCAGGCTCTTCGACCACCGTTTCGACGTGAAGACCGGCTTCGAACCACGGTTCACCGACGCCGACCTGCTCAGGGTGGCGCTGTGTCGCGCCCACGAGGAGCGGGCCGAGCACTTCGTGCTGATGCAGGAGAAGGTCTGGAATCCGGCGATGGCGGGCTCGCCCGGCATGATCCGGGGCCTGTTCGGCGAGGCGCCGGGCAACGAGTTCCTGGTGCTGTCGATGTGGCGATCGGCCGCCGAACACGGCAAGTACCGTACCGAGCGGGTGGAGCGCCTCGCTCTGCGGGCGCAGACGGAGGCCGACATCGCGGCCCTGGCGGGGGACGTCGTGGACATGGAAGCGGCCTGGACGGTCTGATGTCCGGACGCCGAAAAGGTGGCCCTCGTGTGACTGACGGTGCGGGAGGTGTGTGACCTACACCGTATGGGGCGCGCACGAGTGCCCGTCGCACCGTCACTCGATCTAGGGTTTCGGCATGGCACGACCACGGCGCATCGTCCTTGTCCGGCACGGCGAATCGACGGGCAATGTTGATGACTCCGTCTATGAGCGCGAACCCGATCACGCCCTCGCCCTGACCGAGCGGGGCGTACGGCAGGCGGAGGAGACGGGCGAGCGGCTGCGGGACCTCTTCGGCCGCGAGCGCGTCAGCGTCTACGTCTCGCCCTACCGCCGGACGCATCAGACGCTGAGCTCGTTCCGCCTCGATCCGGGGCTGATACGCGTGCGTGAGGAACCCAGGCTGCGTGAGCAGGACTGGGGAAACTGGCAGGACCGCGAGGACGTGCGTCTGCAGAAGGCCTACCGGGACGCTTACGGGCACTTCTTCTACCGTTTCGTCCAGGGGGAGTCCGGAGCCGACGTCTACGACCGGGTCGGCGGCTTCCTGGAGAGCCTGTTCCGCAGCTTCGAGGCCCCCGACCATCCGCCGAACGTCCTGATCGTCACCCACGGTCTGGCCATGCGGCTGTTCTGCATGCGGTGGTTCCACTGGACCGTGGCGGAGTTCGAGTCGCTCGCGAACCCGGGAAACGCCGAGATGCGGATGCTCGTTCTGGGGGAGGACGGCAAGTACACCCTGGACCGGCCCTTCGCGCGCTGGCGGGATCCGAGGCCGTACGGGATCACCGGACAGCCGGGAAGCACCGGATAGAGTGGCAGGGCGATGACCGTTGACCTCTCTCCCGCCGGGCGCCTGGACCGCGCCCTGGCCGGCCTGCGCGGACTGTCGGTGGGGGACGCGCTCGGCTCGCAGTTCTTCGTGCCGGTGAACCACCCGCTGCTCAAGCACCGGGAACTGCCCCCGGGGCCCTGGCAGTGGACCGATGACACGGAGATGGCGTGCTCCGTCGTCGCCGTCCTGGCCACGCACCACCGGATCGACCAGGACGCCCTCGCGCAGTCCTTCGCCGAGCACCAGGACTTCGACCGGGGTTACGGGCCCGCGGTCGGCCGGCTGCTGCGGCTGGTCCGTGAGGGCGGCGACTGGCGTGAGCTCGCCGCCGCGCTCTTCAACGGACAGGGGTCGTGGGGAAACGGCGCCGCGATGCGGATCGCGCCGCTGGGCGCCTGGTACGCGGACGACCCCGAGCAGGCCACCCACCAGGCCGAGATCTCCGCCTATCCCACGCATCAGCATCGTGAGGCCGTGGTCGGTGCCATGGCCGTCGCCGCGGCGGCCGCGCTCGTCGCCGCCCCGGGCGGGCCGCCCGGTCCGGAGGCCCTCCTGGACGGTGTCATCGGGCTGGTGCCCGCGAGAAGCGCGGTCGGTGCCGGGCTGCGCCGGGCCCGGGACATGCTCGACTACGCCGATGCGGCGACCGTCGCGGCCGTGCTCGGCTGCGGGCGGCGTACGACGGCGCACGACACCGTGCCCTTCGCGCTCTGGTCGGCGGCTCGGGCCCTCGGCGACTACGAACGGGCCTTCTGGACGACCGCGCAGGTGGGTGGGGACGTGGACACGACGTGCGCGATCGTGGGCGGGGTGGTCGCGGCAGGGAAGGCGGGGGCGCCGCCCGCCGAGTGGACCGACCGGGTCGAGCCCCTTCCCGGCTGGATGCGGGTCCCGGTCTGAGCGCGGCGTTCGAACTCTCCGTGCGGATCGGGAACTCTCCGTGACCGATCGCTCGTTGTCGGAGCAGTCACTGTGTGAGGCAGGAGAACTGACACGTGTAGACGGGTCGTTCGAGACGGGACGGGCAGGGGAGGGCCGTGGAGTGTTCATGAAGGCGCTGCTCTGCGTTGTGCTCGCCCCGAGGGCCGCCCCGTCGCGGCTCGCGACCCGGCCCGGGACCCTCCGGCCGACGCCCGTGACGCCAGCCGGAGAGCCGCCGGGCCGGACCCGTGGCGGCCGCTGTTCAGTCGATGCCGGGTCCGGCCGAGCCGGACAGCGCCTCCAGATCGCTCTTGCGGACCCGGATGACCGACCGCGCGGTGGCCAGGGCCGGTACGGCCATCACGGCAGCCGGGACGAAGGCCGTCGAGATGCCCTGTGCGAGCACTTCGTGCGCCCAGGGAGCGGGCGGTTGCTGCGTCTGCGCGAACTCCGCCTTCCGCTCCGCAGTCCCTTCGGCGGGGAAGTCCGCCACCTGCTTCTCGCCCTCGTCCCTGCCGGTCACAATCGTCGCGTCGGGTACCACCATGAGTTGGCAGGCCGCGATGACGGTGAGCGCGATGCCGGGATGTCCGTCCCGGCGCGCCGCACCTGGCTTCTGGTCCTGGATCAAAGGAGAGGTTGTCACCATGGGTCCCCCACGAGTGCGTCAGTGAACGCTTGCGTTCACTTAATGCGTCGTCGCCCGGTGCGTCCCCGTCAGTCGCCGCGCGGCATGCGCTTCATCCCCGAATTGCCCGCTTCCTCTGCTCGTTGGAGAGAGTCAGATGGTTTCTTCGAGCTGGGTGGCCGCTCACACCCAGGCGGCCGCTTCCCGCCGCCGCGGCGCCGTGCTGGAACGTGCGATCCTCGATGCCGCCCTGGAGCAGCTCAGCACGGTCGGCTGGAACGGCCTGACGATGGAGGGCGTCGCCGCAGGCGCCCAGACCGGGAAGGCCGCCGTCTATCGCCGCTGGCCCTCCAAGGAGGATCTGGTCGCGGATGCCCTGCGGGCCGGACTGCCGCGTTTCGGCGCGGTGCCCGATCTGGGGGGTGTGCGCGAGGATCTGCTGGACCTGTGCCGGCGGGCGCGCGACGCGATGTTCTCCCCCTCGGGATTCGCTGTGCGCTCGGTCATTCACGAATGTGACACCGCGCAGGCCGAGCACTTTCATACCGTCATCTTCGAAGGAGTGATCGAACCGACCCTCGAGATGCTGCGCGAGGTCATCGAGCGCGGAATCGAGCGGGGGGAGGTACGCGCCGACGCGGCGAACGGGTTTGTCTTCGACGTCATCCCGGCGATGATGATGTACCGCTCGAAGGTGTGCGCCAGCGAATGGCCGGACGTCGATCTGGAGGCGATGGTCGACCAGTTGATGGTTCCGCTGCTGCGGCGGAGCGGGGACTGAACCGGGTGCGGCCGAGGCGGCGATGCCGCTCGGGGAACCGGGGTGTCGCGGGCCGTTCCCGGCGGCGTACGCTAAGGACGCCATGCCGTACGAACCACCTACTCACGCCGTCGAGCGCTCTCTTCGCGCCACGACAGGGGCGAAGATCATCGCAGGTGTCGACGAGGTGGGGCGCGGCGCGTGGGCCGGCCCCGTCACCGTCTGCGCGGCGATCACCGGACTGCGCCGGCCCCCGGAGGGTCTCACCGACTCCAAGCTCCTCACCGTCAGACGGCGCACCGAACTTGCCCAGGTCCTGCGGACCTGGGTGACGTCGTACGCACTGGGGCACGCCTCTCCCGAGGAGATCGACGAACTGGGGATGACGGCCGCCCTGCGGCTGGCGGCGGTTCGGGCGCTGGAGGCGTTGCCGATGCGGCCGGACGCGGTGATACTCGACGGCAAGCACGACTATCTGGGCGCCCCTTGGCGGGTCCGCACGGTGATCAAGGGCGATCAGTCATGCGTGGCCGTCGCGGCGGCCTCGGTGATCGCCAAGGTCCAGCGCGACAAAATGATGGCCGAACTGGGCACCGACCATGCAGACTTCGGTTTCGCGGACAACGCCGGGTATCCGTCGCCCGTGCACAAGGCCGCACTGGAGGTCCGGGGGCCCACCCCGTGCCACCGCTTGTCGTGGGCGTATCTTGATGCGCTGCCCCAGTGGCGGCATCTCAAGAAGGTCCGCAGCTCGGCGGGCGGGAGTGTTCCGGAAATCGAGGGTCAACTCGGCTTCGACTTCTGACGAACCGCTCGCACTCATGTGCCACCCCCCGGTGCGAGTCGTACCAGTGTTTGATAAAAATCAGCCCATGCCTCTCATTCCCGAGGAGCCTCAGATTCACGAGAGTGCCCAGGGTCCCCGCGCCACGCCGGCCAGCGGCCGTACCGCGCCGACCCCCCGCCCCGTACCCGGTCCCCGCCCTGCGGCTCCGTCGCGTCCCGGTCGTCCCGGCCCGCCCCGGCCCGCGCCGCCGACGCAGCGTGCGCCGCGCGACACGGCCGAGCCCGGCCCCTCCGACCCGTCCGCGCCCGCTGCGGGCACCCCGCGGATCCAGGTGATCCCGGCCTCGGCCCAGGGGGCGCTCGACGCCGCCGAAGAGGCCGTGGACCTCCTGCTGGACTCCGGCCGCGGCCCCGGTGACGTGCTGGTGATCACCACCGGCGAGCCGCACCCGTGGGCCACCCACGAACTGTCCTTCGGCGAACCCTCCTACTGGGCCCAGCACGACGCCGGTGACGATGTCTTCTACACGGACGCCCAGGTCGCGGAGCGCGCCGGCGCGCGGCCCGTCGTCGTGGTCGCCGTCAACGGCGGCCCGGAGTCCGTGGCCGCCGACGCCCTGTCGGTGGCCCGCGCCCGGGCCCGTACCCTGCTGATCGTCTGCGGCGACCCGCAGCGGATCAACTCGGTGCTCGGCGCGGGCGTCTGAGCCGGTGTACCGGCGTCCGGACGGGCGCCGGGGGTGACGCGAACGCCGCGCCCGCGGCGTCCGCGCCGTCGCGGAAGCGGCGTGTCCGGAACCGGAGGAGGCGGCGGCACACGTGTGTCCCCGCCGCCCCGTGCGGGACCGAGTCCGGGGTCGTCGTAGGGACCGCGCCGGGCCGTCTCGCGTCCCGAGCCGCACCGGTGTGCGGGCCGCGGGACCCGGGCGACCGTGCGCGGCGTCAGCGTGCCGCCGCGCGGCGCAGTATGTCCGACGCGGCGCCGCCGGTGCGCGGTATGCGGGGCGGGGCCTCGGACATGGCGAACGGCTCCGGGGGCGAGCCGGCGCTGGGATGACGGCCGCCGCGCCCCTCGCCGAGGACCTGCCAGCCGTCACGGGTCAGTGTGATGTACGCCCCGCAGCGCAGGCCGTGCAGCGTGCAGGCGTCACGCAGCCCCCACATCCACGCACCGTCCTCCTCCGTCCAGCGCGCGTCACCGTCCCGGCAGTGGAGCAGCACGGCGGTGCGCACCGGGGTGCGGCGCCGCAGGTCGTGCGGGATGACGCGACGCAACTGGGCCAGCAGCGCGTTGCGGAACATCCAGCCGTCAGCGGGAGCGCTGCGCCGGGTGAACGAAGCGCTGGCCCGCAGTCGTTCGTCCGGATCGAGCACGGCGACGACCGCGGTGCCCGGCCCCGGATGATGCCGGGCGTGCAGTCCGCTGACGACCTCGCGCGGACTGCGCAGCAGCGGGATTCCCGCGGCGGCCCACTCCGCGGGTTCGAGTACACGGTTGGCGGAGGCGGCGGACGTCGACAGCGATGCCGCTGAGGACGGAGCGAATCCGAAGGTCACGGTCCTCCCTTCGGCTACGCCCAGGCTGCGGGCGGGGACGGATTCGGGGGAGCGCGCCCGCGACGGAGAGCCCAACCTGATCGGCGGGCGAGCCGTGCGGGTGCGGACTTCGATTCTTCCTGTCGAACTTGGATGCGGCAACGAGCAATCGGGGCAGGGGGGCGTTATCGGGCGTTCTGCGGCGAATATCCCCACCTGCTGGACGGGTGAGGGGTCAGCCCTGGACGGCCAGCACCAGCGGCAGCACGTCCTGCGCACCGGCCCGCCGGAGCAGGCGCGCCGCGACCGCGAGGGTCCAGCCCGTCTCCGTGTAGTCGTCCACGAGCAGCACCGGTCCCCGTGCCTCCGCGAGGGCGGCGGCGAGGGGCGCGGGCACGGTGAGCGCGCCGTCGAGGGCCTTGAGCCGCTGGGCGCTGTTGCTCCGGGAGGCGGAGGAGGCCTCGCCCGTGTAGGCCAGCGACCCGAGCAGCGGCAGGCGTCCGATCTCCGCGATGTGCGCCCCCAGTGAGTGGATCAGTCGGGGCCGGCTGCGAGAGGCGAGGGTGACCACCCCGACCGGCCGGACCCGGGGGTCCGCCGCACCGGGGGCCCAGCCGCCCGGCCCCTTGGCCCAGTCGGCCAGCACTCCCACCACGGCCTTGGCGACATCGTCCGGTACGGAACCGTCCGGCGCCCGGGGTGCGAACATCGGGCGCAGCCGGTTGCCCCAGCCGATGTCCGACAGGCGCCCCAAGGCCCTCCCCCGCGCGGCCTGCTCCCCGGCCGGAATACGCCCTTTGAGGTCCATCCCGATGGCCGGGAGCCCGGTGGGCCACATCCGCCGGGGCTCCACCTCGACGCCCGCACGGCCGAGATCGACACGGGCCGCCTCGAGCGCGGCGGTGGAGGCGTCGGCGGTGTAGCGCGCGCCCGCGCAGTTGTCGCAGCGGCCGCAGGGCTTGGCGCCCTCGTCGTCCAGCTGCCGTTGCAGGAACTCCATCCGGCAGCCCGTGGTCGCCGCGTAATCACGCATCGCCTGCTGTTCGGCCCTGCGCTGGCGTGCCACCCACTCGTACCGTTCGGTGTCGTACGTCCACGGTTGACCGGTCGCGGTCCAGCCGCCCTTGACCCGCTTCACCGCCCCGTCCACGTCGAGCACCTTGAGCATGGTCTCCAGACGGGAGCGGCGCAGTTCCACCAGCGGTTCGAGCGCCGGCAGCGACATGGGCCGCTCCGCGCGGGCGAGGACGTCGAGGGTGCGGCGCACCAGGTCCTCCGGCGGAAAGGCGAGCGACGCGAAGTACTCCCAGATCGCCTCGTCCTCCCTTCCGGGCAGGAGCAGTACCTCGGCGTGCCGGACACCGCGCCCGGCGCGGCCGACCTGCTGGTAGTAGGAGATGGGGGAGGACGGCGAACCGAGGTGCACCACGAAGCCGAGGTCGGGCTTGTCGAAACCCATGCCGAGGGCGGACGTCGCGACCAGGGCCTTCACCTTGTTGGCGAGCAGGTCCTCCTCGGCCTGCTGCCGGTCGGCGTTCTCCGTCTTGCCGGTGTACGACGCGACGGTGTGCCCGCGCTGCCGGAGGAAGGCGGTGACCTCCTCGGCGGCGGCGACCGTGAGTGTGTAGACGATCCCCGAGCCCGGGAGCTCGTCCAGGTGGTCGGCGAGCCAGGCCATCCGGTGCGCGGCGTCGGGCAGGCGCAGCGCGTTGAGGCTCAGACTCTCCCGGTTCAGGGGACCCCGCAGCACCAGCGCGTCCGACGAGCCGCCGGTGCCGAGCTGTTCCGCCACGTCGGCGGTCACGCGCGCGTTGGCGGTGGCGGTGGTGGCCAGTACCGGTACGCCGTCCGGCAGCTCGGTGAGCATGGTGCGCAGCCGGCGGTAGTCGGGGCGGAAGTCGTGCCCCCAGTCGGAGATGCAGTGCGCCTCGTCGACCACGAGGAGCCCGGTCGCGGCGGAGAGTTCGGGCAGTACCTGGTCCCGGAAGTCGGGGTTGTTCAACCGCTCCGGACTCACCAGCAGCACATCCACGTCGCCCGCGGTGATCTCGCCCTGGATGGAGTCCCATTCCTCGCTGTTGGACGAGTTGATGGTGCGGGCGTGGATGCCGGCTCTGGCCGCGGCCTCCACCTGGTTGCGCATCAGCGCCAGGAGCGGGGAGACGATCACGGTGGGTCCGCTGCCCTGTGCCCGCAGCAGGGACGTGGCCACGAAGTAGACCGCGGACTTGCCCCAGCCCGTGCGCTGGACGACCAGGGCACGGCGCTTGTCGGCGACCAGCGCCTCGATCGCCCGCCACTGGTCCTCGCGCAGCCGGGCCTCGCCCGAGGGGTCGCCGACGAGGCGGGCGAGAACCGCGTCGGCGGCCGCCCGGAGTTCCGCGTTGATCGTGTGCTCCATGGGTTCCATACAACAGGACGGGACCGACACGCGGGTGCCCGCGGGGGAGGGAGCCGGGGTGTCCCCCCTCACCGGGGCCCTCCCCCGAGGTGTGTGACATGCCCCTGATGCGAGTTATCCACAGGTTGAAGCGGAATGTCGCAATCCGCGAGATCGTCTTCGCATGACGAACCACCACGGCGAGACGGCCGGGTCCTCCGAGAACAGTGACCTCCACGGGCGTGACGGACAGGACGACGCAGGCACGGGGCGGCGACCGGAGGCAGCCGCCGCCCGCACCGGGTCCACCGAGTCCGTCCAGCCCGCCGACCCCCGGACGAACGGCGGCGTGACGGACCGCGCACCGCGCCCGCAGGACCTCACCTGCACCGCGTACGACAGCCGCGGCGACGAACAGCAGGTCACCCTGCGCACCCCCGCCGAGCTGGCCGACGCCCTGCCCTACCTGCTCGGTTACCGTCCGGAGGACAGCATCGTGCTGGTCGCTCTGCACGACAAGGACGGGCGGGGACGGTTCGGCGGCCGCGCCCGCCTCGGTATCCCCGCCCAGCCGGACGACTGGCCGTCCGCCGCCCGGCAACTGGTCCACGGCCTGGTGAAGGGCAGCGAGCGCCGGGGCGCCCGGCCCGAGCAGATGGTCGTCTTCCTCTGCCACGAGCCGGGCCGGGGCGAGACCGGCCGGCAGGTGAGGGAACGGCTGGGGCCCCTCGCTCACACACTGCGCCTGGAGTGCGGCGCCCTGGACATCCCCGTGGTGGAGGCGCTGTGCGTCTCGGACGGACGCTTCTGGTCCTACTGCTGCGACGACGAGGGCTGCTGTCCGGCCGAGGGGACACCGATGGGCCTGCCCGGCACCTCGGTGCTGGCCGCCGCCGCCACGTACGCCGGACTCCAGGTCCGCGGCACCCTGCGCGAGCTGCGCGCCAGGCTCCTTCCGTGGGAGCACTCCGCGGCCCTGGACCAGGAGGCCGCCCTGGACGCCGCCAGCATGGCGCTGGTCCCCAAGATCCTCGACACGGCGGGCCGGCTCGAGGTGGCCGAGGAGACGCTGGGGCTGGCCGAGCGGCTCATCGGCCGCCTCGCCGACGCGCCGCCCGTCCCCGGCATGCTCCCGGCGGATCTGCGGGACGACGAACTGCTCGCGCACGACGAGGCCGCGGCGCTGATCCTCGGCCTGCAGGACCGCACCACCCGGGACCGTGCGGCCGAGTGGATGGAGGGCGACCGGGCCGACGCGGCCCTTCGCCTGTGGCGCGCCCTGGCACGCCGCTGCGTCGGCTCGTACGGCGAACACGCCGCGGCGCCCCTCACGCTCGCCGGATGGGTCGCCTGGTCGACCGGTGACGAACTGGAAGCCCGGGAGGCACTCGCCATGGCGCTGGGGGCGGATCCCGACTACCTCTTCGCCCGCCTTCTGCACCAGGCGTGCAACGAGGGCCTCGACCCCGAGTCGATCCGCCGCTGCCTGCGGGCGGAACACGTGGACCGTGGGCGGACGATCTCCGAGGAATCGGCCGAGGGGACGGACCTGCGCAAGGAGGACGGCCGTGAGACGCCGGACGCCGGCCCGGCGGTCCCGGGTCCGGTCCCCGGTCCGCGGGCGGTGGTTCCCGGCCCCGGGACGGCCCCCTCGCCCTGCCGGCGCCACGCGCGCGCGTCCGGCGCCGGCCGTGGCTCCTCCCGCCGAGGGCGGACGGAGGCCGGCCGGCCCAGCGGGCGGCTCCCGCATCCGCGGGCGTCGGCGGGGAGCACGCACCCCGGAGGCGGCACGGCGGGTGGCACGCGGCCGGGCGGCACGGACGAGCGCGGGAGGCGCCCCGGCACGGCGGGCGCCGGCCCGGCGGGTCCGGGCGTCGGGCACCGGGGCGGTGCCGCGCCGGAGGGCGCGCAGGCCGGTCGGCGGGACCGTGACGGGGAGGAGCGGGGCTGAGTGATCACGGTGGCAGGACGGTCGTGGCGGAAAGGGCGGGACCCGGTCCGGCAGCGCGGGAACCGAAGATGCCGGCTCTGGGGCAATGGCCCGTGCCCACGGGTGACGCCACTCGAAGCCGGCCGGTCCGTCCGGGGGCGCGCCCCCGGACGGACCCGAAGCGGGGACGCACCCCCATGGCCGCGGAGGTGTTGCGCGGGGCCATGCGATGGCGCTCGTGACCGTGGGGACTTCCGGCCGCCGGCGGCCGGAAGAAGACGGTGCCGTGCCTCCGGGCCCGGGAGAGGCCGAGGCGTCCGGTCATCGGTTGCCGCAGAGGTGCCGCGGGGCGGCGGACGGGGCGGCGCCCCGCTTCCGCGCCCGGTGGCATGCCGTCGCGTGACCGCCGCCAAGGCCGCGTCGGAAACCGCGCGGGACGGAAGCGGATGAGTCGTCGTCACGACCGGGAAGAGAGTGCTTATCGTCAGGCAGACGACTATGATCGCCGCATGCCCTACGACCCGTCAGCCTTTCCGCCCTTCGCCGTCACCGTGGATCTGGTCGTGCTGACCGTGCGCCGCCATGCTCTGTGCGCGCTGGCGGTACGCAGGGGCGAGCCGCCGTTCCAGGGGCGCTGGGCGCTCCCCGGTGGCTTCGTACGGGCCGATGAGGACCTGGCGCAGGCCGCGGCCCGTGAACTGGCCGAGGAAACCGGGCTACGGGTGCACGACCCCGCTGTCCCCGCCCAGGACAACGGTGCTCACCTGGAGCAGCTCGCCACGTACGGCGATCCCGAGCGTGATCCCCGGATGCGTGTCGTCAGCGTCGCGCACCTTGCCCTCGCACCCGATCTGCCCGCCCCCCGCGCGGGCGGCGACGCCAGCAACGCGCGTTGGGTGCCCGTCGAGGAACTGCTCCAGCAGGACGGTTACGGCCGTGAGGACGAGCCGGCGGCGCCGCTCGCCTTCGATCACGCCCGGATCCTGTCGGACGGGGTGGAACGCGCCCGGTCCAAGATCGAGTACTCCTCGCTGGCGACGGCCTTCTGCCCGCCGGAGTTCACCGTCGGCGAGCTGCGCCGTGTCTACGAGGCGGTCTGGGGCGTGGCGCTGGACCCGCGCAACTTCCACCGCAAGGTGACGGGCACGCCGGGCTTCCTGGTTCCCACCGGCGGCACGACCACCCGGCAGGGCGGCCGCCCCGCCCAGCTCTTCAGGGCCGGCGGGGCCACCCTGCTCAACCCCCCGATGCTGCGCCCCGAGGTCTGACACGGGGGCGACCGGACCGCCTGACGGGGCCGGCGGGGCGCACACCCCTGCCGGCAGCAGGCCTCGCATGCCCGAAAAACCCGATATGGCGCGCTATGTTGCATCGCGTGATCCAGGCCATCGGACTGACCAGCAATCCCCGCAAAGAGCTTCCGCCCGCCGTCGACGACGTCTCCTTCGAGGCGCACGCGGGCCGCGTCACCGCGCTGCTCGGAGCACCGGGCGCCGGCAAGACGACGGCGCTCGGGCTCATGCTCGAACTCCAACGCGGTCGTGGCGTCACCTACTTCAGAGGCCGCCCGTTGCACCGCATCCCCCACCCTTCACGCGAAGTCGGCGTGCTGCTGGGCGACGTACCGGGGCACCCCGCCCGCACCGTCCGCGGGCACCTGCGCATGTTGTGCGCGGCGGCGGGCGTCCCGGGCCGCCGCGCCGACGAAGTCCTCGAGGCGGTGGGGCTCGTGAACCTGCGCGACGAACGGCTCGGCATCCTGTCGCGCGGCATGGACCGCCGCCTCGGGCTGGCCTGCGCGCTGCTGCCGGACCCGCACACCCTCGTGCTCGACGACCCCGCGCGAGCGCTCTCCGTCGGGGAGAACCGCTGGTGGTACGGCATGCTCCGGGCACACGCGGCCCAGGGCGGCACGGTCCTGTGCACGACGGCCGATCCCAAGGAGGCCGCGCGCATCGCCGACCGCGTGGTCACGCTGGAGCGGGGGAGGGTCGTCGCCGACCAGGACGTCGCGGACTTCTCCCGCACCCGGCTGCGTCCCCGCGTCGCCGTCCGCAGTCCGCACGCCGCCCGCCTTTCCGCGCTGCTCACGCAGGAGGCCCGCGCCGCACAGCGGTCCGTGGAGGTCGTACGGGAGAGCGGCAACCGCCTCTGCGTCTACGGCACTACCTGTGCGTACGTCGGCGAGACCGCGTTCCGCAACGGCATCGTCGTACACCAACTGGCGGACGAGACCGGGGACATGGGTCCCGGCGCCGGGTTGACCGACCGAGAGGCGAACGACGGGGCGCACCAGGAAGCGCACCCGGGGGCGGACGAGCGGGCTGCCCCCGCCGGCCGTGCCGCGCCGGGAGCCGGTGGACCCTCCCCGTCCGCCACTCGCGCACCGTCGCCGGCCCCCGCCCCGCCGGAACACGCGACAGGCGGCCCGCAGCGGGTTCACGCCACCGCGGCGCGGCACCACCCCGGTGCCTCGGCCGACGGGGGCGGGTCCGTGTCCGTGCCCAGCGGGCGGGAAGCGCCGCAGGACACCGTCGGGGAGCGGACCCGGCCGGCTGCCGGAGCCCGCTCCCGGCGCCGGGCCGGGGCCGAGCCGGGCACCGGGCGCGTGCTCCCGCCTCCCATCACCGTCCGTCCCGCACCCAGGCCGCTGCGCCCCCTGCGCTATGAGATCCGCCGTGCCACGGGTGTCCGTACGGGGTACCTCGTCGCGGCGGGCGTACTCGTCGTGTCCGCGGTCACCGCCGTGCTGCTGGCACGGGCCGGGCACACCCCCCAGCCGCGCCTGCTGGCCGCCTGGCCGAGGGAGTTGCCGCTGCCGCCCGCGGCGCTGGGCGCGGGACTGCTCGGCGCGCTGGCCTTCGGTGACGAGTTCCGCCACCCCGCGCTGGCGGCGGACCGCGGCACCGTGCCCCGGAGGCTGGGACTGCTGGCCGCCAAACTCCTCGTGGCCTCGGCCGCCGCGCTGCTGCTGGCCGTCCTGACCGTCGGGTGCGACGCCGAACTCCTCTACCTCGTCTACGGACGCGAGGCCGTCCAGGTCCGCGCCGACTGGCTCCCGCTGGGTGCCGGATGGCTCGGGCTGGTGATGGGCTGCGCCTGTGCCGGCGTGCTGGCCGCGGGCGTTTTCCGGTCCACGACGGCGGGGCTCGCGGTGGTCGTGGCCGTCCCCCTCCTCGTCGGGCCCCTCGTGGACAAGATGACGGAGTGGCCCTCGGCGCGCACTCCGGTGCCGGTGTCGGAGCGGTTGAGCGAGGAGACGCCCTTCCGATGGGCCTTCGGGGGCGAGCACCGCCTGGACGCGGTGTTGCGGTTGGCCGCCCAACCCGTGGGCGGCGCAATGGCGTTGTCACTGGCGGTCCTGCTCGGTGCCTACCTGCTCACCGATCTGCGGAACCGAGTCCGATGACGACCGTACGCGAGCGCATCGGACCGAGCCTGCCTGCAACTCCCCACAAAATGCCCGCTTCCTTCCGATAAGGCGTCAATTGCGACGGGGTGAGCGATCACCCTTTCGTGTGCTTTTCAGCAAAGACCTCAAGGGAGTTGGCGGCGACGCCGACAAAGGATGCGTGAGTACCCTTGCGCACACCATGATGACCGCCGCCCGCTCCGCAGACTCCGGCCTCACGAGCCCGGGCGCACTCGACCGCTACCCCTATGCCGAGGCGCCCGCCGCCGACCGCGCCGGGCTTCCTGCCTGGGAGGGCGCGGATCCGGAACTGGGCCGTATGGGCCGACGGGCCGCGGGCAGCCGCGGCCGCGGGCTGCACGGCCAACTCGTTCAGCAACTGGGTCAAATGATCGTTTCGGGCGACCTGGGGGCGGACCGCCCGCTGGTGCCGGAGGAGATCGGCCAGCGCTTCGAGGTCTCCCGCACCGTCGTCCGTGAGTCGCTCCGCGTCCTGGAGGCCAAGGGCCTGGTCAGCGCCCGCCCGAACGTCGGCACGCGCGTGCGCCCCGTCAGTGACTGGAATCTCCTCGACCCGGACATCATCGAGTGGCGGGCCTTCGGGCCGCAGCGGGACAACCAGCGCCGTGAGCTCAGCGAGCTCCGCTGGACGATCGAGCCGCTCGCCGCCCGCCTGGCGGCCGGTCACGGGCGGGAGGACGTGCAGCAGCGCCTGTCCGACATGGTGGAGATCATGGGCCACGCCCTGGGGCAGGGCGACGCGCTCACGTTCGCCCGCGCCGACGTCGAGTTCCACTCCCTGCTCATCCAGGTCGCCGGCAACCGGATGCTGGAGCACCTCTCCGGGATCGTGTCCGCCGCGCTCCAGGTCTCCGGCGGCCCGGTCGCGGGCTGTGAGCGGCCGAACGAGACGTCGATGGGGCACCACGCGCGGATCGTCGACGCGCTCGCCGGCGGCGACGGCGCGGCTGCCGAGGCGGCCATGCGTCAACTCCTCACGTTCCACCCCGAGGTGGAACGCGTGGTGCCCGCCCCGCGCGAGCACTGACCGCGTTCCGCGGACGGCGCGGTCCGGCATGCCATCCCCCTCCTGTGGCAGCGCCCCACCGATGAGCCGTCCCCCGCCGGACCCCGCGAGATCGTCGACGATCCCGCGGGGTCCGGCGGCGAGAGGAGCGGGGAGACGCGCAGAGGCGACCTCCTTGTTCACGGAATGAACACATTTGTTCCTGTCTGACGGCTTGCGGGTACTTACGGGTGTGACTCGGGCCACGTGGATTGGGCGTAACACTCCCGGGAAGAACGCGATGACCTAAGAGGTGACAGCCGCGGAGGGAATACGGACGCCGTTCATGGCGCTGTGCATCTTCCCGGCACCCGCCCGCGCCGTCGGCCCATCCCCAAGCCGGCGGTCGGCTCCTGTCCACGACGGACGGGGCCGGAAGCCGTTTTCCAACGTTCCGAGAGGTTGTTCGTGTCGGCCAGCACATCCCGTACGCTCCCGCCGGAGATCGTCGAGTCCGTCTCTGTCATGGCGCTCATTGAGCGGGGAAAGGCTGAGGGGCAGATCGCCGGCGATGACGTGCGTCGGGCCTTCGAAGCTGACCAGATTCCGGCCACTCAGTGGAAGAACGTACTGCGCAGCCTCAACCAGATCCTCGAGGAAGAGGGTGTGACGCTGATGGTCAGTGCCGCAGAGCCCAAGCGCACCCGAAAGAGCGTCGCAGCGAAGAGTCCCGCCAAGCGCACCGCCACCAAGACGGTCGCGGCCAAGACGGCGACCGCCCGGAAGGCCACCGCCGCCACCGCGCCCGGGGCGGCGTCCACCGCCGACCCCGCCGCCGAGGAGGAGGCGTCCGCCAGGAAGGCGGCTGCCAAGAAGACCACCGCCAAGAAGGCGACGGCGAAGAAGACCACGGCCACGAAGAAGACGGCCGCCAAGAAGACCACGTCCAAGAAGGACGACGCCGAGCTGGTCGACGAGGAAGTCCTCGAGGACGCCAAGGTCGCGGACGAGCCCGAGGGTGCCGAGAACGCCGGTTTCGTGCTCTCCGACGAGGACGAGGACGACGCGCCCGCCCAGCAGGTCGCCGCCGCCGGCGCCACCGCCGACCCGGTCAAGGACTACCTCAAGCAGATCGGCAAGGTCCCCCTGCTCAACGCCGAGCAGGAGGTCGAGCTCGCCAAGCGCATCGAGGCGGGTCTGTTCGCCGAGGACAAGCTGGCCAACTCCGACAAGCTCGCGCCGAAGCTCAAGCGCGAGCTGGAGATCATCGCGGAGGACGGCCGCCGCGCCAAGAACCACCTCCTGGAGGCCAACCTCCGTCTGGTGGTCTCCCTGGCCAAGCGCTACACCGGCCGCGGCATGCTCTTCCTGGACCTCATCCAGGAGGGCAACCTCGGTCTGATCCGCGCGGTGGAGAAGTTCGACTACACCAAGGGTTACAAGTTCTCCACCTATGCCACCTGGTGGATCCGCCAGGCGATCACCCGCGCGATGGCCGACCAGGCCCGCACCATCCGCATCCCGGTGCACATGGTCGAGGTCATCAACAAGCTCGCGCGCGTCCAGCGCCAGATGCTCCAGGACCTGGGCCGCGAGCCCACCCCGGAGGAGCTGGCCAAGGAGCTCGACATGACTCCGGAGAAGGTCATCGAGGTCCAGAAGTACGGCCGCGAGCCCATCTCCCTGCACACCCCGCTGGGCGAGGACGGCGACAGCGAGTTCGGTGACCTCATCGAGGACTCCGAGGCGGTCGTCCCGGCCGACGCGGTCAGCTTCACACTGCTGCAGGAGCAGCTGCACTCGGTCCTGGACACCCTGTCCGAGCGCGAGGCGGGCGTCGTCTCGATGCGCTTCGGTCTCACCGACGGTCAGCCGAAGACCCTCGACGAGATCGGCAAGGTGTACGGCGTCACGCGTGAGCGCATCCGCCAGATCGAGTCCAAGACCATGTCGAAGCTGCGCCACCCGTCGCGCTCCCAGGTACTGCGCGACTACCTCGACTAGACCGGGGCCGCACGCGACGGCGGTCGGGTGCCGTGTTCACCGAGGTCCGGTTCCCGTTCTCGGGAGCCGGACCTTTGCGTTGCCGCGCGGGTGCGGGGTCCGGCGGGCTCGATCACCCTGGGTGTTCCAGGATCACCCCAGTGTGAGGAGCGCGCATGCGACGTCGTCTTGCCCGGGCCCTGGCCCTGGCGGCCGCCGGGACTGTCATACCCCTGGCCTCGGCCGTTCCCACGGCCGCCGACAGCATCGTCGTCGGCGGCTTCCCGGCCGATGTCGTGGACAGTCCGTGGACGGTGGCCCTGGCCAGCCGTGACCGGTTCGGCGGTACGCGAGCGGGACAGTTCTGCGGGGGTGTGGCGGTCGGCCGGACCACTGTGCTCACCGCGGCCCACTGCATGGACGAGGAGGTGCTGGGGGCGCCCCCGGACCGTGTGCACGACCTCAGGGTGATCACCGGGCGCACGGAGCTGCTCTCGGAACGCGGCCGGGAGATCGCCGTACGCGACACCTGGGTGAACCCGGGCTACGACGGTGTCACCAACTCCGGCGACTTCGCGGTGCTCACCCTGGCCGAGCCTCTCCCCGCCGGCTCGGCCATAGCCATGGCGGGGACGGGGGACCCCGCCTACCGGGCGGGCACGACCGCCACGGTCTACGGATGGGGGGACACCACGGGGTCCGGCGCGTACGCGGGAAGCCTGCACGCGGCGCATGTGCGCGTGCAGCCCGACGCGCTGTGCGAGAACGCGTACCCGGGCGGTTCCGTGGGCACCTACCGCGCCGGGACGATGCTGTGCGCGGGAGAGACGGCCGGGGGCCGGGACGCCTGTCAGGGGGACAGCGGGGGGCCGCTCGTGGCCCAGGGGCGGCTGATAGGGCTCGTGTCCTGGGGTGCGGGGTGCGGCTGGGCGGGCAGCCCGGGGGTGTACACGCGCGTCTCCGACATCCTGCGGACCCTCGGGCGGACGCGGGCCTGAGGGAGCACGAAGGGGCCGCTCCGTGACTCCGGGCGGCTGTGGGGGCCCGGGCGGCGGCCACGGGCGCGTCCGATGACGAAGAGGCGGGCGGCTGCCTCCGCTGCGGAGGCAGCCGCCCGTTCGCCGGCCTGTGCCGGGCTGCTCGTCGTCGGACGTGAGGTGTCAGTGCTCTTCGTCGGAGGCGTTCGCCGGAGGGGCGGTGAGCCGCTCCGTCTCGTCCTGTATCTCAGCGGCGATCTTCTTGAGTTCCGGCTCGAACTTGCGACCATGGTGGGCGCAGAAGAGCAGTTCTCCACCGCTCAGCAGGACGACGCGCAGGTATGCCTGGGCGCCGCAGCGGTCGCAGCGATCGGCGGCCGTCAACGGGCTTGCGGGGGTAAGAACAGTAGTCACGTCGCCTCTTCTCTAGCTCGACGAGCTGTCGTACCAGGGTCAACATCCAACCAGCCCCAAAACGTTCCCGCTCGTGGCTTCTCCTCGAAAAAATCTTTCCGAGGTGGGTGGCTGTTGCCGGCTGGCGGCGAATGTGCCGTAGTGCGTGTCTTTGTGCCGTACGGATTCGCGTCGTATCGGTGGTCGGCCCTCCCGGCTGGGTTGCCGGTTGTTCATGAGGACGTGCCCGGAGCCTAAATGGTTCATGCCCCGAAGGGAACGTGATGTGTGCTTCACTCCATCGAGGGATCGAACAGGTATGCGACTGTCGACTAGGCTGAGCGCGGACGAGGGTGGCGTTACAACGGCTCTACCAGGCCTCGGTACCCTCTGACCGGTGACTGGAGCCACGCCCTTACCCATGAGGGCCCCATGTGAAATTCAGCGAGGAGCGAACCGCGTGACCGCCGAGACGTCCGTGCCGTCCACAGCGCTGCTGGCAGGAGCAGACCGGGACGGTTCCAACTACACCGCGCGGCACCTGCTCGTCCTCGAGGGGCTCGAGGCCGTGCGGAAGCGCCCCGGTATGTACATCGGATCGACTGACAGTCGCGGTCTGATGCACTGCCTCTGGGAGATCATCGACAACTCGGTCGACGAGGCCCTGGGAGGCTACTGCGACCACATCGACGTGGTCCTCCACGACGACGGCTCGGTGGAGGTCCGGGACAACGGCCGCGGCATTCCGGTCGACGTCGAGCCCAAGACCGGCCTTTCCGGGGTCGAGGTCGTCATGACCAAGCTGCATGCCGGCGGGAAGTTCGGCGGCGGCTCGTACGCCGCCTCCGGCGGTCTGCACGGCGTCGGCGCCTCCGTCGTCAACGCCCTGTCCGCACGGCTCGACGTCGAGGTGGACCGCGGCGGCCACACCCACGCGATCAGCTTCCGGCGCGGCGTCCCCGGCGCCTTCGCCGCCCTCGGCCCCGACGCGAAGTTCGAGGCCGGGAACGGGCTGCGCAAGACCAGGAAGCTGCCGAAGAGCCGCAGCGGCACGCGCGTGCGCTACTGGGCCGACCGCCAGATCTTCCTCAAGGACGCCAAGCTCTCCCTGGAGACGCTGCACCAGCGCGCCCGCCAGACCGCGTTCCTGGTGCCCGGGCTGACCATCGTCGTCCGTGACGAGTACGGGCTCGGTGAGGGGGGCAGCAAGGGTGAGGAGTCCTTCCGCTTCGACGGCGGCATCAGCGAGTTCTGCGAGTACCTGGCCTCCGACAGGCCCGTCTGCGACACCCTCCGCCTCACCGGCCAGGGCACCTTCAAGGAGACGGTGCCCGTCCTCGACGAGCACGGACAGATGACGCCCGCCGAGGTCACCCGCGAGCTCGGCGTCGACGTCGCGATGCGCTGGGGGACCGGTTACGACACCACGCTCAGGTCGTTCGTCAACATCATCGCCACGCCCAAGGGCGGCACCCATGTCGCCGGCTTCGAGCAGGCCGTCGCCAAGACGATGAACGAGGTGCTGCGCGCCAAGAAGATGCTGCGCGTGGCCGAGGACGACATCGTCAAGGACGACGCCCTCGAGGGCCTGACGGCGGTGGTCACGGTCCGCCTGGCCGAACCCCAGTTCGAGGGACAGACCAAGGAGGTCCTCGGCACCTCGGCCGCCCGCCGCATCGTGAACAACGTGATCTCCAAGGAGCTCAAGGCGTTCCTGACCTCCACCAAGCGCGATGACGCCCAGCAGGCACGCGTGGTCATGGAGAAGGCCGTCGCCGCGGCCCGCACCCGCATCGCGGCCCGTCAGCACAAGGACGCGCAGCGCCGCAAGACGGCCCTGGAGTCCTCCTCGCTCCCCGCCAAGCTCGCCGACTGCCGCAGTGACGACGTCGACCGCAGCGAGCTGTTCATCGTCGAGGGCGATTCCGCGCTCGGCACGGCGAAGCTCGCCCGGAACTCGGAGTTCCAGGCGCTTCTGCCGATCCGCGGAAAGATCCTCAACGTCCAGAAGTCATCCGTGACGGACATGCTGAAGAACGCCGAGTGCGGCGCGATCATCCAGGTCATAGGGGCCGGGTCGGGGCGTACCTTCGACATCGACACGGCGCGCTACGGCAAGATCATCATGATGACCGACGCCGACGTCGACGGCTCCCACATCCGCACACTGCTCCTGACGCTGTTCCACCGCTACATGCGGCCCATGGTCGAGGCCGGCCGGGTGTTCGCGGCGGTTCCGCCGCTGCACCGGATCGAGATCGTCCAGCCCAGGAAGGGGCAGGACAAGTACGTCTACACGTACTCGGACCGGGAGCTGCGCGACAAGCTCATGGAATTCAAGAGCAAGGGCGTCCGCTACAAGGACTCGATCCAGCGCTACAAGGGTCTCGGTGAGATGGACGCCGACCAGCTGGCCGAGACCACGATGGACCCCCGTCACCGCACCCTGCGCCGGATCAACCTCACCGATCTGGAGGCCGCCGAACGGGTCTTCGACCTGCTCATGGGCAACGACGTAGCCCCGCGCAAGGAGTTCATCTCCAGCTCGGCGGCGACGCTGGACCGGTCGCGCATCGACGCGTAGCGGCCGCTCCGGGCGCGCTCACGGCGGATCGCGTCACCTGATGGGGTGAAGGGGAACGGGAAGAAGAGTCACGGATCTTCCCGTTCTGCCCATCCTTGGGCATGCAGCCAAGCAATTCGGGGGACGTGAGGTACGACGATCCCTGGTACGACGCCCTGGCCTCGGGCTGGGGCGAGCCGGCCGACGTGGGGATCCCACCGGCGCGACGCGAGCACGGCCCCGCGGCGGCCGCCGACGTCTACCTCGAAGTACAGCGCAGCGAGGCGTTCCGGGAAGTGCGCAGCAGGTACCGGCGGTTCGTGGTCCCGGCGGTCGCGGTCTTCTTCGCCTGGTACGTGGCGTATGTCGTGACCGCCACGACCGCGCCCGAGCTGATGGCGCGGCCCGTCGCGGGCGCCGTGAACCTGGGGATGCTGGCGGGACTCGGCCAGTTCGCCACCACCTTCCTGTTCACCTGGGCCTACGTGCGGCACGCAGGGCTGCGCAGGGACCGCGCCGCGCTGGAACTGCGCTGGGACACCCAGGAGCTGGCCCGGGGCGGGGCGGTGCGTCATGACGGGTGACCACCAGGCGTCGGCCCTGCTGCTGTTCAGCGTGTTCGTCGCGGTCACGTTGGGCATCACGACCTGGGTGAGCCGCCACCGGCGTGGTTCGGCCGAGGAGTTCTACGCGGGCGGCCGGCTCTTCTCCCCGATGGAGAATGGTTTTGCCATCGCGGGCGACTACATGTCGGCCGCCTCCTTCCTCGGCATCTCCGGCCTCATCGCGCTCGTGGGCTACGACGGGATGCTCTACTCGGTGGGCTTCCTGGTGGCCTGGCTGGTGGTCCTGTTCCTGGTCGCGGAACTGGTGCGCAACTGCGGACGGTTCACGCTCGCCGACGTGATCGCGGCGCGCATGCGGGAGCGGCCGGTACGCATCGCGGCGGGAACCTCGTCGGTCACGGTGTCCGTCCTGTACCTGGTGGCGCAGATGGTGGGCGCGGGCAGCCTGGTCGCGCTGCTGCTCGGCGGTACCGGCGAGGCCGCGCGGGCGTGGACCGTCATCGGTGTGGGCGCCCTCATGGTGGTCTACGTGTCGCTGGGAGGGATGCGCGCCACCACCTGGATCCAGATCGTCAAGACGGTCCTGCTGCTCGGTGGCACCATCGCGCTGACCCTCCTCGTCCTGCTGCGGTTCCACGGCGACATCAACCGGCTGTTGCACACCGCGGCCGAGCGCAGCGGTCACGGCCAGGCGTTCCTGGCGCCCGGACTCGCCTACGGCGGGGACTGGACGGCCCGCTTCGACTTCATCAGCCTGGGACTGGCTCTGGTGCTCGGCACGGCCGGGCTGCCGCACATCCTGGCCCGCTTCTACACCGTCCCCACCGCCCGGGCGGCACGGCGTTCGGTCGTCTGGTCGATCGGACTCATCGGCGGTTTCTACCTGATGACGATCGTGCTCGGCTTCGGCGCCGCCGCCCTCGTCGGACCCGACGCCGTACGCGCCTCGGACGCGTCCGGGAACACGGCGGTGCCCCTTCTGGCACTCGACCTGGGCGGGGGCGCGGGGTCCACGGGCGGAACGATCTTGTTCGCGATCGTCGCCGCGGTCGCCTTCGCGACGATCCTCGCCGTGGTCGCCGGAGTCACGCTCGCCTCCTCGGCGTCCGTCGCGCACGATCTGTACGCCTCCCTGCGACGCCGAGGCGGCGCACCACACGGCGAGGTGGCCGTGGCCCGCGTCGCGGCGGGCGGCATCGGCCTCCTCGCGATCGCCCTCGGTCTGCTGGCCCGCGACCTCAACGTCGCGTTCCTCGTGGGCCTCGCCTTCGCCGTGGCCGCCTCCGCCAACCTGCCCGTGCTGCTCTACTCCCTGTTCTGGCGCGGCTTCACCACCCGCGGCGCCGTGTGGGCCGTCTACGGAGGGCTGATCCCGGCCGTGGCGCTGGTGCTGCTGTCCCCCGTGGTGTCGGGCAGCCCCGGATCACTCTTCCCGGGCGCCGACTTCGGGCTCTTCCCGCTGCAGAACCCGGGGCTGGTCTCCATTCCGCTGGGCTTTCTCGCGGGCTGGCTCGGCACCGTCACCTCGACCGAGGCGGCCGACGAGGCCAAGCACGCGGAGACCGAGGTGCGCTCACTGACCGGTGCCGGGGCCGTGTAGCGGCCCGGCGGAGACGGCCGGCCCCGTCACCCGTGAGCAAGGGGGACACGGTTCCGTCCCCCGCCCCCGCGGGCCGTGTCCTCAGGCGCGGGTCGCCCACACATAACGGTGTTCGGGGCGGCCCGCGTCGCCGTACCTGAGGGTCAGCGTGGCCCGTCCCGTGCGCTCCAGGAGTTTCAGATAGCGCTGGGCCGTCTGGCGGCTCACCCCGGTGCGTTCGGCGATCTCCTGGGCCGACAGCGGGCCGTCGGCGTTGATCAGGGACTGCCGCACGAGTTCGGCGGTGGTGGGGGAGTGCCCCTTGGGCAGCTGGGGCTCGGCCGACGCCGACAGTGCGCCGAAGATGCGGTCCACCTCGGGCTGTTCGGCCTCGCCGCCGCCGTCGAGGGTGCGCCGCAGTTCCGCGTACGCCTCCAGCTTGACGCGCAGACCGGCGAAGGCGAACGGCTTGACCAGGTACTGCAGGGCGCCGTGGCGCATCGCCGCCTGCACGGTGGACACATCACGCGCCGCGGTCACCATGATCACGTCGGTCTGGTGGCCGCGCCGGCGCATCTCCTGGACGACCTGCAGTCCCGTCGCGTCGGGCAGGTAGTGGTCCAGGAGCACCAGATCCAGCCGGGGCAGTGTCTCCAGGCGGCCGAGCGCCTCGGCCGCGCTGTGGGCCTCCCCGGCGACATGGAAGCCGGGCACCTTCTCGACGTAGGCGGCGTTGACCTGCGCGACCCGGACGTCGTCGTCCACGACCAGGACCTCGATCACCGCGACTCCTCCCGCACACTCCGCGACCCCTCGCCGGCGGCCGCCGGGACGGGTGCCCCGGTGGGAGCGGGCCGCGTGCCCGGCTCGGCCAGGGCCTCGGGCAGGACGACGGTGAACTCCGCCCCGCCGCCGTGCGCCTCGCCCACGCGCGCGCCGCCCCCCTGCCGTTCGGCGAGCCTGCGGACCAGGGGCAGCCCGATCCCCCGCGCGCGGTGGGCCGGCGGCTCCTTGGTGGACCAGCCCTCGGTGAAGATCAACTCGCGCTGCCCGGGCGGGATTCCGGGCCCGGTGTCGCGCACCACGAGCACCGCCGCACGCCCGTCGGCCCGCAGCTCGACCTCCACACGCGCGTGCGGCGTCCCGGCGACGGCGTCCAGGGCGTTGTCCACCAGGTTGCCGACGATGGTCACGAGTCCTCTCGGGTCGATCAGCCGGTCCGGCAGCCGGGTCCGGTCCGAGACCCACAGCGCCACTCCGCGCTCGGCCGCGACCGTCGCCTTGCCCACCAGGAGCGCCGCGAGCAGCGGGTCCCGGATCCTCTCGGTCACCTGCTCCGACGTGACCCGGTGATCGCCGACGACCTCGCCGACGAACTCCACGGCGTCGTCGTACATCTCGAGCTCCAGCAGCCCCAGCAGGGTGTGCATGCGGTTCGCGTGCTCGTGGTCCTGGGCGCGGAGCGCGTCGATCAGGCCGCGGGTGGAGTCCAGTTCGCGGCCGAGCTGGTCCAGCTCCGTGCGGTCGCGCAGGGTCGCCACGGCTCCGCCGTCGTCGGTCGGCATGCGGTTGGCGACCAGGACGCGCGGGCCGCGGACGGTGAGCAGATCGGTGCCGGTCACCCGCCCGGCCAGTACATCGGAGGTGCGCCCCGCGCCGAGTGCCTCGTCGGGGGAGCGGCCGACGGCCTCCTCACCGATGCCCAGCAGGCGCTGCGCCTCGTCGTTCAGGAGGCGGACGCGGCCGGCGCGGTCGAGCGCGACCACGCCCTCGCGGATGCCGTGCAGCATGGCCTCACGCTCCGCCAGCAGCGCCGCGATGTCCGAGAAGGCCAGGTCCCGGGTCTGCCGATGCACCCGCCGGGAGATGAGCCAGGCCGCGAGCGCACCGACGGCCAGGGCACCGCCCGCGTACGCGAACAGTCCCGGGATGGCGTGGATCAGCCGGGCCCGGACGCTGTCGTAGGCGATGCCGACCGATACCGCACCGATGATCTCGCCGCCGTCGTCCCGCAGCGGCACCTTGCCCCGCGCGGAGCGTCCGAGGGTGCCCTCGTCGATCTCCATGACGTCGCGTCCGGCCAGCGCCTCACCGGGGTCGGTCGACACCAGGCCGCCGATCCGGCGGGGATCGGTGTGGGACCAGCGCACGCCCCGGCGGTCCAGCACCACGACGTACTCGGCGCCGGTGGCCTCCCGGATCCGTTCCGCGTCGCGCTGCACCGGTCCGTCCGGGGCGGGCGCCGTGGTGTTCAGGCCGTGCGCGATCTGCGGCTGCTGGGCGGTGGTCTGCGCGATCGCGAGGGCGCGGCGCATCGCCTGGTCGTCCAGCTGGTCGCCGAGCGGCGCGAGGAACAGCCCGGTGGCGAGTACCGCGACTCCCGCGGCGATCGCCAGCTGCATCAGCAGGACCTGCGAGAACACCCGCCGCGGCAGGCCGAGGCGCAGGCGGCGTGCGGGGGGAGTGGGGCTCATACCCATGACGGTACGTGGACGGGCGCGGGGTGCCGCGGGGGTGTGGCGGGGATCTCCTGGAGGCGGACGGGCGCCCGGGGCACGCGGTGTCGGAGATCGAACGCACGCACCTGCGGGTACACCGGGCACCGGCGCGCACGGGCGCGGTCACGCGCCCCTGCCCTGCCGCGGCGCTCGGTGGCGGGGCCTTCCCGGAGCGGGATCCCGTCGTGTGTCCCCGGAGCGCCTCAGCTCGCCAGTGCCGCCACGGACAGCTCGCGGATGCCGGCCACGTCCAGCCGCGCGGGTGAGCCGAGCACCGACCCACAGCTCTCCGGACGCGGCGGAAGGGACGCGCCCTGCGTGACCTCCACCACCCACCGGCGCCCGTCCGCGTTGTGGGCGACGGTCACCTCCCAGCAGGGCGCCGCCCCGTCCGTCCGCACGACGCTCAGGGCCTCCGCGGCGTACTCGCCCACCGCACGCCGGACGGCCAGCTCGGCGCTCTGGCCGGGCCGCTCCCAGGCGGAACCGCCACGGCACCCCTCGACCACGATGCGGCCCTCCCGCGCGCCGTGCAGCACTTCCTCGAGGGCGGGGGCCTCGGCCCTGCCGTACGCGTAGCCCCAGGGCAGGACGAGCACCGTGGGGGAGAAGCGGTGACCGCCCAGGTGGGTGACCTCCCAGACACCCTCGGCCCCGGAGGCGGCCAGTTCGGCCGCCAGGGGCCGCCCGAGGAGCGCGCAGCACCGGTCGCGTTTGCCGTTGGTGCACACGAGGGCGAGGGGATCGCCCTCGTGGGGCCGCCCACCGAGCGCCGCGTCGAAGGTTCCGGGCTCGCCCCTGCCCAGCGCGGCGAAGTCGAGGTCGAGCAGCCGTTCGGGGTCCGCGGTCCTGGCGCCGTGCAGCCACACGTTTCCCGGCACGGTGTGGGCCGCGTACACCTGCCGCGTGGCGGGAACCCTGCGGTCCGCGTGACGTCCGGCGCGGCGTATCAGCGCGACGCGCACCCCGGTCCCCCGCGCGGCCGCCTCCAGGGCGCCGCCCAGCGCGGGGTCGAGGTGGCTCGACGTGAGGGCCTTGGCCCCCCAGGGGCCGGGCTGCTCCAGCAAAAGCCAGGTCCTCGCGGTGGCCGCGGTTCCCGCGATCGGCTCGTCGAGCTCGCGGGAGACGGTTGAGCACGTACTCACACAGGTGAGCCTAACCTGACTTGCTCACGAGTGGCCCGGCGACCCACCCGCGTCCGGCCCGGGCAGGGGCTGCGGCGGTCTCGGCCCGGCGTACAGGCCACGGGGACGCATACGCAGGGGGCGCTCGCCGTATTCCTCCAGGGCGTGGGCGATCCACCCGGCCGTCCGGGCGACGGCGAAGACGGTCTCGCCCGCAGAGGCCGGCATGCCGGAGGAGGCGGTGAGGACGGCCAGGGCCAGGTCGACGTTGGCGTGCAGGGGCGTGTGGCGGGCGGCGGTGGCCACGATGTCGCGGGCGGCGGCCAGGGCGGGGGCGGCGTGCGGGATCTCCTCCAGAAGGGCGAAGAGAGCACCCGCGCGCGGGTCCTCACCGGGGTAGATGCGGTGGCCGAGGCCCGGGATGCGGCGGCCGGCCCGCAACTCGTCGGCGATCACGGGGGTCGCGCCGCCCCGGTCGAGCACCGCGAGCAGCAACTCGTGCGCGAATCCGCTGGCCGCGCCGTGCAGCGGGCCCTCGAGCACGCCCAGCCCCGCCGAGACGGCCGCGTAGGGGTGGGCGCGGGCGGACGCGGCGACGCGGACGGCGAGCGTGGAGGCGGCGAGGTCGTGGTCGACGAGGAGCGCGAGGGCCGTGTCGAGGACACGCAGCCGTGCCGCGTCGGCCTCCCGGCCGGTGAGCCGCGCCCAGAGGCGGCGGGCCACCGGGCCGGTGTCGTCCTGACCGCCGCCGGCCGGCGGGAGCGCGGCGACGAGGGTGGGGATGAGGGTGCGGGCCGTGCCGAGCACGGCGTCCTCGGACAGGTCGAAGCGCAGGGGGTCCGCGGTCGCGGCGGCGATGGCCGCGACACGCAGGCGGTCGGCGGGTGTGGCGTGTCCGGGCAGGGCGGCGACGGCGCGGCGCGCCACGGCGACGGACGCCTCGGGCGCGACGAATGCGGCGCCGGGACGGAGCCGGCCCGTCCACAGCCACTCGGCGACCTCCTCGTAGGTGTGCCGGCCGGCCAGTTCGACGGCGTCGACGCCCCGGAAGTAGTACCGGTCGCCGTCGATCAAGGTGAGGCGGGTCCGCACGGACAACTCGCCGCCCGAGCCGCCCGGCCCACCCGGACGGCCCGCGCCCTCACGTCTGTTGCGCCTCGCGAGCGCCTCGACCTCCTCGGTGTCGAAGGTGCTGCCCCGGCCGCCGGGCGACCGGCGGCTGCTGAGCTGACCTCGGCTCACGTACGCGTACACGGTCTCCGGCTTCACACCGAGCAGCTCGGCGGCCTCCCTGGTGCTCAGGCGACCGTCCGAGCCGGCGGAGGAGGGGTCTTGATCACGCATGGGATCACGGTATCCGTCCTGCCTCTGATGAAGTGAAGCATTGATTCAATCAATATTGACAGTTATGCAGTCAAGGATAGACAGTCGAATCAAGTTCGAGGAGGACGCCATGTCTGTCAATGAGGCCGCAACCGCACGTGTCGAGGTACCGCGAGGGCTGGCGGGTGTCGTCGTGACCGACACCCGTGTCGGTGACGTCCGGGGTGACGAGGGCTTCTACCACTACCGGCAGTACTCGGCAGTCGACCTCGCGCGCTCGCGTGGCTTCGAGGACGTATGGCACCTGCTGGTGCACGGCGAACTGCCGGACGCGCGGCGCGCCGCGGTGTTCACCGCCGAGACCGCCGCGCTGCGCGGGCTGCCCGAGGAGGTACGGCAGGCGCTGCCCGCCGTCGCGGCGGCCGGCGGACGCTCCGGTCCGCTCGCCGGGATGCGGACGGCGCTGTCCCTGCTCGGCGCGGCGAAGGGGTTCCGGCCGGTGTACGACATCGACGCCGACCGGCGCAGACGGGACACCCTGGAGGCGACCGCGGCGGTACCGACCCTGCTCACGGCGCTGTACCGGCTGGGCAAGGGGCTGCGGCCGGTGGAGCCGCGTGCGGACCTGCCGTACGCGGCGAACTACCTGTACATGCTGACGGGTACGGAGCCGGACGCGGAGCGGGTGCGGGCCGTCGAGCAGTACCTGATCTCCACCGTCGATCACGGCTTCAACGCGTCGACCTTCACGGCGCGGGTCATCGCGTCCACGGGTGCGGACGTGGCGGCGTGCCTGGCAGGGGCGGTGGCGGCGCTGTCGGGTCCGCTGCACGGCGGTGCGCCGAGCCGGGCACTGGACACGCTGGACGCGATCGGGACGCCGGAGCGCATCGACTCCTGGGTCCGTGAGCACGTTCTCGCGGGCGAGCGGATCATGGGGTTCGGCCACGCGGTCTACCGCACGGAGGACCCCCGCTCGCGCATGCTCCGCGAGGTGGCCCGGCGGTTCGGCGGGCCCCGGGTCGACTTCGCCGTGGAGGTCGAGCGCCGGGTGGAGGCGATCCTGGCGGAACTGAAGCCGGGCCGGGAACTGCACACCAACGTGGAGTACTACGCCGGTGTCGTCATGGAACTGTGCGAGGTGCCGCGCGAGATGTTCACGCCGACGTTCGCGGCGGCGCGCGCGGTGGGGTGGAGCGCCAACATCCTGGAGCAGGCGGAGGACTCGAAGATCATCAGGCCGGCGGCCCGGTATGTGGGGAAGGAGGCACCGGTGGCGGTGCCGTGACACGACGAAGGCCGCCCCGGACGGCTGCCGGGGCGGCCTCGGCGCGTGCGCCTGGGTGTCGGGGTGCGGGCCGGCTGTGGGGAACCGGCGAGCGGTGGCGGCGCTCGCCGCCTTCCAGGGTGCCGAGCGGCTCCGTCCGGCGGGACGGCGGGGAGGAGGGCACGCGGAGGGCAGCGAGGGCCGCACGGACCGGCGCCCTGTCCGACGTGTGCCCCGCGCATGCCGCTGACGATCGTTCACTTCGCCGTCGTGCCCGCCGCTCGTATCCTGGTGCGTCGGTCGGTCTTCGCCGCGTACGCCGTGAGCGGGCCGGTGTGCGCACGGGTGTGGGAGGGGTCGCGTGTCGGAGCGGAACAGTGGTCGGCAGATTCCGGTGGTGGTGCTGGCCGGATTCCTCGGCTCGGGGAAGACCACCCTGCTCAACCATCTCCTGCACCGCAGCGGCGGCAGCCGCATCGGTGCCGTCGTCAACGACTTCGGCGCCATCGAGATCGACGCCATGGCGGTGGCCGGGGCCCTCGGGGACTCGACCGTGTCGCTCGGCAACGGCTGTCTGTGCTGCGCCGTCGACAGCAGCGAACTGGACGTCTACCTGGAGCGGCTGGCCCGGCCCTCCGCCGGGATCGACGTCATCGTCATCGAGGCCAGTGGCCTGGCCGAACCGCGGGAACTCGTGCGGATGGTGCTCGCCAGCGAGCATCCCGGCATCGTGTACGGCGGGCTCGTCGAGGTCGTGGACGCCGCCGAGTTCGACGCCACCCGGGCCGTGCACCCGGAGATCGACCGGCACCTCGGCCTCGCCGACCTCGTGGTCGTCAACAAGCTGGACCGGGTCACGGACGCCTCGCGCGTACTGGGCCTGGTCCGGTCGCTCGTCGACGGCGCCGCCGTCGTGCCCGCCTCGTACGGCCGCATCGATCCGGAGTTCCTCTTCGACCGCAGGCCCGGCGAGGAGCGCGTCGGGCAGTTGTCGTTCGACGACCTCCACCGCCCCGACCACGCCGAGGACGACCACACCGCGCATCTGCACACCGCGTACGACAGCCTCTCCTTCGTCTCCGGGCGCCCGCTGGACCCGCGGCGGCTGATGCGGTTCCTGGACAGCCGCCCGGCGGGGCTGTACCGGATCAAGGGCTACGTCGACTTCGGGCCGCACGACGCGCGCAACCGGTACGCGGTGCACGCCGTGGGGCGGTTCCTGCGGTTCTACCCCGAGCCCTGGGCGGCCGGCGCGGAGCGGCTCACCCAGCTCGTTCTCATCGGGGCGGGCATCGACGCCGACGGCCTCCGCGGGGAACTGGAGGCGTGCGTGGGCGACGACGCCCCGCACGCCGACGAGCACGGCATGTGGGGCGTACTGCGCTATGTGCGGGAGGCCGAGGCCGAGGACCCGGCGGCTTAGACGGGGCCCGCCACCACCCATACCGTCTTGGGCAGGGACACACCGGAACCGTCACGGCGCGGGTCGGGTTCCGGCAGTTCCACCGCGGTGCCGTTCTTCTGCGCCGCGAGGGCCGGGACCGGGCCCGCCCAGGCCACGGACAGGCAGTCCTCGCCCTTCAGGAAGCGCTGGCAGCGCACGCCGCCGGTGGCCCTGCCCTTGCGCGGGAACTGGTCGAACGGGGTCAGCTTGCCCGTGGTCTGCACCGAGTCGTCCAGCGTGCCGCGCGAGCCCGCGACCGTGAACACCACCGCGTCCACCGCCGGATCGACCGCCGTGAAGGAGAGGACCTTCGCGCCCTCGGTGAGCTTGATGCCCGTCATGCCGCCCGCGGGGCGGCCCTGCGGACGGACCTGCGCCGCCGGATAGCGCAGCAGCTGCGCGTCGTCGCTGATGAAGACCAGGTCCTCCTCGCCCGTACGCAGCTCGACCGCGCCGACGATCCGGTCGCCCTCCTTGAGCGTGATGACCTCCAGTTCCTCCTTGCTGGAGGGGTAGTCGGGCACCACGCGCTTGACGACGCCCTGCTGCGTGCCGAGCGCCAGGCCGGGCGACGACTCGTCGAGCGTGGTCAGGCACACCACCTCCTCGTCGTCCTCCAGGGACACGAACTCGGCCAGCGGGGCCCCGCCCGAGAGGTTCGGCGTCGGCATCGTCTCCGGGAGCTGCGGCAGGTCGACGACGTTCAGCCGGAGCAGACGGCCGGCCGAGGTGACGACGCCGATCTCGCCGCGGGCCGTCGCCGGCACCGCCGAGACGATCACGTCGTGCTTGACCCGCTTGGCGCCTGTGGTGTCGGGGAACGGCGCGTCGGTCGCCGTACGCGCGAGCAGGCCGGTGGAGGACAGCAGGACGCGGCACGGGTCGTCCGCCACCTGGAGCGGCACGGCCGCGGCCGGGGTCCCGGCCGACTCCAGCAGGAGCGTGCGGCGGTCGTCGCCGAACTTCTTGCTCACCGCGGCCAGTTCGGAGGAGACCAGCTTGCGCAGTTCCGTGTCCGAGTCGAGGATCCGGGTCAGCTCCTCGATCTCCGCGTTCAGCCGGTCCTTCTCCGCCTCCAGCTCGATCCGGTCGTACTTGGTGAGGCGGCGCAGAGGCGTGTCCAGGATGTACTGGGTCTGGACGTCGCTGAGGGAGAAGCGCTCGATCAGGCGCTGCTTGGCCTGGGCGGAGTTCTCACTGGAGCGGATGAGGCGGATGACCTCGTCGATGTCCACCAGGGCGGTCAGCAGGCCCTCGACCAGGTGGAGGCGGTCGCGCCGCTTGCCGCGGCGGAACTCCGACCGCCTGCGCACGACGTCGAAGCGGTGGTCGAGGTAGACCTCCAGCAGTTCCTTGAGGCCGAGGGTGAGCGGCTGGCCGTCCACCAGGGCCACGTTGTTGATGCCGAAGGACTCCTCCATCGGCGTCAGCTTGTACAGCTGTTCCAGCACCGCTTCCGGCACGAAGCCGTTCTTGATCTCGATGACCAGACGCAGGCCGTGCGCGCGGTCGGTGAGGTCCTTGACGTCGGCGATGCCCTGCAGTTTCTTCGACCCGACCAGGTCCTTGATCTTGGCGATCACCTTCTCCGGGCCCACCGTGAAGGGCAGCTCGGTGACGACCAGGCCCTTGCGGCGCGCCGACACGTCCTCCACGGTGACCGTCGCGCGGATCTTGAACGTGCCGCGGCCCGTCTCGTACGCGTCCCGGACGCCGGACAGGCCGACGATCCGGCCGCCGGTGGGCAGGTCGGGGCCCGGGACGTGCTTCATCAGGGCGTCCAGATCGGCGTTCGGATACCTGATGAGGTGACGCGCCGCCGCGACGACCTCGCGCAGGTTGTGCGGCGGCATG
Organism: Streptomyces sp. NPDC016640; assembly: GCF_043076215.1. Classification (NCBI taxonomy): domain Bacteria; kingdom Bacillati; phylum Actinomycetota; class Actinomycetes; order Kitasatosporales; family Streptomycetaceae; genus Streptomyces; species Streptomyces sp. NPDC016640. The sequence goes on from NZ_JBIBRG010000017.1 coordinate 106,073, forward strand.
TTGGTGGCCATGCCGACGGCGATGCCCGACGCGCCGTTGACCAGGAGGTTCGGGAACGCGGCGGGCAGCGCCACCGGTTCCTGCTCCTGGCCGTCGTAGTTGGGCGCGAAGTCGACCGTGTCCTCGTCGATGGACTCGGTCATCAGGTCCGTGGCCTCGGCCATCCGGCACTCGGTGTACCGCATGGCGGCCGGCGGGTCGTCGTTGCCCAGCGAGCCGAAGTTGCCGTGGCCGTCGACCAGGGGAACGCGCATCGAGAACGGCTGGGCCATGCGCACGAGGGCGTCGTAGATCGACGCGTCGCCGTGCGGGTGCAGCTTGCCCATGACCTCGCCGACGACGCGGGCGCACTTCACGTAGCCGCGCTCGGGTCGCAGGCCCATCTCGTTCATCTGGTAGACGATGCGGCGGTGCACCGGCTTGAGTCCGTCGCGCGCGTCCGGCAGGGCGCGGGAGTAGATGACCGAGTACGCGTACTCGAGGAAGGAGCCCTGCATCTCGTCGACGACGTCGATGTCGAGGATCTTCTCCTCGTACGAGTCGTCGGGCGGCGGGGTCTTGGTGCTGCGGCGGGCCATCGCTGCCGGCTCCTTGCTGAAGCGTGTGACGGGATCTGACGCGGACCATTGTGGACCGTCGCACTGACAAGCGGGACCAGGACCCGGCTCCGGCCCTCCGGCGCGGCCGGGTGGTGACGGCGCGAAGCAGGCTACGCGCCCGCGCGGTGGCCCCGGCGCGCGGGGCCGCCGGCCCGTCCGGCGGGCACCGCGGCACCACCCCGCGGGGGTGGCCGGGCCGGCGCGCGGGACGGCACGACGCGGGGCTGTCACGTGCGGGGGCGACCGTGGCGCGTTCTCGACGCCCGGCACGGGCCGGACCCGGCCCGGGCCCGGGCCGGAGGCCCCCGCTGTCCCAGCGGTCACTCCCACCACTTCCCCCCCCACCCGTGCTCGCTCTCGGCGTACCCGGCCGGGCCGGGAACTTCTCCGGGGCTCCGCACGCTTGCATACAGTGGCAGGACCGGCAGAAACGGCGGTCTCGACGGCCGCCTCCGCGATCGAAGGGACGTACATGCCCATGGGGCACACGGCCACAGCCCAGGCAGGCTCCGGCGGCCTGACAGCGACCGAGCACCGCCTGGCCAACGGCCTGCGCGTGGTGCTCTCCGAGGACCACCTGACCCCGGTCGCCGCGGTGTGCCTCTGGTACGACGTGGGTTCGCGTCACGAAGTCAAGGGGCGTACCGGTCTGGCTCACCTTTTCGAGCACCTCATGTTCCAGGGCTCCGCCCAGGTGAAGGGCAACGGTCACTTCGAGCTGGTCCAGGGCGCCGGCGGCTCCCTCAACGGCACCACCAGCTTCGAGCGCACCAACTACTTCGAGACCATGCCCGCCCACCAGCTGGAGCTCGCCCTCTGGCTGGAGGCCGACCGCATGGGCTCCCTGCTGACCGCCCTGGACGACGAGTCCATGGAGAACCAGCGGGACGTCGTCAAGAACGAGCGCCGCCAGCGGTACGACAACGTCCCCTACGGCACGGCCTTCGAGAAGCTGACCGCCCTCGCCTACCCGGAGGGCCACCCGTACCACCACACGCCCATCGGCTCGATGGCGGACCTGGACGCGGCCACCCTCGAGGACGCGCGGCAGTTCTTCCGCACGTACTACGCGCCGAACAACGCCGTGCTCTCCGTCGTCGGCGACATCGACCCGGAGCGGACGCTCGCCTGGATCGAGAAGTACTTCGGCTCCATCCCGCCCCACGACGGCAAGCCCGAACCGCGCGACGGCACGCTGCCCGACGTCATCGGCGGGCAGCTGCGCGAGATCGTGGAGGAGGAGGTCCCCGCGCGGGCCCTGATGGCCGCCTACCGGCTGCCGGAGGACGGCACACGCGCGTGCGACGCGGCGGACCTGGCGCTCACCGTCCTCGGCGGCGGCGAGTCCTCCCGGCTCTACAACCGGCTGGTACGGCGCGACCGCACGGCCGTGGCCGCCGGGTTCGGCCTGCTCCGGCTGGCCGGGGCGCCCTCCCTGGGCTGGCTGGACGTGAAGACGTCCGGCGACGTGGAGGTGCCGGTCATCGAGGCCGCCATCGACGAGGAGCTCGCCCGGTTCGCCGAGGAGGGCCCCACGGCCGAGGAGATGGAGGGCGCCCAGGCCCAGCTGGAGCGCGAGTGGCTCGACCGGCTCGGCACGGTCGCGGGCCGCGCCGACGAACTGTGCCGCTACGCCGTCCTGTTCGGCGACCCGCAGCTCGCCCTGACCGCCGTCCGGCGCATCCTCGACGTGACGGCGCAGGAGGTGCGGGAGGTCGCCCGGGCCCGCCTGCGCCCCGACAACCGCGCGGTGCTCGTCTACGAGCCCGTGGCCGCGGAGGCGGAGGACACCGAGGAAGCCGCCGCAGTCGCCGGCACCGACGAGAACGAGGAGACGGCGAAGTGACCGAGCTCGCCACGATGGACTTCCACCCGCAGCCGCAGGCGGGCGAGGCCAGGCCCTGGGCCTTCCCGGCCCCCGAACGCGGCACGCTCGGCAACGGCCTGACCGTGCTGCGCTGCCACCGTCCCGGCCAGCGGGTCGTCGCCGTCGAGGTGATCCTCGACGCGCCCCTGGAGGCCGAGCCGGCCGGACTCGACGGCGTGGCCACGATCATGGCGCGGGCCTTCTCCGAGGGCACCGACAAGCACTCCGCCGAGGAGTTCGCCGCCGAGCTGGAGCGCTGCGGCGCCACCCTGGACGCGCACGCCGACCACCCCGGCGTCCGCCTCAGCCTGGAGGTCCCGGCCTCCCGGCTCGCCAAGGGACTCGGGCTGGTCGCCGACGCCCTCAGGGCGCCCGCGTTCGCCGACAGCGAGGTCGAACGGCTCGTCCGCAACCGCCTCGACGAGATCCCGCACGAGCTGGCGAACCCCTCCCGCCGCGCCGCGAAGGAACTCTTCAGGGAGCTGTTCCCGGCGAGTTCGCGCATGTCGCGCCCGCGTCAGGGCAGCGAGGAGACGGTCGCGGGCATCGGCTCCGGGGCCGTACGCGCCTTCTACGACAAGCACGTGCGCCCCGCCACCGCCACCGCGGTGGTCGTCGGCGACCTCACCGGCGTCGACCTGGACGCGCTGCTCGGCGACACCCTGGGCTCCTGGACCGGCTCCGCGGCCCGGCCGCGGCCGATCCCGCCGGTGGTCGCCGACGACACGGGCCGGGTCGTGATCGTGGACCGCCCCGGCGCCGTCCAGACGCAGCTGCTGATCGGCCGTATCGGCCCCGACCGGCACGACCGGGTCTGGCCCGCGCAGGCGCTCGGCACGTACTGCCTCGGCGGCACCCTCACCTCCCGCCTGGACCGCGTCCTGCGCGAGGAGAAGGGCTACACCTACGGCGTACGGTCGTTCGGGCAGGTCCTCAGGTCCGCGCCGGACGGCACGGGCGCGGCGCTGCTGGCCATCAGCGGCTCCGTCGACACCCCGAACACCGGGCCCGCCCTCGAGGACCTGTGGACGGTGCTGCGCACGCTCGCCGCGCAGGGGCTCACCGACGCCGAACGCGACGTCGCCGTGCAGAACCTGGTGGGCGTGGCGCCGCTCAAGTACGAGACCGCCGCGGCCGTCGCGAGCACCCTGGCCGACCAGGTCGAGCAGCACCTGCCCGACCACTACCAGGCCGACCTGTACCGGCAGTTGGCCGCGACCGGCACCGTGGAGGCCACCGCGGCCGTCGTGAACGCCTTCCCGGTGGACCGCCTGGTGACCGTCCTCGTCGGAGACGCGGCGCAGATCAAGGGGTCCGTCGAGGCCCTCGGGCTCGGCGAGGTCACCGTCGTGACGGCCGAGTAGCGGGCCGCGGCCGCGCACCCGGGCCCTGGTGACACGGATGTCACCAGGGCCCACTCGTGCCCGAATTGAGGCGGAGGATTCCTGTCTGCCCTGTGGGATGCGCTACAAAAGCCGTGATTCGCTTGGGGATCGAAAGATCTCCCGCTTAGCGTCTTCCGGGCTGTTCGTCGGGCAGTGCGCCGCATCCGCGGCACCGGACAGTCATCGCCGAGTCCCCGCACGGCGCGAGCCAGGGGAGCCGGGGACCCGTGCAGTCCCTGGGGTGAATCGGACGCCCGCGCGTGTCGCGAGGGGGTCCGTAGGAGACCTTCCTGCTCCGAACCCGTCAGCTAACCCGGTAGGCGAGAGGGAAGGAAAGGACCAGCCTGTACATGGCGTTCACCCGCGCCACCGGGAAGCACCGTCGTCCCAGCCGGACGCAGCGCGGCACCGCCCGCGCGGCGGGCGTCGCGGCCCTCGCCACCACCGGCGCCGTCGGCTCCCTCACGGCCCCCGCGCTCGCCGCCGAACCGGCCGCGGCACGGACCGGCCTCACTCCCGTCGTCACCCTGGGCGACGCGGTCGCCGAGCGGATCGACGCCCAGGCGGCCGCCCAGCACGAGGCCGCACGAGAGGCAGCCGAGGCCGCCGCGCGGAAGGCCGCCGAGCAGGCCGCGCGCGAGAAGGCGGCCGAAGCGGCCGAGAAGGCCCGCGCGGAGAAGGAGCGCGCCGCGCGCGAGGCGGAGCGCGAGCGCCTCGACACCTTCGTCTCCCCGATCCCCGGCTCCTACGTGTCGACCTCCTACCGGAGCGGCGGCGCCGTCTGGTCCTCGGGCAGCCACACGGGTGTCGACTTCCACGCCGCGAGCGGCGCCACGGTCCGGTCGGTCGGCACCGGCACCGTCGTCGAGGCCGGCTGGGGCGGCGCGTACGGCAACCAGGTCGTCATCCGGATGAACGACGGCACGTACACCCAGTACGGCCACCTGTCGTCCATCGGCGTCTCGGTGGGGCAGCAGGTCGCCGCGGGGCAGCCGATCGGCCTCTCCGGCGCGACCGGCAACGTCACGGGCGCGCACCTGCACTTCGAGGCCCGGATGACCGCCGAGTACGGCTCCGACATCGATCCCGTCGCCTACCTCCGCGCGCACGGTGTGAACCTCTGAGACGTGCGGGCGCCGGCCGCCGGCGCGGCGGGCGCCCCGCTTCCCGTGGCCCCGGCTTCCGAGCCGGGGCTTTCGGCGTTTCAAAGGGACCGCTCGTCAAAAAATACGCACGGATTCCGGACCCCCGTCGGAAAATCCCGCCGATTGCAATAGAGTCACGGAACACACGTCAGTCTTCGACGTTTCACGGGGATTAAGCCGGAGGTCGGTCATGCGTATTCCCGCGCACTCGGTGTGCACGGCGATCCGGGACGACATCGTCGCGGGTGTCCACGAGCGCGGCAGCCGGCTCACCGAGGACCTCCTCGCCCGCCGTCACGGTGTCTCCCGCGTCCCCGTCCGGGAGGCGCTGCGCACGCTGGAGGCCGAGGGCTTCGTGGTGACCCGGCGGCACGCGGGCGCGTGCGTCGCGGAACCCACCGCGCGGGAGGCCGCCGACCTGCTGGAGATGCGTCTGCTCCTCGAGCCGCTCGCCGCCTCCCGCGCGGCCCAGCGCCGTACCGAGGCCCACTTGAAGGTGCTGCGCGGTCTCGTCCGGCTGGGCCAGGAACGCGCCCGTCAGGGCACCAGCGACGACCTGCGCTCCCTGGGCGGCTGGTTCCACGAGACGCTCGCCCAGTCCTGTGGCAGCCCGGCGCTGACGTCGCTGCTGACCCAGCTGCGGCACAAGATCGCCTGGATGTACACCACCGAGGGGCCCGCCGATCCGGTCGGGTACTGGGCCGAGCACGGCGCGATCGTGGACGCCGTGGCGCGCGGCGACGGCGAGCGCGCGCGGGCCGTCATGGCCTCGCACACCGAGCGCGCGAGCGCCGCGCACCGCCTGCGTTTCGCCCCCGGAGCCGATCGCACCGGCCGCGCGGACCGTGTGAGGAACCCGCAACATCCCGTAAACATGCCGAGCCTGCGTCATTAACACGGATCCCGTATACAAAGAGGGTGCATTCCCGGGGGTTATTCACACTGCCCGGAAAAAGGAAAACCGAAAGGCCCGCCCGATGGGTCGGGCGGGCCTTTCGGTGCCGGTTCGGGCGTAAAAGGAGCGCGGGGCTCAGACGGTCTCGGGGAGTTCCCCGAGGCCTTCGGAGACCAGCTTCGCCAGACGGTCCAGGGCGGCGTCGGCGCCCTCCGCGTCGGAGGCGAGGACGATCTCCTCGCCGCCCTGGGCGCCCAGGCCCAGAACGGCCAGCATGGAGGCCGCGTTGACGGGGTTGCCCCCGGCCTTGGCGATCGTCACCGGGACGCCTGCGGCCGTGGCGGCTCGGACGAAGATGGAGGCGGGGCGGGCGTGGAGACCCTCGGCCCAGCCGACGTTGACGCGGCGCTCAGCCATGTGTTGCTGCCCTTCGCTGTTCAGGGTTGTCTAGACCAGTTTCCCATATCGTGCGGCGTGCCCGGGAGCGGCGTCCGCTCCCGGTGACCGCCGGACCGCGGCCTCGGTCCGGCTCCCGTCCACCACAGACTGCCCCGCGCCGTTGCCGTACGCGAGCCGTACCCTGGGGCCCATGCAGACCTCGTCGGACCGGCACGAGTACCCCGCTCACTGGGAGGCCGACGTGGTGCTGCGCGACGGCGGCACCGCACGCATCCGCCCCATCACCGTCGATGACGCCGAGCGCCTGGTCAGCTTCTACGAGCAGGTGTCGGACGAGTCGAAGTACTACCGCTTCTTCGCGCCCTACCCTCGCCTGTCCGCCAAGGACGTCCACCGCTTCACGCACCACGACTTCGTGGACCGGGTGGGGCTCGCGGCCACCGTGGGCGGCGAGTTCATCGCCACCGTACGTTACGACCGGATCGGCTCCGACGGCGCGTCCGCGTCGGCGCCGGCCGACGAGGCGGAGGTCGCGTTCCTCGTGCAGGACGCCCACCAGGGCAGGGGCGTCGCCTCCGCCCTGCTCGAACACATCGGTGCCGTCGCGCGGGAGCGGGGTGTCCGCCGGTTCGCCGCCGAGGTGCTGCCCGCCAACACCAAGATGATCAAGGTGTTCACCGACGCCGGGTACACCCAGAAGCGCAGCTTCGAGGACGGCGTCGTCCGCCTGGAGTTCGATCTCGAACCCACCGACCGCTCCCTGGCCGTGCAGCACGCGCGCGAGCAGCGCGCCGAGGCACGCTCCGTGCAGCGGCTGCTCGCCCCCGGCTCGGTCGCCGTCGTCGGCGCCGGCCGCACACCCGGCGGCGTGGGCCGCAGCATCCTCGACCACCTCCGGGACGCCGGGTTCACCGGGCGGCTCCATGCCGTGAACAAGGCGTTCCCGGAAGACCTGGAGGACCTCGACGGGGTGCCCGCCCACCGCTCCGTCCGGGCCGTCGACGGGCCCGTCGACCTCGCGGTCGTCGCGGTGCCCGCCGAGCGCGTCCCCGAGGTCGTCACCGAGTGCGGCGAGCACGGGGTCCAGGGGCTCGTCGTCGTCTCCGCCGGCTACGCCGAATCCGGCCCCGACGGCCGCGAACGCCAGCGCGCCCTGGTGCGCCACGCACGCGCGTACGGCATGCGGATCATCGGCCCGAACGCCTTCGGCGTCATCAACACGTCCCCGGACGTACGGCTCAACGCCTCGCTCGCCCCCGGCATGCCCCGCCCCGGCCGGATCGGGCTGTTCGCCCAGTCCGGCGCCATCGGCGTCGCCCTGCTGTCGCGCCTGCACCGGCGCGGCGGCGGTGTGACCGGGGTGACGGGCGTGTCCACCTTCGTCTCGTCCGGCAACCGGGCCGACGTCTCCGGCAACGACGTCCTGCAGTACTGGTACGACGACCCGGACACCGATGTCGCGCTGATGTACCTGGAGTCCATCGGCAACCCCCGCAAGTTCGCCCGCCTCGCCCGCCGGACCGCGGCGGCGAAGCCGCTGGTCGTCGTCCAGGGCGCACGCCATGGGGCCGGCCCCCGCGGGCACGCCGTACGCGCGACCCGGCTGCCCCACGCGACGGTGTCCGCGCTGCTGCGGCAGGCCGGGGTGATCCGGGTGGACACCATCACCGAACTGGTCGACGCGGGCCTGCTGCTGGCCCGTCAGCCCCTGCCGGCCGGACCCCGGGTGGCGATCCTCGGCAACTCCGAGTCCCTGGGCCTGCTCACCTACGACGCCTGCCTGGCCGAGGGCCTGCGTCCGCACCCCCCGCTGGACCTCACCACCGCGGCGTCGGCGGCGGACTTCCACGCCGCCCTCTCCCGCGCGCTGACCGACGACACCTGTGACGCGGTGGTCGTGACCGCGATACCGGCGGTGGGCGAGGGGCCGGTCGGCGACGCGGCACTGGCGAGGGCGCTGCGCTCGGCCGCCGCCGCGACCCCGGCCAAGCCGGTGCTCGTGGTCCACGTGGAACTCGGCGGCCTCGCGGCGGCGCTGTCGGCCGCGACGAGCACGGCACCGCAGCCGTCACCGGCCGGTCCACCGGAGGCGACCGCCACACCGGCCGCGGAAGGCGACTCCTCGCCGCGGCCGGAAGGCGGCGCCGCACCGGAGGGGGCCGCGACCGCGGCACCCGCGCCGGGACGGCCCGCCGCCGGACCGGGCGCGCCCCACGCGACACCGCCCGCCGGCAGTCGCACGCCCACCGGGCCCACCGAACCCACCACGGCCGGCGGCGGCCCGTCCGCTCCCGTCGCGCCCCCCGAGGGCGACCACCTGATCCCCGCCTACCCCGCCGCCGAACGCGCCGTCCGCGCCCTCGCCCAGGCCGTCGCCTACGCGCAGTGGCGGCGGGACGCCGCCGACCCCGGCAAGGTGCCCGCCTACGAGGACATCGACGAGAGGGGCGCCGCCGCCCTCATCGACGGGCTGCTCGCGCGCGGGCAGGGCCTCACCCTCGGCGGCGAGGAGACCTGCGACCTGCTCGGCACGTACGGCGTACAGGTGCACCGGGCCATGCCCGCACCCACCCCCGACGCCGCCGCCGGGGCCGCGCGCACCCTCGGCTTCCCCGTGGCGCTCAAGGCGACCGCCCCGCACCTCAGGCACCGCGCCGACCTGGGCGGCGTACGCCTGGACCTCGCGGACGAGGAACAGCTGCGCCGGGCGTACGCCGAACTGACCGGACTGTTCGGCGCGCCGCAGGAGTTGCGCCCCGTGGTGCAGCGCATGGCGCCGCGCGGCGTCGACACCGTCGTGCGCGCGGTGATCGACCCCGCCGCCGGATCCGTCCTGTCCTTCGGTCTCGCCGGGGCCGCCTCACAACTGCTCGGTGACACGGCGCACCGGCTGATCCCGGTCACCGACCGGGACGCGGCCTCGCTGGTGCGATCGATCCGCACGGCCCCGCTCCTGTTCGGCTGGCGCGGCTCGGCACCGGTCGACACCCCGGCCCTGGAGGAACTGCTGCTGAGGGTGTCGCGGCTGGTCGACGACCATCCGGAGGTCGTCGCGGTCACCCTGGAGCCGGTCGTCGTCGCCCCGCACGGCGTGAGCGTCCTGGGCGCCTCCGTACGCCTGGCCCCGCCCCCCGCCCGCGACGACCTCGGCCCGCGGACCCTCCCGGCGTACTGAGGGCGGACCCGCCGCTCGCGGAGTGAGATGAGCGGTGCCTCGCAGCCGGTGGTCCCCCGTAGGATGGGCGTCATGGCCAAGACCAGTACGACGACCCAGGGGCTGCGGGCGGCGATCGAGCGCAGCGGCTACTACCCGGCCCTCGTGGCCGAGGCGGTGGAGGCCGCCGTGGGCGGCGAGCCCGTCCGGTCGTACCTGGTCCATCAGGAGACGACGTTCGACCAGAACGAGGTGCGGCGGCATGTGACCGTGCTCGTCCTCACCGGCAACCGCTTCATCGTCAGCCACACCGACGAGCAGGCCGCGGACAGCACCTCGCCGACGCCGTACGCCACCACGTCCACGGAGTCGGTCAAGCTCAGCCGGATCTCGTCCATCGTGGTCAGCAGGGTGGTCGCCAACCCCGAGTCGTACACGCCGGGCACGCTGCCGCGCGAGATCGTGCTCACCATCGGCTGGGGCGCCGTTGCCCGCATCGACCTGGAGCCGGCCGCCTGCGGCGACCCGAACTGCGAGGCCGACCACGGCTACACGGGCAACTCGACGGCCGACGACCTGAGCCTGCGGGTCAGCGAGGCCGGTGACGGGCCGGAGACGGTGCGCCAGGCCCTCACCTTCGCGCAGGCCCTCTCCGAGGCGACCGCGGATCCGACGCACTGATGGCGCAGCCCGCACGCCCCGCGCGGCCCACGTCCGCCACGCAGCCCGTGCCTCCGGCGCACACCGCCGCCCGGGACCTGTACCCGCAGCCTCTCTCCGTCGACTCCGCACCCCTGCCCGAATACGGCACGGGTTCGCTCGCCGACCTGCTGCCCACGCTCGCCGCCGGCCTGGGTGTCCCCGGTACGACCGCCGCGATCGCCGAACTGGCGCCCGCCGACCGGAACTGCGTGTTCCTGATCGACGGACTGGGCTGGGAGCAGCTGAAGGCGCACCCGGAGGAAGCCCCCTTCATGACGTCCCTGCTGACCGCCTCGCGCGGTGGCACCGGCCGTCCGATCACCGCCGGGTACCCGGCGACCACCGCCACCTCCCTGGCCTCCGTCGGCACCGGTCTGCCGCCGGGCGCGCACGGCCTGCCCGGCTACACCGTGCGCGATCCCGGCACCGGCGAACTGATGAACCAGCTGCGCTGGCAGCCGTGGACCCCGCCGGGTGCCTGGCAGCCGTACCCCACGGTGTTCGAGCTGGCCCACCGCGCGGGAGTGCACGCCGCCCAGGTGTCCTCCCCGGCCTTCGCCAACACCCCGCTGACCAAGATCGCGCTCAGTGGCGGGACCTTCCACGGACGGCTGTCCGGCGAGGAGCGCATGGACCTCGCGGCCGAGCAACTGGCCGCCGCCGACCGCTCCCTGGTCTACACGTACTACGCCGAGGTCGACGGTGCGGGCCACCGCTTCGGCGTCGACTCCGACACCTGGCGCGGCCAGCTCATGTACGTGGACCGCCTGGTCCAGCGCCTGGCCGAACAGCTGCCCCCGCGCAGCGCCCTCTACGTCACCGCCGACCACGGCATGGTCGACGTCCCCTTCGACGAGCAGCACCGCATCGACTTCGACGAGGACTGGGAGCTGAAGGCGGGCGTCGCCCTGCTCGGCGGTGAGGGCCGCGCCCGGCACGTCTACGCCGTACCCGGCGCCGCCAGTGACGTGCTGGCCTGCTGGCGTGAGGTGCTCGGCGAGCAGTTCTGGGTGGCCTCGCGCGACGAGGCGATCGAGGCGGGCTGGTTCGGCCCGGCCGTGGACGAGCGCGTGTACCCCCGGATCGGTGACGTGGTCGCCGCCGCGCGGGACGACGTCCTGCTGATCGCCTCCGAGCGGGAGCCGAGGGAGTCGGCGATGGTCGGCAACCACGGTTCGATGACCCCTGCCGAGCAGCTGGTCCCGCTGCTCGAAGTACGCTCCTGAGTCTTTGCCCGCGACTCCTGCCGAAAGGTGCCCGACCCCCCATGCCCGAACTGGTGTTCTTCTCCGGAACGATGGACTGCGGGAAGTCGACGCTGGCTCTCCAGATCGAGCACAATCGTTCGGCACGCGGCCTGACCGGCATGATCTTCACCCGTAACGACCGGGCCGGCGAGGGCAAGCTGTCCTCCCGCCTCGGCCTGGTCACGGACGCGGTGGAGGTCGGCGACGGCGCGGACCTGTACGCGTATCTCGTCGACCACCTCTCCAAGGGCCTGCGCGCCGACTACGTCATCGCGGACGAGGCGCAGTTCCTGTCCCCGGAGCAGATCGACCAGCTCGCGCGCGTGGTGGACGACCTGGAACTCGACGTCTACGCCTTCGGCATCACGACCGACTTCCGCTCCAAACTGTTCCCCGGCTCCCAGCGCCTGGTGGAACTCGCCGACCGCGTCGAGGTCCTCCAGGTCGAGGCCCTGTGCTGGTGCGGGGCCCGGGCCACGCACAACGCCCGCACGGTCGGCGGGGTCATGGTCGTCGAGGGCGCCCAGGTGGTCGTCGGCGACGTCACCGGCTCCGCGGACGAGGTCGGCTACGAGGTCCTGTGCCGCCGTCACCACCGGCGCCGCATGACGGCCGCGACGTCCCGCGCGGCGGCGCTGTCCCCGGACGTGCTGCCGGTGTCGTCCTCCTGAGGGCTCCTCAGCGCGGCCCCTGCAACAGTGCGAACCTCGCCCCCTGCGGGTCCGCGACCGTGGCCGCACGGCCGCGGTCGCTCTCGCGGGCCGGCTCCAGGACCTGGCCGCCCAGGCGGACGACCCGGTCCACCGCCTCGTCGGTGTCGGTCACGGTGAAGTACGTCATCCAGTGCGCGCCCCGGTTCCGGGGCAGGGCGTTGCCCACCCCGCGGACGCCGGCCACCGGGCGGCCGTTCAGGTGGAGCGTGACGTGGTCGAGGTCGGCGGAGGCCACCGGCTCCGTCTCGTGGCCGAACACGGCCGCGTAGAACTTGGTCACGTGGGTGGACTCGTAGGTGGTCAGCTCGTTCCAGGCGGGGGAGCCCGGCGCGCCGGTGACGCCGGTGCCGGAGGGCCCGGACGCCCGGCAGATGCCGAAGACGGCACCGCCGGGGTCGGAGCCGATCGCCAGCCGCCCGGCGCCGGCGGCGTCCAGCGGGCCCACGCCGATCGTGCCGCCGCACGACCGCACCGCCTCGGCCGTCAGGTCCACGTCGTCCGAGGCGAACCAGGGCGTCCAGGCGGGTCGCGGACAGCGCTCCGGCGGCAGGCTGCCGATGCCGGCCACCTCCTGCCCGTCGAGCAGGGCGCGGACGGAGGGACCGGGCTGCTGGGGGCCGGGCCGGAACTCCCAGCCGAACAGCGCCCCGTAGAACTCCTCGGTCGTGCCCAGTCCGTGCACCATGAGGCTCACCCGGCAGGGTGTGCCGGGTGTGTGCCGAGCGGGCGCCTCGCCGTTCGGGCGGGCGCCCCGTGCGTCGGTCATCGTCACTCTCTTCTCGGCCGCCCGTGCGGTGGCCGTCGTCCTCTCGCCCCCTGCGGGGCGGCGTCGCGTCCGCCCGGCGGTTCATCGCCGCGCCGACGCCGGCACAGTACGTGGCCGATTCCGTACTCCTGGTGACCGGTCCGGCCCGGCCGAGCAGAGTAGCGGGACCCGGGCGACTCGGCCACCCCCGTACGCGAGGATGGTGACCATGAACGCCATCATCTCCGCATCCGAGCTCGCGAGCGCGCTGGCGGGCGCGAACCCGCCGGTCCTGCTCGACGTCCGCTGGCAGCTCAGCACGGCCACGGCGCCGTTCGACGGACGGGCCGCGTACGAGGCCGGGCATCTTCCCGGCGCCGTCTTCGTCGACCTGGACGAGGAGCTGGCGTCCGCGCCGGGCGGGGGCGGACGCCATCCGCTGCCGGACCTCGCGGTGTTCGGCGCCGCGATGCGGCGGGCGGGGGTGTCGTCGGGGACGCCGGTCGTCGTGTACGACGGGGGCATGGGCTGGGGGGCCGCGCGCGCGTGGTGGCTGCTGCGCTGGACGGGTCACCCGGACGTGCGGGTCCTCGATGGTCAGTTGCCGTCCTGGGAGGGACCGTTGGAGACGGCGGTGCCGCAGCCGGCCGAGGGCGACTTCGTCCCCGCGCCGGGGGCGGCCGGGCTGCTCGACGCCGACGGTGCGGCCGCGCTGGCGCGCTCGGGGGTGCTGCTGGACGCCCGCGCGGGGGAGCGGTACCGCGGTGAGGTGGAGCCGATCGACCGGGTCGGCGGGCACATCCCGGGCGCGGTCTCGGCGCCCACCACGGGGAACGTCGGCCCCGACGGCCGGTTCCTGTCCGCCGCGGAACTGCACGCCCGCTTCACGGCATGCGGCGTGTCGCGGAGTTCACCGGTGGGCGTGTACTGCGGCTCGGGCGTCTCCGCGGCGCACGAGGTACTGGCACTGGCGGTCGCGGGCATCCCGGCGGCGCTGTACGTCGGGTCCTGGTCGGAGTGGTCGTCGGACCCGCGGCGGCCGGTCGCGGTGGGACCGGACCCGCAGTAGACCGAACGAGCGCGGCGCCTGGCAGCGCGTGAGGGGCGCTCACCCCACGGTGAGCGCCCCTCACGCGTCGGTGTCTCGTCAACCGGCCGTGGGCGGGGACCGCCCGAACGGCTTACTCCTGCTTCTTCCGCCGCGTCCCGAACACGATCTCGTCCCAGCTCGGCACCGCCGCACGGCGGCCCGGACGGACGCCGTCCGCCTCCGCCTGACGATCGGTCGAACCGACGAGGCGGTCCCGGTGGCTGCCGACCGAACGCGGCATGAGGACGTCCGCGTAGGCGGACCCGGCCGAGGCCGCGGGGGCCGGCGGCTCCTCCGCCTCGGACTCGGCGTCCGGCTCCTCGGGCGGGGTCTCGGGGGCGAGTTCCGGGACCACCAGGTCGCCCCGGAAGCTCGGTACCGCCTCCAGCAGGCTGGTCAGCGAGTCCCGCTCGGCCGAGGCCGTGGCCGCGATGGACTCGTCGGCGGGCTCGGACGCCTGCGCGGGCAGGCCCAGCCGCTCGCGGTCGCCGGAACGGTCCAGCGGACGGTCGCGCGGCAGCCGGGCGATGCGCGGGACGAACGGGAAGCTGGGCTCGGGCGCGGCGAGGTCGTCGGACTCGCCGATCAGCGAGCGCGCCTCGTCGTCGACGGCCTGGACGAGCCGGCGGGGCGGGTCGTACGTCCAGATCGCCGAGTGCGGCTCACCGGCGACCCGGTAGACCAGCAGCACCTCCCAGGTGCCGTCGTCGCGGCGCCAGGAGTCCCACTGGACGGTGTCCTTCTCCGCGCCGCGCAGCAGCAATCGCTCCTGCACGGCCTCGCCGAGCGGGGGACCGGAGTTCTCACCGGGTCTGCGGACCGGCGTCTTGCGGGCGCGCTCGGCCATGAAGGCACGCTCGGCGAGGACCGGGCCCTCGAAACGGCGTACGCGGTCCACGGGGATGCCGGCCATCTGGGCGACCTCTTCCGCGGTCGCGCCGGCTCGTATACGTGCCTGGATGTCGCGGGGGCGGAGATGGCTCTCCACCTCGATCTCGATCTGGCCGAGGCGGGGACGGTCGCCGCGCACGGCGGCGCGGAGCCGTTCGTCGATCGGAAGCGTGTACTCCGTGCTGTCCGCAGCCTTCAGCACCAGCCGTGTGCCGTCATTCGAGACGGCCACGACACGCAGTTCGGGCATGGGGACCTCCCGGGTGGTGCCTGCCGACGTCACGTGCGTCGCTGCTTCCGCTAGTCGAGTGTGGCCTGCCCGGGTGCAGCCTGCCACAACCTTGCCGAGTTGCCCGGCGTGTCGGGCACGGGCCCGGGATCGCCGTTATGGCACGGTTACCCATTCGCAACGCTGAGTGACCAACCGCGTCACCCTGTGCACCCAGCCCCCTCCCGGCGGTCCCGGGGGTTCCGGGCACCCTGACGGGAGACCGGAACCCAGGGCTCGCCACAGTACTCCATTTGGGCCACGTGCGTGGATTGGCGCGCCGCCCGACTTCTGGCAAGGGGCGGGACTCGGCCGCCGTTACCCGGTGTCGTCGATCTTGAACGTGAAGAACTTCACGCAGTCACCGCAAACGGAATGAATCCTCTAGGCGCCCAGAACCCTCCGCAAGTAGTCGTTGCGGAACCGGCGTTCCGGGTCGAGGCGGTTGCGGAGCGCCGTGAACTCCCCGAAGCGCGGGTACACGCGGGCGAGGTGGTCGGCGTCGCGCGTGTGGATCTTCCCCCAGTGGGGCCGCCCCTCGTGCGCGGTGAAGATGCGCTCGGCCGCGGTGAAATACCCCTGATAGGGGGTGCCCTTGAACATGTGGACGGCGATGTACGCGCTGTCGCGGCCGGACGCCGTGGAGAGCGTGATGTCGTCGGCCGGCGCGGTGCGCACCTCCACGGGGAAGCTGACCCGCAGCGGTGAGCGGTCGACCATGGCCTTCAGCTCCCGCAGCGTCTCCACCAGGGCCTCGCGCGGAAGGGCGTACTCCATCTCCACGAAGCGCACCCGGCGCGGCGAGGTGAACACCTTGTAGGGGAGGTCGGTGTAGGTCCGCCCGGACAGCGCCTTGCTGGAGATCCGCGCGATGGCCGGAACCGTCGCGGGGACCGCGCGGCCGACCCAGTTGGCCACCTGGAACACCCCGTTGGACAGGAACTCGTCCTCGAGCCAGCCCCTGAGCCGCGGTACCGGACGCTCCGGGCCCGCGCTGCGGTTGTTGCGCTTGGTATGGGTGTTGCCGGTGTGCGGAAACCAGTAGAACTCGAAGTGCTCGTTCTCGGCGTGCAGTTGATCGAACTCGGCACAGACCCGGTCGAAGGGCATCGGCTCCTCGCGGGCCGTGAGCAGGAAGACCGGTTCCACGGCGAAGGTGATCGCGGTGACGACGCCGAGGGCACCGAGACCGACGCGGGCGGCGGCGAAGACGTCCGGTTTCTCCCCCTCGGAGCAGGTGAGCACCGAACCGTCGGCGGTGACCAGCTCCAGACCGCGGATCTGGGCGGCGAGGGAGGCGGAGTCGCGGCCGGTGCCGTGGGTGCCGGTGCCGGTGGCCCCGGAGACCGTCTGCTCCATGATGTCGCCCATGTTGGTCAGCGACAGGCCCTCACGCGCGAGGGCCACGTTGAGTCTCCTGAGCGGTGTGCCCGCCCCGACCGTGACGGTGCCGGCCGCGCGGTCGATGTGGCGGATGCCGGTCAGCAGATGAGGGCGGATCAACACGCCGTCGGTGGCGGCTATGGCGGTGAAGGAGTGCCCGGTACCGACCGCCTTCACCGGCAGGCCCTCCTCGGCGGCCCGGCGTACGGCGGCGGCCAGCTCGTCGACGGAGGCGGGCGCGACCTCCCGCGCGGGGCGGGCGGAGGCGGTGCCTCCCCAGTTACGCCACGTGCCGTTCCTCGCGCTCGCCGTGCTGCCCAACGGAGCCTCCCCGACCCGGTGCCGGCCGCTTGAGCCGGCGGTACCCGAGAAAACCGACCGCGACCGCGACGGCCCCGGCCACCGCCGGGACCCCGTACCCGGCACGCGCCCCGGCCGCGTCGATCACCCAGCCGGCCGCGGAGGAGCCGACCGCGACCCCGACCGCGAGCCCGGTGCTCACCCAGGTCATGCCCTCGGTGAGCTGCGCGCGTGGTACGTGCTGCTCGATGAGGGACATCGTCGTGATCATCGTGGGAGCGATGGACAGACCCGCAACGAACAGCGCCACGGTCAGAAACGGCAGGTTCCCGACCAGTAGGAGTGGGATCATACTCACGGCCATGGCGCACACGCCCAGCAACCAGCGACGTTCCGCCGCCCCCGCGAAGTGCAGCAGCCCGAACACGACGCCGGCCGCGCAGGAGCCCAGGGCGTACACGGCCAGCACCACACTGGCGGCGGCCTTGTGGCCCTGTTCCTCGGCGAAGGCGACGGTGACCACGTCCACGGCGCCGAAGATCGCCCCCGTCGCCACGAACGTCGCGACCAGGACCTGAAGACCCGTGGAGCGCAGCGGCGAGCCGCCGCTCCCGTGGTCGCGCGGGTGCGGCGCGGGCTCGGTGGCGTGCTGCGCGGTCAGCCAGAAGACGCCGGCCGCCAGGAAGCACGCCGCGAGCAGCGGGCCGGCCTCCGGGAACCAGGCCGTGGACAGCCCGATGGAGACGATCGGCCCGAAGATGAAGCAGATCTCGTCCACCACGGACTCGAAGGAGTACGCGGTGTGCAGTTTCGGGGTGCCCCGGTACAGGGCCGCCCAGCGGGCCCGGATCATCGCGCCGACGCTCGGCACGCAACCGACGCCCACGCACGCGACGAACAGCACCCACTCCGGCCAGTCGTAGTGCGCGGCGAACAGCAGCACCGCCGCGGCGGCCAGCGAGATCAGCGTCGCCGGACGCAGCACCCGCCGCTGTCCGTACCGGTCCACCAGGCGGGAGACCTGCGGACCCGCCACCGCCGCGGCGAGCGCGAGGGTGGCGGACAGGGCGCCGGCCAGTCCGTACCGTCCGGTGAGCTGGGAGATCATCGTCACCACGCCGATGCCCATCATGGACAACGGCATCCGGCCGAGGAACCCCGCGGCGGAGAAGGCCTTGCTGCCGGGAGCGGCGAACAGGGCGCGGTAGGGGCTGGGCACGGGATCTCCGAAGGTCTCAGTAAGGCGCGACCGCAGTCGGTACATATTACTGGCGGCCTCACCCCCACGCACCGGCGGTCACCGCGGCGCAGCCGCCGTCACCCCCCGCCGTGTCCCGGCCGGCGGCGCCGGGTGGCAGGATCGGAGGCATGCCAGACGTGCTCGACGCCAGCCCCTACGACGCCCTGCTCCTGCTCTCCTTCGGCGGCCCCGAAGGCCCGGACGACGTGGTCCCGTTCCTGGAGAACGTGACGCGCGGGCGCGGCATCCCCAAGGAACGCCTCAAGGAAGTCGGGCAGCACTACTTCCTGTTCGGTGGGATCAGCCCCATCAACGACCAGAACCGCGCCCTGCTGGACGCGCTGCGCGAGGACTTCGCCGGGCACGGCCTGCGGCTGCCGGTCTACTGGGGCAACCGCAACTGGGCGCCCTACCTCACCGACACCCTGCGCGAGATGGTCCGGGACGGCCACCGCCGCATCCTCGTCCTGGCCACCAGCGCCTACGCCTCCTACTCCGGATGCCGCCAGTACCGCGAGAACCTCGCCGAAGCCCTCGCCGCCCTGGAGGCGGAGGGCCTGGAACTGCCGAAGATCGACAAGCTGCGGCACTACTTCAACCACCCGGGGTTCCTGGAGCCCATGATCGACGGGGTCGTCCGGTCGCTCGCCGGCCTCCCCGAGGACGTCCGGGACGGCGCGCACATCGCGTTCACCACCCACTCGATCCCCACCTCCGCCGCGGACACCTCCGGCCCCGTCGAGGCCCACGGCGACGGCGGCGCCTACGTCGCGCAGCACCTGGACGTGGCGCGGCTGGTCGCCGACGCGGTCACGGAGCGCACCGGCGTCGACCGTCCCTGGCAGCTCGTCTACCAGTCCCGCTCGGGTGCCCCGCACATCCCGTGGCTGGAGCCCGACATCTGCGACCACCTCGAGGAGCGGCACGCGGCCGGGGTCCCGGCGGTGGTGATGGCCCCCATCGGCTTCGTCTCCGACCACATGGAGGTCCTCTACGACCTCGACACGGAGGCCACGGCCAAGGCGGAGGAGCTGGGGCTGCCGGTGCGCCGTTCCGCGACCGTCGGCGCCGACCCGCGGTTCGCTGCGGCCGTCCGCGAGCTGATCGTGGAGCGTGCCGCCGCCGAGCGCGGGCAGGACGTCACGCCGTGCGCCCTGGGCGCGCTCGGCGCGAGCCACGACCTCTGCCCCGTGGGCTGCTGTCCGGCCCGCGCCACGCGTCCCGCCGCCGCGGGCGCCGACAGCCCCTACGCATGAGGAGCCCCGTGACCGACCCCCTGCACGCGGAACTGCTGGACCTGGCCCGGGAGGCGGCCCGCCGCGCGGGCGAGCTGCTGCGGGACGGCCGCCCGGCCGACCTGGCGGTCGCCGCGACCAAGTCCAGCCCGATCGACGTCGTCACCGAGATGGACATCGCGGCCGAGAAGCTGATCACCACCCTGATCGCCGAGCGCCGCCCGGAGGACGGCTTCCTCGGCGAGGAGGGCGCCTCCACCGAGGGCAGCAGCGGCATCCGCTGGGTGATCGACCCGCTCGACGGCACGGTGAACTACCTGTACGGCCTGCCCACCTGGGCCGTCTCGATCGCCGCCGAACAGGACGGCGAGACCGTGGCCGGGGTCGTGGAGGCGCCCCTGCGCGGCGAGACGTACCACGCGGTGCGCGGCGCAGGCGCGTGGGCCACCGGTGCCTGGGAGGGCGAGCGCGAGCTGACCTGCCGCCCCTCGCCGCCCCTGGACCAGGCCCTGGTCTCGACCGGCTTCAACTACGTCGCCGACGTCCGCACCCACCAGGCCGGCGTGGCACAGCGGCTGATCCCGCTCCTGCGGGACATCCGGCGCGGCGGCTCGGCCGCGGTCGACCTGTGCGACGTCGCCGCCGGGCGGCTCGACGGCTACTACGAGCGCGGACTGCACCCCTGGGACCTCGCCGCCGGTGACCTGATCGCCCGGGAGGCGGGCGCGCTGACCGGTGGACGCCCCGGGGACCGCCCCTCCTGGGACCTCACCGTCGCGGCCACCCCGGGCGTCTTCGAGCCCCTCCAGCGGCTCCTCGAGGACTTCGGCGCCTGGCACGACTGACCGGCCCGCCGAGGCGTGGAGCAGGACGAACGGGCCCCGGCGCTGGATTCGCCGGGGCCCGCCTCGTACGAGCCGGTCAGACGCTGAGCGCGCCGACCTCCACGCCGTGTTCGACGGCGAGACGGCGCAGGTCGTCGAGTTCGCCCTGTTCCACGTCGACGAGGAAGTCGTCGCCTTCGTCGCGGGCCCGCGACAGATCGGACTCGGTCGCCTTTATGCGCTGCAGAAGTCCTGCGGTGAATGCGTCCATGCTGCGCCCCCTCGTCCTGGGTCGGTGGCACGGGGGTGTGCCGTTCGGGAAGGGACGATCACGTCCGAGACGGATGCCCGGCGCCGCTCGGCCGGGCGGCGACGGTGCCGGACATCCACGCCCGCTCTGCGGAAGCGGACTGGAACGCACCGCATGGTGGTGCGGTACATGCAGAGCGTGATCGTGGGATGTAAAACCCGTCCTCCCCAAGCTCACTTCCGCGGAAACCTGATCGCACCAGAAAATCTCGTATTCCCGCCCCGTTCGCCCGGACGTTCCACGGTCCCGCAGCCGCCCGCCACCGGCCGCCGCCGTCGGTCCCTCCGCCTTACCGCCGACTTATGGCCGAAAAAGGCAGGATGGAGGCGACACACCCACCGGCACCCCCGCCCGCGCGCGCCCTCGGCGTCGCCCGGGCGGGACCTGAGGAAGGACAACGACGTGCGCGTACTCGTCGTCGAGGACGAGCAACTGCTCGCCGATGCGGTGGCCACCGGGCTGCGCCGGGAGGCCATGGCCGTCGACGTCGTGTACGACGGTGCGGCCGCCCTGGAGCGCATCGGCGTCAACGACTACGACGTGGTCGTCCTCGACCGTGATCTCCCCCTCGTGCACGGTGACGACGTCTGCCGCAGGATCGTCGAGCTCGGCATGCCCACGCGCGTGCTGATGCTCACGGCGTCCGGCGACGTCAGCGACCGTGTCGAGGGCCTGGAGATCGGCGCCGACGACTATCTGCCCAAGCCCTTCGCGTTCAGCGAGCTCATCGCGCGGGTGCGCGCCCTGGGGCGGCGCACGAGCGTGCCGCTGCCGCCCGTCCTCGAACGCGCCGGGATCAAGCTCGACCCCAACCGCCGCGAGGTCTTCCGCGACGGCAAGGAGGTCCAGCTCGCGCCGAAGGAGTTCGCCGTCCTGGAGGTGCTCATGCGCAGCGAGGGCGCGGTCGTCTCGGCGGAGCAGCTGCTGGAGAAGGCCTGGGACGAGAACACGGACCCGTTCACCAACGTGGTGCGGGTGACCGTGATGACCCTGCGCCGCAAGCTGGGCGAGCCGCCGGTCATCGTGACCGTGCCCGGCTCCGGATACCGGATCTGATGGACGATGGCTGCCACACCCGCACCCCCCGCGGCGCCCCCCAAGCCCACCTGGGACCCGAGAAAACTGGACCCGCCCTTCCCGTGGCTGCGTCCGACCATCCGCATACGTCTCACGCTGCTGTACGGCGGCATGTTCCTGATCGCCGGGATCCTCCTGCTGTCGATCATCTACCTGCTGGCCGCCCAGGCACTGCGCACCGGAAGCCAGCCGCTGTACAAGATCGTCTACTTCACCGATCTCAAGGTCGCCAGCAGCGACTGCCCGGTGGTCGACAACGGCAACCTGTCGTTGGCCGAGTTCAACGCCGCGATCAGCGACTGCATCGACCGTCAGCGCCAGGTCGCCCTGGACAACCTGCTCAGCCGCTCGCTGCTGGCCCTGCTCGGTCTCGCGATCATCGCCTTCGCCTTCGGCTACGCCATGGCCGGCCGGGTCCTGTCGCCGCTGGGCCGCATCACCCGCACCGCCCGTGCGGTGGCCGGCTCCGACCTGTCCCGCCGGATCGAACTGGACGGCCCCGACGACGAGCTGAAGGAGCTGGCCGACACCTTCGACGACATGCTGGAGCGGCTCCAGCGGGCCTTCACCGCGCAGCAGCGCTTCGTGGGCAACGCCTCGCACGAGCTGCGCACCCCGCTGGCGATCAACCGCACCCTCCTCGAGGTGCAGCTCTCCGACCCGAACGCCCCGATGGAGCTCCAGCAGCTCGGCAAGACGCTGCTGGCCACCAACGAGCGCAGTGAACAACTGGTCGAGGGCCTGCTGCTGCTCGCCCGCAGCGACAACCAGATCGTCGAACGAAAACCCGTGGACCTCGCCGAGGTCGCCACCCGGGCCATCGACCAGGTGCACGCCGAGGCGGAGGCCAAGGGCGTGGAGATCCGCGGAACCCACGAGTCCGCGGTCGTCCAGGGCAACGGCGTGCTGCTGGAGCGGATCGCCCTGAACCTGGTGCAGAACGCCGTGCGCCACAACGTGCCGGCGGACGGCTGGGTCGAGGTGACCACCCGGGTCCAGCACGGCCAGGCGGTCCTCGTGGTGTCCAACACGGGGCCGGTCGTCCCGGCGTACGAGATCGACAATCTCTTCGAGCCGTTCCGCCGGCTGCGCACCGAGCGCACCGGCAGTGACAAGGGCGTCGGCCTGGGGCTGTCCATCGTGCGGTCGGTGGCACGGGCCCACGGCGGGCACGTCTACGCCCAGCCACGTGAGGGAGGCGGGCTCGTGATGCGCGTCACCCTGCCGATCTGACATCATGCCCCGGCGCCCCGGGCGTTCGCTTCGCGCGCAATCTCCGGGGCACCTCTCCGGTATTTCCATGTGTGATCGATCACAGGGTCGATTTCCCGGCGTCCCACGCTGAGTGATCATGCGGGCGGCCGAAAGGCCGGGAAAGTCCCGGTTTTCAGGGGCCCTGATCACGGGAAGTACACGGTGGGGCGCCTTTGAAGTGCGGTATTCGGACCGTGTACGGTCCCCATCGCCGTCCAAGCCGATCACTCATGAGGAGTCGGGTTGGGTGTCGATTGAGTAACAGACCTTGATGTGAGGCAAAATCTCCGCCTCAGGTCGGGCACAAGTCCGGCCTCTCACGCGTTACGTGCGCTGAAGGCACCGCATACACCCAGAGGGGGAGAGCGATATGGCAACCGACTACGACACTCCACGCAAGACCGACGACGACGTCGACTCGGACAGCCTTGAGGAACTGAAGGCCCGACGGAACGACAAGTCGGCCTCCGCCGTGGACGTCGACGAGTTCGAGGCCGCCGAGGGCCTGGAACTGCCCGGAGCGGACCTCTCGAACGAGGAGCTGGCCGTCCGGGTCCTGCCGAAGCAGCAGGACGAGTTCACGTGCATGAGCTGCTTCCTGGTCCATCACCGCAGCCAGCTGGCCCGCGAGAAGAACGGCCAGCCGATCTGCCGCGACTGCGACTGAGGCGGGGTCGGCCGTGACTGGCTCGACCCCTCCACGGAAGCGCCGCTTCCTCGCGAGGGGAGCGGACTCAGGGCCTCGGCAGGGCCCGCAGCACGACACGCGTGACCAGGAGCGGGGCCCAACCGGCAGCGGGGCGGCCTCGCTCGGATCGGCGGCCGACCGGGGTGACCTCCCGGATTCCCTGGAGGTCACCGCGCCAGTGGCGCACCGGCGGGCCGCCGTTTTCCGTGCGAAGGCCAGGGAGGGCGCCCGCAGGGGCGGCGTCCGCGCCCGTGCGGGACTGGCCTTCCTGGCCGACCGGATCGTGGAGATCGCCCCGCGCGTGCCCGTACGGGATCTCGGGACGCTGCGCCGGCAGTTCCCCGGGCTCGGTCCCGAGGAACTGGCCGACAGGCTCGTGACGGGTGCCGCGAAGGCCACGGCGACCGTCGGGGCCGGAGTCGGCGCGGCGGCGGCGATGCCCGTGCCGCCGGCGATGCCGGCGGAGCTGGCCGCCGAGGTCACCGGCGTCGCCGCGATCGAGCTGAAGCTGATCGCCGAACTCCACGAGGTCTACGGCGTGCGACCGGCCGGGAACCTCGCCCGGCGCAGCACCGTGTACCTGAACTCCTGGTCGGAGGAGCGCGGGATCGAGGCGACCGGACCCTCGGCCGTGAACGCGGCCCTGAACAGCCGCATGAAGCGCGAACTGCGCCAGCGGATCATGAAGCGGACGGTCCGCAACCTGCCGAACCTGATGCCCTTCATGGTGGGAGCCGCGGTGGGCGCCGCCATGAACCGCCGGGACACCAGAAGACTCGCCCTGCGGATCCGGGAGGACCTGCGCAGAATCCAGGTGCCCTGGGACGCGCTGCCGGTGCTCCCGGCCCTGGAGCGCCCGCAGGACGCGCTGCCCGAGGACGCGTTGAAGGAACTCGGAGGCCACCGGGCGACGGGCGGTGGAGGCGACGAGGGCGACGGGCGTCACGGCCCGTGAGGACGCGGCCCCTGAGGACGTCCTCACCGGGCTCCTGACGACGCCCTCCCGGGCACCCCGGCCTCGCGCCCGCGCCCTCCCGGGCTCCCGCCGGATGTCTCCCGTCCGCCCTGCGCGCCGCCCGCACGACGTCGCGCGCTGGGCGGCGTCCGCACGCCGGCACGTCCTGTTGGCCGCCGCGCACCGGCACGCGCTGTGTGGCCCCGCACACCGTCACACCGTCACGCGCCGTGCGGCGGCGTCCGGGGACCGCGCCGTGCGGCGCCCGAGGGCCGGCCCTACGCGGCGTCCGCGCCGTCCTTCGCCGCCCGCAGCGCCCGTGCCAGTCGCTCCGGCTCACGGGTGGACAGGAAGAGGTAGGGCGTCGGGTCCGCCGGGTCCGTGACGTCCACGCGCAGCGCGCCGGGGATGTAGGCCCGCAGCAGCATGAAGGAGCGAGGGTCCGCCTTGTGGGTGCGCCAGGCCCGGGCCTCGTCGGCGTCCAGGATCTCCGCCTCGCCCAGCGCCGACACCGGGACCTTCGCCTCGCCCGCGATCAGGTGGCCGCCCACGACCCGGATCCGCACCGAGCCGTACGAGCCGGCCGCGACGGCCGCGACGGCGGTGCCGCCGGCCAGTCCGCCGAGCATCGGCAGCGTGCCGAACGGCAGCAGGACCAGCGCCATGGAGACCCCCGCCAGGAAGGAGATCAGCCACCAGGAGCGGGGGGCGGTGAGGCGTTCTTCGTACGGGGCGGCGGAGGGCTGCATGAATCCAAGCTTGGCACGGTGCCGGGGCGTCGCCGCACTCAGGGCGGCCGGCGCGAAGCACGTCCGGGGAGGGCTGCGGCGGGTGACGGACGGGCGGGTAAGGTCTGCGGCTGTGAGTGGTACTTCCGCAGCTCTTCAGCCCCCGGCCGACGCCGTGAAACCGGTGCGCCACCCGGACGCCCCGGCGCCCGGCGAGGTCCTCGGCGCGCACTACGGCCAGTGTTTCGGCTGTGGCGGCGAACAGCCCCACGGGCTGCACCTGGAGGCCCGCGCCGGCGCGGGCGTCTCGATCACCGCCGAGTTCACCGTGCAGTCCGCCCACCAGGGCGCTCCGGGACTGGCGCACGGCGGGGTGCTCGCCACCGCCCTGGACGAGACGCTCGGCTCGCTCAACTGGCTGCTGCGCACGATCGCGGTGACCGGCAGGCTGGAGACCGACTTCGTGCGGCCCGTACCCGTCGGCACCGTGCTGCACCTGGAGGCGGAGGTGACGGCGGTGGCCGGGCGGAAGATCTACTGCACCGCCGCCGGGCGCATCGGCGGCCCCGAGGGTCCGGTCGCGGTCCGCGCCGACGCCCTGTTCATCGAGGTCGCGGTCGACCACTTCGTCGACCACGGCCGCGAGGAGGAGATCCGGGCCGCCCTGAGCGACCCCGACCAGGTCCGCCGTGCCCGTGCCTTCGAGGTGAACCCGTGAACGAGTCCCGTCCCGGCGCACTCGAGGTGCTGATCAGGCGTGTCGACCCCGGTGTACCGCTCCCGGCGTACGAGCACCCCGGTGACGCGGGGGCCGACCTGCGGACCACCGAGGCCTGCGAGCTGGCTCCCGGTGAGCGTGCGGTGCTGCCCACCGGGGTGTCTGTCGCCCTCCCCGAGGGGTACGCGGCCTTCGTGCACCCGCGATCCGGTCTGGCCGCCCGTTGCGGCGTCGCCCTGGTGAATGCCCCGGGGACGGTTGATGCCGGGTACCGTGGGGAGATCAAGGTGATCGTGGTGAATCTCGACCCGCGCGAGACCGTGCGGTTCGAGCGCTTCGACCGGATTGCCCAACTGGTCGTCCAGCAGGTCGAGAGGGTCCGTTTCGTGTCGGTCACGGAGCTTCCCCCTTCGGCCCGGGCCGAGGGGGGCTTCGGGTCCACCGGCGGGCACGCCTCGGTGGAAGGCGAGAACGGCACAAGCGTTCAGGCCGCCGTGGGCGGCGCGACGGGTGGGAATCGATACGCTTCGGTCGTATCCGACCGGGAAGGACAGTGACGTGTTCGGACGTCGCAAGAAGAAGGATGCCGCCGAGGGCGCGGCCGGCGAGGCCGAGCAGGTCGTCGACGGTGTCGACGCTGAGGCGGGCAAGGCGGACAAGGCGGCCGAGCGGCTGAGGCTCGAGCCCGCGCCGCGGCCCGACGGCCCCTGGGACAGCACGGAGGTCCGTGAACCCGGTGAGGGCCGGGTCGACCTGGGCGGCCTGTTCGTGCCCGGTGTCGACGGCATGGAACTGCGGGTGGAGGTCGCGGGCGACGCGATCGTCGCGGCCACCGTCGTGCTGCGTGACAGCGCCATCCAGCTGCAGGCCTTCGCCGCGCCCAAGCGTGAGGGCATCTGGGGCGAGGTGCGCGAGGAGATCGCGAGCGGCATCACCCAGCAGGGCGGCATCATCGACGAGGTCGAGGGCCCGCTGGGCTGGGAGCTCCGCGCCCAGGTGCCCGTGCAGCTGCCGGACGGCACCGGCGGCTTCCAGGTCGTGCGGTTCGTCGGTGTGGACGGGCCCCGCTGGTTCCTGCGCGGGGTGATCTCGGGCCAAGGCGCGGTGCAGCCGGGGGCCGCCGGGCTGCTGGAGCAGATCTTCCGGGACACCGTGGTGGTGCGCGGCGAGGGCCCGATGGCGCCCCGCGACCCGATCGTCCTGAAGCTGCCGAACGACGCCCAGATGGTTCCCGAGAACGTGCAGCAGGAGGAGGGTTCCCGGTTCGCGGGCGGCATGGGCCAGCTCCAGCGCGGACCGGAGATCACCGAGGTCCGCTAGCCGCTCACCGTCGGCCCGCGGGGCCGTGTCACACAGGGTCCGCAGGGCCGCACCCCGGCGGGGTGCGGCCCTGCGGCGTGCGCGGACCCTTGACGCCGTATTGGTCTGTACCTACCGTCTCGGGCCATCCGGGCGTTCGAGAAGACGCCTGATGTCCGCATGCGGGAACGGCTGGCCCTCACGTGTCATCTGTCTCCCACGCCGCCGCCGCGGCGGCCGCACGGCCCTGCCCGCCCTCCCCACCGCGGCACCGGCCGCCACCCTGGTGCTCCACCCCGACGCCGAACGCGCCGACGCCGCCCCCGCCGCCTTCGTCCACCCGGGCGTCACCGTCTCCCGGAGTCGGCTGGACTTCGCGCGGAGCAAGGCCGACGAGGGCGCCCGGCCCTGGAAGGGCGCCCTCGACCGGATGACGGCGAGCAAGTACGCCGACCCGAACCGCTTCCAGGCCACGTACGAACAGGGCGCGGCCGTCCCGGGCGGGCTGTGCGGCGGCTCCCCGCACCTCGGCCCGGGCCCGGTCACCGAGGTCGGTCACAACGCCCTGCACAACCGCCTCGGCCACGCCATGAGCAGCACCCGGGCGCTGACCGAACGCACCCGCCCCTCCGGCACCAACGACCTCTTCGCCGCCCGGGAGACCCTCACCCACGGCGACAACCCCGCCTGACCGTTGATCCACCGGGCGCCGGACGGAGACACCGGCGCCCGGTCCACGGGGGAGGGCGGCCGCACGGGTGAGGCGGTCACCGGGACCACGGCGCGCGTCGAGGACGTGCACGAGCCGTACGGCACCGGAGCCGCGCCGGGAACGGTCCACACACTTTTCCGGTACCGGCACGCCGCCCGTCGCGGACCCGCCGGTTCGGCTCCGCGGCGAGGACGACCGGATGACAATGAGGGCCATGGCGGGCGGCAGGCTTCGGATCCACCCCGGTGCGGCACCGGGCGTCGGCAGGACGTGCGCGACGCCCCGCGAGGCACACCGCCGGGCCGGGCGCGGCACCGACCGCGTGGCCGCCTCCGTGGAACCCCACGGCCGGCCCCGTACCGAGGTGCTGCCGCACGGCCCGGAGGAGAGGTCCGTACCCGCCGCGGAACCGGAAAGGCAGCTCTCATGACGCGTGTGCTGGTGGTCGACGACGACCCGGCCGTCGTGCGCGCCCTCGTCATCAGCCTCAGGGCGTGCTCCTACGAGGTCGACGCCGCCCACGACGGCGCGGGTGCCCTGCGCGCGGCCGCCGCCCGCCGTCCCGACGTCGTCGTCCTCGACCCGGGCCTGCCCGACATGGACGGGGTCGAGGTGATCAGGGACCTGCGCGGCCGGACCCGGGTGCCGATCCTGGTGCTGTCCGCGCGGCACTGCTCCACCGAGAAGGTCCTGGCGCTGGACGCGGGGGCCGACGACTACGTGACCAAGCCCTTCGGCATGGACGAGCTGATGGCCCGGCTGCGGGCCGCCGTACGCCGCGCGGAACCCGCCGGTGACAGGGGCGGCACGGTCGTCGAGACCGACGGGTTCACCGTCGACCTGGCCGCCAGGAAGGCCACCCGTGACGGGAAGGGCGTACGGCTGACGCCCACCGAGTGGCATCTGCTGGAGGTGCTGGTGCGCAACAGCGGGCAGTTGGTGACGCAGAAGCGGCTGCTGCGGGAGGTGTGGGGGCCGTCGTACGGGACGGAGACGAACTACCTGCGCGTGTACATGGCGCAGCTACGGCGGAAGCTGGAGGCGGATCCGTCACGACCGAGGCACCTGATCACCGAGCCGAGGATGGGGTACCGCTTCGAGAAGTGAAGGTCGGGGCGGTGCCCGCGGCGGCGGCCGGAGCGGCCGGTCCGGACCGGGGAAGCAGGGGGTACGTAACCGTCAGTGCACCCCGGTACGCTTCAAGTATGAGTGCTGTTCCTCGATCCGAGAAGCCGGCAGGCCGGTTCCGGCGCATGCTCGACCGGCTCTCCTCCTCGCAGGAGGACCTGGAGTCGGAGGAGCTGCGCGAGGACGCCGAGACCGCGGGCTGTACGCGAATAGGCGACTGCCGGGACCGGCAGATCGTCACGGTTACTGGTACCTTGCGCACGGTCACGCTGCGCCCCCGCGCGGGGGCGCCGGCCCTGGAGGCCGAGTTGTTCGACGGCTCCGCCGCGCTGGACGTGGTGTGGCTCGGCAGGCGCTCCATCGTGGGGATCGAGCCGGGGCGCAGGCTGATCGCATCGGGCCGGATCTCGATGAGCCGGGGCCGCCGGGTGCTGTTCAATCCGAAATACGAACTGAGACCCCTCGGACGGGAGTAGCCGGTGACGTCGCTCGACAAGCCGACAACCGAAGACACATCCGCGGACGACGCCCGGGCGGTGACGGAGGCCGCCCTGTTCGAAGCGTTCGGCGGGGTGCGGGGCATGGTCGAGACGGTGCTGCCCGGGCTCCTGTTCGTCAGCATCTACACGATCAACAAGGACCTGCACATGTCGGCGATCGCGGCGCTCGCCGTGGCGCTGGTGATGGTCGTGGTCCGCCTGGTGATGAAGGACACCGTCAAGCACGCCTTCAGCGGCGTCTTCGGTGTCGCCTTCGGCGTGGTCTTCGCGATGATGACCGGCAACGCCAAGGACTTCTACCTGCCGGGCATGCTCTACACCCTCGGCCTGGCCCTGGCGTACATCGTCACCGCGATGGCGGGTGTCCCGTTGATCGGGCTGATGCTCGGCCCCGTCTTCAAGGAGAACCTCTCCTGGCGCACCCGTAACCCCGGTCGCAAGAAGGCCTACACCAAGGCCAGTTGGGCCTGGGGACTGATCCTGCTCGGCAAGAGCGCGATCCTCTTCCCGTTGTACTGGTGGGCGGACACCACCCAGCTGGGCTGGGTGCTGGTCGCGCTGAAGATCCCGCCGTTCCTGCTCGCCGTGTATCTGACGTGGGTGTTCCTGGCGAAGGCGCCCCCGCCGATCGACGTGTTCGCCGAGATGGAAGCCGAGGAGCGCGCGGAGGAGGAGCGCAGGGCCGCGGCTTCGGCGGGCGAGTAGGCGGGCCTTCCCCCGTCCCCGGGAACTGCCAGTCCCCGGGCCCCCGCTCCGGTCCGAACGGCATCGTCCTCGATCGCCGGACGGGCCGGAGGGGGCGCCCGGGTTCCCGGCGCCCCCGTGTCACTGGCGGGGCATGTCGTCCTTGCGTACCGAGAGCAGGTCCTCCAGCTGTTCCTCGCGGGCCTGGGCGGCCACGAAGAGCAGCTCGTCGCCCGCCTCCAGGGAGTCCTCCCCGGTCGGGGTCAGCACGCGCGTGCCGCGGATGATGGCGACCAGCGAGGTGTCCTGCGGCCACTGGACGTCCCCGACCTGGGTGCCGGCCAGCGCCGACTCCTCGGGCAGGGTCAGCTCGACCAGGTTGGCGTCGCCGTGGCTGAAACGCAGCAGCCGGACCAGGTCGCCGACGCTGACCGCCTCCTCCACCAGGGCCGACATCAGCCGCGGTGTGGAGACGGCGACGTCCACGCCCCAGGCCTCGGTGAACAGCCACTCGTTCTTGGGGTTGTTCACCCGGGCGACCACGCGCGGGACGCCGTACTCGGTCTTGGCGAGCAGTGAGACGACGAGGTTGACCTTGTCGTCGCCGGTCGCGGCGATGACGACGTTGCAGCGCTGGAGCGCCGCCTCGTCCAGGGACGTGATCTCGCAGGCGTCGGCGAGCAGCCACTCGGCCTGCGGCACGCGCTCGACCGAGATGGCGGTCGGCGCCTTGTCGACGAGCAGGACCTCGTGGCCGTTCTCCAGCAGCTCGCCCGCGATCGAGCGGCCGACCGCGCCGGCTCCGGCAATGGCGACCCTCATCAGTGACCGCCCTCCTCTCCGGGACCCTTGGCGAACGCCGCCTCGACCCGGTTGATCTCGTCGGTGCGCATCATCACGTGCACCAGGTCGCCCTCCTGCAGCACGGTGCCCGAGCTGGGCAGCATCGCCTCACCGAGCCGGGTCAGGAAGGCCACCCGCACGCCCGTCTCGTCCTGCAGCCTGCTGATCCTGTGCCCCACCCAGGCCGTGGAGGTGTGCACCTCGGCGAGCTGGACCCCGCCGGTGGGGTCGCGCCACAGCGGCTCGGCGCCCGAGGGGAGCAGCCGGCGCAGCATCTGGTCGGCCGTCCAGCGGACGGTCGCCACCGTGGGGATGCCGAGGCGCTGGTAGACCTCCGCGCGGCGCGGGTCGTAGATACGGGCGGCGACGTTCTCGATGCCGAACATCTCCCGGGCCACCCGCGCGGCGATGATGTTGGAGTTGTCGCCGCTGGAGACGGCGGCGAAGGCGCCCGCCTCCTCGATGCCCGCCTCGCGCAGGGTGTCCTGGTCGAAGCCGACGCCGGTGACCCGGCGGCCGCCGAACGAGGAGCCCAGCCGGCGGAAGGCGGTGGGATCCTGGTCGATCACGGCGACCGTGTGCCCCTGTTCCTCCAGGGTCTGGGCCAGGGCGGAACCCACCCTGCCGCAGCCCATGATGACAATATGCATCGCGTTACACCGCGCTTCCTGCAGGCCCTGCGGCCCTCATGACTTCCGTGCCCATGTCTCTCTCTCGGCTCGCCAGGCAACACACAGCGGCCTGAGTGCGGGCCGCAGGGCAACATCATGCCGGGGGATCGCGCCCCTGACGCCCTCCGGGGCCCGGCCGTCGTGTTCGCGTGCCGCACTCCGGCGTATCGGCGCCACGGGTCGTGTCCGGGGCCCGGACGAGATCCGGGGCCCGGACGGGGAGGGGAACCACCACGACCACCGGGACCGACGTCCTGGCGGTGCCCGTGCCGCGCGCCTCCGGCGTCACGATTCCGCGGAGTCCGGCGGCACCGGCGAGCGCCTGCCCGGGACGGTCAACGGCGCGTGATGCTGCGCACGCTCGCCAGGGTGAGGATGCCGAGGCCGAGGAGGGCTGCCGCGGCGCCGATCAGTTCTGCGGTCGGGTGCATGGAACCTCCAGGTGCGGCTGCGGCCGGGGAACCGCGGGGGAAGACGGACAGGGTTCGGTCATATAGCCATGGAACTGTCCCCACCTGCGGAATCCGGGGCCCGGCCACCCCGCTGATTCACCCGGTGGGCAGAGGCCGCGCGGATGTGGGGTGGCGGGTGGGCCGCCCCCGGACCGGGGGCTTACGATCCTCTGTTGTGTCCAAACTGACCGACGTGCCCAAACGGATCCTCATCGGGCGCGCACTGCGCAGTGACCGGCTGGGGGAGACCCTCCTGCCGAAGCGTGTCGCACTTCCCGTCTTCGCCTCCGACCCGCTGTCCTCCGTGGCGTACGCCCCCGGCGAGGTGCTGCTGGTCCTGTCCATCGCGGGCCTGTCGGCGTACCACTTCAGCCCCTGGATCGCCGTCGCGGTCGTCGTGCTGATGTTCACCGTGGTCGCCTCCTACCGGCAGAACGTGCACGCCTACCCCAGCGGCGGCGGCGACTACGAGGTGGCCAACACCAACCTCGGCCCCCGGGCCGGCCTGACCGTGGCGAGCGCCCTGCTCGTCGACTACGTCCTCACGGTCGCCGTGTCGATCTCCTCCGGCATCGAGAACCTGGGCGCGGCCGTCCCGTTCGTCGTCGAGCACAAGGTGGCCTGCGCGGTCGGCGTGATCGTGCTGCTGACACTGATGAACCTGCGCGGCGTCAGGGAGTCGGGCACGCTCTTCGCGATCCCCACGTACGTCTTCGTCGCGGGCGTCTTCACCATGATCGCGTGGGGGGCGTTCCGCGGGATCGTCCTCGGCGACGAGATGCGGGCCCCGACCGCGGACTTCGAGATCAAGCCCGAGCACCCCGGACTGGCCGGCTTCGCCCTGGTCTTCCTGCTCCTGCGCGCCTTCTCCTCCGGCTGCGCCGCGCTCACCGGTGTCGAGGCGATCTCCAACGGCGTACCGGCCTTCCGCAAGCCCAAGTCGCGCAACGCCGCGGTGACGCTCGCCATGATGGGCCTGCTCGCCGTCACCATGTTCTGCGGCATCATCGGGCTGGCCATGGCCACCGGCGTCCGGATGGCGGAGGACCCGGCCAAGGACCTGATCCACGACGGCGCCCCGCTCGGCGCCGACTACGTCCAGGACCCGGTGATCTCCCAGGTCGCCGAGGCCGTCTTCGGCCACGGCAGCATCCTGTTCATGATCCTCGCCGCCGCCACGGCGCTGGTGCTGTTCCTCGCCGCCAACACCGCCTACAACGGCTTCCCGCTGCTCGGCTCGATCCTCGCCCAGGACCGCTACCTCCCCCGCCAGCTGCACACCCGCGGCGACCGCCTCGCCTTCTCCAACGGCATCGTGCTGCTCGCGGGCGCCGCCGGCCTGCTGGTGTGGGTCTACGAGGCCGACTCCACGCGCCTGATCCAGCTCTACATCGTCGGCGTGTTCATGTCCTTCACGCTCAGCCAGACCGGCATGGTCCGGCACTGGAACCGCCTGCTGGCCACCGAGAAGGCGACCGCCGAACGCCGGCACATGATCCGCTCGCGGGCCATCAACGCCTTCGGTGCCTTCTTCACCGGCATGGTCCTGGTCGTCGTGCTCGTCACCAAGTTCACCCACGGCGCCTGGGTCGCACTGCTCGGCATGTGCATCTTCTACGCGACGATGACGGCCATCCGCAGGCACTACGACCGCGTGGCCGAGGAGATCGCGGCACCGGAGGTCCCCGGCGACGACAGCGTGCGGCCCTCCCGGGTCCACTCGGTCGTCCTCATCTCCAAGATCCACCGTCCCACGCTGCGCGCGCTCGGATACGCCAGGCTGATGCGCTCCGACACCCTGGAGGCGCTCAGCGTCAACGTGGACCCGGCCGAGACCAAGGCGCTGCGCGCGGAATGGGAGCGGCGTGGCATCGGCGTACCCCTGAAGGTGCTCGACTCGCCGTACCGGGAGGTCACCCGCCCGGTGATCGAGTACGTCAAGAGCCTGCGCAACGAGGCGCCGCGCGACGTGGTGTCCGTGATCATCCCCGAGTACGTCGTCGGCCACTGGTACGAGCATCTGCTGCACAACCAGAGCGCGCTGCGGCTCAAGGGCCGGCTGCTGTTCACCCCGGGCGTGATGGTGACGTCGGTGCCGTACCAGCTCCAATCGTCCGAGGCGGCCAAGAAGCGGGCCCGCAAGCGGCAGGACTGGATCGCACCCGGCTCGGTGCGCCGCGGTCCGGCGGAGCGGGCGAAGGACACCTCCACACCCACGTAGACTGGTGGGCTGTTGTCACGGGCCGACGCGCCCGTCCGCTCTCGATGTTGTGGAGTCACCCCGCCCATGCAGGCAGAACCGAGGAAATCGCTGGTGGGGGAGGAGTACGAGGTCGAGATCGGCCCCGTCGCCCACGGCGGCCACTGCATCGCCCGTACGTCCGAGGGACAGGTGCTGTTCGTCCGGCACGCGCTGCCCGGCGAGCGGGTCGTCGCACGGGTGACGGAGGGCGAGGAGGGAGCCCGGTTCCTGCGCGCGGACGCGGTGACGGTGCTGGACGCCTCCAAGGACCGGATCGACGCCCCCTGCCCCTTCGCCGGTCCCGGCCGCTGCGGCGGCTGCGACTGGCAGCACGCCAAGCCGGGCGCCCAGCGGCGCCTGAAGGGCGAGGTCGTCGCCGAGCAGTTGCAGCACCTCGCCGGGCTCACGCCCGAGGAGGCCGGCTGGGACGGCACGGTGATGCCCGCCGAGGGCGACAAGGTCCCCGCGGGCCAGGTCCCGGCGTGGCGCACGCGCGTGCAGTACGCCGTGACCGCCGACGGCCGCGCGGGACTGCGCCGGCACCGCTCGCACGAGGTCGAGCCGATCGACCACTGCATGATCGCCGCCGAGGGCGTCAGCGAACTGGGCATCGAGAAGCGGGACTGGACGGGCATGGACTCCGTCGAGGCGATCGCCGCCACGGGCTCCCAGGACCGCCAGGTCATCCTGACCCCCAAGCCGGGCGCCCGCCTGCCCCTGGTCGAACTCGACCGCCCGGTCTCGGTCCTGCGCATCGACGAACGCTCCGGCCAGGTCCACCGCGTCCACGGCCGCCCCTTCGTCCGCGAACGCGCGGACGGCCGCACCCACCGGGTCGGGGACGGCGGCTTCTGGCAGGTCCACCCGAAGGCGGCGGACACCCTGGTCACCGCGGTCATGCAGGGCCTGCTGCCGCGCAAGGGCGACATGGCCCTCGACCTGTACTGCGGCGTCGGCCTGTTCGCGGGCGCGCTCGCCGACCGGGTGGGCGAGCAGGGCGCGGTCCTCGGCATCGAGTCCGGCAAGCGGGCCGTCGAGGACGCCCGGCACAACCTCGAGGCCTTCCCCCGCGTCCGCATCGAACAGGGCAAGGTCGAGTCCGTCCTGCCCCGCACGGGCATCACGGAGGCCGACCTCGTCGTCCTCGACCCGCCGCGCGCGGGCGCGGGCCGCAAGACGGTGGAGCACCTGTCGTCGCTGGGCGCCCGCCGCATCGCGTACGTGGCCTGCGACCCGGCGGCGCTGGCACGGGACCTGGGGTACTTCCGGGACGGGGGGTACCGGGTACGGACGCTGCGGGTGTTCGACCTGTTCCCGATGACCTCGCACGTGGAGTGCGTGGCGATTCTGGAGCCTGCGGACAAGGGTGCCTGACCTGCGGTTGTGTGGCCCGGGTGGGATGGCTCGACCTGTTTCCCTCCATGCAGCGGTTCGAGCGGACGGGGCGCCCCTCAAGAGCCCCCTGACCTGCGCATTCATGAGGGAGGCGCTTGTATCGGCGACGTCTTCAAGGTCTCGTTCGGAGATTCTTGACGCTCAAATGACGCACGAAGCGGAAGCCTCATCCTCCCGGACCTCTTCAGCGGAGGGCCGGGTGGACCGGACCCATCGGCACGGGGCAAGGAGTCCGGTACGGGCGTCCTGCTGCACCTGCGCAGCGGCGGGGCGAGCTGCCACGCCGGCCCCACGCTTATTGGAGCCGAGAGCGCGGCCCGTCCCCGCTCCCGGAGCGATTCATGGCCCGCAAGGTCCACCGGGCCTTGACCAGCACGTTGGCGGTCCGCAGATCGTTCGTGGTTCCGTCCGGGCCGACGCGGTCCCGGTCGTAGCCGTGGCCGGTGTTGAAGTGCCATTGGTCGTCGCTCACCATGGCGGAGCGTTTGAGACCCTGCCCATCGCCTTTGGAGGTGTACCCGCCGACGGCCGGGCCGTCGCCGTTCGGGTACGACGGCAGGCCGAAGAGTCGCACACGGTGTGCGGGTTGTGCACGTACGCGACGGGGTTCGGGGCGGGAGCGAGGCCGAGGGGGTCGGGGGAGGTGTAGCGGCCGGTTTCGGGGTCGTAGTACTGGCCGGGGAAGCGGAGTGGGGTGTAGGTGCTGCTGTCCCGGGACCAGGCCGTGGTGCCCCAGAGCGTGCTCCGGGTGCGCCACGCGATGTCGCCCGTCTCGTCGATCAGTTCGGTGGGGGTGCCGATGAGGTCGGTGGCGATGGCGAAGAACCGGCGGTCGATCTCCTCCTGGCGGTCTCAGGTCCTCGACGTAGTCGAGCAGCAGGCGGTCCGGCGGGCTGTACTGGATCACCGTCCCTGTGACCTGGGGCTGGCTGGGCAGCTGTGGACGCGGGCCGGGGTGGGCGATCTGATCGCGAAGCTGTACCGGGTGCGGCTGACCGAGCAGGGGGTGGGCAAGTACCTGCGCCGGTGGGGCATGTCCTTCCAGCGCCCGGACAAGCGGGCCGTCGAGCAGAACCCGGAAGCGGTCCGCGTCTGGCGGGAGGAGACCTGGCCGGCGATCCACGCGCAGGCGAAGGCCGAGGGCGCCGAGGTCCTCTTCGCCGACCAGGTCGGTATCCGTTCCGACCAGGTCACCGGCCGAACCTGGGGCGCCAAGGGATGCACCCCGATCGTGCGCCGCACGGGCAACCAGTTCTCGGGGCGAGTTCAACCGGTCGATGCAACACTCCTGATCAGGGAGGTGTGCTGTGGGACGTCCAACAGGTTGGATGACGGAGTTGACGGGTCGGTCACCGATGAAGTCGCCGGGACGGCCGTCGGCTCGGCGCGTACTTCCGGGGTGCAGGCATCAAAGCTGTGCTTCCCATCTGCCGGATCAATCATGCCCGGCTTCAGGGCCGCTACGAGAACCGGCTCAGCTCAGTCCGGGCCGTGCCGCGAGAGGCGTTCCCCGACGACGGCTGGTTCGAGTACGAGGACGACGGCTGGTACCGGCCGGCATTCCTCGACGGCCGACGCGGCGGCGGCCTGCACCGGGTCTACGGTCGCGGTCGTGAACCTCCACGCCACCACGTGGCAGGCCGAAGTCAGTCGGTCGCCGCGACCCCGGCTTTGGCGATGAGCATGTCCAGAAGCGAGAGCAGCGCCCCGCGCGCGTCGTCACGGGAGCGGGCATCGAGCAAGTGGATGGGTGTGTTCGGGTCACGCAGATGCAGCGCCGCCCTGATCTCCTCGGCGGTGTAGGGCTGTTCGCCGTGGAAACAGTTCGCGGCGACCAGGAACGGAACCCCTCGGTTCTCGAAGAAGTCGACGGCCGGGAAACTGCGGTCGAGGCGTCGTGTGTCGACAAGGACAATAGCCCCGAGTGCCCCGTTCAGCAGGTCGTCCCACATGAACCAGAAGCGCTCCTGGCCAGGTGTGCCGAACAGGTAGAGCACGACCCGTGCGTCGGTGAGGGTGATGCGGCCGAAGTCCATCGCGACGGTGGTAACCGCCTTGGACTCGATGCCGTCGAGGTCATCGACGCCGACGCCCGCGCTCGTCAGCCGCTCCTCGGTGCGCAACGGCTCGATCTCGGAGACCGTCTCGATCAGGGTCGTCTTGCCGACGCCGAATCCCCCAGCGATGAGGATTTTGACGGGGTCCGCTTCCTGGGCAGGGGCGTCATATCCGGGCAAGGTTGTCCCTAATTTTCATGAGCAGGTGGACATTGGTGGTCTCGGCCCCTTCCAGGGGTGGCCGGTGCTCGATCAGCCCCCGATCCGCGAGTTCGCCGAGAAGAAGCGTCATGGGAGTGAGGCGGATGTGCATGCGCGCCGCGATCTCGGCGACCGCCAGGCCGCCCGGAGGCGAGCACATCGCGAGGATGGCCTGCCACTCGCTGGGCAGGCCGCCGTGGCCGTCCGCGACGGCCACCGCCGTGATCGTGGTGTCCATGGTGAGGGCGGTGTGTGCAGCCGCCGTACGTCCATCGGTCAGCGCGTACAGCCGCGTCCGGCGGTGGCCTCCCTCTCCCGGCCTGGGCTCGTCCGCCATTACGACGGCTGCGCCTGGCCGCGATCAGGCGTGCTCAGCCACTCACCGAGCGCCTGGGCGGTGCGCACGGCTTCACCGCCCAGCTCCCCCAGCCGCGCCTTGCGGGAGGTCACCACGATGAGCGTGCTGCCCTCCCCGCACCCGACGATGCAGAGATAGCAGTCGTCCATCTCGACCAGCTGGCGGATCACCCGGCCGCCGTCGACCTCCCTGGATATCGCCTTCATCGTGGAAGCGATGCCGGAGGACGCGGCGGCTATGCGCTCCGCCTGGTCCCGTTCCAGCTCGTACGAGCTGAGCTTGATCCCGTCGTTGGACAGGAGCACGGCTCCCTGGATGCCGGCGATCCTGCTCAGGTTGTTGTCCAGGACGCTGTAGATCATGTCGTTCGTTGTCGTCATGGCTGATCCCGTCGGAGTTCTTCTTCCACTGTCTGAGTCCCGTGTTCGTAGTCCGCCCAGGCGTCGGCCACTTCCTCGGGTGTCGCCGCGTCCTGATGGACGGCAGTCTCCGGTGCGTGCGGCGCGCGGAGCTGCTCGGCGATGTGAGCCTGTGGGATGCGCTCGGGGAGGGCCGGCTTCGCGTCACCGCTCCGTGTCAGGGAAGGAACCGACGGCTTACTCTCCACCGGCCGCTCGGGCAGGCGCTCCGGCGTCCTACGGCCGGCCGGCCCGGTCTTCGCGTGCAGGACCAGCTCGGGCTTGCGTTCGTCGGACGGGCCCGGTGCCGGGGCGGGCATCGCCGCCGCGCGCGGCGCTTCCTTTCCCGCCCGGACCGGTTCGGTCGGCACAAGGAGTTCCTCGGGAAGAATCACCACGGCCGACGTCCCTCCGTATACCGAGCGGCGCAGCGTCACTGTGGCCCCGAGCTGTTCGGCGATGTGGCCGACCACGAAGAGTCCGAGCCGGTGCGCGTTCTCCGCCAGGACGGAATACGGCGGGGCCGAGTGCAGACGCCTGTTCATCTCCTCGTAGGTTGCGGCGGTCACCCGAGGCCCGCGGTCCTCGATGTCGACCAACAGCCCGTCCGTCACCAGTTCGGCACGGATGATCACCTTCGACTGCGGCGGGGAGAACCGGGTGGCGTTGTCCAGGAGTTCTGCCAGGAGGTGGCTGATCTCGCTGATCACCCGCGGTGCCACGCTGATCTCGTCCAGGGCCTGGCGCTCGATCCGCCGGAAGTCCTCGACTTCCGCCGCGGCTTCGCGCAGCAGGTCGGCGACGCGCATGGGCTCGGTGTGCGGATCGGGGATCTCCCCACCTGCCAGGATGAGCAGGTTCTCGATCTGCCGCCGCATACCCACCGTCAACTGGTCGGATCGCATCAACCGGGCGAGAAGCTCCTCGTCGTGTCCGAAGGCGTCCTGCAGTTCGTCGGTGAGGGCCAACTGGCGGCTGACCAGGTTTCCGGTGCGCGAGGCGATGCCCGCGGCGAACATACCGAAACCCTGACGCTCGGCCGCGAGCCGCGCATGCCCGTCGACGGATACGGAGACGACCCGGGCGAACGCGTCGCTGATACGTCCGACCTCGTCCCGGTCTCCGCTCACCGCGGGCAGCGCGTCGTCGTCGACGGGCTGCCCGCGCTGGAGCCGGGCAACGACATCCGGCAGCATGTCCTCCGCAATGGCCACCGTACGTTGGTGCAGACCGCGCAGGCGGCGGAGCACGGAGCGCGTGGTGAGCACGATGACGGCCGCGACGGCAAAGACGGCTGCGCCGTTTCCGGCGATCAGCCAGAGGACCTCGTTCTCCAACTGCGTGGCCTTGGCGTCGGCGTGCACGAGCAGTGCTCGCCCCTGTTTCGCGTTGAGCGCGTCAAGGCGCGACGCGAACTCGTCATACGCGGCCTGCCAGGCGTCAGCTTCCTTGGGTAGCTCGATGCCGGACGCGGTGTTCTGGTGGTCGGAGATGACCGCGTCCTCGATACGGACCTTCGTCTTCCAGCCGTCCGAGGCGAAGACCTGGTCGTAGGCCGCTTTCTCCTCGGCCGTCAGATACGGCGCGACCCACTCGTCGTACTGGTACCGCTGGGATCCGACGGAGTTGACGAATTCGGCGAACCCGGAAGGGCTCAGACGCCTGGACGGCCCGGCCATGGCGAGGATGGTGGTCTCGCGTGCCACCATCTCGGACACCGTGAACACCGTGACGACCAGGCCGCTCTCCTGGATGAGCTCGGCGTCTTCCGCATGGCTGAACTCGTTCTGGTACACCCGGATGATGCGGTCGACGAGGTCGGAGTAGTAGCCGATCGTCCGATCCGCGTCCCCGCTGCGCGCGTCCGCGCGCTCGCGGAACGCGGCCAGATCCGCGAGGCTGTGCTTCAGCTCCGCGACGTAATGATCGTCCTCGCGCCCGGTCGCCGCCAGAGCTCCGTCCGCCGCCCGGCGGAACTCGTCCGCGGCCCGGTCCGTGGCCGCGCGCTGCTCGCGCAGCTCTTTCTCGGACACGGAGCCGCTCGCCCACCGTGTGGCGGTCATCGTCCGCTCATCCTGCAGTTCGACCATCAGCCTGGTCAGGGGTACATCGGTCCGCTCACCGACTGCCACATCAGCGCGTAGTTGCTTTGACTGGTGTACCAGCGGCTGTGCGGTCATGGCCACTTGGGCACTCATCGCCAGAATAGGGACGATTGCCAGCCAAATGAGCAGTGTACGCAGGCGCAGAGTACGCCGCCGACGAGTCGCCGGCTGCCCTCGTGTGCCTTCGGGTTCTATGGGAGACATCAATCCTCGGAGAGCGGGGAACCAGGGGGGACGGCCCGACCGCCGAGACCAGACGCAGTCCTGGGTTCAGGACTGGGGGAAGTCCGGTTCGGCTTTGACGCGGCGTGATGTACCGATCATAACCAGCCACACTGGAGAAACGGAGAGATGGCTTCCGTTGGTCGCATGTGGTAGGGGCGATGAAGCATTGCACATCGGGCGTTGGCGTTCACCTGACGTCTGGGCACAGGCGTGCTCGTGCAGACAGGGCAACCCGCTCTCCCGGCCGCACGTCTTGGACCGACCGGCAAATGGGTCACTCGAGGCGTCGGGTCCGTCCGCGCGCAGGGGAGCGGTCCGGAAGAACGCGTCCGACCTCGTCTTTTCTGTACCCCGCTCAGGCCGGCATCTTTCCGATGACGGCGCACGTGGAGTGCGTGGCGATCCTGGAGCTAGCTGACAAGAGTGTCTGACCTGCGGTTTTGTGGCCAGGAGAGCTCGACCTGTCTCTCTCCGGCAGCGGTTCGAGTGGACGGCGTCCCTCGCAACGCGCAGCCGGCGATCCGGCCACGAGCGGGATTCCGCTGCCGGCGCGCGGAAACCTGCCACAGAAGGTGCCGGGGATGTCAGTGGGTTCGCGACATCCTGGGCGGGGGCGGGCGTTGCCCGGCCCCTCGACTCCTGCCCCCGCCTACCTGATGTCCTGGTTCCAGGCGCTGCTCCGGCCGTTCGGCGCGTCGTACGCGGTGACTCGTGCCAGGCCGTTCGCGCGCAGTCCTTCCCGGTGGGGCCGCAGCAGTCGCGTCCACACCTATCCGAAAGTTTCGAACGTCGCGCACATGATTGCGGTGCGTACCTTCCTCATCTCATCCCATCCCTCGCGACGGTTGGCGTGAGAGGTGGCTTGAACAGCGGAGACGTACTCGCCAAGACCTCTTCAGGTGGTAGAAGTGTTTCCGAAAGGCTGTCGAAAGTGTTGACAGGCCCATGGCACTCTACGAAAACTGTGGCCACCGAACGACAGGAGACCGTCGTTCCCCCCGCGTCATGCGACCGGGGGCGGCGGTCGGTCGTTGCGGCACGACGACGGGCGACCCCCGCCGTGTTCCATGCAAGGCCGCGGGCAGCAGAAGCCGCCCGCCCCCCACCAGCCTTCATCGGGAGGACGCATGCAGCAGGACGGCACGCAGCAGGACCGGATCCAGCAGAACCCCGCTCCCTTCAGCGGCTTGAGCCGACGAGGCTTCCTCGGCGGCGCCGGCACGGTCGCGCTCGCCACCGCGTCCGGACTACTGCTGCCCGGCACCGCCCACGCCGCCACCACCATCACCACCAACCAGACCGGCTACGACGGCATGTACTACTCGTTCTGGACCGACGGCGGCGGCTCCGTCTCCATGACGCTCAACGGCGGCGGCAGTTACAGCACCCGGTGGACCAACTGCGGCAACTTCGTCGCCGGCAAGGGCTGGAACACCGGCGGGCGCAGGACGGTCCGCTACACCGGCTACTTCAACCCGTCGGGCAACGGCTACGGCTGCCTCTACGGCTGGACGTCGAACCCGCTGGTGGAGTACTACATCGTCGACAACTGGGGCAGCTACCGGCCCACCGGCGAGCACAGGGGCACCGTCTACAGCGACGGCGGCACGTACGACATCTACAAGACGACGCGGTACAACGCCCCCTCCGTCGAGGGCACCCGCACCTTCGACCAGTACTGGAGCGTCCGGCAGTCGAAGGTGACCAGTGGCTCCGGCACCATCACCACCGGCAACCACTTCGACGCCTGGGCGCGCGCGGGCATGAACATGGGCCAGTTCAGGTACTACATGATCATGGCCACCGAGGGTTACCAGAGCAGCGGGAGCTCGAACATCACGGTCAGCGGCTGACCTCTGTCCGGCGAACAACCGGTTGCGGGCTCCGTCCTCGTGGCGGGTCCCGCAACCGTGGCGAACCCGCCACCGCGGGATGGGCCGACCGGCTCGACAACCAGCACCTCCACACAGCGATCGGCGACATCCCACCCCACGAGCACGGGACCAACCACACGCCCAACACCACCCCGTCCACCGGGCGACCGAGGGACTG
Organism: Streptomyces sp. NPDC016640; assembly: GCF_043076215.1. NCBI lineage: Bacteria > Bacillati > Actinomycetota > Actinomycetes > Kitasatosporales > Streptomycetaceae > Streptomyces > Streptomyces sp. NPDC016640. The sequence goes on from NZ_JBIBRG010000017.1 coordinate 149,207, forward strand.
GGCCGCGCGGTGCGTACGGCGTTGCGGGCTCGGCCCCCTCCCACAGCCCCCGGTCCTCGCCGCGCTGGAGCAGCAGGTCGAGCATCTTGTAGTTGGTGATCAGCACGTCGGGCGGTGTCAGACGCATCTCCTCGCGCCGCGTCATCACCCGCCGGAAGCCGGTGTAGTGAGCCGGGCGCGACGATGTGCGGTCCGCGGCCCGACTGGACGGTCTCCTCACCCTGGGCCAGCAGGAAGTACTTCGTGTTCCGGCCGGCGTCCCGGTCCGGCCGCATCCCGGCCGCCGCCTGCGCGGTGAGGCAGTCCGCGTAGTAGCGCAGCAGCCGCTGCGGGTCGACGCCGTCCCGTTCGTCCGCCTCGGCCGTCTCCCGCGCCTTCAGCAGCGCGGGGGAGCGCCGGGCGGCCCCGGTGGCGTCGTGGGGCAGCACGGGAAGCCGCACCGGTCGTGCCACCGACCGGGCGAAGGGCAGGCTCCGGGTGGCCCTGATCGTGGACTTGGTGGGCCGCTGTTCCTCCGGCACCCCCTCGCGGGTCATCTGTGCGGTCAGGTAGTCGAAGAGGTCGTCCGGGGTGATCCAGCCGCCGTCCTTGATCCGGCCGTTGCGCAGGCCCTCGACGATCTCCCCGGTGAACCGGGAGGTGCCGAGGTCCGACCCCTGCGGCGCCATCGCGGAGGCCGCCTGGAGGGCGTCGGACGCGGTGATGAAGTACACGCCGGTCGGCCGCAGCAGGGTGCTCGGCGCGGGCCGGCCCGGCTGCCCCGCCGGGCCCTTGGCGGTCCAGCCCTGGACGACGGAACCGCTGGAGCAGCAGTCCAGCAGGACCAGTTTGGACGCGGCCCGGCAGGACTGGAGCATCCGCTCCAGGAACTCCGCCGGTACGGCCGTGCCCGGCAGGTCGGCGGGGTCGGTGTCCCGGGTCAGGAAGTACAGCTGGCCGTCCTGCTCGCAGTACTCGCCGTGCCCGCTGAAGTAGAGCAGCGCGGTCTCGCTGGCCTGCCGGGCCTCCAGGAACGTCTCGACGGCGTGCAGCATCTCCACGCGCGTCGGCTCGGCGGCCACCGCGCACTCGTTGTACATCCCGATCTCGGTGTTCTCCAGCACCGCCCGCATGTAGTGCAGGTCGGCCCGCACGGCCGGGAGGTCCCGGTACGCCCCGTCGTCGTACGTGGAGACACCGACGAGTAACGCGTGGCGGTCGTTGTCGGTCACCGTCGCTCAGCCCGCCGTCGTGCCGTCGCCGCCGTCGTCCGCGAGGAACCGCTCGATCAGCGTGTCGTCCTCGCGGGCCTCCTTGCCGGTGACGCGCAGGACCGCCCCGTCGGGCCGCTTGACCACGATCGTGCGCTGCGGGACCCGCGCCAGCCACACCTGGATCAGCGCGGCGACGAACGCCCCGGCGTTCAGCAGCAGCCCGACGGTCTCGGCGGACGGCCCGCCCTTGTCCCCGAGCCCTGCCACGCTGCCGAACCCGGGAAGGTCGAGCGTGGCCGTGGGGTCCGCCCCGGCGAGCGCGGCGAGCAGTTCGCGCGCGTCCTTGCGGGCGCGCAGCGGGTCCTCGTCGACGACGGAGATCCGGTATCCGGTGTGGTTCTCGGGCATGGCGGTTCGTGCTCCCCCTGGGTTCACCGGCTCCTTGCCGGGCGGACGACACTAGCGCCCGGCACTGACAGTGACGGTCCGATGAGCCTGGCCCGCGCGGCCGTTGGCGTGAACCCGGTGGCCGATGGCCGAGTCCTGCACGTCTCACGCCAGGTCGAATTCCGCCCAGACCGTCTTGCCCGGCGCGCCCTCGCGCGGGGCGACCGCCCACCGCGTGGCCAGCCCGGCGACGATCAGCAGACCCCGGCCGGACTCCGCGTCGCCGGGCGGGTCCGCTTCGGAGAGGACGGGGACGCGCTCGGTCCGGGTGTCGGTGACCTCGACGCGCACGGTGCCGGTGCCGTGGGTGAGCCTGACGTGGAAGTCCCGTCCGGAGACGTGCCCGTGCCGCACGGCGTTGGCGGCCAGCTCGGCGGTGATCAGGGTGAGGGCGTCGTTGACCCGGCCGCCGTACGGGTGCCCCCACGCGTCGAGCCGGTGGGAGACCAGCCTGCGGGCGAGGCGCGCGCCGCGCGGGGAGGAGGTGAAGGCCATCGCGAACTCGTGGCGGGAGCCGGCGGTCCCGGCCTCGGTGCCGGAGGCGTGCACCCGTGGAGTGGAGATTGGGCTGTTCATGTGGCTCACGGTGCCGGTGCCGTCCTAGCGTGACCAGATACGGCGCGCACACGGAGAGTTGCTGTAGGTGGCCGGTGTGCGGGTGTCGGCGGGACGGAGCGTGACGGCCGGCGCGGGGGCCGCGTTGGCCGTGGGAGGTGGTTACGGGGATGAGCGGACCGGTGGGACTGGTGGACGAGGGGTCTGCAGGCAGCGGTGACGGTGGCGGCGAGCGGCAGTCCGAACCGGAGGCCGGGTCAGGGATCCTGCGCGTCTTCGGGCGGCAGTTGAAGCGGTTCCGGGTGCGGGCGGGCATGGAGCGGCCCGAGTTCGGCTCACTGACGGGGTATTCGGTCTCCACCATCGCCGCGTACGAGCAGGGACGCCGGGTGCCGCCGCCGAGGTTCATCGACCAGGCGGACGAGGTGCTGAACGCGGGCGGGGTCCTCCAGGAGATGAAGGAGGAGGTGGCCCGGGCGCAGTATCCGGCGTTCTTCCGGGATGCGGCGCGGTTGGAGGCGGAGGCGGTCGGCTTGCATGTGTACGAGATGTACGCCGTTCCGGGCCTGTTGCAGACCGAGGAGTACGCCCGAGCCGTGTTCTCCGTCCGTCGCCCGCTGCTTGACGAGGACCGGATCGAGCAAGGCATGGTTGCACGTCTGGCGAGGCAGGAGATCTATGCCCGAAGGCCCGCACCGCTGGTGAGCTTCGTTCTGGAAGAGTGCGTGCTCCAGAGGCCTCTTGGGGGTAAGGACGTACTGCGGGGCCAATTGGAGCAGGTACTGCTCATTGGCCATAAGCGGAACGTCGAGATCCAGGTCATGCCGGTCAACCGAGAAGATCACGGGGCACTGGGTGGCCCGTTCACCTTGATCGATACACCTGAAGGGCGGAGGATCGCCTATGCGGAGGTGCAAGGCGACAGCCGCCTCTACTCAGGGCAGTCGAAGGTCCGGGAGCTTGAAGCCCGTTACGGGATTCTCCGAGCACAGGCCCTCACGCCGAGTGAGTCACTGGCATACGTAGAGAAGTTGCTGGGAGAGACATGAGAGTTAAGTCCGAACTGGCTTGGTTCAAGAGCAGTTACAGCACCGGGGACGGGGGGCAATGCGTCGAGGTTGCCGTTCGCCCTCATGTCGTCCACGTACGCGACTCCAAGGATGTAGCCCGCCGTGGCCTTGAGGTCGATGCGGCGACCTGGACCGCGTTCGTCGGCTTCGCTGCTCAGTAGGCGACTGGTCTGCCTTGGTAGTGCACCGGGGGCAGATCTGTGTCAGGCCGCTTTGACCGACTACGCGTTCGCCTTCTCGCGGGCGGGCGGAGTCCAGCGGCCGGCGGCGATCTCGGCGTCCAACCGTGCCTGGAAGTGTGCGTGCGCCGCCCGCATCTCGGCCTCGCGGTCGGCCTTGCAGAAGGGGCCCTGGTAGCCATCGGGGGGGCGGGGTGCGCTCCGGGTCTTCCAAATGGGCCATGAGGTCGAGGTAGTCCTGCTTGGTCTGGCCGTGGCCGTAACTGAAGGAGCTGGCCGCAATTTTGCGGCCGTTGGCATCGAAGTAGGTGGCCATCTCGAAGTCGTACAGCTGCGGGTAGCGGGACCTGAAGATCGCGGCGAGCTGGTTGGCGGTAATCCCGAGCCAGACGGCGACGAGGGCGTCGAGTTCCACGAGCGCAGCGCGGCGCTCGTGCTCGGTGCGGAGCGGGGAGGGCCGAGCTGCCCACTGAGGGCACGCCGGATCATCTGCCACTGTTGGCCGGGGCCGCCCCAGTCGGTGTGGTGGACGACGTCGCCGCCGTCGGTGGTGGAGGCGTCCCGCGCCTCCACCACCTTGCCGCTGTTGCGATTGACCGGGATGTCCCAGGCGCTGGTGTCCACCGTCGCCGCCTCGGCGGGCGCCGGATCCACCGCGGCGAGCATGCCGGTCGCGAGGGCCGCCGCCGTCATGGCGGCGACCCGGGACCATCAACGACGTCTTCCAGGAAGGGCGGGGGAAGCCGCACCGCAGGCCGTCATCGATGCGCCCTTTCGTTTGTGGCAGGTCCCCTCAGGTGCGGGTCCAGCGCTGGTTGCTGCCGTTCGAGCAGGAGTAGAGCTGGATCAGGGTGCCGTTGGCGGTGCCGCCCCCGACGGTGTCGAGGCAGAGGCCGGACTGGACGCCGACGACGGATCCGTCGGAGTTGAGGCGCCATTTCTGGTTGTCGCCGCCCCAGCAGCTGTAGATCTGGACTTTGGAGCCGTTTCCGGTGCCGGCGGCGTCCAGGCACTTGTTGCCGTAGACCCTGAGCTCGCCGGCGTCGGTGTACGCCCACTGCTGGTTGGTGCCGTTGTGGCAGTCCCACAGGTGCAGCTGGGTGCCGTCGGTGGTGCTGGTGCCGGGCACGTCCAGGCAGCGGCCCGAACCGACGCCCTTGATCTGCCCGGAATCCGCAGGGGGCGTGGTGGAGCCGCCGTTGAGCGCGTTGAGGACGGCGGCGTAGGCGGGCTTCTTGCTGCCGTCACCGTTGAACAGCAGCGGCGTCTGCTCCGATCGCCAGGAGTCGGTGTCGCGCACACCCCAGACGGTGATGCCGAGGCAGCGCGGGACGGCCAGGCAGTCGTTGGTCACATTGGCGTAGGTCGAGGCCGGGGCGTTCTGGATGTCGAGTTCGGTGATGGCCACGTCGACGCCGAGGGCGGCGAAGTTCTGCAGGGTGGTGCGGAAGTTGCTGTTGTAGGGGCTGCCGCTGTTGAAGTGCGACTGGAAGCCGACGCAGTCGATCGGCACGCCGCGCTGCTTGAAGTCCCGGACCATGGCGTACATGGCCTGGGTCTTGGCCCAGGTCCAGTTCTCGACGTTGTAGTCGTTGTAGCAGAGCTTGGCCGCCGGGTCCGCGGCGCGCGCGGTGCGGAAGGCGACCTCGATCCAGTCGTTGCCGGTGCGTTGCAGGTTGGAGTCCCGCCGGGCTCCTGAACTGCCGTCGGCGAAGGCCTCGTTCACGACGTCCCACTGGGCGATCTTGCCCTTGTAGTGGGCCATCACGCCGTTGATGTGGTCGATCATCGCCTGGCGCAGTGTGCCGCCGCTGAGGCTCTGCATCCAGCCGGGCTGCTGGGAGTGCCAGGCCAGGGTGTGGCCGCGCACCTGCTTGCCGTTCTGCACCGCCCAGTTGTAGACGCGATCAGCGGCGGTGAAGTTGAACTGGCCCCGCTGCGGTTGGGTGGCGTCGATCTTCATCTCGTTCTCGGCCGTCACCGAGTTGAACTCACGGTTCGCGATCGTCGTGTACGTCGAATCGCCCAGCCTGCCCGAGGCGATGGCGGTGCCGAAGTAGCGGCCGCTCTGCGCCGCTGCGGCGCCTAGCGTGCTCTCGGCGGCGTGTGCGGTCGGCGGCGCGACCAGTGCGGTGGCCGTACCGAGGACGCCGACGATCAGGGCCAACAGCAGGCCGCGGATCCTCCGGCGGATAACAGGTCCGGGAAGGGCATACGAGCCCATGACTGTGCCTCCAAGGTAGAAATCACGGAAGGGCCGAAGTGCAGGGGGGCGTGGTCCGCTCCCATTCGGCAGACGGACGGGCGGGGCGGGCCGGAGCCCGGGCAGCACGGAATCACCGGACGCCGCGGTCATGGGACGGGACGATCCTCGACACAGGCATGGGGGTACTCCATCGCGGCTCAGCCGGGGGACCGCCACGCGGCGTCGCGGTACCTCTCCAACTGCGTGAAGAGCCAGGACGCGCTGGTGCGGACCTCACCGGGACGAAACGGGTGGCGCAGGTGCTTCGGTGCGCGGATCTGCAGTGCGGTCGTGCGTGGATCTGTAGTGCAGCAGGGATTGCTCAAGGCCGATGCGGTTCGAAATACCGAGCTGTGGCCGGTTTCCCAGACAGGAATGATTGGGGTGTTGATGATGCATCGTCAATACTCTCTGCAGAAAAAGTTTCTGTTCTTCGTTCGAAACTTTCGGAATTCCAGTGAGCTGGGCGGCGATTCCCGGCGCCGCCGGCTGCCGTCGATCGGCGGATCCGTGATGCCGCGCCGGCTGGCGGGTCTCGTAGCCGCGGGCGGGGCGGCGGTGCGGCGGCAGTGCGGTGCCGAAGGTCTGTTCGCCGCTCCATCGCTTCGGCGTCGACGTGAACCCTTTGGTGTTCGGGCCGCGCCGGATCGCCCCCGTTCCGGCGTCACGTGTGTGCGACTCGGCCATTCGCCGGTGTGACGTGTGACGTTTCTCCCTATGGCTACCACGAATGTTTCGGCGCCGACAGCGAAGCGTGCGAGAGGTGTTGACGCCGCTCGTCGGTTCCCTGTCGAGCGGGTTGCTCGACACCTCGATTATTGTTCGACATTACGAACATTTCGAGTCGCTCCGTCACCCGGCAGGGCAGCCACGGGCCGCGACGCCCTGTCACCTCGCCACCCGGATACCGGTAACGAGCGCACCGCCCGGCTCGCCGTGCGCGTGTCCCTGGGATTCAACGACGTCAGCGCCGGTACCGCCCCGCCGCCCGTATCCATGGCCGGCCCGTTCGTCGAGGGAACCGCGCAGGACGACGTCGACGTACCGCAGTTCCGCCGGTGTCGTGACCCGTGGGCAGGTTCGGGGGGCGGCTGGCGCCTTGGCCGCCGTCGCAGGGCCGGTGCGGCATCCCGGGGCCCCGCCGTCAGGATCCCGTCAAGGTTTCCGAGCACCCGTATGGACCTCGTCAAGGTGTCTTAACGCGGCGGAGTGGAGGGGGTGAGATGTTCTTCGGCCAGACGGCCGAATCCGTTTCATCACCTCATTCCAGGAGTTCACGATGGCCGATCTGGCCTTCGTCGCCACTACGGTCGCGGTCTTCGCGCTGGTGGCACTCGTCGCCCGAGGGGCGGCGAAGCTGTGACCGCCGAGAACGTCGTCGGCCTCGCGGTCGCCGTCGCCCTGCTGGGGTACCTCGTCCTCGCCCTCGTCAAGCCGGAGAGGTTCTGAGCGGATGGGTCCCCAGACCGCCGGCGTGCTCCAGCTGCTGGCCCTGATCGGCGCCCTCGCCGTCGTGTACCGCCCGCTGGGCGACTACATGGCCCGGGTCTACTCGTCCGAGAAGCACTACGCCCCGGAGAGGTGGATCTACCAGGCCGTCGGCGCGCACCCCTCCGCCGGGATGCGCTGGTCCGCCTACCTGCGCGGGGTGCTGGCCTTCTCGGCCGCGGGCGTCCTCTTCCTCTACGCCCTGCAACGCCTGCAGGGTTCCCTGCCCGGCTCGCTCGGCTTCTCCTCGATCGATCCGGACCAGGCGTTCAACACCGCCGCCTCCTTCGTGGCGAACACGAACTGGCAGTCGTACTACGGCGAGCAGGCCATGGGCCACGTCGTGCAGACCGGCGGCCTGGCGGTGCAGAACTTCGTCTCCGCCGCCGTCGGCATGGCCGTCGCGGTGGCCCTCGTACGCGGCTTCTCCCGCTCCCGCACCGGTGAGCTCGGCAACTTCTGGGCGGATCTGGTGCGCGGCACCGTCCGCATCCTGCTGCCGATCGCGGTGATCGGCGCGCTCGTGCTCGTGGCGTGCGGCGCGATCCAGAACTTCGCCGGCATCCACGAGGTCGGACAGTTCACCGGCGGCAGCCAGCAGTGGAACGGCGGGGCCGTGGCCTCGCAGGAGGCCATCAAGGAGCTGGGCACCAACGGCGGCGGCTACTTCAACGCCAACTCCGCCCACCCCTTCGAGAACCCCAACCCGTTCTCCAACCTCTTCGAGGTCTTCCTGATCCTGGTGATCCCGTTCTCCCTGACCAGGACCTTCGGCCGGATGGTCGGGAACCTGCGCCAGGGCTACGCGATCCTCGCGACGACGGCGATCATCTGGATCGGCTTCACCATCCTCATGATGTGGACCGAGTTCGCGGGCAGGGGCCCGGCCTTCGAGGTGGCCGGCGGTGCGATGGAGGGCAAGGAGACCCGGTTCGGCATCGGAGCCTCCGCCATCTTCTCGGTCGCCACCACCCTCACCTCCACGGGTGCGGTCAACTCCTCCCACTCCTCCTACACGGGCTTCGGCGGCGGCATCCAGCTGCTGGGCATGCAGCTGGGCGAGATCGCGCCCGGCGGCGTCGGATCGGGTCTCTACGGCATGCTCATCATGGCGATCATCGCGGTGTTCATCGCCGGGCTGATGGTCGGCCGTACCCCGGAGTACCTCGGCAAGAAGATCGGCACCCGGGAAATCAAGTTCGCGGCCTGCTACCTCCTGATCACGCCGGCGCTGGTACTCGGCTTCACGGCGGCGGCGATGTCGCTGGACACCCCCGCCGACTCCATGACGAACTCCGGCGCGCACGGCTTCTCCGAGATTCTGTACGCCTACACCTCGGGCGCCCACAACAACGGCTCCGCCTTCGCCGGCCTGAACGCCGACACCCAGTGGTTCAACAGCAGCATCGGCATCGCGATGCTGCTGGGCCGCTTCCTGCCCATGGTGTTCGTACTGGCGCTGGCCGGCTCGCTCGCCGGGCAGAAGTCCGTCCCCGAGACCGCGGGCACCCTGCGCACGGACAAACCCCTGTACGCCGGACTGCTCGTCGGCACGATCCTCATCGTCACCGGACTGACCTACTTCCCGGCCCTGGCGCTGGGTCCGCTCGCCGAAGGGCTCGCCTCATGAGCACCGCCACACCCACCCGGGCTCCGCACCAGGAGGTGCCCACCGGTCACGAGCCGGGGGGCGGGCGCGTCGGCGGCGGCCTGTTCGACCCCCGGCAACTGCTGAGGTCCTTCCCGGACGCGATCCGCAAGCTCGACCCGCGCGTCATGATCAAGTCGCCGGTCATGTTCGTGGTCCTCGTCGGCTCGGTGGTCACCACCGTGCTGGCGCTGGGGGACCCGGCCGACCGGTTCGGCTGGGCCGTCACCGCCTGGCTGTGGCTGACGACGGTCTTCGCCAACCTCGCGGAGGCGGTGGCCGAGGGGCGCGGCAAGGCGCAGGCGGACACCCTGCGCAAGGCCAGGACCGACACGGTGGCCCGGCGGCTGACGGGGGACGGCGCGGAGGAGCCGGTACCCGGCACCGATCTGGGCGTCGGCGACCTGGTGGTCTGCGAGGCCGGGGACGTCATCCCGGGCGACGGTGACGTCGTCGAGGGCGTCGCCTCCGTCGACGAGTCGGCGATCACCGGCGAGTCCGCACCCGTCATCCGGGAGTCGGGCGGCGACCGCAGTGCGGTCACCGGCGGTACGAAGGTCCTCTCGGACCGGATCGTCATCAGGATCACGACGAGGCCCGGCGAGACCTTCATCGACCGGATGATCAACCTGGTCGAGGGCGCGGCCCGGCAGAAGACGCCGAACGAGATCGCGCTGAACATCCTTCTGGCGTCCCTGACGATCGTCTTCCTGCTGGCCGTGGTCACCCTGCAGCCGTTCGCGATCCACGCGGGCGCCGAGCAGTCGATGACCGTGCTCGCCGCGTTGCTGGTCTGCCTGATCCCCACCACCATCGGCGCGCTGCTCTCCGCGATCGGCATCGCCGGCATGGACCGCCTGGTCCAGCGCAACGTGCTGGCCATGTCGGGCCGGGCCGTCGAGGCCGCCGGCGACGTCTCCACCCTGCTGCTCGACAAGACCGGCACGATCACCCTCGGCAACCGCCGGGCTTGCGAATTCATCCCGGTCGAGGGCGCCACCCAGGCCGAGGTCGCCGACGCGGCACAGCTCTCCTCGCTCGCCGACGAGACCCCCGAGGGCCGCTCCGTCGTGGTCCTCGCCAAGGAGGGGTACGGGCTGCGGGAGCGGCAGCAGGGTGAACCGGCCCACGCCACCTGGGTGGAGTTCACCGCCCAGACCCGTATGTCCGGTGTGGACGTGGACGGCAAGAAGATCCGCAAGGGCGCGGCCGGCTCGGTCGTGGCATGGGTGCAAGAGCAGGGAGGCGAGGTCTGCGAGGACGCGCAGACACTGACCGACCGGATTTCCGAGGCCGGCGGTACGCCGCTGCTGGTCGCCGTCGAGGACGCCGGGGGCGCACGGGTCCTGGGCGTCATCCATCTCAAGGACGTGGTCAAGGAGGGCATGCGGGAGCGCTTCGAGGAGCTGCGCCGCATGGGGATCAAGACGGTCATGATCACGGGTGACAACCCCCTGACCGCCAAGGCCATCGCCGAGGAGGCCGGCGTCGACGACTTCCTGGCCGAGGCCACCCCGGAAGACAAGATGGCGTTGATCAGGCGGGAGCAGGCGGGCGGCAAGCTGGTCGCGATGACCGGCGACGGCACCAATGACGCCCCGGCCCTCGCCCAGGCCGATGTCGGCGTGGCGATGAACACCGGTACCTCGGCCGCCAAGGAGGCCGGGAACATGGTGGACCTGGACTCCGACCCCACGAAACTCATCGAGATCGTGGAGATCGGCAAGCAGCTGCTGATCACCCGCGGTGCGCTGACGACCTTCTCCATCGCCAACGACGTCGCGAAGTACTTCGCGATCATCCCGGCCATGTTCGCGGTGGCCCACCCGGGCCTGGACAAGCTCAACGTCATGGGTCTGGCCTCGCCCGAATCGGCCATCCTCTCGGCCGTCATCTTCAACGCCCTGATCATCGTTGCTCTGGTACCGCTGGCGCTCAAGGGGGTGCGGTACCGGCCGGCCAGTGCGGACAGGATGCTGCGCCGCAACCTCGGCCTCTACGGACTGGGCGGTCTCGTCGCCCCGTTCATCGGCATCAAGCTCATCGACCTGCTCATCTCCCTCATCCCCGGAATCGGCTGATCGACTGTGAACAACACCCCCGGAAACACCGCGCGGCTGATCGGCGCGGGCCTGCGGGCGCTGCTTGTGCTGACGCTCGTCTGCGGCGTGCTCTACCCGCTCGCCGTCACCGGCGTGGCCCAGGTCCTGTTCCACGACCAGGCCAACGGCTCCGAGATCAGGGACGGGAGTGGCCGGGTCGTCGGCTCCTCCCTCATCGGACAGAGCTACCACCTGCCGAAGAAGGACCCGAACGACGCGGAGGGGACGGCCCGGCCGGACCTGAGGTGGTTCCAGCCGCGCCCCTCCAACGGCCTCGGCGGCAACAGCGTCAACACCCAGTACTCGCTGATCCTCTCCGGCGCCACCAACCGGTCCGCCGACAACGGCGCGATCAACGGCCGGTGCACGAGGGACGCTGCGGAGGGCACCCTCTGTGCCCAGGTCATCGCCGCCAAGGACGCCGTCGTCGCCGACAACTCCACGGCGAGCCACCGGGTCGAGCCGGAGGACGTGCCGGCCGACGCCGTCACCTCCTCCGGCTCCGGCCTGGACCCGCACATCTCCCCGGCCTACGCCCAGCTCCAGGTGCACCGGGTCGCCGAGCGGAACAGGCTCGACGTGAAGCAGGTCGGCAGGCTCGTCAAGGACCACACCGAGGGCCGCACCCTCGGCTTCATGGGCGAACCCCGCGTCGACGTCCTCGAGCTCAACGCCGCGCTCAGGGCCCTGACCAGGCGCTGATCTCCCCCTCGCACGTACCCTGAGCCGGCGGGACGCGGTCCCCGCGTCCCGCCGGCTCCGGCCGTGCCCGCACCGAAAGAAAGGCTGCGCCCCTCCATGACCCGGGTGCTCGTGGTGGAGGACGATCCCCAGCTCGTCCGCGCACTCAAGATCAATCTTCAGGCCCGCAGGTACGAGGTCCAAGCGGCCGGCACCGGCGCCGAGGCGTTGCGCCTCGCGGCCGCGCGCAAGCCCGACGTCATCGTGCTGGACCTCGGTCTTCCGGACATGGACGGGGTCGACGTGATCAAGGCCGTGCGAGGCTGGAGCGGAGTCCCGATCCTGGTCCTGTCGGCCCGGCACACCTCCGAGGAGAAGGTCCGGGCGCTGGACGCGGGCGCGGACGACTACGTGTCGAAACCGTTCAGCATGGACGAGCTGCTGGCCCGGCTCCGTGCCGCCACCCGCCGGGAGTCGGCGCCCGTCCAGGCGGACCGGGTCCCGGTGGTGACCACCGAGGACTTCACCGTCGACCTGGCCGCGAAGAAGGTCCGGCGCGGCGAACGCACCGTGCGGCTGACACCCACCGAGTGGCACCTGCTGGAACTGCTCGTCACGCACCCCGGGCACCTGGTGAGCCGGCGCAAGCTGCTGCTGGAGGTCTGGGGGCCGACGTACTCGGAGAACACCAACTACCTGCGCGTCTACATGGCCCAGCTCAGGCGCAAACTGGAGCCGAACCCCGCGCAGCCCCGCTACCTGATCACCGAAGCCGGCATGGGATACCGCTTCGAACCCTGACCAGCACCTGACCGCCCGGTCAGCAGCACCTCAGGCACCTCCAGCACGGAAAACGAGTCGGACCCATGAGACGCGGCAAGCTCCGCATCTACCTCGGCGCGGCGCCGGGCGTCGGCAAGACGTACGCGATGCTCTCCGAAGCGCACCGCCGGGCCGAACGCGGCACCGACTGCGTCGTCGGCTTCGTCGAGCACCACCACCGGCCGCGCACCGAGGTCATGCTGCACGGGCTGGAGACGATCGAGCGCCGCGAGCTGGCGTACCGGGGAACCACCCTCACGGAGATGGACGTCGACGCGGTCCTCGCCCGCCGGCCGGCCGTCGCCCTGGTGGACGAGCTCGCGCACACCAACGTCCCCGGCTCCCGCAACGCCAAGCGCTGGCAGGACGTCGAGGAACTGCTCCGGGCCGGCATCGACGTCGTCTCCACCGTCAACATCCAGCACCTGGAATCCCTGGGTGACGTGGTGGAGACGATCACCGGAGTCCGGCAGCGCGAGACCGTCCCCGACGAGGTGGTCCGCCGCGCCGACCAGATCGAACTGGTCGACATGTCCCCACAGGCGCTGCGCCGCCGGATGGCCCACGGCAACGTCTACAAGCCCGACAAGGTCGACGCGGCCCTCTCCAACTACTTCCGCCCCGGCAACCTCACCGCCCTGCGGGAACTCGCCCTGCTGTGGGTCGCCGACCGGGTCGACGAATACCTTCAGGAGTACCGCGGCGAGCACGACATCCGCACCACCTGGCAGGCCCGCGAACGGATCGTCGTCGGCCTGACGGGCGGCCCCGAAGGACGCACGCTCATCCGCCGGGCCGCCCGCCTCGCCGAGAAGGGCGCCGGCGGCGAGGTCCTCGCCGTCTACATCGCCGCCAGCGACGGACTGACCTCGGCCTCGCCCAAGGAGCTGGCCGTCCAGCGCACCCTCGTCGAGGACCTCGGCGGCACCTTCCACCACGTCATCGGCGACGACGTCTCCACCGCCCTGCTGGAGTTCGCCCGCGCGGTCAACGCCACCCAGATCGTCCTCGGGGTCAGCCGCCGCAAGCCCTGGCAGTACGTCTTCGGCCCCGGCGTCAGCGCCACCGTCGCCCGGGAGTCCGGACCGGACCTCGATGTCCACCTGGTCACCCACGACGCGGTCGCCAAGGGCCGCGGCCTGCCCGTCGCCCGCGGGGCCCGGCTGGGACGCGGGCGCATCATCTGGGGCTGGATCACCGGAGTCGTGGGCCCGGCGCTCCTGACGCTCCTGCTCAGCCAGGTCGTTCCCGAGATCGGCATCGCCAACGACATGCTGCTGTTCCTGACCCTCACGGTCGCGGCGGCCCTGCTCGGCGGCCTGCTCCCCGCGCTCGCGTCCGTGGCCGTCGGATCCCTGCTCCTGAACTACTTCTTCACGCTGCCCCTGCACCGGCTGACGATCTCCGACCCGCGCAACATCGTCGCCATCGTCGTCTTCGTCGGCGTGGCCGTCTCCGTCGCCTCCGTGGTCGACCTCGCGGCCCGCCGCACCCACCAGGCGGCCCGGCTGCGCGCCGAGTCCGAGACCCTCTCCTTCCTCGCAGGCAGCGTCCTGCGCGGCGAGGACTCCCTCGACGCCCTGCTGGAACGGCTCCGCGAGACCTTCGCCATGGAGTCGGTCGCCTTGCTGGAACGGACCACCGAGGTCGCCCCCTGGACCTGCGTGGGCGCTGTCGGGGCCGAGCCCGTCGCTCGCCCCGAGGACGCCGATGTGGACATGCCGATCGACGAGAACATGGCACTCGCCCTCTCCGGCCGCGTGCTGCCCGCCGAGGACCGCCGGGTCCTCGGCGCCTTCGCCGCCCAAGCCGTGGTCGTCCTCGACCGGCAGTGGCTGCTCGGCGAGGCGGAGGACGCCCGTCGGCTCGCCGAGGGCAACCGCATCCGCACCGCGCTGCTCGCAGCCGTCAGCCACGACCTGCGCACCCCGCTGGCCGGCATCAAGGCCTCCGTCACCTCGCTGCGCTCGGACGACGTCGAATGGTCCGAGGAGGACCGCGCCGAGCTCCTGGAAGGCATCGAGGAAGGCGCCGACCGGCTGGGCGCGCTGATCGGCAACCTGCTCGACATGTCCCGGCTCAACACCGGCACCGTCGTTCCCCTGATCCGGGAGACCGACCTCGACGAGGTCGTACCCATGGCCCTCGGCGGCGTGCCCGAGGACAGCGTGGACCTGGACATCCCCGAGACCCTGCCCATGATCGCCGTCGACCGCGGGCTGCTCGAACGCGCCGTGGCGAACATCGTGGAGAACGCCGTCAAGTACAGCCCGGACGACCGGCCCGTGCGGGTCACCGCCAGCGCCCTGCACGACCGGGTGGAGCTGCGGGTCGTGGACCGGGGCCCGGGCGTGCCCGACGAGGCCAAGGAACGGATCTTCGAACCCTTCCAGCGCCACGGCGACGCCCCGCGCGGTGCCGGCGTGGGACTCGGCCTGGCGGTCGCCCGCGGCTTCACCGAGGCCATCGGCGGCACCCTGACCGCCGAGGACACCCCCGGCGGCGGCCTCACCATGGTCCTCACCCTCCCGACTGCGGGCGGTGCGACGCCAGGGCTCCCGGAGCTCCCCTGGGCATGATCGTGTGCAGCGGCAGCCCCACGACCCCCGGGTGAGGGCCTGCGGCCCGTCCAGCGACTCCGGCGGACGCCGCCGGGACTTCTTCCGGTACAGCGCGAGGTCCTCGCCTCCGCGGCCGGGCGGTTCCTCGGCGTGGAAGCGGGGCGCCGCGTGCTGGAGGGGGGCGGTCACGGACGCGGTGACCGTCGGCACGGCGATCGCGAGGAGGAGGCGCGGTCGTCCGCCGGGACCGTCCGGACGCCCGATGTCCCTTTCCCGTCACCTGACGGGAAAGGCCGAAATTTCGGCCGCCGTTCGGAAACCGATGTGTCACGGATGCTGGAGACACGGCGGACCGGGTGCCGACGCCGTCCGCGAGATCGCTCCGCTCCGACGCCAAGTGGCGGAGCGAACAGGCCGTTTGACGGTGTGACGTGCGCTGTTTCGCGGATGGGCCATGCGGAATGTTTCGATGTTTGTAGCGACACATGCGAGAGGTATTGACGTCGTTCGTCGGCTCCTTATCATTCAGATCGATCGACACTTCGACCTCTGTTCGACATTGCGAACGCGCCGGAGTCGCTCCACCGCACAGCAGGGCATCTTCGGGCCGCCCCCCGAAGGCCGAGCCGCAAGGAGTCCGCCGCATGTATATGTCATGTACTCATCAGTCGATCCCTCGTTGTCGCGCTCCGGCGGCCGCCACCGGTCTTTCCGGAGGCCGCGAAGGAGCGGGACGTCACGAGCGGTCCGCCGTGGTGCTCACGGACCGCCGCACACCGCACCGCACCGACAGTCCGGCCGGCCTCTGACGAAGCCGACCGGAACCACCTGCTCAAGGTTGGGGAAGTCCTTATGCACAGAGGAAGTTTCAGCCGCAGGCATCCGTCCGCGGTGCTCGCCGCCGTGGTCGCGGCCCTGGCCGCGCTGGCGGCGTTGCTCGTCGCCACCCCGGCTCAGGCGGCTGCCAGCGGCGCCTTGCGCGGTGTCGGCTCGAACCGGTGTCTCGATGTGCCGGGCGCCGGCCGGACCGACGGCACGTACCTGCAGATCCACGACTGCTGGAGCGGGACCAACCAGCAGTGGACGTCGACGGACGCCGGCCAGCTGACCGTGTACGGCGACAAGTGCCTGGACGTTCCGGGCCACGCCACCGCGGCCGGTACCCGGGTGCAGATCTGGACCTGCTCCGGCGGTGCGAACCAGCAGTGGCGGGTGAACTCCGACGGCACGGTCGTCGGCGTGGAGTCCGGGCTGTGCCTGGAGGCCGCGGGCGCCGGTACGGCCAACGGCACGGCGGTGCAGATCTGGACGTGCAACGGCGGCAGCAACCAGAAGTGGACCGGTCTGACCGGGACGCCGCCGACGGACGGCGCGTGTTCCCTGCCCTCGACGTACCGGTGGACGTCGACGGGTGTGCTGGCGCAGCCGGCGAACGGGTGGGCCGCGGTGAAGGACTTCACCACCGTGACGCACAACGGCAGGCACCTGGTCTACGCGTCGAACGTGTCGGGATCGTCGTACGGCTCGATGATGTTCAGTCCCTTCACGAACTGGTCGGACATGGCGTCGGCCGGCCAGACCGGGATGAACCAGGCCGCGGTGGCGCCCACGCTGTTCTACTTCGCGCCCAAGAACATCTGGGTGCTGGCGTACCAGTGGGGTGCGTGGCCCTTCATCTACCGCACGTCGAGCGACCCCACCAACCCCAACGGCTGGTCCTCCCCGCAGCCGCTGTTCACCGGGAGCATCTCCGGCTCCGACACCGGCCCGATCGACCAGACCCTGATCGCCGACGGCCAGAACATGTACCTGTTCTTCGCCGGTGACAACGGCAAGATCTACCGGGCGAGCATGCCGATCGGGAACTTCCCGGGGAACTTCGGCTCGTCGTACACGACGATCATGAGCGACACGAAGGCCAACCTGTTCGAGGGGGTGCAGGTCTACAAGGTCCAGGGCCAGAACCAGTACCTCATGATCGTCGAGGCGATGGGCGCGAACGGGCGCTACTTCCGCTCGTTCACGGCCTCCAGCCTCAGCGGCTCGTGGACCCCGCAGGCCGCCAGCGAGGGCAACCCCTTCGCGGGCAAGGCCAACAGCGGCGCCACCTGGACCAACGACATCAGCCACGGTGACCTGGTCCGCAACAACCCCGACCAGACCATGACCATCGACCCCTGCAACCTGCAGTTCCTCTACCAGGGCAAGGCCCCCGACGCGGGCGGCGAATACAACCGGCTGCCGTGGCGGCCGGGCGTCCTCACCCTGCGGCGCTGACCTTCCCGATCCACGGTGACCGTGATGTGGCGCGGTCGGCGGGCGTGTGGGCGAGCGGTTCACGGTGTGGGCGATTCCATCCGCTGACCGGCACTCACCGTCTCGAGGAACCCCAGCCGTGCGGCGGCCGGGGTTCCTCCCGCCTCCGCGGCGCGCCCCCAGGCCCGCTTCGGCACGAGCAGCCCCGCCGACCAGCGCAGGCTCGACGCCGTCGAAGGCCGGATCCGCCCGCTCGGCAGTGCCGAGGGGTGGGGGATCGCGGCCCGGTTCATCGCCGGGGATCCGTCCGCGCCACTGCGTGGCATCGCGGAGAAGGCGGGCACCGCACCGGGAGCCGTCCGTGGCGTGCGTGACGGACTGCGGTGCGGCGAGGACCCCGTGCCGGCCGGACCGCAGCCGATGCCGGCCACGCCCGCAACCGCGTCGCGGCCCGTGCGTTCCGCCCCGCCGCACCTGGTCGTCCACCAGGACACGGCACCCCTGTCCGCCGAGGCCCGTGAGGCGATGTCCCGCAGCCCGTGCCGGAATCCGGCCCTGCGGACGGCCGGGACCGGGCGTCCGCTGCTGCGGATGACGGGGGTCCGCATGACCGCCGACCGCCGGCACATCGCCGCGACGGTGTCGGCGCACTGCGCGGAGTCGTTCTCCGCGCCCGCAGCGGGGGGCGACGGGTTCGCCGGTCCCGCCCGGGTCGTGGGGGACGAATCCCGGCAGCGGATGGTGGCCGTGGGTCTTCTTGCGGTTCGGGCCGCGTCCCGCTTGTCCGAGTGCGCGACAACGAGGACGCCGTCCCCGCCGACGGTCACCTTCCCGCCCGCATCCGGGGCCGCCCGGGCGCGGGCGGGAAGGCGTGCGACCGGTGGAGCGTCCCCCTGTTCGCCAGGGTCCACCCACGCGGCCCCGGGACCGGCCGGAACCCCCGGCCCCTCCCCGTCGGCGAGTCCCGCCCGGAGAAGTGAGTCCACCCGGCCGGGGCGCGCCCCTCGCCCCGGCCACACGGGGCACCGCGACTCCCCGGGCGGGCACCCCTCCTAGGAGGCGGTGCGGTTCTCGAAGTGCAGTACGCCGGGCACGGTCAGGCACAGGAGGCTCGACGCGGCGACCACGGCGCCCCCGGCGACGAGGGTGCCGGTCATGCCCAGCCAGGAGACCATGGGGCCGACGAGCGCGAATCCGACCGGCAGGAGCGCGTACGCGCCGAGTTGGTCCAGGGCGAAGACCTTGCCCAGGAGCGTGTCGGGGAAGGCGCGTTGCAACGCGGAGATCCAGTACACGAAGTAGAGCTCGACCACGAAGCCGCCCAGCGCGAAGCAGAGCATCACCACGGGCAGCGGGAACGGCGCGGCCAGACTCAGTGGCACCAGCGCGTACCCGGTCAGCGCGAGCATCGACACGGCTCCCCGGGCCCTGGGCCGCCAGCGCCCCGCCAGCGCGATCGCCGGGAGGGCGCCGGCCCCCATGGCGGCCAGCACGACGCCGTACGCCACATCGCCGCCGAAGTCGCGCCGCGCCACGATCGGCAGGAGCGTGAGCGCGGTCGCCGAGCCGGCGAACAGGTGCAGGCACACCGTGCCCATGACGGCCATCACCCAGGGACGCCGGCGAATGGCCCGCAGCCCGGCGGCCACCTCACCGAGTACGGACGCACGGGCGGTCGCCGAGGGCTTGGAGTCCGGCACCCGCAGTACACAGAACGCGGCCAGCGCGAACACGGCGCTGGTCACCAGCAACGCGGGCCGCACCCCGATCAGGGTCACCGTGGTCACTCCGACCAGCGCACCGCCGACGGCCGCGCCTCGCTGCGCCGCGGAGACCAGGGCGTTGCCACGCTCCAGGAGGCCGTCGGGCAGCAGGTTCGGCAGTAGCGAGCGTGACGCCGGTCGGGAGAGGGCCTCGCCGGCGCCGACCACGGCGGTGATCAGAGGCAGGAAGCCCAGCGGCAGCCAGGTGAGGAAGATCGCGGTGATGAGCAGGACGACCGAGCGAAAACCGTCGGCTGCGATCAGGATGCGGGTGCGGCGCAACCGGTCCGCGATCACACCACCGGCCAGCAGACACACCACCAGGGCCAGGCCGCGGCCGGCCAGCACCAGGCCGACCTGCGCCGCACCGCCTCCCTCATGCAGGACGTACAGGCTGAGAGCCACCGGGAACACCTGGTCGCCGACGGCCCCGCTGGCCTGTCCCGCCCACATCCGCAGGAACTGCGGGTGATCCCGTAACTTCCCGCTGTTTGCCGCGTCCTCGTCGACGCGGCCGGCCGCAGTGGTGTCTTCCGTCATGAGTCGTCCGGATCGCTTTCTCTTCCCGGTGCGCCGTCCGGCTGCACCGCCTCCTGCGGTGTGGTGGCATGCCAGGGCGCGGCGGAGGGAGGCAGCAGCAGGCCGATGTCGACCAGCGCCGCGACCACCTTCCGCGCGTTGTCCTCGCCCAGGGCCGCGGTGAGTCCCGTCATGTCCGCGACCTGATCACGGTGCAACGCTGTCAGGAAGGGCGAGACCGACACGGGCAGCCGGACCCGACGGTTTCCCACCGACAGCTGAACTCCATCTTTCACGGAAGCCGTGTGAAAGTACACGCCCGCCCGCAGTCGGTGAACACCCTGCGGCCGTATGCCCTCCGGCATGGGCAGAAAAGGCACGGGTTCCGGCGTCTGTTCCCGGAACGCCGCTTTGCGAAGCGCCCACAGCACGTCTTCCGGATCCGCGCCGGCGGCCAGCGCCGTGAGCCGCTCGCCGGCTTCCCTGAGCAGGTCCCGCGCGAGTTCGGGGTCGGTGACGAGCCCGTCGGTGTCGATGCCGACGCGCATCCAGTCGTCGTCGACCGCCTTGCGCACGAGTTCGGCGAGCAGATCGTGTCGGGTGATCGTCGAGACGGCGACGGTGAGATGGATGGACAACGTGTTCCGTGCCATCGGTGAGTGCATCGTCCCCCGCGGCAGGTACAGGCTGTCGCCGGCCCGCAGCACCAGATCCGCGAGCGGTCGGCTGGCCGCTCGCATCTCCTCCCGCCGCCGCGCCGGAACGTCGAACCAGGCGTGGGCCGGCAGGGGGTCGGGCAGCGGCGGCGTACGCAACAGCCATCGCTTGTCGCCCGCTATCTGCAGGACCAGCACGTCCTGGACGTCGAAATGCAGATCCACCCCCTGCGAGCCGGGCGGTGTGACGAACGCGTTGACCTTGACGGGGTGCCCGATCTCGGCCGCCAGTTCATGCGCGAAGCGCCGTATCGGAGGGTGAAAGCGGTGCAGGGAGCGCACGATCAGGGTCTGTCCCGAGGCGAGCGCGTGACGAACGCCGTCGGTGTCGGGGAACGGCGGGGTTCCGGGAGCGTCACCCGATTCGGCGACACAGCCCCGGGTCACGTCACCTTCCACGCCGTCACGCACCAGTCGTAGCGAAGAGGTGCGCAACCCGCCCGAGAGCAGCTCCTCCAAGGCGTGCGGGGAGAACAGGTCGCTGAAGTCGCCCGCCAGATCGGCGGCCCGGGTGTGCACGTACGTGTGACCGAACACCGACGCGCGGAACTCGTCCGGCGGCAGTGCGACACAGCGCTTCAGACTCATGACCCACTCCTGCGGCAGAGGGCCCGGTGCGGGGGACGAACCACGGTGAACCGCTGTGTCATCGCACCGCTCCCGGGCCCGGGAAGGCGAAGTCGGCAGGGAGCAGGGAGGCGGGCGCCTCCGGAACCCCCGCGGCCAACAGATAGACGGCGAACTCCTCGTCGGGGTCGACACCCAGAAACCGCTCCACTTCACTGTCGGCGAAGGCGACGGTCTGGAAGGGGCCGAGCCCCAGAGCCGTGGCGGCCAGCGCGAAGGTCTGGCCGTAGTGCCCGGCGTCGTACATCCACAGGCGATAGGCGCGTGGGTGACGGTACTTCCAGGCCAGGCGGTTGGCGACGGCCGTGGTGAGGACGGTGAACGCACCCTGGTACGAGGCCTCCTGGTGATAGGTCAGGTCAGCCAGTCGCGCCCGGTCGGCTCGGTCGTCCAGAAGTTCCAGCGCATGGCGCACCACCGAGTAGTGGTACAGGCCGGGCGGAACGCCGGTGACGTTGTGGACGACGAGGTACGCCTCGACTTCGTGACGGCCGCCGGCCGAAGCGCTCACCCGGCACTGCTGCACCCCGAAGTCCCCGCCGTCGATGAACCGGTGCGGTGCGAAGCTGTGGAAGAGCAGTGTTCCGAGCTGGTCGAGGGAGACGGGGACGTCCGCGAACCGGCGATGGGTACGACGGCCGGCGAAGGCGTCGTCCACAGGCGTGGTCAGGGGCAGGGGCCTGCGCGGCAACAGCACGACAGGGCTGTCCGCATACTCCTTGAACGCCGGGGGGGCGTCGCCCTCGGCAAGGATCGCCTCCGCCTCGTCGGCCCGTCGGGGCGAGTCGACGAGATAGTCGACATCCCGCGCCTCGACGTGGAAGCGCTGCGCCGAGCCACCCCAACGCTGCCACAGGGCCGGAACCCGGCAGTTCTCGTCCACGGCGGCGAGCACCCCGAGCCGGAGCAGACCGGTCACCGCCCGGCGCACCTGGGCCTCGTGCCGTGGGCCGAACGCGCCCGCCAGGTCATCCAGATCGATTCCGTCCCCGGCCCGGTCCAGTACCTTGCGCAGATCGTCCGAGAGCTTGATCCACTGCGCCCGCCCCGGGACGCCGACCTCCAGTCCCTCGGGAAGCCACCGCATGACCAGGTGTTCGGGACGGCGGACCTTCATTCACGTCTCCCTCTCAGCGACTGCGCTCCAGGTGTGGTCCGGCTGTGATGCCTGAGCATCACAGCCGGACTTACCGTTCGTCCGCGCGGGACGATCAGGTGGACGGGTGGTGCAGCAGCACCTGGCCGTCCTCGACGATCTCGATGTCGAGCTCCATTTCTGTCACCTCCTGTTACTTGGACAGCGGTTGTCCGACACGTCGGCGAAGAAAAAGAGAACCCATTTGCAGCTTGGTCCGCTATTCGTCCTGCCGACGTGTTCGACATTAGATCCGGCTTTTCGGCTCCGGCAAGACGCTCCACGAGGCATGGCCAAAAATACGGCTACGGCGCGCCGACCTCACGGAGAAACTCCAGGTGATGGCCTGTTTGATCGGAACGAATCCTCCTCCCATCGCTTCCTGAATCAGCCTTCAGGGGATCGCGAAACAAGTCTTGAGCGGTTCTCGACAGGATGCGGCTAGGATCCCCGTCAGAAATTGAAAAGACTTCGATTTTTCCGGGAGTCCGTCATTTCCGGCAGGCGTGGGAATTCTCGTGAGAGCGAGTGCCCGGCGTACCGGGTTTCCCGCAGCGATCCGCCTCCGCCGGCCGACTGCTAGCGCGAGTGCCTGCGCGTGGCCGACGAGTACGAGTGTCCGACCGCTCGGCGCGTCGAATCGTTCGAGTGGGTGGACGCGATGCTGTGTGCCGCGTCGATCGGGTCGCGGGGCGCTCCGCGGCCGGCGAGGGCGCGGGCCTTGGTCCCGATCACGTCCTCTTCCGCGAGGACGGGCCCGTACGGATCCCGGCGACCGGCCGCCGGGAGATCTCCTCGAGGACATCGACCCGCAGTCCTGCCCGGTGGCCGGGTCGGTCACGGTGAAGCGGACGGACAGCGGGGCGGTCCCCGGCGTGTACACCCTCCGGCCGAGGGCTTCCGGGCCGGCACGGAGCGTGACGCGATGCCGACCCGGGTGCCGGGTTTTCTGCGGCGACGTCGAGGTCCTGGCCGGGGCGGTCCACGAGGCGGTGCGTCCGCACGGCGTACGGGTGCGGCGAGGCGTCCGTGGTCCCGGCCGGGTCCGTCCCCGGTGCCGATGGGGGCGGTGGTGTCGCGGATGGCGGCGGCTGCTGCCGGCTGCGCCGGGCGGCGTCGTCAGGGCCCGGCATCCCCCCGCCGCCCGGTCACGCGGAGCACGCGGCGGGGCCTCCGGCGACGAGGACGGCGACGCGTCCGCCGGTGGCCGTGGTTCCGGGAAGGCGGGCCGTCATGTGATCCGCCTCGGCGCGTCGTCCCGGTGGCCGGGGTGGGTCGCCGCCAGCGATCCGAGCAGGCGGAGTGCCTCCGCGGTGCGGGTGCCCTCCTGGGCGTGGTAGACGATCAGCTGCTGCCCCGGGGCGGAGCGTACGTCGAAGGTCTGCATGCGCAGGGTGAGTTCGCCGACCTCGGGATGCAGCAGGACCTTCGCGGCGTCGCTCTTGCCCCGTGCGTCCCGCCTCTGCCAGAGGCCGGCGAACTCGCGGCTGTTCTCCGAGAGCGTCCGCAGCACCTCGTGGATCCGCGGGTCGTTCGGCCGGGCGCCCTCCAGGAAGCGGAATCCCGCGACCGCGTTCGCCGCGGCCGCGTCCCAGTCCGCGTGGAACGAGCGGACCGACGGCTCGAGGAACATCGTCAGCAGCAGGTTCGTGCCGGGTTGGAGGTGGGGGAACACCGCGCGCCCCAACGCGTTCGCGGCCAGGACGTCGTAAGCCCGTCCCAGGAGCAGGGCCGGTGTGCGGTCCCACGACTCGGCCAGTGCCAGCAGCTGGGGGTCGGCACGCTCGATGCCGCCCGCGTGGCGCGGCGGCGGGGTCATCCCCGCGACCCGGTACAGGTGCAGCCGGCCGTCGTCGTCCAGCAGCAGCGCCTCACTCAGGGCGTCCAGGACCTGCGGCGACGGGCGCCGCTCACGGCCCTGCTCCAGTCGCAGGTAGTAGTCGACGCTGATGCGGGCCAGCAGCGCGACTTCTTCGCGGCGCAGGCCCGGGACGCGTCGCCGTCCGTCCAGGGGCAGACCGACATCGGACGGCGTCACCCGCGCGCGCCGGCTCCGCAGGTAGTCGCCCAGTCTCGAAGTTGTCATGCCGGTCAGGCTAGGGTCCCCGGCGGCCGGGAGCCTGGTCCCAGTGCTCCCAGGGCGGACGCGGTCCGCTCCCGCGTCTCGTCGGGGGCGGGGACATGACCGGTGCCCCGCCACCTTCACGCCCCTGACGACCGCCGACCGCGTCCGTCCCCGCGCCGCCGCCGTACGACCCCGCCGCCGGCGACGGTGGGTGCGCGGCACCCAGGAACCCCTCACCCGGGAGGACAGCGGCCTGGTCGCGTCCCGCCGCGGAGCCGAGGGTAGGGCCATGACCAGCAACGACACGTCCCGCGGCGCACACGCGTATGTCGGCATGCGGGTGACCGCGGACGGCTTCATCCGCCAGGAACCGCTGCCGGACGGCCGTTACGACGAGGCCCGGGGCAACCACCGGAGCACCTGCGCCGGCCGCTGCACCGTCACCGGCAGCCACCGCGACCACGTCGACGACACCGGCTCCACCGCCATCGGCGACGTCCCCGACGGCCTCCTCCTCCACAAGTTCCACGAGTTCCACGAGTTCCACGAGCACCTCGTGCCCCACCGCGAGGGCGACCCGCGCGCCCGGCAGGGAGGGCCACGGCCGGGGCCGTGACCACCGGTGTCCCGCCGGCCGGACCCGACCGCTTCGAACAGTCCATCGAGCGACGACGTGTCGTCGCTCCGCCCCCGCCCCCCTGCGGCCGACACCGTTCGTGGAACGACCCGCCACGCCGGCCGCCCCACCCGAAGGAGTTCCTTGTCCATGACCCCCTCCACCGGCCAGAAGGTCGTCCTCGTCACCGGCGCCAGCAGCGGCATAGGCGAGGCGACCGCCAGGCTGCTCGCCGAACGAGGCCACCATGTCGTTCTCGGCGCCCGCCGCACCGAACGGCTCGAAGAACTCACCGAGGCCATCCGGGCGGCCGGCGGCAGCGCCGAGTACCACCCCCTGGACGTGACCGAGGCCGAACGGGTCCGGGGCTTCGTCGACGCCGCGTACAGCAGGCACGGCCGCGTCGACGTCCTGGTCAACAACGCCGGTGTGATGCCGCTGTCCAAGCTGGAGGCACTCCGGCTCGAGGAGTGGAACCGCATGATCGACGTGAACATCCGCGGCGTCCTGCACGGCATCGCGGCAGTACTGCCGGTCATGCGGGCCCAGCACCACGGTCAGGTCGTCAACGTCGCCTCCATCGGCGCCCACCAGGTCTCCCCGACCGCGGCCGTCTACTGCGCCACCAAGTACGCCGTGTGGGCCATCTCGGAGGGTCTGCGGCAGGAGGTCGGCGGTGACATCCGCGTCACCACCATCTGCCCGGGCGTCACCGAGTCCGAACTGGCGGATTCCATCTCGGACCCGGTGGGCCGGGAGGAGATGCGTACCTACCGCAGCGTCGCCATCCCGGCCTCGTCCGTCGGCGCGGCCATCGCGTTCGCCATCGACCAGCCCGCCGAGGTCGACGTCAGCGAGATCATCGTCCGCCCCACCGCGAGCCACGCCTGAAGCGGTGACCTGCCCCGTCCCCACCGCTCATGGCGGGGACGGGGCAGCGTCGTCCACGACGTGACCGTACGGAGTGGGGACCGGCCGTTCCCCGCCGTCGGACGGCGGTGGTGACGGGGCGCGTCTCCAGGGCTCCCTGGACCGTGCTGCCGACCGGGATGCCGTCGCTCCTCGGCGACGGGTTCGCGCCGCGCGCGCCGCGCTCAAGCACTTCGGCCGGTACGCCCGCGGACGCCGCACTCCTGGAGCGCATCAATATCTGTACCCGCGAAGTAAGAATTTCCCGGGCCGTGCGGCCAGGGTTTTCGCTGAAATGAGCGAGAGGGAAGTTCTCGATGTGCGCGGACCCTCGAGACGTGCTACTGTTCATCTCAGTTGCAGTTGTGGTTCCCAAAACTTCAAGTGCCCCCACCGGTTCCGGCCGGCGGGAGCACTTTTGTATTTCCGGTCATTTTTCCGGGCGGGGTAATCATCGCGGCGACACGGCATCCGCGCAGTGCGGATTCCGATGTACTGCCCCAAAGGAGATATGACATGGCTACTGGCACCGTGAAGTGGTTCAACGCGGAAAAGGGCTTCGGCTTCATCGAGCAGGACGGTGGCGGCGCCGACGTGTTCGCCCACTACTCGAACATCGCCGCTCAGGGCTTCCGTGAGCTGCTCGAAGGCCAGAAGGTCTCCTTCGACATCGCGCAGGGCCAGAAGGGCCCGACGGCCGAGAACATCGTTCCGGCCTGACGCTGACGCGCACTGTGTAGCTGGGGCCCGCATCCTCCGGGGTGCGGGCCCCGGCTACATGTGTTTCCCGCAGCGGCCTCACCCGCGGGACGACGCGGAGGAATCCGCGGTACCCGCACACGCGGCCGCCCTTCCGGAGATCCCTTCCGGAGATGCGGACGCATTCGGAAGAGCCGCACCGCGGCCGACGCCCGGATGTCACGTCCCCGTCGCGTCGCTCATTTCAGCAACTACGCCCGCGTGGATGCCCACCGGCCGTATGTGCTTTCTTTTTTCACCGGTTCATACTTGTAGTTCCTCGTGCCGCTCATCGCCGCGGGAATTCCTTGGTATGTGCCACATCGAGGAAGGTTCCGCATGAACCGCACACGTACGAACGACCGCTATGCCCGCACCCGTAACGGCGGTGCCGACGCCGGAAGGGGCGGCAGCCGCTTCGGCTCGCCGGCACCGCGCCGTTCCGGCGGGCCGGCCCGTTCCGGCGGTTACGGCCGCCGGTCCGCCGCGGTCCAGGGCGAGTTCGCGCCGCCCAAGACGATCACCCCCGCGCTGCCCGCCGTCGAGGCGTTCGCCGCTCTCGACCGGCTGCCCGGG
>NZ_JBIBRG010000018.1:0-158439 GCF_043076215.1 Streptomyces sp. NPDC016640
CTCACCCTCTCGGGCTTTCCTCCGGGCTTCCCTTCGGTGTCTCCGACTCTATCAGATCCTTTTCTCGGTCTGACCCCCGGTCGGCGGGGTTTGCCGTCGGACCTTCGGCTTTCGCCTCTCGCCCTTTCGACGTTCACTACGTTAACCGATTCCCGCGTCCGATTCATAATCGGGCGCTGCGATCCGTAATTCAGGCATGTGAACACACCGAATTCGACCCCGTTGAGGGTGATCGTAGGTAGTGGGTTGTCCGCTTCCGGCTGCAGGCGATCGCCGTACCCGGTCCAGCGGCTCGGACTACATTACGCATCCTTCAAGGTCGAGTCAACTCGACCGGCGCCGCGGTACGTGGGCCCGATACGGACTCGCCGTCGGGTCGTTGGCGACCCGGTAGCGCCGGGGTGGACGGCTCCGTCGGCGAAGACGCCCGCGCGCGGGCCGTTGCCTGCCTGGGCGGAGGGGCGGGAGTTCCGGTGAGGCGCACGGCGGCTCAGGCTCCGGCGGACGGCTTGGCCCTCGGGCTCAGCCGGTACGCCGAGACCGTTGGATCACCGGCGAGGTAGAAGCGGTGCTGCCAGTCGTGGGCTCTGCTCACGCCTACCCGGGGGCCGGCCCGGATGAGCGCAGCGGGTACCGGCTCGCCCTCGGACAGCGCGACCGAGACGCCCGTCAGCAGGTCCGTGCCGTTGTGCTCTGCCGTGATGCCGAGCGCCTGGCAGAAGTTCCCCGGACCCCGCGCAAGGCGTGGGCTCTCGACTTTCGCCCCTCGCCGCTTGCGTGCCAGGTCTTCCCCTTCGATGACCCTGCCTGCCCGGATGAGGACGGCCGAGGCGATGCCGTCCACCCCGGTGACGACGTTGGCGCACCAGTGGAGACCGTGAGACCGGTAGACGTACAGGTGTCCCGCGGGTCCGAACATGACGGCGTTGCGAGGTGTCCTGCCCCGGTAGGCGTGCGAGGCGGGGTCGGCCGTACCCGAGTACGCCTCGGTCTCCGTGATGGTGATACTCACGGTTCCCTCGGGTGTCTTGTGGGTGAGGACGGCACCGAGCAGCTCGGGGGCGACTTCCTCAGCGGGGTGAGCGAGATCCATGACGTTCATACTCGGTCCGGCGGGAGGGCGATCGGGCCGTCCGGGGTGGTGCGTACCGGGATCCGGCCCGGGAGGCCGGGGGTGACCTCGGGCACGGGGCGGTCGAGGAACCTCCCGGGCAGGGGCGTACGGTCGGGGGTCGCGATCATGCCGTCCGAGGGTACTGGAGGCGGGCGGGGCCACGGGGTGGTCACCGGGCGCCGCCCTTGCCGGGGTGCGGGCCACGGAACCGGCCACGGCCGGATCGCGTTGATGTTGACAGGGATCAAGCGTCCATACGCGCGAGGGAGAGACATGGCGTTCAAGAAGCTGCTGGCGAGTCTGGGAGCCGGCGGGGCCTCGGTCGAGACGGTGCTGCACGAGGTCAACGTCGTTCCGGGTGGGGTCGTCCAGGGCGAGGTGCGGATCCAGGGCGGATCCGTGAACCAGCAGATCGAGGGCCTGTCGGTCGGGCTGCAGGCCAAGGTCGAGGTGGAGAGCGGCGACCAGGAGTACAAGCAGGACATCGAGTTCGCGAAGTCGCAGCTCGGTGGGGCCTTCGAGCTCCAGGCCGGTGCGGTGCACGCGGTGCAGTTCGGGCTGGAGATCCCGTGGGAGACGCCGATCACGATGATCGACGGGCAGTCGCTGCGCGGGATGAACATCGGTGTGACCACCGAGCTGGCGATCGCGCGGGCCGTGGACTCCGGTGACCTGGACCCGGTCAACGTGCACCCGCTGCCGGCGCAGAAGGCGATCCTGGACGCGTTCATCCAGCTGGGCTTCCGGTTCAGGAACGCGGACATGGAACGCGGGCACATCCGGGGCACCCGGCAGAAGCTGCCCTTCTACCAGGAGATCGAGTTCGCCCCGCCCCAGCAGTACCGGGGGCTGAACCAGGTCGAGATCAGTTTCGTGGCCGACGAGCAGGCCATGGACGTGGTGCTGGAAATGGACAAGAGGCCGGGTCTGTTCAGCGAGGGCAGCGACACCTTCCGGTCCTTCAAGGTGGGTCTGAACGACTACCAGGGGACCGACTGGACGGCATACCTCAACCAGTGGCTGTCGGAGGTCGGCAGCAAGCGCAACTGGTTCTAGGCTCGGTCCCCACTGAACGCAAACGATCAGGAGGTACCGAGGTGACCGAGCTCAAGCGGCGGCCGCTCCCCCACGACTTCCATCCGCCCGTGCCGTCGTTCGCGGTGACGAGCGAGGACGTCCGGGAAGGGGCGACGCTCAAGGACGCTCAGGTCCACGCGGCCGGCAACACCTCACCGCAGCTGCGGTGGGAGGGCTTCCCGCCCGGGACCAAGAGCTTCGCCGTGACCTGCTACGACCCCGACGCCCCGACGGGCAGCGGGTTCTGGCACTGGGTGGTGTTCGACATCCCGGCCTCGGTGACCGAGCTGCCGGCGGGTGCGGGCAGCGGCGCGTTCGAAGGACTGCCGGAGGGCGCCGTGCAGGCGCGCAACGACTACGGCGGCAAGGACTTCGGCGGGGCCGCGCCGCCGCCCGGGGACGGCCCGCACCGGTATGTGTTCACGGTGTACGCCGTGGATCAGGAGAAGCTGGGGCCGGACTCGGACGCCTCCCCCGCCGTCGTGGGCTTCAACCTGCGGTTCCACACGCTCGCCCGGGCCCAGCTGATCGGTGAGTACGAGGTGCCCGCCGGCTCCTGAGGGTGCTGAGGGTTCACGGAACGTTTGCCCGCCCCTGGTCCTGGAATTGATCAGGGGCGGGCATTTTTGTTGCCGGGAATCGCGGGGGTCACCTCCCGCAGGAGCAGCAGATATTGCGTTGTCCATCTCGGCGTGCCCGGCCAGAGTTGAGCCCAGCCCGCCGAGGAGTGGGCCGGTGCACACGGGAGGTGGGCTGGTATGCGGGACACGCTGGTGCTGAACGCGAGCTTCGAGCCGCTGTCGACGGTGACGCTGAACCGCGCCGTCGTTCTGGTGCTCCAGGACAAGGCCGTCGTCGAGCAGGCCCACCCCGAACTGCGGATGCGTGGAGCCGCCGTCGACATACCGGCGCCCCGCGTGATCAGGCTCTGCCACTACGTGAGGGTGCCGTTCCGAAGACAAGCGCCCTGGTCGAGGCGGGGTGTCCTGGTGCGGGACCGGCACCGGTGCGCGTACTGCGGGCGGCGGGCGACGACCGTGGACCACGTGGTGCCGCGGTCGCACGGCGGGCAGGACACGTGGCTGAACACGGTGGCCTCCTGCGCGGAGGACAACCACCGCAAGGCGAACCGGACGCCGGAGCAGGCGGGTATGCCGCTGCTGCGGAAGCCGTTCGAACCGACGCCCGCCGATGCGATGTTGCTCGCGCTGGCGAAGGACGATCTCGAGTCGTTGCCCGACTGGCTGGCTCGGGACGCCGCGTAGAGGGCTTGCCGCAGGGGCTTCCGTGGGGCGCCGGTGCGCGCGTCGTGGGTGAACGCGCAGTTCCCCGCGCCCCGGGTGGGGTGCGGGGAACTCGTGTTCTCAGGGGTACGTCAGTCGATGGAGGGCTTCTCGCGGCGCTCCTGGGCGGGGACGGAGGCGCCGTTGCCGCCCGAGCCTCCGCCGCCCATGGCGCCGAAGTTGCCCATGGCGCCGGAGAGGCCCTTGAGGGCGTCGCCGATCTCGCTGGGGACGATCCAGAGCTTGTTGGCGTCGCCCTCGGCGATCTTGGGCAGCATCTGGAGGTACTGGTAGGAGAGCAGCTTCTGGTCCGGGTCGCCGGCGTGGATGGCCTCGAAGACCGTACGGACGGCCTGGGCCTCGCCCTCGGCGCGCAGGGCCGCGGCCTTGGCCTCGCCCTCGGCGCGCAGGATCTGGGACTGCTTCTCGCCCTCGGCGCGCAGGATCTCGGACTGCCGGACACCTTCGGCCTGGAGGATGGCGGCGCGCTTGTCGCGGTCGGCGCGCATCTGCTTCTCCATCGAGTCCTGGATGGAGGTGGGCGGTTCGATGGCCTTGAGTTCGACGCGGTTGACGCGAATGCCCCACTTGCCGGTGGCCTCGTCGAGGACGCCGCGCAGGGCCGCGTTGATCTCCTCGCGGGAGGTGAGCGTCCGCTCCAGGTCCATGCCGCCGATGATGTTGCGGAGCGTGGTGACGGTGAGCTGCTCGATCGCCTGGATGTAGCTGGCGACCTCGTAGGTGGCCGCGCGGGCGTCGGTGACCTGGTAGTAGATGACCGTGTCGATGTTGACGACCAGGTTGTCCTGGGTGATCACCGGCTGCGGCGGGAACGGGACGACCTGTTCGCGCAGGTCGATGCGGTTCCGGATGGTGTCGATGAACGGGACCACGATGTTGAGGCCCGCGTTGAGCGTGCGCGTGTAGCGGCCGAAGCGCTCGACGATGGCGGCGCTGGCCTGTGGGATGACTTGGATCGTCTTGATCAGGGCGATGAAGACCAACACCACCAGGATGATCAGGACGATGATGATCGGCTCCATCGGTTCCCCGTACCCTTCTTCGCCTCGGCGCCTTCGGCCAGATCCTATGCCTGCGGAAGATCTTTTGTTGCGGATCTTGCTGCTCGAGTCTGACAGACCGTCGCGCAACTGGGGAGTTGTTCCCGCCAGTTGGGTCGCGGGACGTCACATGACGATCGCCGTGGCTCCCTCGATGTCCACGACGTCCACTTCCTGGCCTGCTTCATAGGCGTGTCCGGCGTCGAGGGCGCGCGCCGACCAGACCTCGCCGGCCAGCTTGATCCGGCCGCCGGCGCCGTCGACGCGCTCCAGCACGACGGCCTGTCTGCCCTTCAGGGCGTCCACCCCGGTGGTGAATTGGGGTCGCTGGGCGCGGTGTCTCCTGGCGATGGGCCGCACGAGGGCGATGAGGGCGGTCGAGGCGACGGCGAAGACCGCGACCTGGGCGACGGCGCCGCCGCCGAAGACGCCGGAGACCACCGCCGCGGCGACGGCGCCCACCGCGAGCATGCCGAGTTCGGGCATCGCGGTGATCACCAGCCCGATGCCGAGTACCGCCGCGCCGATCAGCCACCACAGCCATGCGTCGATGTCCACACCGTCATGGTAGGACCGCGCACCCGGTCGCGGACAGGGCGCGATCGGTTTGAACGGGCCTCGCCGCTCCGGGCATTGGGCGCCGGGAGGGGATCAGGACATGGGAAGGCCCTGGGCGGTCCAGCGGTCGCCGACCTGTTCGACGACGAGCGGGAGGCCGAAGCAGAGGGAGAGGTTGCGGGAGGTCAGTTCGAGCTCCAGCGGGCCGGCCGCGAGCACCTTGCCCTGACGGATCATCAGGACGTGGGTGAAGCCGGGGGCGATCTCCTCGACGTGGTGCGTGACCATGATCATGGAGGGGGCGATCGGGTCGCGGGCGAGCCGGCCGAGACGGCGTACGAGGTCCTCGCGGCCGCCGAGGTCGAGGCCGGCGGCGGGCTCGTCGAGGAGCAGCAGTTCGGGGTCGGTCATCAGGGCGCGGGCGATGAGGGTGCGCTTGCGCTCGCCCTCGGAGAGGGTGCCGAACCTGCGCTCCAGGTACCCGGACATGCCGAGGCGGTCGAGGAAGGCGCGGGCGCGCTGCTCGTCGATGTCCTCGTACTCCTCCTGCCAGCCGGCGGTCATGCCGTAGGCGGCGGTGAGCACGGTCTGCAGGACGGTCTGGCGCTTGGGGAGCTTGTCGGCCATGGCGATGCCCGCGATGCCGATGCGCGGGCGCAGCTCGAACACGTCGGTGCCGGGGGTGCCGAGGGTCTCGCCGAGGATGGAAGCGGTGCCCTTGGTGGGGTAGACGTAGCTCGACGCGACGTTGAGGAGGGTGGTCTTGCCGGCGCCGTTGGGGCCGAGGATGACCCAGCGCTCACCCTCCTTGACCGACCAGGAGACCTGGTCCACCAGAGCCCGGCCCTCGCGGACCACGGATACGTCCTGAAGCTCCAGAACATCGCTCATGAGCGCGTTGTCTCCCCTTGCAGTGTGGCCGGTCTCGGCTGTCGCGTACGCCTGTGGTCGGTCCGCCGCACCCTTGGGCGCAGCCCTTCATGAAATCTACGCCACCGGCCGACCCGGACATTCCATCGGTCCGGCTCTTGGGCTCTGTCTAGGGTGGGGGCATGCTCTCGGAACCTCGCGCCGGACGTCTTGCCGCTTGGGGCAATGCCCTGCTTGCCGGACTTGTCTCACCGGATGATGCCGTACTCGCCGTCGTCGGTGAGGACGCGGTGCACCGGGTGGAGGGGGTTCCGGGGGAGTCCGCGCCCGTGGGGCTCACGCTGGCGCTCGGACGGCTGCGTGCGCTGGGCGTGACCGGGCTGCGGGTGGCGCTGCCGGCGCCGGGGCATCCGCTGGGGCTGAGCGGGCCGCCGGAGTTCAACGCGCGGGCGCTGGAGGCGGAGGAGGCGGTGGTCTGTCACGGGGCCGCCCTGGGGCTGGTGCCGGAGGTGTACGAGGCCGGGCCCGCCGGTGATGTGCATGTGGAGGTGGTGTGGCACTGCCTGCCGGTGCGGGAGGCGCCGCCCGCCGACGTGCCCTCGCTCGGGGAGGCGGAGCGGGAGCTGGCGGAGGCGCTCCGGGAGGCGACCGAGGTGCTGACGCGGCTGGACGTGGCCGGGTCGGGGCCGGTGGCGGAGGCGGCGGTCGAGGCGTACCGGGCGCGGGCCTCGCGCGGGCGGGAGGTGCTGGCGCCGGGGTATCCGCCGCGGGCGGCGCGGGTGCTGGAGCTGGCTCAGCGGGTGGGGGCGCTGGTCTCGCTGGCGGGGGCGCAGGGGCACGGCGGTGCGGTGAGCGCCTCCGAGATGGCGGCGCGGGGTGCCGCGTTGCGGCCGGTGGAGCGGACGGCCCGGCGGGCGCAGGTCGCTGCGTACAACTCCGTTGTGGAGGAGCGGGAGCGGGGGGCGCGGTGACGTCCGCATCCGCTGGCCCGGGGGCCGGCGCCGGAGCCGGACGGGGGCGGTGCGGTGGCCGCGGTCGCGCCACGGCCTCCCGGGTGGGGGCCGGGAGGCCGTGGGTTCACCGGTGCCGTGACAGGCGTCAGTGGTTGACGGCCACGTTGCCGAAGGCCGGGTTCAGCACGCCGATGACGTTGACGCTGTTGCCGGACACGTTGACCGGGACGTCGACGGGGACCTGGACGAGGTTGCCGGAGACGACGCCCGGGGAGCCCACGGCCGTGCCGTCGGCGTGCGCGCCGTCGGTGGCGGAGGCCATGCCGGTACCGGCCGCGAGCAGGCCGCCGGCGATCATCGTCACGGCCGCCGCTTTCTTCAGGTTCTTCACTTTCCGAGCCCTCCTTGCGATGGGCCACGGCAGGCGCCGCGGCACGCACTGGAGAACGGTGGGCGCCTGGAGGGGATACGGCCGTCCGGGGGACATTCCCACGACGGTATGAATCTCTGACCGGAGGGGAACCTTCCGGGCGGTCCGCGGCGTCCCGGGTCAGTCGCTGAGGCCGTGGCGTACGGCCCACAGGGCGGCCTGGGTGCGGTCCGCCAGATCGAGTTTCATCAGGATGTTCGAGACGTGCGTCTTCACCGTCTTCTCGGAGAGCACCAGGGCGCGGGCGATCTCCCGGTTGGCGCGACCGTCGGCTATGAGACCGAGCACCTCGCGCTCCCGTTCGGTGAGGGCCCCCGGGCGTCCCGGGCCGGAGCCGGTCTCCTCCTGCGAGAGCAGGGCACCGGCGACCTCGGCCTGGAGCAGGATGTGTCCGGCGTGCACGGAGCGGATGGCTCCGGCGAGCGCGTCGGGGTCGACGTCCTTGTAGACGTAGCCGGCGGCGCCCGCGCGCAGGGCGGGGACGACGGTGCGCTGTTCGGTGAAGCTGGTGACGACCAGCACGCGCGCGGGGTGCTCCAGTTCGCGGAGCCGGCGCAGCGCCTCCACACCGTCCATGCCGGGCATCCTGATGTCCATGAGGATGACGTCGGGCCCCAGCTCCGCGGCCAGGGCGATGCCTTCGGCCCCGTCCGCGGCCTCGCCGACGACCTCGATGTCGTCCTGCACCTCCAGGAAGGTGTGCAGACCCCGGCGTACCACCTGGTGGTCGTCGACCAGCAGCACCTTGATCGCGTCAGCCACCGGGAACCTCCATCTCGATCGTGGTGCCCTTGCCGGGCGCCGATTCCACGGTCAGCCTGCCGCCGACCCCGCTCGCCCGGTCCCGCATGGAGACCAGGCCCAGATGGCGGCCCGCGCGGCGGACGAGCCGCGGGTCGAAGCCGCCGCCGTCGTCGCTGACGCGCAGGACCGCCCCGCCGCCGCGGCGGTCCAGGGTGACGTCGACGCGGTCGCCGCCGGAGTGCCGCAGGGCGTTGTGCAGCGCCTCCTGGGCGACGCGCAGCACCGCCTCCTCCTGGGCGGCCGGCAGGGCGCGCACACCGTGCCCGGTGAAGGTCACGCGCGCGGTGTGGGCGCGGTCGAGGACCTGGACCTGGGTGCGGAGCGTGGCGACCAGGCCGTCCTCGTCGAGGGCCGCGGGGCGCAGCTCGACGACCGCCGCGCGCAGTTCGTCGACGGCCTCGGCGGCCAGGGCGGCGACCTGCTGGAGTTCGCCCTTGGCCCGGGAGGGGTCGCGGTCGACGAGGCGGGCGGCGGCCTGGGCGGTCAGGCGCAGGGAGAAGAGTTTCTGGCTGACGGCGTCGTGCAGCTCGTGGGCGAGGCGGGAGCGCTCCTCGGCGATGGTCAGTTCGCGGCTGCGCTCGTAGAGGCGGGCGTTGGTGAGGGCGATGGCCGCATGCTGGGCGAGGATGCCGAGCAGTTCCTCGTCGTCCTCGGTGAAGCCGCAGGTGCCCTCGGGCTTGGGGCGCCGCTTGTTGGCCAGGAACAGGGCGCCGATGACCTCGTCCCCGTCGCGGATGGGCAGGCCCAGGAAGTCGGCCAGGTCGGGGTGGGCGCTCGGCCAGCCCTCGAAGCGCGGGTCGCGGCGCACGTCGGCGAGGCGCTGGGGCGTGGCCTCGCGCAGCATCGCGGCGAGGATGCCGTGCTGGCGCGGGAGGGGGCCGATGGCCTTCCACTGGTCGTCGTCGACGCCGTCGACGACGAACTGGGCGAAGCCGCCGTGGTCGTCGGGCACGCCGAGGGCGGCGTACTGGGCGTCGAGGAGGTCGCGGGCCGAGGCGACGATCGTCTTGAGGACGTCGCGTACCTCGAGGTGCCTGCTCATGGCCAGCAACGCGGAGCTCACCGCGGCGAGGCCGGACCGGGGGCCGTGGCTCATGTCCTCACGGTACCGGCGGGCACCGGGGTCGTGGATCGGACGTGCGGCGGCACTCGTCCCGGGCGGTGGTCCTGGGTCCGGGGCCGGGCGTCGTGGCGGGTGCCGTAGGTCCCCGGCGCCGGGGACGGCGGCGCAGGCCGAAAGGACCCGGGGTCCTGCGTCCCGGGCCCGAGGCGGTGGCGGCGGGCCGCCGCTGGCTGGACCGGTCCGGTGGTGACGCCCGAGCGGGGAGTGCGAGTGGTGGACGGTCTGCCGACCGGGCGGCACGAGCCGGAGGTCTCGCGCCTGCTGACGCTGGAGGCGGTCGCGGGACGGGCGGCGGTCGGGCGCGGTTACGAGGAGGCGCTGCGCGGGCGCCGCCTGTGGCACGAGTTCGGGGACGTGCACCTCGTGCTGCCGGGGTGACCCGCCGTCCGGCCCGCCGGAGCACTCCTCACGCTGTGCATTGCTCGCGCAACCATCGGTGAGACAGGCGGGCCGCCGATGTGAGGCCGGGCATAGGGCGTACATCACGTACGAAGGGGATTAGGAGCGACATGACGACCCACATGAGCGGGGCTTATTACCCAATCTGTCCGCATTCGCACCTCCCTGATCCACTACCCGGCTTCGTACGTCACACCTTTGCCCAGTCTTTTCGCGGCCGCTAAGAATTGCAGCGTCGCTCAACGCCGTGGGCCTTCGCCCGCGGCGTTTGTGCCGGAAGCACCCTGTCCCCTCCACCGGACGTGAGCGACCTCCGCGCGATTCGAAGAGGTCCCTTTCGCATGTCCGAGAACTTCCTCACCCGTGGTCGCAGTCGTGCCCTGACCCGCCACCACAAGATCGCCGCCGCGGGTGTCGCCGCCCTCGGCGCCGCCGCCATCGGTCTCTCGGCGGTTCCGAGCGACGCCTCCACGACCACCACGAGCGAGGTCGCCGCCCCCACGGCGAAGGTCGCCTACAGCACCGAGCGGATCGCCGACGTCAGGGCCGACGTCACCGACCAGCTCGCCGGCGCCGGCCTGAAGGCCGAGCAGATCGCGGCGAGGAAGGAGGCGGCGGCCGAGGCCGCCGCCACGAAGAAGGCCGCCGCCGCGAAGAAGGCCGCCGCCGCGAAGGCCGAGGCCGAGAAGGCCCGCCAGGCCGAGGAGGCCGCCGGTCGCGCCGCCGAGCGCGCCGCGGTGAAGAAGGCCGCCGCCCCCAAGAGCCACGCCGACAACCTGGACGGCTGGATCCGTGAGTCCCTGGACATCTTGAGGAAGCACGGCATCCCGGGCTCCTACGAGGGCATCCACCGCAACATCATGCGCGAGTCCTCCGGCAACCCCAGGGCCGTCAACCTCTGGGACGTCAACGCCCGGAACGGCATCCCGTCCAAGGGCCTGCTGCAGGTGATCCCGCCGACGTTCGCGGCCTACCACGTCCCGGGCACCTCGGCGAACATCTACGACCCGGTCGCCAACATCACGGCCGCCTGCAACTACGCGGCCGACAAGTACGGCACCATGGACAACGTCGACAGCGCGTACTGAGGCCGGCGCGGACCTCTCGACGCGAACGCGGACGCCGAAGGGCGGCACCCTCCTGACGGGGTGCCGCCCTTCGGGATCGCACGGCGCGGGTTACTTGCGCATGACCTCGGGCTCGTGGCGGCGCAGGAAGCGGGCCACGAAGAAGCCGCAGACCACGCCGAGGGCGAGCAGCGCGCCCATGTCCATCGCCCAGGCCCCGACCGTGTGCTCCCACAGCGGGTCGGTGTCGCCGGCCGTCTCCGGCGGGCTGATCCTGTTGAAGTCCAGCGTGGCGCCCGACGCGGCGACCGCCCAGCGCGACGGCATCAGGAACGAGAACTGGTTGACGCCGACCGAGCCGTGCAGGGCGAACAGGCAGCCGGTGAAGACGACCTGGATGATCGCGAACATGACCAGCAGCGGCATGGTCTTCTCGGCGGTCTTCACCAGCGCGGAGATGATCAGGCCGAACATCATCGAGGTGAAGCCGAGCGCCATGATCGGCAGGGAGAGCTCCAGCAGCGTGAAGCCGCCGAGGACCAGGCCCTCCTCCGGGAGCTCCCGGCTGGAGAAGCCGATCACGCCGACCAGCAGGCCCTGCAGCACGGTGATCATGCCGAGCACGAACACCTTGGACATCAGGTACGCCGACCGGGACAGACCGGTGGCGCGCTCCCGCTCGTAGATGACCCGTTCCTTGATCAGCTCGCGCACGGAGTTCGCGGCGCCCGCGAAACAGGCGCCCACCGCGAGGATCAGCAGCACCGTGGTCGCCGTGCCGTTGGGGATGATCCGGCCGGTCTGCGGGTTGGGCGGGTTGGGCAGCAGCCCCCTGTCCGGGTCGATGAGCAGGCTGACCGCGCCCAGGACGGCCGGCAGGATCACCATCAGGGCGAGGAAGCCCTTGTCGGAGACGATCACGGAGACGTAGCGGCGCACCAGCGTGACGAACTGCGACATCCAGCCCTGCGGCTTGGGCGGCTTCATCGCCTGCATCGCCGGTACCTGTACGGACTGCGGCGCGACCGCGTCGATGTCCGCGGCGTACATCTGGTAGTGCTGCGAGCCCTTCCAGCGGCCCGCCCAGTCGTAGTCGCGGTAGTTCTCGAAGGCGGAGAAGACGTCGGCCCAGGTGTCGTAACCGAAGAAGTTCAGCGCCTCCTCGGGCGGGCCGAAGTAGGCGACCGAACCGCCCGGCGCCATCACCAGGAGCTTGTCGCAGATCGCCAGCTCGGCCACCGAGTGGGTGACGACGAGGACCGTACGGCCGTCGTCGGCCAGACCGCGCAGCAACTGCATGACGTCACGGTCCATGCCCGGGTCGAGGCCGGAGGTCGGCTCGTCCAGGAAGATCAGCGACGGCTTGGTCAGCAGCTCCAGGGCGACGGAGACGCGCTTGCGCTGGCCGCCGGAGAGGGAGGTGACCTTCTTGTCCTTGTGGATGTCGAGCTTGAGCTCGCGCAGCACCTCGTCGATGCGGGCGTTGCGCTCGGCGACCGTGGTGTCGGAGGGGAAGCGGAGCTTGGCCGCGTACTTGAGGGCCTTCTTGACGGTCAGCTCCTTGTGCAGGATGTCGTCCTGCGGGACCAGACCGATGCGCTGGCGCAGCTCGGCGAACTGCTTGTAGAGGTTCCGGTTGTCGTAGAGGACCTCGCCCTGGTTGGCGGGGCGGTAGCCGGTGAGCGCCTTGAGCAGGGTGGACTTGCCGGAGCCGGACGGGCCGATGACCGCGATCAGCGACTTCTCCGGGACACCGAAGGAGACGTCCTTGAGGATCTGCTTGCCGCCGTCGACCGTGACGGTCAGGTGACGGGCGGAGAAGGACACCTCACCGGTGTCGACGAACTCCTCGAGCCGGTCTCCGACGATCCGGAACGTCGAGTGACCGACGCCCACGACGTCGGCGGGGCCGAGCAGTTGCGTGCCGCCCTTGGGGATCGGCTGCCCGTTGACGTACGTGCCGTTGTGCGAGCCCAGGTCGCGGATCTCCATGCGGCCGTCGGGCGTCGAGTGGAACTCGGCGTGGTTGCGGGAGACCTGGAGGTCGGAGACGACCAGGTCGTTCTCCAGGGCACGGCCGATGCGCATCACGCGGCCGAGCGAGAACTGGTGGAACGTGGTCGGGCTGCGGTCGCCGTGGGCCGGCGGCGCCCCCGCCGCGCCACCGGGGCCCTGCTGCTGCGGGATGTGCGGCGCGGACTGCTGTGGTGCCGCCTGCTGCGGCTGCTGCCAGCCGGGCTGCTGCACGGGGGGCTGCTGCGCCGGCGGCTGCTGGTGCGGCGCCTGCTGGGCCCAGCCGGCCTGCGCACCCTGGGCGGCGTACGGCTGCTGCGGCTGTGCCTGCGGCGTGGCGGCCGGTGCCGCGGTGCCGGACAGGGTCACGCGCGGCCCGTCGGTGGCGTTGCCCAGGTTCAGCACCGTGCCGGAGCCGAACTCCAGATGGTGGATCCGCTGCCCCTGCACGAACGTGCCGTTGGTGCTGCCGTGGTCCTCGATGACCCAACTGCGGCCGTTGAAGCTGATCGTGGCGTGGCGCCAGGAGACCCTGGCGTCGTCCAGCACGACGTCCCCCTGCGGATCGCGTCCGAGGGTGTAGGCCCTGGACGGATCAAGCGTCCAGGTCCGTCCGTTTGATTCCAGTACGAGTTCCGGCACTCCATGCCCCACTGAGTTGTCCCCCGAATTTCCCCCATCGCAGGGAGTCTAGGGATGTCGAACATCGGGGGAACTATTTCAGGCTCGGCCCTCCGACCGAAAGTCGGGCCTTGTCACGAGCGCGCACCAAGGCGTTCACGGTCTTTCTCCCAGGGGGTTGAAACCTGCCCGGAGGTGGCAAACCCCGCGAGGTGGACACACGCGGCGGTTTCGCCGCGACCCGGTCACGCCGTCCGGTGATGTGTCCGCGTTCGGGCTGTCGGGCGCGGAGGCGGACCCGGCCATCCGGATCGCGCCACCGGGCGCGAGCCCGGTGGGCGCGCTGCTGCTGTCGTTCTTCTTGCTGCGTTCCCTGCGGGCGGCGGGAGGTGTGGTGACCGCCGCCGAAACTCCTCGCGCGTGTGGGCACGGTGGTCGCGCTGTTCGTGGCGATGACGGGCGGGCTGGTCCGGAGGAAGCACGGCGTCGTCACCGTCGACGGGGGCTCATGGGGGCTGGACGGTCCGCCGGCCGGGGACGGGGGACGGGGACGGCATTCCGGGGCTGGGCGACGTCGGCGACATCGGGGAGCTGCTGCCGGACCGGGTCGGCACGGCGCTCCTGCTGGGCGCGGTCTGGGGGGCGGGCGCCGGTGCGGCGGGGCATCGCCGGCACGGGTGAGCGGTGCGGCCGGGATGCGGACGGCGCCTCTGGCACGGGGTGACATGGGATCGGAGGGGCCGGGGAGGGATGGGCGGTGGGGAGCTCCGGTGCCGGGGGGCGTACGGCGGGAGCCGGGCCGTGCACGCCGTGGGGCGCGTGGGAGCCCGAGGACGCGCCACCGGGGCCCGGTGGCAGCACGGGCGCGGGCGGGCCGACACGTGCCGGTGGTCCCGCGGGCTCGGGCGGTCCCACAGGCACGGGCGATCCCGCAAACGCCGGTGATCCGGGTTCCGGGGACGGGCCGGGTCCCGGTCATCCGACGGGACCCGGAGTCCCGGCGCGCCCTGGGAGGAGGGCGGCGGGCACGGTGACGGGGAGGACGGCGACGGGCGCGGTGACGTCTGCAGTGCGCCCACCGTGATCCGGCCCGTCGGGCCGGCCGGACGTGGTGCCACCACCCCCTCCTCCACCCCCTCCCCCGGCGCCGCGGAAGCCGGACGGTGCGTAAGGTCCGGGACACCCGCGCGACGGGCAGTGTTCGCTGTCCGCCAGCCGGACCTCGGAGGCGCGGGGCACTGCGTGCCGGATACGGTGGAAGCACCATGAGCGCATCGCAGACCCCCGACGTCCCCACTCTCCTTGTCAAGATCTTCGGCAAGGACAGGCCGGGCATCACGGCCGGCCTCTTCGACACCCTCGCCGCCTACTCGGTCGACGTGGTCGACATCGAGCAGGTCGTCATCCGTGGCCGCATCGTGCTCTGCGCGCTGGTGACCGAACCCCCCGCGAGGCTGGAAGGCGATCTCCGGGCCACCGTCCACAGCTGGGCGGAGTCGATGAAGATGCAGGCGGAGATCATCTCCGGCCTCGGCGACAACCGTCCGCGCGGGCTCGGCCGTTCCCTGGTCACCGTGCTGGGCCACCCCCTCACCTCGGAGGCGACGGCGGCGATCGCCGCGCGGATCACCAGGACCGGCGGCAACATCGACCGTATCTTCCGGCTCGCCAAGTACCCGGTGACGGCCGTGGAGTTCGCGGTGTCCGGCGTGGAGACGGAACCGCTGCGGACCGCCCTGGTGACCGACGCGGCGCGGCTGGGGGTCGACGTGGCCGTGGTCGCCGCGGGGCTGTACCGGCGGGCGCAGCGCCTGGTCGTCATGGACGTGGACTCCACCCTCATCCAGGACGAGGTGATCGAACTCTTCGCCGCGCACGCCGGCTGCGAGGACCGGGTCGCCGAGGTGACCGCGGCCGCGATGCGCGGGGAGCTGGACTTCGAGCAGTCGCTGCACGCGCGCGTGGCGCTGCTGGAAGGGCTGGACGTCTCCGTGGTGGACAAGGTGCGCAGCGAGGTGCGGCTGACGCCGGGCGCCCGCACCCTGATCCGCACGCTGAAGCGCCTCGGCTTCCAAGTGGGCGTGGTGTCCGGCGGGTTCACCCAGGTCACGGACGACCTGAAGGAGCGGCTGGGGCTGGACTTCGCCCAGGCCAACACCTTGGAGATCGTCGACGGGAAGCTGACCGGCCGGGTCACCGGAGAGATCGTGGACCGGGCGGGCAAGGCCCGGCTGCTGCGCCGGTTCGCCGCCGAGGCCGGGGTGCCGCTGTCGCAGACCGTGGCGATCGGTGACGGCGCGAACGACCTGGACATGCTGAACGCGGCGGGACTCGGGGTCGCCTTCAACGCCAAGCCGGTGGTGCGCGAGGCGGCCCACACGGCGGTGAACGTCCCCTTCCTCGACGCGGTCCTCTATCTGCTGGGCATCACCCGGGAAGAGGTCGAGGCGGCGGACACGCTCGACGTGGACTGAGCCGCCGTCCGGGCGTGGCACAGCGTCGGGCGGGCCCGGCACCGACGGACGTCGGGCGTCGGGTGCCGGGCCCCTGTCGTGCCGGGGGGGGTCAGCGGAGGGTCGCGCCGGGTGTCACTCGGTGGGCGCCCAGTAGTCGACCAGCGTGCCGGCACCGGGCTCGAGGGACTTCCAGGAGCCGGTGAAGGACAGGACGGCGAAGGCGGCGGCCGGATAGCCGCGGCGGCTCATGCGTTCGCGGGTGTCGCCCTCGGCCGCGCCGGCCAGGATGTCGGCGAGTCCCTGGATGCCGGGGTTGTGGCCGACCAGGAGGACGTTCTGCGCGTCGTCGGGGGTTTCGTTGAGCAGGGCGATCAGTTCGCCGGGCGAGGCCTCGTAGATCCGCTCCTCGTAGACGGTCTTCGGCCGCTGCGGGAACTCCTGGACCGCGAGCTTCCAGGTCTCGCGGGTCCGGACCGCGGTGGAGCACAGGGCCAGATCGAAGGCGACGCCGGTGTCGGCGAGCTTGCGTCCGGCGACCGCTGCATCCATGCGGCCCCGCTCGGCGAGTGGGCGCTCGTGGTCGGACACCGGGGGCCAGTCGGCCTTCGCATGCCGGAAAAGGACAATCCTGCGGGGTTCTGCGACGCTCATGTGACCCAGCTTCGCATGAAGCAGGCCACGCGGCGCAGGGAGTTGACCGGCGCTTTCCGGGGTGTTCAGCGGGCTATGAGCTGCTGCGCGCGCTCCACGAGGTGGGTGAGCGCGGGTTCACCGGCGGTCGCGTGCGCGTCGGAGGGGTTCAGGACCAGGGCGAGCAGGGTGAGGAAGGCGAGTGTGGGCAGGGCCAGGGCCCACCACGGCAGCCGGGTGTCGACGCCGCCCCGGGGGGCCGGGCGGGGCCGGGTGTGCGTGTGGGCCGGCATGAGGGTCCTCCGCTCTTCGCATGGTCCGTGGCCCGCCTTCGCGGCCACATCTCGAAGGTACGGATCGTCGGGCGCCCAACCCATCCGGTGACCCACCCACTTGACCCTGAGCCCTGCCCCCTAGGGGATAGGGGGGCCAGCCCCACCACGGGTGTCCGGCGGGGGCGCCGTCACGGCGCGAGGATGGTCGCGATCACGCCGATGACGATGAAGATGGCGAAGAACGAGCCGAAGACGAGCAGCATCTTCTTCTGGCCGTTCTGCGGGTTCGGGTCGAGGACTGGCATGCGGCAAGTCTCGCACCTCGCTCGCCTGCGGCGGGTCCCGGGGTCGCCCCGGGGCGACAGCGTCCCGGGACGGGTCCGCCCGGGCGCGGCGACGGGCGCCGGAGGACGCGCAGCCACGCCGGAGGGCGGCCCACCGCCGCCCGCGGGCGCCCCGTCACTGT
This sequence comes from Streptomyces sp. NPDC016640, assembly GCF_043076215.1. Lineage (NCBI taxonomy): Bacteria > Bacillati > Actinomycetota > Actinomycetes > Kitasatosporales > Streptomycetaceae > Streptomyces > Streptomyces sp. NPDC016640. The sequence continues at coordinate 17,201 of NZ_JBIBRG010000018.1, forward strand.
CCGCGGGCCGCCCCGCCGCTGCCGGATCCCGACCCGTTCAGGCCGCCGTCGCCTCGTCCTCCACCGTGCGGTCGCGGCCCGCCAGGACGCCCACGATCATCTGGGGGATCATCAGGCCGGCCATCAGCGCGATCGGCAGCCCCCAGCCGCCGCTGTGCTGGTAGAGCACGCCGACCAGGAGCGGGCCGGGGATGGAGATCAGATAGCCGGTGCTCTGTGCGAAGGCCGACAGCTGGGCCACGCCCGCGCCGGTCCGCGCCCGCATCCCGACCATGGTGAGCGCCAGCGGGAAGGCACAGTTGGCGACGCCCAGCAGCAGCGCCCAGGCCCAGGCGCCGGCGGCCGGCGCGAGGTACAGGCCCGCGTATCCGAGGAGGCCGCTCACGCCCAGCGCGAGCACGATCGGCCCCTGGTGGGGCAGCCGTGTGGCGAGGCGCGGTATGACGAAGGCCAGCGGTACGCCCATCACCATGGTGACCGCGAGGAGCAGCCCGGCCCTGCCCGCGGGGACGCCCGCGTCACGGAAGATCTGGGCCATCCAGCCCATGGTGATGTAGGCGGCGGTGGCCTGGAGCCCGAAGAAGACGGCCAGCGCCCAGGCGGTGCGGCTGCGGGTGACGCGCAGCGCGGGCGCCGGGCCGGGGGCCCGCCCGGCCGGTGCCGGCGTCCCGTCCTCCCGCGCGGGCGTGTGCCCGGCCCGGTCCTCGCCCCGGCCCCGCGCGAAGGACAGCCACGGCAGTACGGCGGCGGCGGCCAGGGCCGCCCACACGGCGAGGCCCGTCCGCCAGTTCCCGCCCAGCGCGCCGGTCATCGGCACGGTCGCCGCCGCCGCGGTGGCGGTGCCGAGGGCGAGGGCCATGGAGTACAGGCCGGTCATGGAGCCGACCCGGTCGGGGAACCGGCGCTTGACGATGACCGGCATGAGGACGTTGCCGACGGCGATGCCCATCAGCGCGAGGGCGCTGGCGGCCAGGAACCCCGCCGTGCCACCGGCGTACGGGCGGATCAGCAGGCCGGTGCCGATGGCTGCCATGCCGGCGCACACCACCGTGCCCGCGCCGAAACGGCGGGCCAGACGGGGCGCGGTGACGCCGAAGAGGGCGAAGCACAGCGGGGGCACCGAGGTGAGCAGTCCGGCCGTGCTCCCGCTCATGCCGAGCCCGTCGCGGACCTCTTCGAGCAGCGCGCCCAGGCTGGTGATCGCCGGGCGGAGGTTCAGTGCGGCCAGCACGATGCCGACGACCAGCAGCCGCGTCCGCCAGGGGCGCGCGGCGCCGCTCCCGGGAGCCTCCCGGGCTTCGGGCGCGGCCGTCGTGCGTACGGACGTGGACGCGGGTGTCCGGGTTTCCTGGCGAGTCATGCGACCCATCATAGAATCATGGGATGATTGGTTGTCCAGGCCGAGGCCGCCGTGCGGCGTCCCCGTCGTGCGAAGGTGAGTCATGCCACTGAGCCACCCCCGTCGTTCGGCGCTGTCCGAGCAGGTCATCGCCGCGCTGCGGGCCCAGATCACCTCGGGCGAGTGGCCGGTCGGCGCGCGCATCCCCACCGAGCCGGAGCTGGTGGAGCAGCTGGGGGTGGCCCGCAACACGGTCCGTGAGGCCGTCCGCGCGCTGGCGCACAACGGGCTGCTGGACATCCGCCAGGGATCGGGCACGTATGTGGTGGCCACGAGCGAGCTGGCGGGCGTGATGCACCGCCGCTTCGCCGGCGCCGACCCCCGGCACATCGCCGAGCTGCGCTCGACGCTGGAGTCGGCCGCGGCGCGGCTGGCCGCCGGGCGGCGTACCGAGAAGGACCTCAAACAGCTCGACACCCTGCTGCTGCGCCGGGAGGAGGCCTGGGAGTCGGGTGACGCGGAGGCGTTCGTGGCCGCGGACGCCACCTTCCACCTGGCCGTGGTGGCCGCCTCGCACAACGACGTGATGACCGCGATGTACGCGGACCTGAGCGAGGTGCTGCGGGACTGGCTGCGCGACGACGTGGGCGGGGAGCTGACCCCGCAGACGCACCTGGACCACGGGCGGCTGGTGGACGCCATCCGCACGGGTGACACGGCGACGGCGGCCGAGGAGGCCGCCGCCTATCCGTTCGCGTGCCGTCCGGGGCTGTTCAGTCCGCCCTCAGGTGGCTGACCCACGCCGAGTCGACCTCGCTCCAGCAGCGTCCGGTCAGCCGTACGGTCTGCGCGGGCCCGGCCGCCACCCGGGAGCCGTCGCTGTCCAGGTCCCACCAGTGGACGCATTCGACGTGCAGGCCGACCCGGTCGATGTCCGGATAGGGGTTGTGGCAGAACGCCGTCACCTCGGAGCCCTCGACGCGGATCCAGCACGCGGCGCCGAACGGGTCGCCGGGATCCGCCGTCGCGGGGCGCACGTGCGCCACCGCCTCGTAGGGAAGGGTGAGCACGAGGACGACGGCTGCGGTCGCCGGCGCCAGGCGGGACAGGCGTGACAGGCGCACAAGGGGACCTCCTCGGCCGGGCTGGGGAGGGGGAACACGCGGTGGACGCGTACTCCACCGTGCCCGCCGAGCTGCCGCCCCGCCCGCGCGGCTGAGCCGAACGGGTGACAGCACCGAGGGCCCGCACCCCCTTCGGGACACGGGCCCTCGCGCAGTGCCCGGTCAGGCGCCGATGGCGTGCAGACCGCCGTCCACGTGGATGATCTCGCCGGTGGTCTTCGGGAACCAGTCGCTGAGCAGGGCGACGATGCCGCGGCCGGCCGGCTCCGGGTCCTTGAGGTCCCACTCCAGGGGCGCGCGGCTGTCCCACACGGAGGCCAGCTCGCCGAAGCCCGGGATGGACTTGGCGGCCATGGAGCCGATCGGGCCCGCCGAGACGAGGTTGCAGCGGATGTTCTGCTTGCCCAGGTCACGCGCCATGTAGCGGCTGGTGGCCTCCAGAGCGGCCTTGGCCGGGCCCATCCAGTCGTACTGCGGCCAGGCGTACTGGGCGTCGAAGGTGAGACCGACGACGGAGCCGCCGTTCTGCATCAGCGGCAGGCAGGCCATGGTCAGCGACTTCAGGGAGTACGCCGAGACGTGCATGGCCGTGGCGACCGACTCGAACGGCGTGTTGAGGAAGTTGCCGCCGAGCGCGTCCTGCGGGGCGAAGCCGATGGAGTGCACGACGCCGTCGAGTCCGCCGAGCTCCTCGGCGACCAGGTCGGCCAGCCGGCCCAGGTGCTCGTCGTTGGTGACGTCGAGCTCGATGACCTTGGTGGGCTTGGGGAGCTTCCTGGCGATGCGCTCGGTCAGGGTGGGCCGCGGGAACGCGGTCAGGATGATCTCAGCGCCCTGCTCCTGGGCCAGCTTGGCGGCGTGGAAGGCGATGGAGGACTCCATCAGCACACCGGTGATCAGGACGCGCTTGCCCTCGAGAATTCCGCTCATGGTGTTTCAGTGACCCATTCCCAGTCCGCCGTCAACGGGGATGACGGCTCCAGTGATGTACGAGGCGTCGTCCGAGGCGAGGAACCGCACCGTCGCGGCGATCTCCTCGGGCTGCGCGTACCGGCCGAGCGGCACCTGCTTGACGATGCCGGCCCGCTGCTCGTCGGTGAGCACCTTGGTCATGTCGGTGTCGACGAAACCGGGCGCGACGACGTTGAAGGTGATGTTGCGCGAGCCCAGCTCACGGGCGAGGGAACGCGCGAGGCCGACCAGGGCGGCCTTGGAGGCGGCGTAGTTCGCCTGCCCCGCCGAGCCGAGCAGGCCGACGACGGACGAGATGAGCACCACGCGGCCCTTCTTGGCGCGCAGCATGCCGCGGTTGGCGCGCTTGACCACCCGGAAGGTGCCGGTGAGGTTGGTGTCGACGACCGAGGTGAAGTCCTCCTCGGACATGCGCATCAGGAGCTGGTCCCTGGTGACGCCGGCGTTGGCCACAAGCACCTCGACGGTGCCGTGCGTCTCCTCGATCTCCTTGTAGGCCTGCTCCACCTGCTCGGGGTCGGTGATGTCGCACTTGACGGCCAGGAAGCCGGCCGGCGGCTCACCCGAGCGGTACGTGATGGCGACCTTGTCGCCGGCGTCGGCGAACGCGCGGGCGATGGCGAGGCCGATGCCCCGGTTGCCTCCGGTGACGAGAACCGAGCGGCTCAACGGATCACCCTTTCGATAGCGGTCTGGCTACACCCGCCCGGACAGCTGGACGGCAGGCGGCTTCCCCGAAAACCTATCGGTCCCGGTCCGTCCCGGAACATTCGGGCACCGACAGTGGCTCCCACGGCCTCCTGTCGGGTTCCTACAGTCCGGCCCCCGGGTCAGTCCGCCATACCGGGCGCGTGAGCCGACAGCCCTCCGGCGCGAGCGGTATCGAGCATCCGGCGGTCGTAGGTCACCAGGGCGGTCAGGTCCTCCCGCAAGGAGAATGCGCTGGCCACGTGAATCGCGTCCAATGTCCTCAGACGCCCAACCAGCAGAGCCGCCGCGTCACGGACCTCCCGGGTGAGGAGGATCTCGGTGATCCGGGCGTCCAGGTCCTCCATGGCCTTCGGGAAGTGCCCCATGAGGTCCAGAGTCCGTACGGTCTCCACGAAGCCGAGCGTGCTGGTGGCGAGCGGCTCCGTGGCCCGTTCCTGGAGGAAGGCGTCCAGCGCGTCCCAGTGACTGCGCCGGGTCATCCAGGTGACCAGTGCGGACGTGTCCATGTAGATCAACGGTCGTCCTCTTCGCGCTCGGCCAGCAGCAGCGCGACGGGATCGACGTCTTCCGGCACCTCGTAGTGCGGCATGCTGTGGCGCTCGGCGGCGGTGACCGGCTTCAGCTTGATCTTCCCCTGCGCCACCAGGTGCGCGTACCGCTCCATGGGGCTGCCGGCCGGTGACAGTATCGCGATCACGTTGCCGTGCCGGGTGACCTCGATCGCCTCGCCCTTCTCGACCCGGGCGAAGACCGCGCTGGGGTTGTACGAGAACTCGCGGACGGAAATGGTGCTCATACCGCGCCCCCCTCACAGCAGGCAGGTTGTGCGTACATATCCCTGAGGGTACCTACATCCGGCCCACCGTGGTCGCCTTCACAGGGTGCCGCTGCCCCGCGCGGCGTCGACCGACTCGGCGAGAGCGTCGATGTCCGCGGCCAGGTCCCGCCAGGGACGGGAGAGGTCGACGACGTGCCGCCAGATCCTCAGCCGCCCCTCCCCCACCGGCACATCCACGACCCCGGCCCTGCCGGAGGCGTAGACGAGATGCCCCTCGGCGAGACCGAGGCGTACGCAGTAGGCGGTCATCTGGTAGAGGTCGTCCCGCTGGGGCTTGGTCTTGAACTTGGCGTCGAGGACCACGGCCTGGCGGAGCGCCCCGTCCCGCGGCGACGGCAGGTAGTGCACCAGGTCCGGCTTGAGCACATGTCTGCCCGCGGTGTCGAGGGAGAAGTTCCGGTCCTGCGGCTCGGGTCTGCCGCCGACGCGGTGGCACAGCGCCTCCCCGACCGCTCGGGCCAGATAGGCCTCGAAGAGCCGCCACATGGTCACCAGCATCCCGTCCACGGCGATCTCCCGGCCGTCGCCGAGTTCGTACGAGGCACCGCGCAGGACGAGTTCCGCCAGGGCGAGGGCGTGCGCGTAGCGGGCGTTGCGCCGGTCGGGCGTCCAGCGGGAAGCGGGGGCGCCCGCGGGCAGGACGCGCACTCCGTCCAGGCGGGCGGTGAGCCGTTGGAGGGCGGCGCGCGGCGCGGGATCGATGCCGGGCATGCGGAGGAGGCGGCGGGCGGCTGCGAGGAGGAGGCGGTTCTCCGGTATGTCGGGGGTGTGGTCGTCGTAGACGACCTCCAACGGCACGGGTACGCCCGGCCGGCGGCGGAGCTGGTCCGCGTGGCGGATGCGGCCCCGGACGACGGGCAGCGTGTCGTACGTCTCCCGGTAGTCGTGCAGGACTCCGTGTTCCAGGGCACGGTCCGCGGCGGAGACGAAGGCGTGCGCGAGGGCGGGGAGGAGGTCGGGGCGCGGGTCGGCGGCGACGGGGCGCGGGTCGAACACGACACGGTCGGGGGCGTACGAGATCAGGTGCAGGAGCCGGTCGACGGGCACCTTGGGGCTGATGGTCAGCTGGACCGTGCCGTCGCCGGCACCGAGGCGTACGGAGCCCACCCTGTCCTTGGCCTTCAGTCGCCAGCGGGTGGCCGTCTCCGGATGCATCTGGAGGAGCCGGTCCTGCTCGGCGAGCGTGGCGACCTGCGCCGGGGTGAGGGTCCATACGGTCCAGCCGCCGCCCTCCGCGAGGCCGACGCGCAGGGCGGCGTCGCGGCAGTGGCGGGGCTGAGCGCGGCGGGCGGTCACTGGTTCGCGGGGTCGTCCGCGCTGTCGGCGGGGCCCGCGTCCGCGGGCGGCGGGATGTTCAGTCGTGCGCGCAGGACGGGGAGGCCGTAGACCGCCTCCACGTCGGTGCCGTCGCCCCAGTGGTGCTCGGTGAGGAGCGGGATGATCTGGGTCTTCCACAGCCGTTCGAGGGCGCCGTCTCCCGTGTGGGCGAGGTCCTGCATGAAGTACGAGGGGCCGACGCGGAAGGAACGGTCCCCGGGGCTGCCGTCGGCGAGGAGGCGGTTGATCTCGTCGAGGAGGCGGACGTGGGAGTCGTCGTACGTGTCCGGGTCCTCGCCCCGTTCCTCCGCCCGCCCGCGCAGCCAGGAGGACAGCAGTCCGGCGACCGGCGGGGTGTCGGGGTGCAGTTCCATGAAGGAGAAGCGGCGGCGCATGGCCGCGTCCATGTACGCCACCGAGCGGTCGACGGTGTTCATGGTGCCGAGGATGTACAGGTTGGGCGGGAGGCGGAAGCCCCGGCCGTCGTCGGAGCCGTACAGCAGGTGGACGCGCTCGTTGCGGTACTCCAGGAGGAAGTACAGCTCACCGAAGATCTTCGCCAGGTGCCCCCGGTTTATCTCGTCGACGACCAGGACGAACACCTCGGCCGGGCGCCGCTCCGCCTCGTCGGCGAGCTTGCGCAGCGGGCCCCGGACGAGGTCGTAGGCGAGCCCGCCGCCCGTGTCACCGTCCGGGCCGGCGCCCAGGCGCGGGCGGATGCCCTCGAAGAAGTCCTCGTAGGAGTAGGCGGGGTGGAACTGGACGAGGCGTACGTTCGTGGCGCTGGAGGCGCCGGCCAGGTGGCGGGCGAGGGCGAGCGCCGTGTACGTCTTCCCGGTGCCGGGCGGCCCGTGGAAGATCAGCTGCGGGGTGGCGCGGAGGAGTTCGACACAGTCCTGGAGCCAGGTGGTGTCGGGCATGTGGAGCGCCTCGGCCAGGTCGGCGGTGGCGTCGGGCAGGACGGCCGGGCCGGTGGGCAGCGGGGCGGTGCGCGGCATGTCGCCGATCAGGGCGAGGACGGTCTCGGCGTACTCGGTGGCCTCCAGGACCTGGGAGTCCGCGTCCTGGACCACGCTGGAGAGTCCGGAGGGGAGGTCCTCGAGGAAGTCCAGGGGCTTGTTCAGGTTCCGCCAGTCGACGGGGCGCTCCAGCCGTTCCGCGCTGTGGGCGGCAGGGCCGTCGACCACTCCGACGTACGTCTGGAAGCCGTCGGTGGACAGCACGATGTCGCCCTTGCGCATGCGGTTGAGGAAGGCGTCGAGTTCCCGGGCGATGGCCTCCCTGCGCGCGGGCCCGGTGGCGGGGAGGGCCGTTTCGACGGCCCTGCGGACACTGTCCAGGTCCCGGGCCCCCGCGGTCGGGGGCGGGAAACCGGTGTCGAGGGTGACCTTCGAGTCATCGCGCCACGGTCCCCGGACGAGGGGGACGCCGGTGGCGGCGTCCACGCCCCGGATGATCCAGAGCTGGCGGGGGGTCTCCTCGTCGGCCGCCGTCTCCTCGAGTGGTTGCTTGGCAGCCACCAGTGCCTCCCGGACGGGCATCCGCCGGTCGGGCAGGGCCCGGACGGTGTCCAGGCTGCTGCGGCCGGCGTCGAGGAGGCCTTCCTCGTCGAGCAGGGAGCGCCACTGGTCACGCTCGTGCGGCAGCAGGGGCAGTCCCGCCCCTGCCCGCCCGTCCTCGCCGAGCGCCAGGTACCAGCCCGGAGGGCGCGTGCCGCACAGCACCGTCGCCAGGACGTCGGGGTCGACGCCGAACTCCGCGGCGACCTCCTCCAGGACGACCCAGGATCCGCTGTCGGGAAGCTGTTCGAGCGCGGTCACCGCCACGGAGACCTCGCGCTGCTGCCGCTCCCACCTCCGGTAGCGCCGGCCCGCCTCCAGTGAGAAGTCGACCGGGTCGGGAAAGCGGTCGAGGGCGTCAGCACCGACCCCCGTCAGCTGCCAGCGGCGTTGAGCCCGGTACAGCCAACCCGCCCTGACGAGACTGCTCGCGTTCCTGTTCACGTAGTTCTTGAAGCGTGCGCCGGCCACAGGCAGGGAGTCAGGCATTGCCTGCGCCCAGTCGTCCCTCAGCCCCGGGTTCCGGGCGAGAACCCGTTCCCAGAGTTCCCCGAAGGCCATGCCGTCCTGGGGCGCGTCCTCCCGCAGGACGGTCGCGGCGGTGTGCAGGGCCTGGGCGACGACGGTCGTGATGCTGGGCACGGCGTCCCTTCTTCGCGGGGTACGGGGATGACGGCCGCGGCCGGGCTCAGTCCAGGCCGACCGGGGTGATCGGGGTGACCGGGCTGTCGTCGGGGCCGTTGGTCTGGACGAGCAGGAGGTCACCGACCGTGGCCTCACGCCCGAGACCTAGGCAGGAGACCGGGACCGCGCCCGGGGCCCGTGCCGTGCCGACGGGCTGGAGACGCAGCTCGCGCTCCGCGCCCTGGAAGGCGAGGACGGCCCACACCTCGTCGTGGCCGATGCGGGACACCACGCTGCTCAGCCGGTCGGTGAGGACCGCGCACACGACGGTGAGCCGCTGCTGCTCCGTCCTGGGTACGGGGATCGCCGCGATGCGCTCCAGGACGCCGGGCAGCGCCAGCGTGCCCTCCAGCAGCCGCTGGACGGTCTCCCGCTCCTCGTCCCGGCCGTCCCCGCTCTCGGCGGCGGCGAAGTGCACCAGGGGCAGGCCGTCGTCCAGGGTGCGCTGCCACTTGGGCAGCAGGAAGTCGATGGTCAGGGCCTCTTCGCGGGTGGGTGGGTGGACGTCGTCGCCCTCGCCGAACTGGGCGAGCCAGGCGTTGACGTCTCCCCAGCGCCACACCGGTGAGCGTCCGACGATCCCCTCGGGGTCCGGGAAGGGCAGCTTGTCCTGCCGCCGCTCGCCGCTCACCCACTGCTGGACGTTCTGCCGGGAACGGTCGACACGCTCCGCGATGTCGGAGACCCCGACGAGGTCGGGATCGGTGCGCAGCAGTCTCAGGGCGGGCAGGGACTTACGCAGTCGTACGACGATGCGGTGGGCCGCGTCGATCGCGTTGATCCCGCTCTCGGAGACGTCCAGAAAGTGCCTGCCCCGGTGACGGGTCAGGACCCCGTCGAAGGTGTCGTGGACGATCGCGACGGCCTTGTCGTCGTCCACCTCGATCCCGTCCACGACGAAGTGAAACTCGTACTCCATGGCGCCCCAGCCCCCCATGCGTATGCCTGTTCGCTCTTCCTGGTTCCGGTATCTGCGGCCTCTCGCTCCAGGGAACCCCCACAGACGCAAGTTTTGCCGAGCCCGACGGTGTTGTCAATTGCCAACGCCGCCGCGGAGGGCCGCACGGGGGTCGCCCGGAGGCAGCGGGCACAACTTCGCCCTGCGGGCTATTCGACGGGCCTCCTGGCTGGGATTCTTCGGCGTGCCACCCACACGGATCACCGTGCAGCCACTATCGGGGCACGGGCAGTACAGCGTGCCCCAGTGGGCCTCCGACGCGAGGGTCCACCCATCGGCGACGAGCCGCTTGAGGACCGCCCTGACCTCCTTGCTCGGATGGTCCGCCGCAGCAATCTCGCGTCCGACCACGTACGCCTCCACAAGCCTTCGCCCGTCGCAGAGCTGACCGTCAACTCGGGCAGGCCGACAACCCTACCCGGCACTACTGACATTGACCGAAATCACAACTCGGCACGTGTAGCGGGGCGTTGCGGAAGATGATCGTCAACTACGGCTGAACCGGGCGCGGATCGTCCGGGATGCGTACCGCGCACTCGGCCCACACGGTCTTCCCCGGCCCCGTCCGCCCGGCCACGCCCCAGCGGTCGGCGACGGCTTCCACCAGGAGCAGGCCTCTCCCGCCGTCGGTGTCCGCGGACGGCAGGCCCGCCGACCCGGGAATCTCCGGGTGTCCCGGGTGGGTGTCGGACACCTCGACGCGGACGAGGCCCGCGGACCGGTCGTACGTGAGCCGCAGCTCGAAGTCGCGTCCCGGGACACGGCCGTGGAGGGCCGCGTTGGAGGCGAGTTCGGCCACGACGAGGGTGACGGTGTCGGAGGCCGGGCTGCCGTACGGCAGGTGCCACAAATCGAGCCGGTGGGTGGCGAGCCTGCGGGCGAGGCGTGCGCCCCGGCGGGTGGCGGAGAAGCGCTGGGCGAACACACTTACGGTTACGGCCTCTTGGGCCCGTGGTGCTGGCATGCGGCCAGCGTTCCGGGCCGCTCCCGGCCCTCAACAGGGACGACACCCATACAGGCGTGACTGTATCGGTACACACTCTGGACTGGGTGGGTAACTCCCCGTGACCCTGGGCGGGTCGGGCGGGGTTGAGCGAGGCGTGAAAGCGCGGACACGGGAGGCACGCGGCGATGAGGGCGGACCACGGCGAAGGCGGGAACGGCGGCGCGAACGGCACGGAGGCGGAACTCTCCGACAGTCTGAAGACCTTCGGCGCGGTCCTCAAGGCCCTGCGGGAGGAATCCGGCCTGACGCAGGAGGAGTTCGCGGTGCGGGTGCGGTACTCGGCCGCGTACGTGGCCAAGATCGAGCAGGGGAAGCGGTTCCCGCCGGCGGACCTGCCGGGGCGGGCGGAGGAGGTGTTGGGGCCGGTGGCGGTCAAGGTGCTCACCGCTGCGGCGAAGAGTCTGACGCGGAGGGCGGGACTGGCGTCGTGGTTCCGGCAGTGGGCGGGGATCGAGGAGGAGGCGATCTCCTTGTATGCGTATGAGTGCCGGGCGGTTCCGGGGTTGTTGCAGCCGGAGGGGTACGCGCGGGCGGTATTCGAGCGCAATCTGCCGCCACTCTCGCAGGAGCAGATCGAGCGGCAGGTGTGCGCGAGGCTGGAGCGGCAGGAGCTTCTGACCTCGCGGCCGAACACAGCCTTCAGCTTCGTCATCGAGCAAGGCATCCTGGAGCGGTGCGTTGGGGGAACCACCGTCGCCAACGAAGTCATCGACCACCTTCTCCTCGTTGGGCAGCGGCACAACGTGGAGATCCAGGTAATGCCGCTTCGGCAAGAAGAACACTGTGGCGTCGAGGGACAGATGTACCTGGCCGAGACACCGACTCACCAGTGGATCGGGTACACCGAAGGGCAGCGATCAAGCAACCTGATCACCGCCCCGAACGACCTGAGTGTCCTCCTCCAGCGCTATGGCAAACTGCGTGCCCAGGCCCTGGACTGCCGGGCCACCGTGAGCCTGCTGGAACAGATGCGAGGAGCACTATGAGCACCACTGATCAGCTGCGCTGGTTCAAGAGCAGCTACAGCGGGGGCGAGGGTGACAACTGCGTCGAGGTCGCCATGCGCCCCGAGGTGGTCCACATCCGCGACTCCAAGGACAAGCGCATCCGTCCTCTCGTCGTCACGCCGAACGCCTGGGCGGCGTTCGCGGCACTCGCCGCCGACGCCTCTTTGGACGACTGAGGTTGCGTCGTACGTAACACCAGCGGGCGGGTACGGGAGTCGTTCTCGTGCCCGCCCGCTGGTCTGCACCCACGAGCTACTCCTGCCCGGCCTCGCCGAACATGTTGAGCATGTCGAGCTGTATGTCGCCGCCCTCAACCTCGTGCAGGCCGAACAGGCCTCCGCCCAACTGGTCGGGTGCGGACTTGCCCCGCCGCTTCCTTTTGGCCGTCGGGGCGATCGGGTGCTTCGGCGGGCCTCCGGCCGGGATGACACGGGTCAGTGGGCTGTTCCCGTCCTCCCGCTCCAGCGTTTCGAAGGGGAGAACGTGAGGAGTCAGTCATGGTTCACTGCCTCCGACGGTCACCGCAGGCAAGCGCCCGAAGGGATGTCCAGCCGTGCCCCATGACATCGATCAGTCGTTCCTGGCGCTCCCCCTGCGCGCCCTCGCCGACGCGGCCCTCGCCCGCGCGCGGGCGCTCGGGGCGGAGCACGCGGACTTCCGCCTGGAGCGGGTACGCAGCGCCTCCTGGCGGTTCCGGGACGCCCGGCCGGCCGGGTCGTCGGACACCACCGACCTCGGGTACGCGGTGCGCGTGGTGCACGGCGGGACGTGGGGGTTCGCCTCCGGGGTGGACCTGACCCTCGGCGCCGCCGCCAAGGTCGCCTCGCAGGCGGTGGCGATGGCGAAGCTGTCCGCCCAGGTGATCAGGGCGGCCGGGTCCGACGAGCGGGTGGAGCTGGCCGACGAGCCGGTGCACTCGGAGAAGACCTGGGTGTCGTCGTACGACGTCGATCCGTTCGCCGTGCCGGACGAGGAGAAGACCGGGCTGCTCGCCGAGTGGAGCGCGCGGCTGCTGGCGGCGGACGGGGTGGACCACGTCGACGCCTCGCTGCTCACGGTGCACGAGAACAAGTTCTACGCCGACACCGCCGGGACCGTGACCACCCAGCAGCGGGTGCGGCTGCACCCGGTGTTCACGGCCGTGTCCGTCGACGACTCCAGCGGGGAGTTCGACTCCATGCGCACCCTGGCGCCGCCCGTCGGCCGTGGCTGGGAGTACCTGACGGGGACCGGCTGGGACTGGGACGACGAACTGGGGCGGATCCCTGAACTGCTCGCCGAGAAGATGCGGGCGCCGAGCGTCGAGCCGGGGCTGTACGACCTGGTCGTCGACCCGTCCAACCTGTGGCTGACCATCCACGAGTCCATCGGGCACGCCACCGAGCTGGACCGCGCGCTCGGCTACGAGGCGGCGTACGCGGGGACCTCGTTCGCCACCTTCGACCTGCTGGGCAAGCTGAAGTACGGCTCCGAGTCGATGAACGTCACCGGTGACCGCACCGCCGAGCACGGGCTCGCCACCGTCGGCTACGACGACGAGGGCGTCGAGGCGCAGTCCTGGGACCTGGTGAAGGACGGCACGCTGGTCGGCTACCAGCTGGACCGGCGGATCGCGAGGCTGACGGGGTTCGAGCGGTCCAACGGGTGCGCGTTCGCGGACTCTCCCGGCCATGTGCCGGTGCAGCGCATGGCCAACGTGTCGCTGCGGCCGGACCCGGCGGGGATGTCGACGGAGGACCTGATCGGGGGCGTGGACCGGGGCGTCTACGTGGTCGGTGACCGCTCCTGGAGCATCGACATGCAGCGGTACAACTTCCAGTTCACCGGGCAGCGCTTCCACCGGATCGAGAACGGCCGGCTCGCGGGACAGCTGCGGGACGTGGCCTACCAGGCCACGACCACCGACTTCTGGGGTTCCATGGCGGCGGTCGGCGGCCCGGGGACGTACGTGCTGGGCGGTGCCTTCAACTGCGGCAAGGCTCAGCCGGGGCAGGTCGCGGCGGTCTCGCACGGCTGCCCGTCCGCGCTCTTCAAGGGAGTCAACATTCTGAACACCACCCAGGAGGCCGGTCGATGAGCGCGCCCACCAGCAAGCCGCACGAGATCGTCGAGCGCGCCCTCGAACTGTCCCGGGCCGACGGCTGCGTCGTGATCGCCGACGAGCACTCCACGGCCAATCTGCGCTGGGCGGGCAACGCGCTCACCACGAACGGGGTCACGCGCGGGCGCACGCTCACCGTCGTCGCCACGGTGGACGGCGCGCGGGGCACGGCCTCCGGGGTGGTCTCCCGTTCCGCGGTGACCGTGGACGAGCTGGAGCCGCTGGTGCGGGCCGCCGAGGCCGCCGCGCGGGGCGCGGGACCGGCCGAGGACGCCCAGCCACTGGTCACCGGGGTGCCGGTGACCCCCGAGTTCACCGAGGCGCCCGCCGAGACCTCCTCCGCCGTGTTCGCCGACTTCGCGCCGGCGCTCGGCGAGGCGTTCGCCCGCGCGCGGGCGGGCGGGCGGGAGCTGTACGGCTTCGCCCACCACGAGCTGGTCTCCAGCTACCTGGGCACCTCGGCGGGGCTGCGGCTGCGGCACGACCAGCCCAACGGCACGCTCGAGCTGAACGCCAAGTCGCCGGACCGTACGCGTTCGGCGTGGGCGGGACGCTCCACGCGGGACTTCGAGGACGTCGACCCCGGGGCGCTCGACGCCGAGCTGGCCGTGCGGCTGGGCTGGGCCGAACGGCGCCTGGAGCTGCCCGCGGGCCGCTACGAGACGCTGCTGCCGCCGACCGCCGTGGCGGATCTGCTGATCTACCAGATGTGGTCGGCCTCGGGGCGGGACGCGGCCGAGGGCCGCACGGTGTTCTCCCAGCCGGGCGGCGGCACCCGGGTCGGTGAGCGGCTCACCGAGCTGCCGCTGACCCTGCGCAGCGACCCGGACGCACCGGGGCTCCAGTCCGCGCCGTTCGTGATCGCGCACTCCTCCGGCGGCGACCGGTCGGTGTTCGACAACGGACTGCCGCTGACGGCCACGGAGTGGATCCGCGCGGGTGAGCTGAAGCACCTGACCACCAGCCGGCACAGCGCGGGACTGACCGGGCTGCCCGTGGCGCCCGGGATCGACAACCTGATCCTGGACGGGGGCGACGACCGCTCCCTGGAGGAGATGGTCGCGGCCACCGGGCGGGGGCTGCTGCTCACCTGCCTCTGGTACATCCGCGAGGTCGACCCGGCGACGCTGCTGCTCACCGGCCTGACCCGGGACGGTGTCTACCTCGTCGAGAACGGCGAGGTCACCGGGGAGGTCAACAACTTCCGGTTCAACGAGTCGCCGGTCGGCCTGCTCGGCCGGGCGGTGGAGGCGGGCCGTACGGAGAAGACGCTGCCCAGGGAGTGGAGCGACTGGTTCACCAGGGCCGCCATGCCCGCGCTGCGCATCCCCGATTTCAACATGAGCTCGGTCAGCCAGGGCGTATAACCTCGTAGGCGTTCGCGGTCGGCCGACGCCCGACCGGCTGGAAACCATCGAGGAGACACGAGAACCGTGACGGACATCGTCGACGAGCTGAAGTGGCGCGGGCTGTTCGCCCAGTCCACCGACGAGGACGCTTTGCGCAAGGCGCTCGCGGACGGTCCCGTCACGTTCTACTGCGGTTTCGACCCGACCGCGCCGTCGTTGCACGTGGGGCACCTGGTGCAGGTGCTCACCGTGCGCCGGCTCCAGCGGGCCGGGCACCGGCCGCTGGCGCTGGTCGGCGGGGCCACGGGGCAGATCGGCGACCCGCGGCCGACCGCGGAGCGCACGCTGAACGCGCCGGAGACCGTCGCGGGCTGGGTGGAGCGGCTGCGTGGCCAGATCGAGCCGTTCCTGACCTTCGAGGGCGAGAACGCGGCCGTGATGGTCGACAACCTCGACTGGACGCAGAACCTCTCCGCGATCGAGTTCCTGCGGGACATCGGCAAGCACTTCCGCGTCAACAAGATGCTGACGAAGGACTCCGTCGCCCGGCGTCTGGAGTCCTCCGAGGGCATCAGCTACACGGAGTTCAGCTACCAGCTGCTGCAGGCCATGGACTTCCTCCAGCTGTTCCGGAGGTACGGCTGCACGCTCCAGCAGGGCGGCAGCGACCAGTGGGGCAACCTCACGGCGGGTCTGGACCTGCTGCACCGGCTGGAGCCGGAGGCCTCGGTCCACGCCTTCGCGACGCCGCTGATGACCAAGGCGGACGGCACCAAGTTCGGCAAGACCGAGGGCGGGGCCGTCTGGCTCGACCCGGAGATGACGACGCCGTACGCGTTCTACCAGTTCTGGCTGAACGTGGACGACCGGGACGTCTCGGGCTACATGCGGATTCTGTCCTTCAAGTCCCGTGAGGAGCTGGAGGAGCTGGAGCGGCAGACGCGGGAGCGGCCGCAGGCCCGGGCCGCGCAGCGCGCCCTGGCCGAGGAGCTGACGACGCTGGTGCACGGCGCCGACCAGACGGCCGCCGTGATCGCCGCGTCCAAGGCCCTCTTCGGCCAGGGCGAGCTGGCGGAGCTGGACGAGAGGACGCTGGCGGCGGCGCTCTCCGAGGTGCCGCACATCCGGGTGACCGAGCTCGGTCCGGTGGTCGACCTGTTCGCCGGGGTCGGCCTGGTGGCGAGCAAGTCGGCCGCGCGGCGCACGGTGAAGGAGGGCGGTGCCTACGTGAACAACGTCAAGGTCACCGCCGAGGACGCCGTCCCCGCGAAGGAGGACCTGCTGCACGGGCGCTGGCTGGTGCTGCGCCGCGGCAAGAAGAACCTGGCGGCGGTGGAGGTCACGGCCGGCTGAGCCGGCGGGTCGCGCGGGGCGGTTTCCGGTGCGCGCCGGAGGCCGCCCCTGCGCCGGGCGCCGCCGTCGACGGTGGCGCGCCGTGCGGGATCAGGGCCGTACCGTGCGGTGTCAGGGCCGTGCACCGTGCGGTCAGACCCGTTGATGCCGCTGGGTCCCCTTGCGCTTCATCGCGGTGTAGAGCATGTCCACGAAGAAGACGATCACGATCGCCGCGACCAGCTGGAAGATGTGCCGGCTCCAGTCGATGCCGCGCGTCTCCTCCACGCCGAAGCCCCGCGCCACGGCATTGCCCGCGATGGCGCCGAGGATGCCGCAGATGGTGGTCAGCCACAGGGGACTGTGCTGCTTGCCCGGGATCACCGCCTTGGCGATCAGACCGAGCACGAGTCCCACGATGATCGCCCACAACCAGCCCATGACTGCCTCCTCGTACGGCTTGACGCGAGCATTACGGCCAGTGTCGGCCGAGACGCCCTGTGCCGCATGTCGGGGACTGCCGTACACGCCCCGGCACAGGGGGTGCGCCGGGGCCGGGGCCGACCCGGCCTCGTGACGGGCGGGGGCGCGGCGTACCGTGGAGGTGTCCGGGCCCGTGTCCCCGACGCAGCCGCGGACGGTCAGGGACGGGCAGGTCCGATGCGGGCGGATGGTGGAATGTGATGCGGAAGCAGCATGGCGGCGGCAGCGCCCAGGTGTTCCGGATCACCGGCGCCCGGGCGGGACTCCAGGAGGACGTGCGCCGCCGTCAGCGCCGGTACGTCATCTCGATGCTCGTCCGTACCATCTCGGTCATCCTCGCGGCGACACTGTGGAATGTGGAGCGGCACGTCGCGGTCGTGGCGCTGGTGCTCGGAGTGGTGCTGCCGTACATCGCGGTGGTGATCGCCAACGCCGGGCGGGAGAACACGCCGTCCCTGCCGTCGACCTTCGTGACGGCGCCGATGAGGCCGATGATCGAGCCGTCGCGGACGGATGACGGTTCCACGGAATCCGATGCGGAAGACGGGGCGCCACAGCCGGTGCCGGACGCACGGACGGAGCGGCCGGAAGGGCCGTGAGGATCGGGGCATGGGGAAAACCGCGTCAAGCGGAAGGCATTTCCCCGCCAAGCTGAGGAAAAGCTGAGATCAATCATGTTGTTCCGGTGCCGGGCGCGGGGTGCTCCGTGACATACTTCGTACGCGCTCCGCATCCCCCGTCGGAGCGACGGACCGACGCCGGGCAGCTCCCCCCGTGGCTGCTCGGCGTCGCCCTTTTCTGGGGTTCGACCTGCGGAAACCGGGTTAGGGTCGGCGGTGTGATGGTCCCTGATCCCGAGACGCCGATCTGTTCCGCCAAGGGTTGCCGTGCCGCTGCCGTGTGGGTACTGGCCTGGAACAATCCGACGATCCACACGCCGGAGCGCCGTAAGACCTGGCTCGCGTGCGAGGAGCACCGCGAGCACCTGTCGCAGTTCCTCGGGGTGCGCGGATTCCTGAAAGAGGTCGTCCGGTTCGAGGAGTGGGAAGCGCCCGGGGGCGCTTAGCCCTTCAGCCCCCGATGGCGGACATCGGGCGGTCCGGCTGGACGAAGGACGGGTCGTCCAGGCCCGCGCCCGCCTTCTTGCCCCACATGGCCAGCTTCCAGATACGGGCGATCTCCTCGTCGGGGGCGCCGGAGCGCAGGGCCGCCCGCAGGTCCGTCTCCTCGGTGGCGAACAGACAGGTGCGCACCTGTCCGTCGGCGGTGAGACGGGTGCGGTCGCAGGCGCGGCAGAAGGGGCGGGTGACGGAGGCGATGACCCCGACCCGGTGCGGGCCGCCGTCGACCAGCCAGCGCTCGGCCGGTGCGGAGCCGCGCGCCGCGTCACCCTCCTCGGTGAGCTCGAAACGGGTGCGCAGGGAGGCCAGGATGTCCCCGGCGGTGATCATGCCCTCGCGCTTCCAGCCGTGCTGGGCGTCCAGGGGCATCTGCTCGATGAAGCGCAGTTCGTAATCGTGCTCGACGGCCCAGGCGAGCAGGTCGGGGGCCTCGTCGTCGTTGAGCCCCGGCATCAGGACCGAGTTGACCTTCACCGGGGTCAGTCCGGCCTCGCGGGCCGCGTACAGGCCGTCGACGACGTCCCGGTGGCGGTCGCGGCGGGTGAGGGTCCTGAAGACGTCCGGGCGCAGCGTGTCGAGGGAGACGTTGACCCGGTCCAGGCCCGCGGCCTTCAGGGCGGGCGCGATGCGCCGCAGCCCGATACCGTTGGTGGTGAGGGACATCTGCGGACGGGGCTCCAGGGCGGCGACCCGCTCGACGATGCCGGTCAGGCCGGGGCGGAGCAGGGGCTCACCGCCGGTGAAGCGGACCTCCCGGACACCGAGGGAGGTGGCGGCGACGCCGATGAGGCGGACGATCTCGTCGTCGGTGAGCAGGTCGGGCTTGGCCAGCCACTGCAGTCCCTCCTCGGGCATGCAGTAGGTGCAGCGCAGATTGCACCGGTCGGTCAGCGAGACCCTCAGGTCGGTGGCCACCCGGCCGTAGGTGTCGATGAGCACGTAACCCCCCCCCTCCCTGGACACGGACTCGTGTCCGAATACCAGCGAGCCTACGTGACACCACCGACAACCCACAGCGACTCGGTGTGACGAGATGACGAACGGCCGCGTCGCGGAGACCTCCAGGGTCCGGGCGACGCGGCCGTGCGGGGTGCGGATCAGTGGGCGCCGGTGCCGGTCAGGGACCGGACCTCCAGCTCCGCGTACTTCTTGGCGTCGGGCTCCTCCTTGGACAGGACCGTGCCGAGCCAGCCCATCGCGAAGCCGAACGGGATGGAGATGATGCCCGGGTTCTTCAGCGGGAACCAGGCGAAGTCGACGTCCGGGAACATCGCCTTGGGGTCGCCGGAGACCACGGGCGAGAACAGCACCAGGCCGACGGCGACGACCAGACCGCCGTAGATCGACCACAGCGCGCCCTGGGTGGTGAACCGCTTCCAGAACAGGCTGTAGAGGATGGTCGGCAGGTTGGCGGAGGCGGCGACCGCGAAGGCCAGCGCGACCAGGCCGGCCACGTTGAGGTCGCGGGCGAGGGCGCCCAGGCCGATGGAGACGACGCCGATGAGGACGGTCGCCCAGCGGGCCGCCCTCATCTCCTCCTTCTCCGTGGCCTTCCCCCTGCGGATGACGTTGGCGTAGATGTCGTGCGCGAAGGAGGACGAGGAGGCGAGGGTGAGTCCGGCGACCACGGCGAGGATCGTCGCGAAGGCGACCGCCGAGATGGTGGCGAGCAGGATCGCGCCCCAGGCCGAGTCGACGCCGCCCAGGTGCAGCGCGAGCAGCGGGGCCGCCGTGTTGCCGGACGGGTTGGACGCGATGATCTCTTCCTGCGAGATGAGCGCGGCGGCGCCGAAGCCGAGCGCGATGGTCATCAGGTAGAAGCCGCCGATGATGCCGATGGCCCAGTTCACGGACTTACGGGCGGCCTTGGCGTTGGGCACCGTGTAGAAGCGGATCAGGATGTGCGGCAGGCCGGCGGTGCCGAGCACCAGGGCGATGCCGAGGGAGATGAAGTCCAGCTTGGTGGTGCCGTCGGCGCCGTACTGGAGGCCGGGCTCCAGGAAGGCGTCGCCCTTGCCGCTGTTCTCGGCGGCGCTGCCCAGCAGGTCGGAGACGTTGAAGTTGAACTTCAGCAGCACCAGGAAGGTGATCAGGACGGTGCCGCCGATGAGCAGCACGGCCTTGACCATCTGGACCCAGGTGGTGCCCTTCATGCCGCCGATGGAGACGTACACGATCATCAGGACGCCGACGAGGGCGACGATGAGGATCTTGCCGGCGTCGGAGGTGATGCCGAGCAGCAGCGAGACCAGGACGCCCGCGCCCGCCATCTGGGCCAGCAGGTAGAAGATCGACACCACGATGGTGGAGGTGCCGGCGGCGGTGCGCACGGGGCGCTGGCGCATGCGGTAGGCGAGGACGTCGCCCATGGTGTAGCGGCCGGAGTTCCGCAGCGGCTCGGCGACCAGGAGGAGGGCGACGAGCCAGGCGACCAGGAAGCCGATGGAGTACAGGAAGCCGTCGTAGCCGAAGAGGGCGATGGCGCCCGCGATGCCGAGGAAGGACGCGGCCGACATGTAGTCGCCGGAGACCGCGAGCCCGTTCTGGAAGGCGCTGAACTGGCGTCCGCCCGCGTAGAAGTCCGCGGCGTCCTTGGTCTGCCGGCCCGCCCAGATGGTGATGCCGAGGGTCGCGAGGACGAACAGCGCGAACAGCGTGATGATGAGCGGCCGGTGTTCGCTGGCCTCGTTCGCGGCGAGCTGGACGTGGGTGATCGCGGGGCTCATGCGCCGCCCTCCATACGGGTCTTGATGGCCTCGGCCCTGGGGTCGAGCTGGGCGGCGGCGTGCCGGGAGTACCACCACGCGATGACGAACGTGGTGACGAACTGCAGGACGCCGAAGACGAGGGCGACGTTGATGTTGCCGAACAGCTTGGTGCCCATGAAGCCGCCCGCGTAGTTGGACAGCAGCACGTACAGCAGGTACCAGGCGATGAAGGCGACGGTCAGCGGGAAGGCGAAGGAACGGTAGGAGCGGCGCAGTTCACCGAACTCAGCGCTCTCCTGCACCTCGGTGAACTCCTCCGGAGTGGGGAGTTTGTGTTGTTCTGACGAGGGGGGCGGTGCTTCGGCGGCCACGGAGTCTCCTCGCGGTGCGGGTTCGGGTCGGACGGGGGACGGAAGGCGAGTGTCCCCGCGCTTCCTGCCCAAGGGCACGGCGCCACGCGAGGACCGGTTCAACGGTCCGCCCTTCTTTTCCCCTGCCGTTTTCCGAAGACGTTGCCGGCAAAACATTGCTGGCCAGCGAGAGCGCGGGATAGCTTCACCCTGCACCACCCCGTCATGTACCTGCCTGAGCCTCACCACCCTGTGTTCGGGCCGGTTTCGTTTCCGGATGATGTGGAGACCCCATGGCTCATCTGCGTTCCAGACGCCGGCTCGCCCTCGCCGTGCCCGTCGTGCTGTCCCTGACCGCCTCGCTCGGCTTCCTGCCGGCGGCGGCCTCGGCGGCCCCCCGGACGGCGCCGGCCGCCGAGCGGGCGGCCGACGCGCCCAGCTTGGCGTACGTCGTCAACACCGAGGTGGACCGGCGCACGATCGCGTCGGTGAAGAGGGCGATCGCCGCGGCCGGCGGGACCGTCGTGGTCACGTACGACAGGATCGGCGTGATCGTCGTGCACTCGGCGGACCCGGCCTTCGGCGAGGAGATACGGAAGGCGCGCGGAGTGCGGTCCGCCGGCGCCACCCGCACCGCGCCGCTGACCGCCGCCGGGACGACCGACGAGGGCGCCGCCGACTACCTGACGGCCGCCGAGGCGGCACGGACGAGGGCCGCCTCCGCCGCGGCCCCCGGCAGCGAGCCGCTCGAGGCCGACCAGTGGGACCTGCGCGCGATCGGCGCCGACGAGGCCGCGAAGATCAACCCGGGCAGTGACAAGGTGACCGTCGCCGTGATCGACACCGGCGTCGACGACACCCACCCGGACCTCGCCCCGAACTTCTCCGCCGCCCAGTCGGCCAACTGCGTCGGCGGCAAGGCGGACACCAGCGAGGGTGCCTGGCGCCCGTACACCGCCGACGACTACCACGGCACGCATGTGGCCGGTGAGATCGCCGCCGCCCGCAACGGCATCGGTGTCGCCGGTGTCGCACCCGGCGTCAAGGTGGCCGGCATCAAGGTCAGCGACCCGGACAACGGGCTGTTCTACCCGGAGAACGTCGTCTGCGCCTTCGTGTTCGCCGCCGACCACGGCGTGGAGATCACGAACAACAGCTACTACGTCGACCCGTGGCTGTACAACTGCATGGACGACCCGGACCAGAAGGCGATCGTCGACGCCGTCAACCGGGCCCAGCTGTACGCGCAGAAGAAGGGCACCCTGCACCTGGCGTCGGCCGGCAACTCCAACCACGACCTGGCCTCCGACGCCATCGTCGACGACTCCAGCCCCGACGACTCCACGCCGGTGACCCGGACCATCGACCCGAGCGAGTGCTTCGACCTGCCGACCCAGCTCCCGGGCGTGGTCACGGTCAGCGCGACGGGCGTGCAGAACCTGAAGTCGTACTACTCCACCTACGGCCGGGGCGTCGTCGACATCGCCGCGCCGGGCGGCGACCGCCGCTACCAGCTGCCGGACACGCCGTCGAAGGACGGCCGCATCCTGTCCACCATGCCGAACGGCGAGTACGCCTTCCTGCAGGGCACCTCGATGGCCTCGCCGCACGCCGCCGGTGTCGCCGCGCTGCTGAAGTCCGAGTACCCGCGGGCCACCCCGGCCCAGCTGCAGGCGCTGCTGAAGGCCCAGGCGGACAACCCGGGCTGCCCCGAGTCCTACGACCAGGACGGCGACGGGGTGCAGGACGCGACGTGCGAGGGCGGCGACCGGGTCAACGGCTTCTACGGCTTCGGCGTCGTCAACGCGCTGCGCGCCGTCGACTGAGCCCCGCGGCCCGGACTTTCCGCCTGTACGCCCATCATCGTGAACGAACTGGAGACTTCATGACAGCGTCGCACCCGCGCCGCCGCCGCGCGCTCGTCCTCCCGGCCGGGATGGCCGTGGCGACGGCGCTCGCGTTCCTGCCGAACACCGCGGCCACGGCGGCGCCGGCCGCCGGCACGCCGGCCGCTGCCGCCGCCGACGCGACCTCGCTCAGCTACGTCGTCAACGTCCGGGGCGGGCACGGCGCGCCGGCCCGTGTGAAGAAGGCGATCGGCGAGGCCGGCGGCACGATCGTGACGTCGTACGACAGGATCGGCGTCATCGTCGTCCACTCGGCGAACCCGGACTTCGCGAAGGCCGTCCGGGCGGTGCGCGGGGTGCAGTCGGCCGGTGCCACCCGCACCGCGCCGCTGCCGTCGGCGGCCACCACGGACATGGGCACCCCGAAGGTGCTCAGCGCCTCCGAGGTCGCCGGCGCCGAGGCCGCCGAGGGGCAGGACCCGCTCCAGGGGCTGCAGTGGGACCTGCCCGCCATCAAGGCGGACCGGGCGCACGAGAAGTCGCTGGGCAGCTCGAAGGTGACCGTCGCCGTCATCGACACCGGCGTCGACGACACCCACCCCGACATCGCGCCCAACTTCGACCGCGCCGCGTCGGTCAACTGCGTGTCGGGCAAGCCCGACACCAGCGACGGCGCCTGGCGGCCGGGCGCGGCGGAGAGCCCGCACGGCACGCATGTCGCCGGTGAGATCGCCGCCGCCAAGAACGGCGTCGGCATGACCGGTGTGGCGCCCGGCGTGAAGGTCTCCGGCATCAAGGTGTCCAACCCGGACGGCTTCTTCTACACCGAGGCCGTGGTGTGCGGCTTCATGTGGGCGGCCGAGCACGGGGTCGACGTCACCAACAACAGCTATTACACCGACCCCTGGTACTTCAACTGCACGGACGACCCGGACCAGAAGGCGCTCGTCGAGGCCGTCACCCGGGCCTCGGCGTACGCGGAGCGCAAGGGCGCGGTCAACGTGGCCGCGGCCGGCAACGAGAACTACGACCTCGCGGCCGACGAGATCACCGACCCGGTCTCCCCCAACGACTCCACGCCCTCGGACCGGGTGGTGGACCCGTCGAAGTGCCTCGACATCCCGACCCAGTTGCCGGGTGTCGTGACGGTCGCGGCGACCGGCGCCAAGGGCCTGAAGTCGTCCTTCTCCAACTACGGCCGCGGTGTCGTCGACATCGCCGCGCCCGGCGGCGACTCGACGGCCTACCAGACGCCGGAGCCGCCCGCCACCAGCGGTCTGATCCTGGGCACGCTGCCCGGCGGCAAGTGGGGCTACATGGCGGGCACGTCGATGGCGTCCCCGCATGTCGCGGGTGTCGCCGCGCTCATCAGGTCGACGCACCCGTACGCCTCGCCGGCGTTGGTGAAGGCCCTGCTGTACGCGCAGGCCGACGCCACCGCGTGCGCGGACCCGTACGACATCGACGGCGACGGCAAGGCCGACGCGGTGTGCGAGGGCCCGAAGAACCGCAACGGCTTCTACGGCTGGGGCATGACCGACGCGCTGGACGCGGTGACGCGGTAGTTCCGCGGGAGCGGTGAGGGCCGGGGGCCGGGCGGACACGTCCGGCCCCCGCGCCGTCCGGCCGCCCCCGCGCGGCGTTCGCGGGTCACCCGTACTTGCCCGCGTCCGGGCGGCCTTGTGAGGATCCCGGGGTGATTGCGACGAAACCCCGGTCCGGGGCGAGGGGTGCGCGTCACGGCGCGCGGCGTTCGGGCGCCGGGCGGGCCGCCGCCGTGCTCGTGCTGGTGGCGCTGGCCGCGCTCATACCGCTCCTCGGCCCGTCCCCCGCGCTGCACGGCACCGGGGAGGCCGCCGCGCCCGGCACCGGCGGCACAGCCCTGCTGCGCACGGTGCTGTTCGCCGCGCTGTCCATCTCCCTGGGCGAGCTGTTCGTGCGGCGGCTGGTCCGCTCCGTGCCCGGCGCGCCGCCCGCCGTGCCCCGGAGTTGGTCCGCCGCGGCGAACTCCGCCGGTTTCCTGGCAGCCCTGTCACTCGCCTCCGTGGTGGCCACCGGCAACCTGGTTCCCGGCGGTCCCGCCGACATCGACATCGGTGGTCTCCACGAGTCCCGGGACGGCAGACTCGCCCTCCTGGAGGTCAACGCCTTCCTCGCGGCGGGCCTGTGCGCCGTGTCGGGCCGTCCCGGAACCCAGGTGTGGCCGCTGGCCGCGGTCGTGGTCGCGGAGGCCCTGCGCGCGCATCCGGCGACCGAGTACGGCCCGCTGCTCGGCTCCGGGCTGACGCTGGTGCACCTGGTGTGCGCCTCGCTGTGGGCGGGCGGTCTGCTGCAGGTGCTGCGCGTCCTGGGACGGTGGCGGGCGGCGGAGGCGGGCGGCGCGCTGCTGGGACGCTACGCGCGCGTGGCCGTCGCCCTGCTCGTCGCCGTCACCGCGACGGGGGTGTGCAGTGCGCTGCGCCGGATGCCGCCGGAGACGGTCCTGGAGCAGCTGACGGACACCGCGTACGGGCGCGTGCTGCTCGCCAAGGTGGTCCTGATGACCGGTGTCGCCGTCCTCGCCCTGTGGGCCCGGATCCGGCTGGCCCGGGCGGCCGACCCGCTGACCGCGGTCGCTCCCGCGCGGGCGGAGGTGTACGCGCTCGGCGTGGTCGTCGCGGTGTCGGGGCTGCTGACGGCGCTGCCGGTGCCGATCCGGTGGTGACCGGCTCACCGGACAACGGGGGTGCGGGCGCGGAAGCCGACGGGGTGCCGGCGGCCGCCCCGCGGTCCGGGCGGTGCCGCCGTTCGAACGGGCGGCTCGCACAGGGCACCTGAAGGGCAGGGGTGTCAGTCGTGGCCCGTATCCTCGTGAACCATGCTCGAAGACCTCACGACCGCAGCGTCCTCCCCCACCGCGTGGCCGGCCGCGTATCCGCGGGGATACGCGGTCGTCGACGTGGAGACCACGGGGCTGGCCCGCGACGACCGCATCATCTCCGCGGCCGTCTACCGGCTGGACGCCCGCGGCGAGGTCGAGGACCACTGGTACACGGTGGTCAACCCGGAGCGGGATCCGGGCCCGGTGTGGATACACGGTCTGACGAGCGAGGTGCTCGAGGGCGCGCCCCTCTTCCAGGACGTCGCCGCGGAGTTCGCGGCCCGGCTGGAGGGCCGGGTGCTCGTCGCGCACAACGCCGTCTTCGACTGGCAGATGATCGCCCGGGAGTACGCCCGCGCGCGCGGCGAGGCGCCGGTGAAGCAGCGACTGTGCACCATCGCCCTGTCCAAGGAGCTGGGACTGCCGCTGCCCAACCACAAGCTGGAGTCGCTCGCCGCGCACTTCGGCGTCGTACAGCGGCGGGCGCACCACGCGCTGGACGACGCGCGCGTGCTGGCGGAGGCGTTCCGGCCCAGTCTGCGGGCCGCGGCGGCGGGCGGCCTGCGGCTGCCGTTGCACGAGTGCCGGCCGCTGACGGAGTGGACGGACCGGCCCCGCGTCGCGCAGCACGCCGGCTACGGCGGCAACCGGGCGTCCGGTTGGCGCCCCTCCCGCAAGCGGCCCGCCTGCCCCTACCCCAACCCGGGGCGGTACGCGCCGGGCGGGCGGCTCAAGCAGGGCATGCGGGTGGCGTTCTCCGGCGACACCTCCGTCGAGCGGGACCTGCTGGAGGACCGCGCGACCGAGGCGGGCCTGCACGTCGCCACCAGCCTGTCCCGGCTGACCAGCCTCCTGGTCACCAACGATCCCGGCTCGGGCACCTCCAAGGTGGTCAAGGCCCGGCAGTACGGGACGCCGGTCGTCGACGAGGCCGCGTTCGGCCAGCTGCTCGGGGACGTGGAGCCGGCGGACCGTACGGACGGGTGATTGGCGGGCGACTCGCCCGCCGTCCGCTCGCCCGTACCGGGCCGACGGCTCACGCTGTGGCCCATGGCGACATGCGAAGTCTGCGGCAACAGTTACGGAATGACCTTCGAGGTGCACGCGCAGGGCGCGGTGCACGTCTTCGACTGCTTCTCCTGCGCGATCCACCGCATGGCCCCGATCTGCGAGCACTGCCGGGTGCAGATCATCGGCCAGGGCGTCGAGGCCGACGGTCACTGGTACTGCGGCGCCCACTGCGCCCGCGCGGAGGGAAGGGCGGGCATCGTCGACCGGGTGTGAAGGGACGTACCCCCCTCGGTGCACCCCGCGACCGAGTTGTACGGTCGTGGGGTGTACCGCTTCCTCTTGTCCCGCCAATGGGTGATCATCACACTGGTCGCCCTGCTCCTCATCCCCACGATGATCAGGCTGGGCATCTGGCAGATGGACCGCTACGAGGAGCGCTCCGCGCGGAACCGGCTGGTCGCGGACGCGCTGGCGGCCGGCCCCGTGCCCGTGGAGCGGCTCGCCGCCCCGGGAGAGGCCGTGACGCGCGCCGAGCGGTACCGCACCGTGACCGCCGAGGGGCGCTTCGACACCGATGACGAGGTCGTCGTCCGCCGTCGCACCAACGCCGACGACGAGGTCGGCTTCCACGTCCTGACCCCGTTCGTCCTCGACGACGGCAGGGTCCTGCTGGTCAACCGGGGCTGGGTTCCCGGTGACAGGACGAGCCAGAGCGCGTTCCCCGAGGTGCCGGCACCGCCCCGCGGCGAGATCACGATCGAGGGCCGGCTCATGCCGGACGAGACGACCGAGGCGAGCGGCATCAAGGACCTCGACGGCCTGCCGGACCGGCAGATCATGCTGATCGACAGCGGGCGGGAGGCGGAGCGCCTCGGGGCCCGGGTGCTCGGCGGCTACGTGGCGCAGACGGCGCCCGAACCGGAGGACGGCACCCCGGAGCGGCTCGGGGACCCCGGCGAGGAGAACGCGGCGCTGAACTACGCCTACGCCGTCCAGTGGTGGCTGTTCGCGGCGGCCGTACCGGTCGGCTGGCTGGTGCTGGTCCGCCGGGAGGCCCGGGAACGGGCGCGGGCGGCGGCCGGGCGGACGGACGCCGAGGAGACGGAACCGGCGGCGGTGTAGGCCGGGGCGGCGCGGCCGGGGGCGGGCCGGCGCGGTGCGGCCGGGCGGTGCGTCGGCTGAAGGACCGGCGGGTGCTGATCGGCGCGCTCCGGCAGGTGCCGGCCCGGCGGGGCGCCGGTGCCGCGCCACCGGCGCCGGTCACGCCGACCGGCCTCCCGCCGATCGGCCCGTGGGTGCTCAACCCGGTTCCTCCCGGAGCCCGGTGGCGTCTTCCGTGGCGGGGGTGCAACGGCGGGCGACGGTCCGTCACTCCCCGACGCCGGACCTGATTGCGGGTCGTGAAGGCCGGGAACCCGCATCCCGTGCACCGTATCGAGGACTACGCGCTCATCGGCGACCAACAGACCGCTGCCCTGGTGGGCGCGGACGGCTCGGTCGACTGGCTCTGTCTGCCCCGCTTCGACTCGGCGGCCTGCTTCGCCCGGCTGCTCGGGGACGAGAGCAACGGCCACTGGCGCATCGCCCCGGCCGGCGCCGACCGGTACACCCGCCGGTCCTACCGCCCCGACACCCTGGTCCTGGACACCGAGTGGGAGACCCCGGACGGGGCGGTGCGGGTCACCGACCTGATGCCGCAACGCGACCGCGCGCCCGACCTGGTGCGGATCGTGCAGGGCGTGCGCGGCGAGGTGACCGTGCGCAGCACGCTCCGGCTGCGCTTCGACTACGGCTCGGTGGTGCCCTGGGTGCGCAGGGAGGACGGCCACCGGGTGGCGGTGGCCGGACCGGACTCGGCGTGGCTGCGCAGTGTGCCGGAGGTGCCCACCTGGGGCGAGGACCGGACCACCGTCTCGGAGTTCACGGTGCGCGAGGGTGAGCGGGTGGCGTTCGTGCTCACCTGGCACCCCTCCCACGAACCGCGGCCCCCGCTGGTCGACCCCTACGCCTCGTTGCGGCACAGCGTCGCGGACTGGCGGGCCTGGGCGTCCCACTGCCGTTACGACGGCCCGCACCGGGACGCGGTCGTCCGGTCGCTGATCACCCTCAAGGCGCTCACCTACGCGCCCACCGGAGGCATCGTCGCCGCGCCCACCACCTCGCTGCCGGAGGAGCCGGGCGGGGTGCGCAACTGGGACTACCGCTTCTGCTGGCTGCGCGACGCCACGCTCACGCTGAACGCGCTGCTGGCGGCCGGGTACCAGGACGAGGCGGAGGCCTGGCGCAACTGGCTGCTGCGCGCGGTCGCGGGCGACCCGGCGCAGCTCCAGATCATGTACGGCCTGGCGGGCGAGCGGCGGCTGCCGGAGTTCGAGCTGCCGTGGCTGTCCGGCTTCGGCGGTGCCACGCCCGTACGGATCGGCAACGACGCCGTGAACCAGCTCCAGTTGGACGTGTACGGCGAGGTCATGGACACCCTGGCGCTGGCCCGCGGTTCGGGGCTGTCCCCGCAGCCCGACGTATGGGCGCTGCAGTCGGTCCTGATGGACTTCCTGCGCACGGCCTGGCGGCAGCCGGACGAGGGGCTGTGGGAGGTGCGCGGCGGCCGGCGCCACTTCGTGCACTCCAAGGTGATGGTGTGGGTGGCCGCCGACCGCGCGGTGCGCACCCTTCAGGAGCACCCGGACTTCGAGGGGGACCTCGACGGGTGGCGGCGGCTGCGCGACGAGGTGCACCGGGAGGTGTGCGAGAAGGGGTACGACCCGGAGCGCAACACCTTCACGCAGTCCTACGGCTCGCGTGAACTCGACGCCGCGCTGCTGCTGATCCCCCGGGTGGGTTTCCTGCCGCCCGACGATCCCCGGGTGCTCGGCACCATCGACGCGGTCCGGGCGGAGCTGGGGCAGGACGGCCTCCTGCGCCGCTACACCCCGGACGCCACGGCCGTCGACGGGCTGCCCGGCGAGGAGGGGACGTTCCTGGTGTGCTCGTTCTGGCTGGCCCACGCGCTGCACCTGGCGGGCAGGCGGAAGGAGGCGCGCGAGCTGTTCGAACGGCTGCTGGGGCTCGCCAACGACGTGGGTCTGCTGGCGGAGGAGTACGACCCCGTGGGCGGGCGGCTGCTCGGCAACTTCCCGCAGGCCTTCAGCCACATCGGCCTGGTGAACACCGCCCTCGCCCTGTTCGGGGACGAGGAGGCAGGATAGGGGCCATGGATCTTGGACTGAAGGACCGGGTGTACGTCGTCACCGGGGCGACCCGGGGGCTGGGCAACGCCTCCGCGCGGGAGCTCGTGGCCGACGGCGCGAAGGTGGTCGTCACGGGGCGGGAGGAGAAGAGCGTCGCGGAAGCGGCGGCAGCGCTGGGGCCGGGCGTGGCCGGGGTGGCCGTCGACAACGCCGACCCACAGGCTCCCGCGCGGCTGATCGCCACCGCGCGGGAGCGGTTCGGCCGCTTCGACGGCATCCTCGTCAGCGTGGGCGGGCCGCCGCCGGGATTCGTCGCCGACACCACCGACGAGCAGTGGCAGTCGGCGTTCGAGTCGGTGTTCCTGGGCGCGGTGCGGCTGGCCCGGGCCGCCGCGGCGGAGCTGGGCGAGGGCGGTGTCATCGGTTTCGTGCTGTCCGGCTCGGTGCACGAGCCGATTCCCGGCCTGACCATCTCCAACGGTCTGCGCCCCGGGCTCGCCGGTTTCGCCAAGTCCCTGGCGGACGAGCTGGGTCCGCGCGGCATCCGCGTCGTCGGGCTGCTGCCCGGCCGCATCGACACCGACCGGGTCCGCGAGCTGGACTCCCTGTCCGCCGACCCGGAGGCCACCCGCCGGGCGGCGGCGTCCCGCATCCCGCTGCGCCGCTACGGCACCCCGGAGGAGTTCGGCCGCGCGGCGGCGTTCCTCCTCTCCCCGGCGGCCTCGTACCTGTCGGGCGTGATGCTCCCGGTGGACGGCGGGCTGCGGCACGGGTTCTGAGCCGCGTCCGACGGCTGCCTCCGCCGCCCGGAGGGCGGTCCGGCGGTGTCGGGTGCGTGCTCCCCCGTGCGGCGGGGTCAGGTCACCCGTTCCGGCCGGTGTCTGACGCCGCGCAGGCGGACCTCCGCCGGCAGGTGCGCGAGGCGCGTGGAGTCGCGGGCGTGGGCGAGGGCGCCGGTGGTGAGGGCGTGGAGGGCGGAGCCGGGGTCGACGTGGGGCTCCAGGAGGAGCAGCACCCGGACCCTCGGGGTGCCGCGGCCGCCGGTGAGCAGGACGTGGGCCCGTTCGACGCCGTCCAGGCGGTTCGCCTCCTGGGCGAGGGCGTGTTCCAGGGCCCGGCCGCGCAGTGCCGCGCCCTCGCCGTCGCCGGTGTCGACCAGCACCTCGGCCGGCCGCCGCCGGCGCACCACCGCGAGCAGCCACCACAGGCAGAGCAGGACCACCACGGCGAGGACCGCGAGGACGGCCGGCCACCACCAGCCGGCGTCCCGCCACCGGGTCCGCTCGGCCTCGTCCAGCAGCACGTCGTGCCGTCCGTCGTGCGGCCACCAGGAGGGCGCCGGCGCCCCCAGCCCGAGCGCGAGCACCGACCCGCCGAGGACGGTCAGCACCAGCCCCGCCAGCGCGAGCAGTACGCGGTTGACTCCCCTGACCACCGCTACCTCCCCTTCCGGCCGGGGCGCCGCACGCGCAGCGACAGCGCGGGCGGCCGGGCCAGGCCCAGCCCCCGGACCGCGTCGTCGAGCACGGCGGCCAGGTCGGCCCGTACGTCGTCCAGTGCGCGGAAGTGGGACACGGCGCGGACGTCGGCCCGGGTACGGGTCACCCGGACCCGCACCGCCTGCACCCCGGCCACTTCCAGGGCCCGGTCGCGCAGCACCGTCGCGGCGGCGTCCCGGTGGAGTACCGCGCGGACGTCGGGACGGGTGCGGCGCATCGGGAGCAGGGAACGCAGACCGGGTGTCAGGGCGAGGAACAGCAGCCAGAGTCCGAGCACGGCGGCGACGGCGGCGCCGGCCAGCACCCAGACGTCGTCCAGGGGCCGTTCGGCCAGCTGCCGGGCCAGCCCGCGGCGCCAGCCCGCCGCGGTCCGGTGGGCGCGCACCGCGGCGATGTCGTACAGGAACGCGCCCGCGACCACCAGGACCGCCAGGGTGAGCAGGCCCGCGGGCACCCGGCGGGCCGACCAGAGGCGCCGGTGCCCGCCGGTTCCACCGGCCGCGGCGTCCGGTACGGGCGGCGGGGTCTGCTCGGCGACCGTGCCCGGGACGGGGGCGTCCGTGGACCCGGTGCGCCGGGACGGGCTCATCCGGTCCTCCCTCGCGCCGCGCCGGACGCCTCCGTCAGGTGCAGCCGTTCCACCTGGACGACGACCTCCGGCACCCGCAGGCCCGTCAGGGCGCGCACCCGGTCGGCCACCCGGCGCCGGACCAGTCCGCACCGGCCGCCGATGTCGTCGGGGTAGCCGAGCTCGATGTGCACCCTGACCCGGGCGGCGCCGTTGCGGACGAGCACCGTGGCGTAGGGCGGCGCGGCGCCCTCCGGCAGCGGGCCGGTCACCTCGCGGGCGGCCAGCGCGGCGATCTTGGCGACCACCCGGTCGGCGATCCTGGTCGCCCCGCGCTCGCCCGGCGCGACGGCGGCCGGGCCCCGGCCCGGCCCGGCGGCCGCCGTGCTCATCGTCGTCACCGCCGCCGTTCGCCGCGGGAGCGGAAGAAGTCGCCGGGCTCCAGGTCCCCCTCGAGGAACCGCCCGACGACGAAGCCGACCGCGCCCAGGGCCGCCACCAGCAGGAAGGCCCAGAATCCGCCGAAGTACCCGGCGAAGCCCAGTACGATGCCGGCGATCATGCCGACCAGGGCCGTGTTCATGATGCGCTCCTCCGCTCGGTGAGCCTCACTGGAGCCGGGTCTCCGGCTCCTCTTCCTCTTCGTCGGGCAGCTTCACGTCGCTCACCGCGATGTTGACCTCGACCACTTCCAGTCCGGTCATCCGCTCGACCGCCGCGATGACGTTCTCCCGTACGTCCCTGGCGACGTCGGAGATGGACACTCCGTAGTCGACGACGATCTCCAGGTCGAGCGCCGTCTGCACCTCGCCGACCTCGACCTTCACGCCGCGCGTCACCGTCTTCGAGCCTCCGGGCACCCGGTCGCGCACGGCGCCGAGGGTCCGGGACAGTCCGCCGCCCATGGCGTGCACGCCGAGCACGTCCCGCGCGGCCAACCCGGCGATCTTCTCCACGACGCCGTCGGCGATGGTGGTGCGGCCGCGGGCGCCGGGGTCGCCGCCGCCGCGCCGGGTCCCCTGGCTCCTGCGGGGGGAGGTCTCCAAGAGGTTCTTCTCGGGATCGGTGGCCCTTTCCGGGCCTCCTCCGGTCATGTCGGTCATTGCCGTACATCCCTTCGATCGTCCTCTTTCGACCACGGTATGCGCGGTTGCCCGAAACCGCGCCAGGGATACGGCAGGCTGGAGGAATGACGACGGACCGATGGACCCGAGCGGTACGGCAGCAGGTGGGGCTGGGCAGGATCCTGCCCCTGGGAGGAGCGCGCGACGGCGCGTGGATCGCGGAGCGGGCCGCGGAGGCCGCTCTGCGGCGTGCGGTGGCGCGAGATGCGCCCGGCGTGCGCCTGGACGGTCTGCGGATCGGGCTCGCCGACCCGGAGGGGGCGGACGAGCCCGCCGTACCGGCGCCGCCGAGCGCGCTGCCGCCGGGGCCGCTGCGGCTGACCGCGGAGTTCGCCGCCACGGCGGCGCAGCCGCTGCCGGTGACGGCGTCCCGGCTGCGCACGGCGCTGGCTGAGGCCGCGGCGGAACGGATCGGGCTGGCGGTCACGGAGGTGGATCTGCGGGTGACGGAGCTGCTGGACGCGCGGCCGCCGGGTGCGCCGGCCGCGCCGCGTCAGGACGCGGCGCCCGAGGCGGTCCCGGAACCCGGGACGCTCCCGGAGCCCGGTGACACCGAGGAGGGCCGGGCCGCGGCCGCGGCGCTCGCCGTGCCCGGGGTGATCCGTCTGACGGGCGCGCCGGGCCGCCCGGTCCGCCTGACCGCGGGGCCGCCCGCGGCCTCGCTCCCCCACCGCCACGCCCGGGTGGACCTGGCGGTCCGTGCGGACCACCGGGCCCTGGACGTGGCCCGGGCGGTCCGCTCGGCGGTGGCGGCTTCGCTGCCGGACCGTCCCACGGTGGCCGTACTGGTCACGGCGTTCGACTGAGCGGGCTCGACCGGCCGGCGGCCGGTCGCCGCGCTCCCGCGGACCGCGGCCGTGTCCTGTTCGCCGTGCCCTATTCGCCGAGGCCGGCCAGGTCGCGCAGGCGGCGGGCCTGGGCCGCGCGCTCGGCGGCGCGCTGCTCCTCGAAGGTGCGGTCCCGGGCGCCGCGCAGGAGGGCCTTGGTCTCGATCACGGCGTCGCGGGGTGCGGCCAGCAGGGCCGCGGCGAGGTCCCGGACCGCCGCGTCCAGTTCGGCCGCGGGCACGGCGAGGTTGGCCAGGCCGGTGTTCACGGCCTCCTCGGCGGCGACGAAACGCCCGGTCGCGCAGATCTCCAGAGCGCGGGCGTAGCCGACGAGCCCGACGAGGGGATGTGTGCCGGTGAGGTCGGGGACCAGGCCGAGGCTGGTCTCGCGCATGGCGAACTGCACATCGTCCGCGACGACACGCAGGTCGCAGGCGAGCGCCAGCTGGAAACCGGCCCCGATGGCGTGTCCCTGGACGGCCGCGACGGACACGATGTCGCTGCGCCCCCACCAGGTGAACGCTTCCTGGTACCGGGCGATGGTCGCGTCCAGCTCGGCGTCGTTGCCGCGCGCGAGCTCGGCGAACGACGGTTCGCCGTCGAAGCCCTCGGGCGTGAACGCCTGCCGGTCGAGTCCGGCGGAGAAGGACTTGCCCTCGCCGCGCAGCACCACGACCCGGACGGAGCCGGGCAGCAGCCGGCCCGCCTCGGTCAGCGCCCGCCACAGAGCGAAGTTCTGCGCGTTGCGCTTGGCCGGGTTGGTCAGCGTGACCGTGGCGATCGCGTCGTCGACGGTGAGCCGTACGCCGTCCTTGTCGAGTACCGGACCGAGGTCCTGGGCGGGCGTGGCCATGGGGCGCCTCCGATGGGTGCGGTCATCCAAGTGACTGCACAGTAACCACCCGGCCGGTCAGTCGGCCGACCGGGTGGCCACCATCGGGACCGCGGGGCGCCCGGGGTCAGGCCGCGGGGGCTTTTTTGCCCCGTGTCGCCCCGCCTCGCCCTCGCAGTGTGACGCCCGATTCGCTGAGCATGCGGTGCACGAAGCCATACGAGCGGCCGGTCTCCTCGGCCAATGCCCGGATGCTCGCACCGGCGTCGTACTTCTTCTTCAGGTCTGCCGCGAGCTTGTCGCGCGCGGCGCCGGTCACCCGGCTGCCCTTCTTCAGAGTCTCGGCCACCCGTGCCTCCTCATGGGAAGTGCGCTCTGGTCCCCTCATGATCACCCCTCCAGGCCCTCATGGCCACCCATTCGGCAAGGTCGGTGAGACAAGGTTGTGACGACAGGAGCGCGTCCCCACATGTGGAATTCGTCATTCCAGCATGTACCGCCGGTACCCCCGAACGGGTTCCTCGGAGAAATGCCAGGTCAGAGACGAGCGACGGCCGAGCCCCGGTGTGGCAGGGGCTCGGCCGCGCAACTCGTGTAGGACACACGTCGGTATGAGGAGATCTCACACGAATGACGGATCACCGATGGGCCGAATGATCCATACGCGGTGGATCACGCCTTCGGCCACCCCCCGCTGACCGCTTCCGGCCCCGGGATGACCGTTTCGGGTCCGGGGCTGCCCGCGGCGGGCTGCCCGCCGCGGGCTCAGGCCAGGGCGACCAGGTCCGCGTAGTCGGAGCCCCACAGGTCCTCGATGCCGTCCGGCAGCAGGATGATCCGCTCCGGCTGGAGCGCCTCGACGGCGCCCTCGTCGTGGGTCACCAGGACGACCGCGCCCTTGTAGGTGCGCAGGGCGCCGAGGATCTCCTCCCTGCTGGCCGGGTCGAGGTTGTTGGTGGGCTCGTCGAGCAGCAGCACGTTCGCCGAGGAGACCACGAGGGTCGCGAGCGCCAGACGGGTCTTCTCGCCGCCGGAGAGGACACCGGCCGGCTTGTCGACGTCGTCGCCGGAGAACAGGAACGAGCCGAGCACCTTGCGGACCTCGACGAGGTCCATGTCGGGCGCGGCGGAGCGCATGTTCTCCAGCACCGTGCGGTCGGGGTCCAGGGTCTCGTGCTCCTGGGCGTAGTAGCCGAGCTTGAGGCCGTGGCCCGGGACGACCCTGCCGGTGTCGGGCTGTTCCGCTCCGCCGAGCAGGCGCAGCAGGGTGGTCTTGCCGGCGCCGTTGAGGCCGAGGATGACCACCCGGGAGCCCTTGTCGATGGCCAGGTCGACGTCGGTGAAGATCTCCAGCGAGCCGTACGACTTCGACAGGCCCTCGGCCATCAGCGGGGTCTTGCCGCAGGGCGAGGGATCGGGGAAGCGCAGCTTGGCGACCTTGTCGGACTGGCGGACCTCCTCGAGGCCGGCCAGCAGCTTCTCCGCGCGGCGTGCCATGTTCTGCGCGGCGACCGTCTTGGTGGCCTTGGCCCGCATCTTGTCGGCCTGGGAGTTGAGGGCGGCCGCCTTCTTCTCGGCGTTCTGCCGTTCGCGCTTGCGGCGCTTCTCGTCGGCCTCGCGCTGCTGCTGGTAGAGCTTCCAGCCCATGTTGTAGACGTCGATGGTGGCGCGGTTGGCGTCGAGGTAGAACACCTTGTTGACGACCGTCTCGACCAGGTCGACGTCGTGGGAGATCACGATGAAGCCGCCGCGGTAGGTCTTCAGGTAGTCGCGCAGCCAGACGATCGAGTCGGCGTCGAGGTGGTTGGTCGGCTCGTCCAGCAGCAGGGTGTCCGCGTCGGAGAAGAGGATCCTGGCCAGTTCGACGCGGCGGCGCTGACCGCCGGAGAGGGTGTGCAGCGGCTGGCCGAGCACGCGGTCGGGCAGGTTCAGCGCGGCGGCGATGGTGGCGGCCTCGGCCTCGGCGGCGTAACCGCCCTTGGTGAGGAACTCGGTCTCCTGGCGCTCGTACTGCCTGAGCGCCTTCTCCCGGGTGGAGCCCTGGCCGTTCGCGATGCGCTGCTCGTTCTCGCGCATCTTGCGCAGCAGTGCGTCCAGGCCGCGCGCGGAGAGGATGCGGTCGCGGGCGAGGACGTCGAGGTCGCCGGTGCGGGGGTCCTGGGGGAGGTAGCCGACCTCGCCGGAGCGGGTGACGGTGCCGCCGGCGGGGATGCCCTGGCCGGCGAGGACCTTGGTGAGGGTGGTCTTGCCGGCGCCGTTGCGGCCGACGAGGCCGATGCGGTCGCCCTTGGCGACGCGGAAGGTGGCGCTTTCGATGAGGACGCGGGCACCGGCGCGCAGCTCGATGCCGGAGGCGGAGATCACGGACAGACTCCTGGGCGGGTTGGTGGCGGGCTGGGCGGCTGAGGGCGTTCCCGCCGTTAATGCGCGAGGAGAATGGCCATGGCAGCCATTCTAACGGGGCCGTGCAAGCGGATTGTCCGAACGCGGTCCCCGGCCACGGCGCACGGGGAAGCGGTCGCCGGGGCCGCACGGCCCGGGACCCCGGGGGCGCCGCGCGGAGCTCCGGCGCTTACGCCCTCGGGACCGGAGGGCCCGGGCCCGGGGCCCGGCTGACGGTTCAGCTGCCGGTGTGCACCTGGAAGGCGGCCCGGCGGACGGCCTTGGCCAGGGCCGGGTCGGGGTGCGCGGCGGCGAGCGCGACCAGGACCTGCACGGTGCGCGGGTGACCGACCGCGCGCACCTCGTTGAGCAGCGCGGGGACGGTCGGCTGCACCGCGGACTCCAGGTGCCGCACGAGCAGCGGGGCCTCGCCGTGGTCGGCGACGGCGGCCGCGGTGTCCACCCACAGCCAGGTCGCCTCCTGGCGGGTGAGGACCTCGTGGGCGTCCTCGGGGTCGGCACCGTCGTGCTCGGCGAGCCACAGCAGGGCGTAGGGCCGCAGCGTCGGTTCGTCGAGGACGGCGCGGACCTCGGGCTCGGCGGGGGCACCGACCACGCGCAGCGCCTCGAAGGCGAGGCCGCGCAGCAGGGCGTCCTCGCCGCGGGCGGCGGCGATCAGCTCGGTGACGGCGCTGCCGACCGGGCGGGCGGCCAGCCAGGCGCGGTATTCGGCGCGGGCGGCGTTGGGGCGCAGCTGGGCGCAGCCGCGCAGCATGTCCTCGGCGCCCTGCTCGATGTTCCCGGCGGGGCTCTGGGCGGCGACGCAGATCTGCTCCAGCTTGACCCACACCGCCCAGCTTCCGAGCGGGGTGAGCGTGGCCTGCCCCTCGCCGTAGGTGAGGGCGCCGACGGAGGCGAGGGCGCGCAGGGCCCAGTCGAGCAGCGGTTCGAGCGGGGCGTCGGCGGCGGCCGGCCCCGCGGGGGCGGGGCGCGGGCGCTCGACCGGGCCGTCGGACCGCGGGACGCCGGCCTCCGGCACCCCGGCGCCGGAGGCTTCGGCGTCCGCCGCTTCGGGCTGTGGCGCGTACTCGACCTCGCAGCGCTCCGTGCGGAGTTCGACGACGCGTTGCCGCAGGAGGTCGAGGAGCTGCGGCACCGGGACCGGGCCGGCGGACAGCTGGAGGAAGGAGAGCACCTGCGGCATGGCCGTCACCACCTCGGCGACGGCGGCGGGCTCGTACTCCGCGGGTTCCGGATGGGCCAGCGACCAGGCGTCGCACAGGGCGACCCAGCCGCGCAGCACGGCGCTGTCGTCACGGTTCCAGGCGCGCAGCCGCCAGCCGGGACGGGCGCTGTCGCCGTGCACCTCGATGAGGCCGGCCAGACGGGCGGTGTCCCAGTCGGCGCGGACCTGAGCGGGGGTCAGACCCAGATCGGCGGCCGCCCGTTCGGCGGTCGCGCCGGAGAGGGTGGCCTTGCCGTCGGTGGTGGCGCTGTCCCCGCCGGGGCCGAGGGCGGAGTCGGCCCAGCGGGCGACGCGGGCCGCGGCGGCCAGCCCGGAGCGCGCCATTCTGGCCAGCTCCGCCGGTGCGGGGGTGCCCTCCGGGGGGCGGGGCGCGGGACGGCGCGGCCGCCTCTGGTTGATCGCTGTGGGGGCGGCGGCCAGGGGTCGCGGGCGGACGAGTCGGAGCCTGGAGTCGCGCGGGATACGGGACGTCACGGGTGCAGTCTTCCTGTTGACGGTCCGAAAACCCAAACGGAATGCGGACGAGGGCCCGGGGGCGGTCCGCGCCCCGGGCCCGGATCCGGTCGGAGGGAGGGAATCAGGCCAGTGGTACGGCCGTAAACGGAATCCTCGGCCCCGGCTGGTGATCCGTGCGCGCCACCGTCACATCAGGGGGGTGAGGAAGCGCCGCAGGACCTCCTCGTAGGTGTGCGGGTCGGCGTTCCACATGGCCGCGTGCGGGGCGTCGGTGACGGTGTGCAGGGTGATGGTGTTCGGGTGGGCGGCGGCGAGGCGGCGGGAGTACCGCCAGGGGGCCACCGCGTCGCCGGGGCCGTGGAAGATCTGCGTGGGGACGGCGACGCGGTCCAGCTGGACGGCGCCGGGCGCGCGGTCGCCGTACAGGCCCGTGCGGCCCTGGGCGGCGCGGACCGCGAGCGGCAGCAGCAGGCCCGGGACGCGGCCGGCCGCGGCGAGGGCGCGCAGGGTGGCCTCCCAGTCGAGCACCGGGGAGTCCAGGACGAGCCCGGCGACGTGGGCGCGCACCGCGGAGCGGGCGGCGACGCGCAGCGCCATGGTCGCGCCGGTGGACCAGCCGTACAGGACCGCCTGCCGGGCGCCGGAGCGCACCGCGTGGTGGAGCGCCGCGTCGAGATCGCGCCACTCGGTCTCGCCGAGGTGGTTGAGGCCGTCCGGGGAACGCGGTGCGCCCGGGTCGCCCCGGTGGGCGGGGGCGAGCACCGGGAAGCGGTGGCGGTGCAGGAACTCCATGAGGTTCATGGTGTGTTCCCGGGTGGTGCCGAGGCCGTGCGCGACGATCACCCAGGTGTCCCGGGCGCCCGGGACGAACCAGGCGGGCAGGGGGCCGAGTTCGCCGGGGACGTCGAGGTCGGTGTGGTCCAGGCCGAGGGCGGCGGACGGGTCGCCGGCGTACAGGTCCGGGGTGAGCCAGGCGCGGTCGCCGGGCCCCGGGGTGCCGTAGGTGACGCGTTCCAGGCGGCGTACGACGGTGTCGGCGGGGTCCGGGGGCGCGGTCTGCACGGGACCGACGACCGCGTGGAAGCCGTCGCCGGCGAGTCCGTAGTGGCCGGGCCGCAGCGCGGCGAAATCCCGGGTGAGGCTGATCCGGCCGGCCGCGGTGGCGTGGACGGTGAGCCTGGGTTCGGTGGGCAGGGGCTCGCCCGGGGGCATCCTGAGGGCGGCGTCGCTGGCGAACCGGCCGGCGGCCACCGCGGCGGCGCCGGCTCCCATGACGGCGGTGACGGCGGCGGCCGTCGCTCTGGCAGTGCGCACGCTCCCAGTGTCCGGTCGGAAGGCGCACCCGGCCAGTGGACGCGGCGCCCGGACCCGGCCCTCAGTCCCGCCGGCCGTACCCCCGCAGGCGTTCGCCGGCCTCCGCCACCTGGTCCACGGTCAGGAGACGGGGGGACAGCGCCGGGACCGAGGACGCGGTCAGCCAGACCCGGCACATCCACTCCAGCTGGGCCGTGCGGTCGTAGGCTTGGGCGAGGGTCGTGCCGTGGGTGACGGTGCCGTGGTTCTGCAGGAGGCAGCCGGTGCGGCCGTCCAGGGCGCGGAGCATGTTCTCGGCCAACTCGTCGGTGCCGTACGTCGCATAGCGGGCGACCCGGACGGGGCCGCCCAGCGCCGCGGCCATGTAGTGGATCAGCGGCAGCTCGTCGACGAGCGTGGAGACGGCCGTCGCGTGCACCGCGTGGGTGTGCACCACGGCGCGCGCGCCGGTCGTGCGGTAGACGGCGAGGTGCATGGGCAGCTCGCTGGTCGGGACGAGGCCGCCGAGGA
This sequence comes from Streptomyces sp. NPDC016640, assembly GCF_043076215.1. Classification (NCBI taxonomy): domain Bacteria; kingdom Bacillati; phylum Actinomycetota; class Actinomycetes; order Kitasatosporales; family Streptomycetaceae; genus Streptomyces; species Streptomyces sp. NPDC016640. The sequence goes on from NZ_JBIBRG010000018.1 coordinate 57,824, forward strand.
CCTGCCGGCCGGCGAGGTCGACGCCGGTCACGTCCCTGGGCCCCAGCCGGTCGTACGGCACTCCCGACGGCGTGACCAGGACGGTGTCGCCGACCCGCACCGAGACGTTGCCGGAGGTACCGACGACGAGCCCGTCGGCGACGGTCCGGCGCGCGGTCCCGACGAGTTCCTCCCAGGCGCGCGCCTCCTCCTCGCGCACAGGCCTCCCCCGCGGCTCCCCCGCGTCCCGGACGCCGTCCCCGGCGCCCCCCGCTTCCCGCCCGTCCCCTCGCTGCCCGGTCATGCCGCGATCCTGCCAGGCGCGCCCCCGGCGCGCGACGGGCCGGGGGCACCGCCGGGCCGGAAGCCGACCCTCCGCGAGGGCGCGGGTCCGCGCACGTCGTCCTCCGGCGGTTCCCTGCGGGGGATCGCCGGCCGTCCGGTACGACGACGGCGGCACGCTCCCCAGTGACCGAAATCTCTTCACCGGCCCACCCGACCGGCCGAAGACGTTCGCCGGGGGCGCCCGGGGCCCTGTCACGGGGCCGCCCGCGCGACACGGCGGCGGCCCCGCCATCCGGCGGAGCAGCCGCCCCCTCTTACGGTCACCGCGATGCCCATTCCAGTTCATCTTCCGTTCATCCTGGTTACCTACGTTCAACCAGCCAATGACCTCGAACGATTGCCTGGGTAAATGGAAAGCTTCTCGCTGATCCTCGCGATTGTGGTGGTAACCGCACTCGCGTTCGATTTCACGAACGGTTTCCACGACACCGCGAACGCGATGGCGACGACCATTTCGACCGGTGCGCTCAAGCCCAAGGTCGCGGTGGCCATGTCCGCCGTGCTGAACCTCGTGGGCGCCTTCCTCTCGGTGGAGGTCGCCAACACGATCTCCAAGGGCCTCGTCGACGAGGCCGGCATCCGTCCCGAGGTCATCTTCGCCGCACTGGTCGGCGCGATCCTCTGGAATCTCCTGACCTGGCTGGTCGGTCTGCCGTCCAGTTCCTCGCACGCCCTGATGGGCGGGCTGATCGGCGCCACCGTCGCCTCCGCCGGGTTCGGCGCGGTGCACGGCGACGTCCTCGTCACCAAGGTCCTGATCCCCGCGATCGCCGCCCCGCTGGTGGCCGGCCTCGCCGCGATGATCGCCACCCGCCTCACCTACCGCCTGGGCAGGAAGGCCGACGGCAAGGCCTCCGAGAAGGGCTACCGCGCCGGGCAGATCGCCTCCGCCGGCCTGGTCTCGCTGGCCCACGGCACCAACGACGCCCAGAAGACGATGGGCATCATCACCCTCGCCCTGGTCGCCGGCGGCACCCTCGCCCCCGACTCCGACCCGCCCCTGTGGGTCATCCTCTCCGCGGGCGTCGCCATCGCGCTCGGCACCTACCTCGGCGGCTGGCGCATCATCCGTACCATGGGCAAGGGCCTGACCGACCTCCGGCCGCAGCAGGGCTTCGCCGCCCAGACCAGCGCCGCGACGGTCATCCTGGCCTCCTCGCACCTCGGCTTCTCGCTGTCCACCACGCACTCCGTCTCCGGCTCCGTGATGGGCGCGGGCCTGGGCCGCAAGGGCGGCGTGGTCCGCTGGTCGACGGCCACCCGGATGTTCGTCGCCTGGGGCCTGACGCTGCCGGCGGCGGCCCTGGTCGCGGCGGTCGCCGAGTGGGTCTGCGGCTTCGGCTCCTGGGGCACCGCCCTCGTGGCCGTCTTCCTGATCGCCTCCAGCGCGGCGATCTGGAAGCTGTCCCGGCGCGAGGTCGTCGACCACACCAACGTCAACGACCACGGCGTCCCCGGCGAGGAGCAGCCCGGCGTGGTGACCCAGGCCATCGCCGCGGTGACCCCGCCCCCGGTCGGCACCGTGCCGGAGGAGCTCGCCGCCACCATCCCGGCCCCCTCGTCCACCGACCCGGCCGCCCCGCCGGCCAGGACCGCCGTCTGACCGCGTCCCGGCACGAAGGAAGAAGAGCACCATGAAGATCGACTGGGCGGCCCTCGGCTCCGTCTTCGGCGTCAGCCTCGTGGCCACCGTGGTCCTGGTGGCCCTGTTCACCCTGGGCATCAACGGCCTGTCCCGCCAGGAGCGGGCCGCCGCCGAGGGCCGGTCCGCCACCCTGGCGGTCACCGGCGCCTACGCCTGCTTCGCGGCGTGCGCGGCGGCGGTGGCCTACGGCATCTACCTGATCGTGGCCTGATCCTCGTCACGGATCGTCACCGTCCGAGCGGGCGGTGCGGGAGCCCCGGCCCCGCACCGCCCGCTCGTGCGCACGAACCCGGCACACGCGGTTCACCCACCGGAACCTCCTGTGGGCCTCGGCACACTTCAGCCTCGCAGGTCAACGCCAGGTTGACGGCTCTTCCGGGGCCGTGGTGGACTGCCTCAGCCATTACGGCGGCAGGAGAGGAAGCCGGTGCGAGTCCGGCGCGGTCCCGCCACTGTCACCGGGGTCACCACCCCGGGAGCCAGGAACTCTCACCGCCGGTCTCGTCGAATCAGGGCGCGGACACCCTGAGTGAGGACCCATCGCCATGCGCGGCAGCCTGTTGAGGTCGACCAGCCGAGCCCCGTCCCGTCCCGGGGCCGTTCCCGGCGGACGCCCGGCCGGCTGAACCCATGGGTGCCGATCGCGTCTTCGCGTACGGCGCCGCCGCCGGCCTCCTCGGCGACCTGCTCCTCGGCGATCCCCGCCGCGGGCATCCGGTCGCCGCGTTCGGGCGGGCCGCGGCCGCCGTGGAGCGGGTGCTGTGGCGGGACGACCGGGGCCGGGGCGCCGTGCACACCGCCGTGTGCGTCGGCGGGGCCGTCGCGCTGGGGGGCCTCGCCGCCCGCTGCGTACGCTCCTCCCCCGCCGCCTCCGTCGCCCTGACCGGTGCCGCCACCTGGGCCGTCGTCGGCGGCACCTCGCTGGCCCGTGAGGCGCGGGCCGTCGGGCGGGCCCTGGAGGCCGGGGACGTCGAGGCCGCCCGGGCGCGGCTGCCGCACCTGTGCGGCCGGGATCCGCAGGCCCTGGACGCCGACGGGATCGCCCGCGCGGTGGTCGAGTCCGTCGCCGAGAACACCTCCGACGCCGTGGTGGGTGCCCTGGTGTGGGGCGCCGTCACCGGGGTGCCGGGGCTGCTCGGGTTCCGCGCCGTCAACACGCTGGACGCGATGGTCGGCCACAAGTCCCCCCGCTACCGCCGCTACGGCTGGGCCTCCGCCCGCCTCGACGACGTCGCCGGCTGGCCCGGGGCACGGCTGACCGCCGTACTCGCCGCGCTCTGCGGGCCCGACCCGCGGGGCGCCGTACGGGCGTGGCGCGCGGACGCGGCGAAGCACCCGAGCCCCAACGCCGGGCCCGTGGAGGCGTCCTTCGCGGGCGCCCTCGGCGTGCGGCTCGGCGGCACGCTCTCCTACGGCGGGCGGGTCGAGCACCGGCCCGTGCTCAACGGCGGCGGCCGTGCCGTGGCCGTGGCCGACATCGACCGGGCGGTACGGCTCTCGCGGCGGGTCGGCTGGCTCGCGCTCGGGGCCGGGGCCGTCGCGCGGCTCGTCGTGAAGGGACGTACCTCATGAGCGGTGGAGGTCTGCTCGTCGCCGGGACCACCTCGGACGCCGGCAAGAGCGTGGTGACCGCCGGGATCTGCCGGTGGCTGGTGCGGCAGGGGGTCAGGGTCGCGCCGTTCAAGGCGCAGAACATGTCGCTGAACTCCTTCGTGACCCGGGAGGGCGCCGAGATCGGGCGGGCCCAGGCCATGCAGGCCCAGGCCTGCCGGGTGGAGCCGGCCGCGCTGATGAACCCGGTGCTGCTCAAACCGGGCGGCGAGCAGTCCAGCCAGGTCGTCCTGATGGGCAGACCGGTCGGCGAGATGAGCGCGCGCGGCTACCACGGAGGACGCCAACAGCATTTGCTGGCAACGGTGTTGGAGTGCCTGGAGCAATTGCGGGGCACGTATGACGCGGTGATCTGTGAGGGGGCCGGCAGCCCGGCCGAGATCAACCTGCGGCGGACGGACATCGTGAACATGGGCATCGCCAGGAACGCCGGGCTCCCCGTGCTCGTCGTCGGTGACATCGACCGGGGCGGCGTCTTCGCGTCGTTCTTCGGTACCGTCGCCCTGCTGTCCCGGCAGGACCAGGAACTGGTCGCCGGGTTCCTGGTGAACAAGTTCCGGGGTGACGTGTCGCTGCTGGAGCCGGGCCTGGAGATGCTGCACGGCCTGACCGGACGGCGGACGTACGGCGTGCTGCCCTTCCGGCACGGCCTCGGCATCGACGAGGAGGACGGACTCCGCGTGTCGCTGCGCGGTGCCGTACGGGAGTCCGTGGTGGCCGCGCCGGTCGGCGAGGACGTGCTGCGGGTCGCCGTGTGCGCGGTGCCGCTGATGTCCAACTTCACGGATGTGGACGCGCTCGCCGCCGAACCGGGTGTCGTGGTGCGGTTCGTGGACCGGCCCGAGGAACTGTCCGACGCCGACCTGGTGGTCGTGCCGGGGACCCGCGGGACCGTGCGCGCCCTGGAGTGGCTGCGGGAGCGCGGACTCGCGGACGCGCTGCTGCGGCGGGCGGCCGAGGGCCGGCCCGTGCTCGGGATCTGCGGCGGCTTCCAGATCCTCGGCGAGCGGATCGAGGACGACGTGGAGAGCCGGCGGGGACGGGTCGACGGGCTCGGACTGCTGCCCGTGCGGGTGCGGTTCGCCCGCGAGAAGACCCTCACCCGGCCGGAGGGCGAAGCCCTCGGGGAACGGGTCGAGGGGTACGAGATCCATCACGGCCTCGCCGAGGTCCTCGGGGGAGAGCCCTTCCTGGACGGCTGCCGGGTCGGCCAGACCTGGGGCACGCACTGGCACGGCTCGCTGGAGTCGGACGGATTCCGGCGGGCCTTCCTGCGCGAGGTGGCCGCCGCCGCGGGGCGCCGCTTCGTGCCGGCCCCCGGCACCTCGTTCGCCGCGCTGCGCGAGGAGCAGCTCGACCGGCTCGGCGACCTGATCGAACAGCACGCGGACACCGACGCGCTGTGGCGGCTCATCGAGTCGGGCGCGCCGCAAGGACTGCCTTTCATTCCACCGGGAGCGCCCGTATGAGCACTGTGTTGTTGTTGTCGACCGCCGACACCGATCTGCTGGCGGCCCGTGCCGCCACCGGTGCCTCCTACCGGATCGGCAACCCCACCCGCGTGGACGTCGCGGACGAACTGCCCGCGCTGCTCGACGGCGCGGACCTCGCCGTCGTACGTCTGCTCGGCGGCAAGCGGGCCTGGGAGGACGGACTCGCCGCGCTGAAGGCGTCCGGGGTCCCGACCGTGCTGCTCGGCGGTGAGGCCGTGCCGGACGCGGAACTGATGGCCGAGTCGACGGTTCCGGCCGGTGTCGTGGCGGAGGCGCTGCGGTACCTCGTCGAGGGCGGCCCGGACAACCTCACCGAGCTGGCCCGCTTTCTGTCGGACACGGTGCTGCTGACCGGCGAGGGGTTCCTCGAGCCGAGGAAGATGCCCGAGTACGGGGTGCACGGGGAGCGGGCGGCGGCCGAGGGCCGGCCCACCGTCGGCGTGCTCTTCTACCGGGCGCACGAGCTGAGCGGCAACACCGCCTTCGTGGACACCCTGTGCGACGCCGTCGAGGCCCACGGGGCCAACGCCCTCCCCGTGTACTGCGGTTCGCTGCGCGACGCGCAGGAGGGCCTGTACGAGATCCTGGGCCGGGCCGACGCCCTGGTCGCCACCGTGCTCGCGGCCGGCGGCACGCACGCCTCGCAGGCGTCGGCCGGCGGCGACGAGGAGGCCTGGGACATCGGGGCGCTCGCCGACCTCGACGTGCCGGTGCTGCAGGGGCTGTGCCTCACCTCCTCGCGCGCCGCCTGGGAGGAGTCCGACGCCGCCCTGTCCCCCATGGACGCCGCGATGCAGGTCGCCATCCCGGAGTTCGACGGGCGGCTGATCACGGTCCCGTTCTCCTTCAAGGAGCAGGGCCCGGACGACGTCCCGGTGTACGTCGCCGACCCGGAGCGGGCCGCGCGGGTGGCCGGGATCGCCGTACGGCACGCCCGGCTCAAGCACAAGCCGAACGCGGAGAAGAGGCTCGCGCTGGTCTTCACCGCGTACCCGACGAAGCACTCGCGCGTCGGCAACGCGGTGGGGCTCGACACCCCGGCCTCGGCGGTGCGGGTGCTGGACGCGCTGCGGGACGCGGGGTACTCGCTCACCGAGTACCCGTCCGGCGGCGACGAGCTGATCCACCGGCTGATCGAGGCCGGCGGGCACGACGTGGAGTGGCTGACCGAGGACCAGCTGGCCGCCGCCCCCGCGCGGGTGCCGCTGGCCGACTACCGGGCCTGGTTCGAGAAGCTGGACCCGCAGCTGCGGGACGCCATGACGCAGGCGTGGGGCGAGCCGCCGGGCTCGCTGTACGTCGACGGCGACGACATCGTGCTCGCGTCCCTGCAGTTCGGGAACGTCGTCGTCATGATCCAGCCGCCGCGCGGCTTCGGCGAGAACCCGATCGCGATCTACCACGACCCCGACATGCCGCCCTCCCACCACTACATGGCGGCCTACCGGTGGCTGGAGAACGGTTTCGGCGCGGACGCGATCGTGCACATGGGCAAGCACGGCACGATGGAGTGGCTGCCGGGCAAGGGGCTGGGCCTGTCGGGCGGCTGCGCGCCGGACGCGGTCCTCGGCGACCTGCCGCTGATCTACCCGTTCATCGTCAACGACCCCGGCGAGGGCACCCAGGCCAAGCGGCGCGGGCACGCGACCGTGGTCGACCACCTGGTGCCGCCGATGGCCCGCGCCGACACCTACGGCGACCTGGCGAAGCTGGAGCAGCTCCTCGACGAGTACGCCCTCGTCTCCGACCTGGACCCGGCGAAGGCGCCGGCGGTGCGCGCGCAGATCTGGACGCTGGTGAAAGCGGCCGAGCTCCATCACGACCTGCATGTCGACGACCAGCCGGACGACGACGCCTTCGACGAGTTCGTCATGCACATCGACGGCTACCTGTGCGAGATCAAGGACGTGCAGATCAGGGACGGCCTGCACATCCTCGGCGGCGGCCCGGTCGGCGAGCCGCGCGTGAACCTCGTCCTGGCGGTGCTGCGCGCCTCGCAGGTGTGGGGCGGGCAGGCGAACGCGCTGCCGGGCCTGCGGGCCGCGCTGGCCGGGCACTTCGGGCTGGTGGAGAAGGAACTGCTGGCCGAGCCGGGCGCGCCGGTGAAGGTGCCGGTGGAGCTGACGGACCTGGTGGACGGGCCGGCACGCACCGGCGCCGACGCCATCGACCTGCTGGAGCAGCTGTGCCGGCGGTTCGCGGAGGGCATGGAGGAGCGCGGCTGGACGGCCGGCTCGGTTCCCTCGCTGGTGCGGGAGGTGCTGGGCACCGAACTCCCGGACGCGGTGGCCGTGCTGCGGTTCGCGTGTGACGAGGTCGTGCCCCGGCTGGCCCGTACCACCGACGAGATCGGGCACATCCTGCGGGCGCTGGACGGCGGTTACGTCCCGGCGGGACCCTCGGGCTCGCCCACGCGCGGCCTGGTCAACGTGCTGCCGACCGGGCGGAACTTCTACTCCGTGGACCCGAAGGCGATCCCGTCCCGGCTGAGCTGGGAGGTCGGGCAGTCGCTCGCCGACTCGCTGGTCCAGCGGTACCTGCAGGACACCGGCGAGTACCCGAAGTCGGTCGGCCTGACGGTGTGGGGCACGTCCGCGATGCGCACCCAGGGCGACGACATCGCCGAGATCCTGGCGCTGCTGGGCTGCCGCCCGGTGTGGGACGACGCCTCGCGCCGGGTGACCGGTTTCGAGGTGGTCGGGCTCGAGGAGCTGGGCCGGCCGCGCATCGACGTGACGGTCCGCATCTCCGGGTTCTTCCGGGACGCGTTCCCGCACGTGGTCGGGCTGATCGACGACGCGGTGCGGGCGGTGGCGGAGCTGGCCGAGCCCGCCGAGTCCAACTACGTACGGGCCCACGTGGACGAGGACGCGGCCTCGCACGGCGACCGGCGGCGGGCCACGGCCCGCATCTTCGGCTCGAAGCCGGGCGCGTACGGCGCCGGTCTGCTGCCGCTGATCGACGCCCGGAACTGGCGCTCCGACGCCGACCTCGCCGAGGTGTACGCGGTGTGGGGCGGCTACGCCTACGGGCGCGGGCTCGACGGGCGGGCGGCGCGCGGGGACATGGAGACGGCGTTCCGGCGGATCGCGGTGGCGGCGAAGAACGTCGACACCCGCGAGCACGACCTCGTCGACGCGGACGACTACTTCCAGTACCACGGCGGCATGGTCGCCATGGTGCGGCACCTGACGGGCGCGAGCCCGGAGGCGTACGTCGGCGACTCGGCGACCCCCGACCAGGTGAAGACGCGGACGCTGGGCGAGGAGACGCACCGGGTCTTCCGGGCCCGGGTGGTCAACCCGCGCTGGATGGCGGCGATGCGGCGGCACGGCTACAAGGGCGCCTTCGAGATGGCCGCGACCGTGGACTACCTCTTCGGGTACGACGCCACCGCCGGGGTCGTGGACGACTGGATGTACGAGAAGCTCAGCGCGGAGTACGTCTTCGACGCCGAGAACAGGGACTTCATGAAGAAGTCCAACCCCTGGGCGCTGCGCGGCATCACCGAACGGCTGCTGGAGGCGGCCGACCGCGGTCTGTGGGCGGAGCCTGACGCGGACACGCTGGAGCGGCTGCGCGCCACCTACCTGGAACTCGAAGGCGATCTGGAGGGCGACGACCAGTGACCACCCCCTTTCCGTTCACGGCCGTCGTCGGTCAGGACGACCTGCGGCTCGCGCTGCTGCTGAACGCCGTCTCGCCGATGGTCGGCGGTGTGCTGGTGCGCGGCGAGAAGGGCACGGCGAAGTCCACCGCGGTGCGCGCCCTGTCGGCGCTGCTGCCGGAGGTGGCCGTGGTGCCCGGCTGCCGGTTCTCCTGCGATCCCTCGTCTCCGGACCCCGGGTGCCCGGACGGTCCGCACGAGCCCGGGGGCGGGACCGCGCGGCCCGCGCGGATGGTCGAGCTGCCCGTCGGCGCCTCCGAGGACCGGCTGGTCGGCGCGCTCGACATCGAGCGGGCGCTCGCCGAGGGTGTGAAGGCGTTCGAGCCGGGGCTGCTCGCCGACGCGCACCGCGGGATCCTGTACGTCGACGAGGTCAATCTCCTCCACGACCACCTGGTCGACCTGCTGCTGGACGCGGCGGCGATGGGCGCCTCGTACGTGGAGCGCGAAGGCGTCTCCGTGCGTCACGCGGCCCGTTTCCTGCTCGTCGGGACCATGAATCCCGAGGAAGGGGAGTTGCGTCCGCAATTGCTGGACCGCTTCGGGCTCACCGTGGAGGTGTCCGCCTCGCGGGAACCGGACCAGCGGGTCGAGGTGGTCCGGCGGCGGCTCGCCCACGACGACGATCCCGACGCCTTCGCCGCGCGGTGGGCCGACGAGGAGGCCGCCGTACGGGCGCGGATCGTGGCGGCGCGGGAGCTGCTGCCGTCGGTGCGCCTCGGGGACGGGGCGCTGCGGCAGATCGCGGCGACCTGTGCCGCCTTCGAGGTCGACGGCATGCGGGCCGACATCGTGATGGCGCGCACGGCGACCGCGCTGGCCGCGTGGGCGGGGCGGACGGAGGTGCTCGCCGAGGACGTGCGGCAGGCGGCGCTGCTGGCGCTGCCGCACCGGCGGCGGCGCAATCCGTTCGACGCGCCCGGGCTGGACCAGGACAAGCTCGACGAGACGCTGGAGCAGTTCGGGGACGACGACGACCCGGACACCGATCCGGACGGGCCGGGGGGTGGCGGCGGGCAGCCGCCCGCCGACGGCCCCGAGGGCGGTGACCCGGGGACGGCGCCCGAGGCCGGGCCGGGCGAGGAGTCCGGGGACTCCCGGGACTCCGGGGAGTCCGGGGAGTCCGGGGAGTCGCGGCCCGCGGGGGCCGGCTCCGGTGAGCGGCCCCCCGTGGGCGCCGTCGAGCCGTTCCGCACCAGGGTGCTGAGCGTGCCCGGGATCGGCGAGGGGGCCGCCGGGCGGCGGTCCCGGGCGCGGACCGAGCACGGGCGGACGACGGGCGCGCGCCGGCCGAGCGGCGCCCTGACCAGGCTGCACCTGGCGGCGACCATCCAGGCCGCGGCACCGCACCAGCGGGCGCGGGGACGGTCCGGACCGGGCCTGGTGGTGCGCCGGGACGATCTGCGGCAGGCCACCCGTGAGGGGCGCGAGTCGAACCTCGTGCTGTTCGTCGTGGACGCCTCCGGATCGATGGCGGCCCGGCAGCGGATGAGTGCCGTGAAGGGTGCCGTGCTGTCGCTGCTGCTGGACGCCTACCAGCGGCGGGACAAGGTGGGGCTGGTGACCTTCCGGGGGTCGGCGGCCGATGTGGCGCTGCCGCCGACGTCGTCGGTGGACGCGGCCGCGGTCCGGCTGGAGTCGCTGCCGACCGGTGGGCGGACCCCACTGGCGGCCGGGCTGCTCAAGGCGCACGACGTGCTGCGGGTGGAGCGGCTGCGGGATTCCGCGCGGCGTCCGCTGGTCGTCGTGGTGACGGACGGGCGGGCCACGGGCGGTCCGGAGCCGGTGGCGCTCGCCGGGCGCGCGGCGCGGCTGTTCGCGGCCGGGGGCGTGGCCTCGGTGGTCGTGGACTGCGAGTCGGGGCCGGTGCGGCTGGGGCTCGCCGGGCGGCTGGCCGGTGAGCTGGGCGGCAGCGCGGTGACCCTGGACGAGCTGCGGGCCGACTCGATCGCCGGGCTGGTCAGGGATGTGCAGGGAACGTCGAGGAGGGCCGCGTAGTGCCGCAGGGACAGCCGAGTGTCGTACCGGACGACGGCCTGACGACGCGTCAGCGGCGCAATCGTCCGCTGGTCGTCGTGCACACGGGCGTGGGGAAGGGCAAGTCGACGGCCGCTTTCGGGCTGGCGCTGCGGGCCTGGAACCAGGGGTGGCCGATCGGGGTGTTCCAGTTCGTCAAGTCGGCCAAGTGGAAGGTCGGCGAGGAGAACGCCCTGCGGGTCCTCGGCGCCTCCGGCGAGGGCGGCAGCGTCGACTGGCACAAGATGGGCGAGGGCTGGTCCTGGGTCCAGCGCGGTCTCCAGGGTGACAACTCGACCAACGAGGAGAAGGCCCGGGAGGGCTGGGAGCAGGTCAAGCGCGACCTGGCCGCCGAGACGTACCGGCTGTACGTGCTCGACGAGTTCGCCTACCCGATGCACTGGGGGTGGGTGGACACCGACGAGGTGGTGTCCGTGCTGAGGGACCGGCCGGGCACCCAGCATGTGGTGATCACCGGGCGGAACGCGCCGGGGAAACTGGTCGAGTACGCCGACCTGGTGACCGACATGTCCAAGGTCAAGCACCCCATGGACACCGGGCAGAAGGGGCAGAGGGGCATCGAGTGGTGACCTCGTCCCCGTCCGTGCCCCGGCTGGTCGTCGCCGCGCCCTCCTCGGGCAGCGGCAAGACCACCGTGGCGACCGGGCTGATGGCCGCGCTCACCGCGCGGGGGCTCACCGTGTCCCCGCACAAGGTGGGCCCGGACTACATCGACCCCGGGTACCACGCGCTCGCCACCGGGCGGGTGGGGCGCAACCTCGACGCGTATCTGTGCGGGCCCGAGCTGGTCGGTCCGCTGTTCGCGCACGGCGCGCGCGGGTGCGACATCGCCGTGGTCGAGGGTGTGATGGGGCTGTACGACGGAGCCGCCGGGGAGGGCGAACTGGCGTCCACCGCGCAGGTGGCGAAGCTGTTGCGGGCGCCGGTGGTGCTGGTCGTCGACGCGTCGTCGCAGTCGCGGTCGGTGGCGGCGCTGGTGCACGGGTTCGTGGGCTGGGACCCGGAGGTGCGGGTCGGGGGCGTGATCCTGAACAAGGTCGCCTCGGACCGGCACGAGGCGCTGCTGCGGGAGGCGCTGGAGTCGGCGGGCGTGCCGGTGCTGGGAGTGCTGCGGCGGGCGGCGCAGGTGGAGACGCCGTCGCGGCACCTGGGGCTGGTGCCGGTCGCCGAGCGGCGGGCCGCGGCCGTGGACGCGGTCGCCGCGATGGCCGCGCAGGTGGCCGCCGGGTGTGACCTGGAGGCGTTGGCCGCCCTGGCGCGGGGTGCGGGTCCGTTGCCGGACGCGGCCTGGGACGCGGGTGGGGCTCTGGCCTCCTCGCCGCCGCCGTCCCTTCCCTCCCCTGGGCCGGGGGCCGCGGCCCCGGGCCCCGCTCCGGTCCTGGACGGGCCGTGTCCGCAAGCGCCGGACGGGCTGGTCGTCGCCGTCGCCGGCGGGCCCGCGTTCACGTTCTCCTATGCCGAGCACGCCGAGTTGCTGACCGCCGCCGGGGCCGAGGTCGTCGTCTTCGATCCGCTGCGGGACGAGGAACTGCCCGAGGGGACACGGGGAGTGGTCGTCGGGGGCGGGTTCCCCGAGGTGTACGCCGCCGAGCTGTCCGCCAACGAGCCGCTGCGGAAGGCCGTCGCCTCACTTGCCGCCGACGGTGCTCCCGTGGCCGCCGAGTGTGCCGGACTGCTCTACCTGTGCCGGGAGCTGGACGGCATGCCGATGTGCGGGGTGCTGGACGCCTGCGCGCGGATGGCCGAGCGGCTCACCCTCGGCTACCGGGACGCCGTGGCCGTGACCGACAGCGCGCTGGCCGCCGCCGGGACGCGGATGCGGGGCCACGAGTTCCACCGGACGGTCGTCGAGCCGGGGGCGGGAGCCGCTCCCGCCTGGGGGGTGCGGACGCCCGAGCGGCGTCTCGAGGGTTTTGTACAACGCGGTGTGCACGCGAGCTATCTGCACACGCACTGGGCGTCGGAGCCCGGTGTCGCCCGTCGGTTCGTGGAGAGGTGCCGGACGTCATGAGCAGCAGGCTGGTCGGAGTCGGGGTGGGTCCCGGGGATCCCGAGCTGGTGACCGTGAAGGGCGTCAACGCGCTGCGCGCCGCGGAGGTCGTCGTCGTCCCCGTGATGGACACCGGGGAGCGGGGGCGGGCCGAGGCGACGGTGCTGCACTACGTGCCCGCGGAGAAGGTCGTGCGGGTGGTGTTCGCGCTGAACGAGCGCACCGACCGGTCCCGGCGCGAGGCCGCCTGGGACGCGGCCGGTGAGCGGGTCGCCGGGCTGCTGCGGGAGCACGGCTCCGTCGCCTTCGCGACGATCGGGGACCCCAACGTGTACTCGACGTTCACCTATCTCGCGCAGACCGTCGCGGCGTCGGTGCCGGGGACGGTCGTGGAGACCGTGCCGGGGATCACCGCCATGCAGGATCTGGCGGCGCGTTCCGGGGCCGTGCTGACCGAGGGGACCGAGCCGCTGACGCTGGTACCGGTGACCGCGGGCGCCGCCGTGCTCAAGGACGCCCTCGCCGGGCCCGGGACCGTCGTCGCGTACAAGTTCGGGCGGCAGGCGGGTGAGGTCGCCGAGGCGCTGCGGGAGACCGGGCGGATCGGTGACGCGGTGTGGGGGTCGGCGCTCGGGCTGCCGGAGGAGTCGGTCCGGCCGGCCGCGGAGCTGGACGGGGCGCCGCTGCCGTACCTGTCGACGCTCATCGCGCCGCCCCGGCGCGACGGCGGGCGGGGCGGGAAGCTGTGATCCGCCGCCGCGCACGGCCGGTGCGCGGCGCCCGCCACCGGGCAGGGCCCACGGCCGCCGGCGCGGACGGGACGGCGGACCGCCGACCGCTTCCCGAACGCCCGGTCCCCTTCGCCCTCCCCGTTGCTCCCCTTCTCCCCGTTGCTCTCGTCGTTCCCGCTGGTCTCACCGTTCACCCCGACCGCCCCCCTCACCCCGCTCACCCCGCTCACCCCGTTCACCCCGTTCCGCTGACCCCTGACTCGCAGGAGAGGACCGTTTCCCATGGCCGATGCCCCCACCGGCAAGGTGACCTTCGTCGGGGCAGGCCCCGGCGCCGCCGATCTGCTGACGTTCCGTGCCGCGCGTGCCATCGCCGAGGCCGATGTCGTGATCTGGGCCGCCAGCCTGGTGCAGGCGGAGGTCCTCGAGCACGCGCGTGAGGGCGCGGAGATCCTCGACTCGGCGACGATGTCGCTGGAGGACGTCGTGGCCGTCTACCGGCGGGCCCGCGAGGAGGGGTTGAGGGTCGCGCGGATCCACTCCGGCGACCCGGCGCTGTGGGGCGGCACGCAGGAGCAGGTCGACCGGTGCGCGGAACTCGGCATCGCCACCGAGATCGTGCCCGGTGTGTCGTCGTTCTCCGCCGTCGCGGCGCTCGCGCAGCGGGAGCTGACCATTCCCGAGGTGGCGCAGTCCGTGGTGCTGACCCGGCTCGGCGGCGGCAAGACGCCGATGCCGCCCGGCGAGGAGGTCCGCGAGTTCGCGCGGCACGGCACCACCATGGCGGTCTTCCTGTCGGCCGCGCGCAGCGGGCAGCTGGTGCGGGAGCTGCTGGAGGGCGGCTATCCGACGACCACGCCGGTCGTCGTCGCGTACCAGGCGACCTGGCCGGAGGAGCTGGTCGTGAAGTGCACGATCGGCACGCTGGAGGAGACGGTCAAGGAGCACAAGCTCTGGAAGCACACGCTGTTCCTGGTCGGTCCGGCCCTCGACGCGCACGGCACCCGCTCGCACCTGTACCACCCCGGGCACTTCCACGGCTTCCGCAAGGCGGACCCGGAGGCCCGCAGGGCGTTGCGCGCGCGGGGCACGAACACGTGATCACGGTCGTCGGTATGGGGGCGGGGGCGCCGGTCGACGATCCGGTCGCGGCCGGGGCCGAGCTGGTGGTCGGCGGGCGGCGGCACCTGGACGCCGTGCGCGTGCCGGAGGGGGCCGAGCGTGTCGTGCTCGGTCCGCTGGCGCCCGCCCTCGACACCGTGGAGAAGTACGTCGCCGGGCAGCGGCGGGTGGTGGTGCTGGCCTCCGGTGACCCGGGGTTCTTCGGGATCGTGCGGGCGCTGGCCGAGCGGTTCGGGCCCGAGCGGCTGGAAGTGCGGCCCGGTGTCCCGTCCGTGGCGGCCGCGTTCGCGCGGATCGGGCTGCCGTGGGACGACGCCGTGGTGGTGAGCGCCCACGGGCGGGATCCGCGGACCGCGGTGAACCTGTGTCGGGCGCACCCGAAGGTCGCCGTGCTGACGGGGCCGGGGGCGGGTCCCGCGGAGCTCGGGGCGGCGCTGCGGGCGCACCGGCGTGTGCTGGTCGTCGCCTCCGCGCTCGGTTCGGCCGAGGAGCGGGTGGAGCGGGTGACGCCCGCCGAGGCCGCCGCGCGTGACTGGGGGCCGGCGGTGAGCGTGGTGCTCTGCCTGGACGAGGAGCGGGCGCTGGGGTCGGTGCGCACGGTCGCGGGCCCGCCGTCCGGGCCCCCCGGGTGGGCGCTGGAGGAGACCGGGTTCGCCCACCGCGACTCGATGATCACCAAGTTCGAGGTGCGGGCGCTGGCGCTGGCCCGCCTCGGGCCGCGGCCGGGCGAGCTGGTCTGGGACATCGGCGCGGGTTCGGGTTCGGTGGCCGTGGAGTGCGCGCGGCTCGGTGCCGCCGTCACGGCCGTGGAGAAGACGCCGGACGGGGTGGAGCGCGTCCGGGTCAACGCCGCCGCGCACGGCGTCGACGTACACGTGGTGCACGGGACGGCGCCGGAGGCGCTGTCCGGACTGGACGCGCCCGACGCCGTGTTCGTCGGCGGGGGCGGCCGGGAACTGCCCGCCGTCGTCGCGGCGTGCGCGCGGCGGGCCCTGCGGACCGTGGTGGTCGCCGTGGCCGCCGTCGACCGGGTGCCGGCCGTGCGCGAGGCGCTGACCGGGGCCGGGTTCACCTGTGACGGGGTGCTGTTGCAGTCGTCGCGCCTGGCGCCGCTGCCCGGGGACGTGACCCGGCTGGCGGCGGCCAATCCCGTTTTCCTGCTGTGGGGCGAGAGGCCCCCGGCACACAGTGAAGGAGTCTGCCAGTGATCGGCCTCATCTCCGCCACCGCGGCGGGAGCGGCCGCGCGGGACCGGCTGGCCGCCGCGTGGCCGGACCGTACGCGCGTGTACGAGGGTCCCGTGCCGGACGCGGTGCGGGCCGCGTTCGCCGAGTGCGAGCGGCTGGTGTGCTTCCTCGCCACGGGGGCCGTGGTGCGGCTGGTGGCACCGCTGCTGGCCGGCAAGACGAGCGACCCGGGCGTGGTCTGCGTGGACGAGGCCGGACGGTTCGCGGTGTCGCTGCTGGGCGGTCACGGCGGCGGGGCGAACGACCTCGCGCGTGCGGTGGCCGAGGTGCTGGGCGCCGAGCCGGTGGTGACCACGGCGACCGATGCCGTGGGGCTGCCCGGTCTGGACACGCTGGGCCTGCCGGTGGAGGGCGAGGTCGCCGCCGTCTCGCGGGCGCTGCTGGACGGCGAGGCGGTGGCACTGCGCGCCGACGTGGCCTGGCCGCTGCCGCCGCTGCCGGTGACGGTGACGGACGAGGGGCGGTACACGATCCGCGTCACGGACCGGCTGACCGGACCGGCCGAGGGGGAGGTGGTCCTGCGTCCGCCGACGCTCGTCGTCGGGGTCGGCGCGTCGAAGGGCGCCCCCGTCGAGGAGGTGCTCGCCCTGGTCGAGGGCGCCCTGCGGGAGGCCGGGCTGTCGGCGGCCTCGCTCGCGGAGCTGGCCACCGTGGACGCCAAGGCCGGGGAGCGGGGCGTCGTGGAGGCGGCCCGGCGGCTCGGTGTGCCCCTGGTGACGTACGCCGCCGAGGAGTTGGCGCGGGTCGAGGTGCCCAACCCGTCCGACGCGCCGCTGGCCGCCGTCGGCACCCCGTCGGTCGCCGAGGCCGCCGCGCTGGTGCGCGGGGGTGAACTCCTGGTGCCCAAGAGCAAGTCGGCGGCGCGGCCCGCGATGGCGACCTGCGCCGTCGTACGGCGGCCGGGGCGGGGGCGGCTCGCGGTGGTCGGGCTGGGGCCCGGTGCCCGGGACCTGCTCACCCCGCGCGCCAGGGACGAACTGCGCCGCGCCTCCGTGCTGGTGGGACTCGACCAGTACGTCGACCAGATCCGCGACCTGCTGCGGCCCGGCACGCGCGTGCTGGAGTCGGGGCTCGGCGCGGAGGAGGAGCGGGCCCGCACGGCCGTCGCCGAGGCCCGCCGGGGGCAGGCGGTGGCGCTGATCGGCAGCGGGGACGCCGGCGTGTACGCCATGGCCTCACCGGCGCTCGCGGAGGCCTCCGACGACATCGACGTGGTGGGGGTGCCGGGCGTGACGGCGGCGCTGGCGGCCGGGGCGATCCTGGGCGCGCCGCTGGGCCACGACCATGTGTCGATCAGCCTGTCCGACCTGCACACGCCGTGGGAGGTCATCGAGCGGCGGGTACGGGCGGCGGCCGAGGCGGACATCGTGGTGACGTTCTACAACCCGCGCAGCCGGGGCCGTGACTGGCAGTTGCCGAAGGCGCTCGCGATCCTCGCGGAGCACCGGCGGCCGGCGACGCCGGTCGGGGTCGTGCGCAACGCGTCCCGCGCCGACGAGTCGAGCCGGCTGACCACGCTGGCCGCGCTGGATCCGGCGACGGTCGACATGATGACGGTCGTGACCGTGGGCAACACGGCGACCCGTGAGATCGCGGGGCGCATGGTCACCCCGCGTGGCTACCGCTGGCAGGAGGAGCCGCAGTGAACCGCGTGGTGCACCCCATCGAGCAGGAGTCCTTCCGGCGGCTGCGCGCCCGCCTGGACACCTCGCACTTCCCGCCGCTGACCCGGGCGGTCGTCGAACGCGTCGTCCACTCCAGCGCCGACCTCGGCTACGCCGACGAACTCGTAATGGACGAGGATGAGTTGACGAAGGCGCACGCCGCGCTGCACGCGGGCGCCCCGGTCGTCGTGGACGTGGAGATGGTCGCGGCGGGGATCACGCGCCGCGCGACCGTGTGCCGGCTGAGGGAGGCGAAGGCCGGTCCCGGTCTGACGCGTTCGGCGCACGCGGTGCGGCTGGCGTACGAGGAGGTGGGCCCCGGCGCCCTGTGGGTGATCGGCTGCGCGCCGACCGCCCTGGAGGAGCTGCTGACCCTGGACGCCTCCCCCGCGCTCGTCGTCGGTCTGCCCGTCGGCTTCGTCGGGGCGGCCGAGTCCAAGGCCGCCCTGCGGGAGAGCGGACTGCCCGCCGTGAGCAACGTGTCCGAGAAGGGCGGGTCGGCGGTGGCCGCCGCCGCGCTCAACGCCCTGCTCTACCACCCGATTTCTTCCGAGGAGAACCTGTGACCACCCCGCCCGCCCTGCTCATCGCCGGCCACGGCACCCGGGACGACGCCGGCGCGGAGGCGTTCCGCGACTTCGTGCGGGAACTGGGCCGCCGCCACCCCGGACTGCCCGTCGCCGGCGGCTTCATCGAGCTGTCCCCGCCGCCGCTGGGCGATGCCGTCGCCGAGCTGGTGGAGCGCGGGGTGCGCCGGTTCGCGGCCGTGCCGCTGATGCTGGTGTCCGCCGGGCACGCCAAGGGCGACATCCCGGCGGCGCTGGCCCGCGAGAAGGAGCGCCACCCCGGCATCTCGTACACCTACGGCCGTCCGCTGGGCCCGCACCCCGGCCTGCTGCGGGTGCTGGAGCGGCGGCTGGCCGAGGCGGTGGACACCTCCTGGGACCCGTCCGAGGTGACCGTGCTGCTGGTGGGCCGCGGCTCGACGGACCCGGACGCCAACGCCGAGGTGTTCAAGGCGGCGCGGCTGCTGTGGGAGGGGCGCGGTTACGCGGGTGTGGAGACGGCGTTCGTGTCGCTGGCGGCGCCGGACGTGCCGAGCGGTCTCGACCGGTGTGCGCGGCTGGGCGCCCGGCGGGTCGTGGTCCTGCCGTACTTCCTGTTCACCGGGATCCTGCCGGACCGGGTGCGGCTGCAGACGCGGGAGTGGGCGGCGGCGCACCCGGAGACCGAGGTGCGGTCGGCGGACGTGATCGGTCCCGAGCCGGAGCTGCTGGACCTGGTGATGGAGCGGTACGGGGAGGCCGTCAAGGGCGATCTGCGGATGAACTGCGACTCGTGCGTGTACCGGATCGCGCTGCCGGGGTTCGAGGACAAGGTGGGGGCGCCGCAGCAGCCGCACTTCCACCCCGACGACGACGGCCACCACCATCACGGGCACCATCACGGGCACGGTCACTCGCACTCCCATGCACACTGAGTCCGGGGACGGCGGGCACGATCTGCGCCACCACGGGGACGCCGAGGTCCGCGACGGGGGCTCCGCGCTGGTCGACCTCGCGGTGAACGTCCGCGCGGACACCCCGCCGCCGTGGCTGCGCGAGCACATCGCCGCGTCGCTGTCCCGGCTCGCCGCCTACCCGGACGGGCGGGCCGCGCGGGCGGCGGTGGCGGCGCGGCACGGGCTGCCGGTGGAGCGGGTGCTGCTGACGGCCGGCGCGGCGGAGGCGTTCGTGCTGCTGGCGCGGGCGCTGAAGGTGAGCCGGCCGGTGGTGGTGCATCCGCAGTTCACGGAGCCGGAGGCGGCGCTGCGGGACGCCGGGCACTCGGTGGACCGGGTGCTGCTGCGGGAGGCGGACGGCTTCCGGCTGGACCCGGCGGCGGTGCCCGAGGAAGCGGACCTGGTGGTGATCGGCAACCCGACGAACCCGACGTCGGTGCTGCACCCGGCCGCGGACGTCGCCGGGCTCGCCCGGCCCGGGCGGACGCTGGTGGTGGACGAGGCGTTCATGGACGCGGTGCCGGGCGAGCGCGAGACGCTGGCCGGGCGGACGGACGTGCCGGGTCTGGTCGTGCTGCGCAGCCTCACCAAGACGTGGGGCCTGGCCGGTCTGCGGATCGGCTACGTCCTGGCGGCCCCGGAGACCGTCGCGGACCTGGAGCGCGCCCAGCCGCTGTGGCCGGTGTCCACTCCGGCGCTGGCCGCGGCGGAGGCGTGCGTCGGCACCGGGGCGCTCGCGGAGGCGGCCCACGCGGCCCACCGCGTCGCGGCGGACCGGGCCCACCTGCTGGCGGGCCTCGCCCGGTTCGCCGCCCACGGCCTGAGCGCCGTGGAACCCGCCGAGGGCCCCTTCGTGCTGCTCCGGCTGCCACGCGCGACGGCCGTACGGGCCCGGCTGCGCGCCCTCGGCTACGCGGTACGCCGCGGGGACACGTTCCCGGGTCTGGACGACCGCTGGCTGCGGCTGGCGGTCCGGGACCGGGAGACCACGGACACCTTCCTGACCGCCCTGGAACGGTCCCTGGCCCCCTTCTGAGCGGCGCCCCGTGCCCCGAGCCGGGCCCGGCGGCGGACCCGCGGGGGCGGCGGCCCGCCTCGCCACGGTGCCCGGGTCCGTCCGCGCGGGGCGGGCCGGGGACTCCGGGCCGGGCCCCCGGGGGCGGGCGTCCCGGCGCCGGGCCGGGATCACCGGCCGCCGTGGGGCCGCCGGGCCCGGCGCGGGTGACGGGCCGCCCCCTATCCGACCACGCGGCCGTTCAGCACCACCCGGCGCGGATCCGTCAGGACGCGTACGTCGGCCCTCGGGTCGGACGCGTAGACCACGAGGTCCGCCGGGGCCCCCTCGTCGAGGCCGGGGCGGCCGAGCCATGCCCGGGCGGCCCAGGTGCTGGCCGCCAGGGCCTCGACGGGCGGGATGCCGGCCTTGGTCAGTTCCGCGACCTCGTCCGCCGCCAGGCCGTGCGGGAGGCTGCCGCCGGCGTCCGTGCCGACGAAGACGGGGATGCCGGCGTCGTGGGCGGAGCGCACGGTGTCGTAGCGGCGTTCGTGGAGCCGGCGCATATGGGCCGACCAGCGCGGGAACTTGGACTCGCCGCCGTCGGCGAGTGCGGGGAAGGTGGCGATGTTGACGAGGGTGGGGACGATGGCGACGCCCCGCTCGGCGAACAGCGGGATCGTCTCGTCGGTCAGGCCGGTGGCGTGCTCGACGCAGTCGATGCCCGCCTCGACCAGGTCCCGCAGGGAGTCCTCGGCGAAGCAGTGCGCGGTGACCCGGGCGCCCAGCCGGTGCGCCTCGGCGATCGCCGCCTCGACGGCGCCGCGCGGCCAGCAGGCCGACAGGTCCCCCAGGTCGCGGTCGATCCAGTCGCCGACCAGCTTCACCCAGCCGTCGCCGCGCCGGGCCTCCCGGGCGACGTGGGCGACGAGGTCGTCGGGCTCGACCTCCCAGGCGTAGCCGCGGATGTAGCGGCGGGTGCGGGCGATGTGCCGCCCCGCACGGATGATCTTCGGGAGGTCGTCGCGGTCGTCGGTCCAGCGGGTGTCGGAGGGCGAGCCCGCGTCGCGCAGCAGCAGCGCGCCGGCGTCCCGGTCGGTGAGGGCCTGCTTCTCGGCGACGTCCTCGGGGACCGCGCCGTGCCGGTCGAGGCCCACGTGGCAGTGGGCGTCGACCAGCCCGGGCAGCACCCAGCCGTCGACGGTGCGGATGTCGCGGGCGGCGGCGGGACGGTCGTAGGAGATCCGGCCGTCCACCACCCACAGTTCGTCGCGGACCTCGTCCGGGCCGACGAGGATCCGCCCCTTCACGTGCAGCACCGCGCGTTCGCTCATGCACCGCACCCTAGTGCCGCGTCGGGCGCTACTCGGACGTGCCCACCTGGTCCGAGGTCTCCTCCTCCACCTCGGCCATCGCCGGGTCGAGGAGGCGGGAGAGGAAGTGGCGGGTGCGCTCGTGCCGGGGGTGGCCGATGACCTGCTCGGGGGCGCCGTCCTCGACGATCACCCCGCCGTCCATGAAGACGACCCGGTCGGCGACCTCGCGGGCGAAGGTCATCTCGTGGGTGACGACCATCATCGTCATGCCCTCGTCGGCGAGCATCCGCATGACGGCGAGCACGTCGCCGACCAGTTCGGGGTCGAGGGCCGAGGTCGGCTCGTCGAACAGCATCACCTCGGGGCCCATGGCCAGCGAGCGGGCGATGGCGACGCGCTGCTGCTGGCCGCCGGAGAGGGAGGCCGGGTAGGCGTCCGCCTTCTCGGCCAGGCCCACGCGGGCCAGGTTCTCGGCGGCCACCTTCGCCGCCCGCGCCTTGTCCCGCTTGAGCACCCGGCGCTGCGGCAGGGTGAGGTTCTCGGTCACGGTGAGGTGCGGGAACAGGTTGAACTGCTGGAAGACCATGCCGATACGGCGGCGTACGGCGTCGATGTCGACGTCCGGGTCGGTGAGTTCCGTGCCGCCGACGAAGACCCGGCCCCCGGTGGGCTCCTCGAGGAGGTTCACGCACCGCAGCAGGGTCGACTTGCCCGACCCGGACGGGCCGATGACGCAGACGACCTCGCCCTGGCCGATCTCCAGGTCGATGCCGCGCAGCACCTCGTTGTCGCCGAAGGACTTGTGCAGACCGCTGACGCGGATCTCGGGCCGGCTCATTTCACGGCCTCCTGGGCCTTGGCCTCCATACGGCGCACGACGAGGCCGAGCGGGATGGTGATCAGCAGGTAGCACAGGCCGGCCACCAGGATGGGCGTGGAGTTGGCGGTCGTGCTGGCCAGGTCCCGGCCGTACTTGGACAGTTCGCGCTCCTCCAGGGTCACGCCGAGGAACAGCACCAGCGAGGAGTCCTTGAAGAGCAGGACGAGTTCGTTGGTCAGTGGCGGCAGGATGATGCGGAAGGCCTGCGGGATGATGACGGAGACCATGGCCCGGGCGGGCGAGAAGCCCAGCGAACGGGCCGCCTCCATCTGCCCCTTGGGCACGGCCTGGATGCCGGCGCGGATGGTCTCCGCCATGTAGGCGGCGGCGACCAGACCCAGCGCCAGGGCGACCTTGCCGTAGGTGCCGCCGATGATCTCGGTGCCGGGGAAGGCGAGCGGTACGGCCACCCCGATGAAGATGAAGATCAGCAGGGCGGGCAGGCCGCGGAAGATCTCGATGTAGACGCCGGCCAGCCAGCGGTACGGACCGACCGACGACAGCCGCATCAGCGCGATCACCATGCCGAGGGCGAGCCCCACGGCGAAGCCGGTCACCGTGTACAGGACGGTGTTCTTCAGCGCCAGCGCGATGACGTCCGGGAACATCTGCCGCGCGATGTCCGCTTGCGCGAACTGGTTCTGCAGCCGGTCCCAGTCGGCCGCGACCGCGAAGGCGATCACGGCCGCGGCGAAGACGGCGTACTGCACGCCGCGCGACAGGCTGCGCTTCTGACGCCGGGTCAGACCCTTCTTCTTCGGCTGGAGCCGTGTCTCGGTGTCGGACATGGATCAGGCGGCGGACTCGTCGTAGGGGCCGATCCACTGCTCGTACAGCTTCTTGTACGTGCCGTCGGCCCTGGCGTCCGCGAGCGCCTTGTCGATGGCCTCGCGCAGGGCGGTGTTGCCCTTCTTCACCGTGAAGCCGTACTGCTCGCCGGTGTCGAGGTTGTCGACGACCTCGAAGGCGTCGGCGTTGGCCTTGTCCTTCAGCCAGCCCTGGACCACGGGGTAGTCGATGACGACGGCCTTGACCTGGCCGGTGCGCAGGCCGTTGAGGACGGCGTCGGAGGACTCGAAGGAGACCGGGTCGAAGCCCTCCTTCTTGACGTAGTCCTCGCCGGTGGTCTGCGCCTGGGCACCGAGCTTCACGTTCTTGGACTTCACGTCGGCGAGGGAGGCGACCCGGCTCTTCCTGTCGACGAGGACGGCCTGGGTGGCGTCGAAGTACGCGGCGGAGAAGTCGACGTTCTTCTTCCGCTCGTCGGTGATGGTCATACCGGCCGCGGCCAGGTCGCACTCGCCGGAGTTGAGGAAGGCGCCGGTCTTGAAGTTCTCGAAGGGGGTGTCGAGGATCTGCTGCTCCACGCCCAGGTCGTCGGCGACCAGGTCGATCAGCGCGACGTCGAAGCCCTGCACCTTGCCGTCGATCTCCGACTGGAAGGGCGGATAGGGCAGGTGGGTGCAGGTGGTGAGCTGCCCCGCCTTGACGAGCTCGACACCGCCGGCGGCGGTCTTGGACCCGCTGCCTCCGTCGTCGCTGGAGGTGCAGGCGGTCAGAAGGACCAGTCCGGCCGTCGCGGTGGTGGCGGCCAGCATGCGGGTCCGGCGGCCGGGGAGCGTCTTCAAGGGGGCCTCCTGTCGGGGAACTGTGAGTTCCGATTATAAGGAGGGGTTTGACCTCCTCAAACCAAACCGATGGCGTCGGGGCCGTCCGGCCCGGGAACCCGGCCGGCGGCCGGGCGGCGCTCATGGCGACGGTCTACCCTCGACTGCGTCGTACCCGCGCCCGACGTGAAGCGAAGAGAGCACCGCCGTGACCCACCTCCTCCTCGACCTGCCCCCGCTGAGCGCCGCGCGCTTCGCCTCGATCGAGGACCGGGTGGCACGACTGCTGGGCACCGGGCAGGACGTCGTGATCATGCAGGGTGAGGCGCTGCTGCCGCTGGAGGGCGCGATCCGCGCGACGGCCGGTCCCGGCACGACCGCGCTGAACGTCGTCACGGGCCCCTACGGGCAGACCTTCGGCGACTGGCTGCGGGACTGCGGCGCCACCGTGATCGATCTGACGGTGCCCTTCCACACGGCCGTGACGGCCGGGCAGATCCGCGCCGCGCTCGCCGAGCACCCGGAGATCGACTTCGTGTCGCTGGTGCACGCGGAGGCGGCCACCGGGAACACCAACCCGGTCGCGGGGATCGGCGAGGTGGTACGGGCGCACGGGGCGCTGTTCTACCTGGACGCGGTGGCCTCGATCGGCGCGGAGCCGGTGCTGCCGGACGCGTGGGGCGTGGACCTGTGCGTGATCGGGGCGCAGAAGGCGATGGGCGGTCCTGCCGGGGTGTCGGCGGTGTCGGTCAGCGGGCGGGCGTGGGCGCGGATGGCGGCGAACCCGCGGGCACCGCGCCGCTCCTACCTGTCCCTGCTGGACTGGAAGGAGCGCTGGATCGACGGCGGGCGCACGACGCTGCTGCACGCACCGGCGCAACTGGAGATGCTGGCGCTCGAGGCGTGCGTGGAGCGGATCGAGGCGGCGGGCCCGGAGACGGTGATGGCCCGGCACGCGTCGGCCGCGGCGGCCACCCGGGCGGGCGCGCTGGCGCTGGGCGGCGGCCTGGAGCCCTATGTCCACGACGCGGCGGAGGCGGCCCCGGTCGCCACGACCCTGCGGGCCCCGTCCGGCACGGTGGCCTCGGACCTGGTGGCCCGCGCCCTGGCCGCCGACCCGGCTCTGCCGCTGGCGGCGGGCGGCGGCGTCCTCGCCAAGGAGATGATCCGCGTCAACCACTACGGCCGCGACGCGGACCCCGGCGCGGTGCGCGCGAGCCTGACGGCGTTGGGCGGGGTGCTCGGCGCGGCGGGGCTGGACGTGGACACGGCAGGGGCGCTGCGGGCCGCGGAAGACGCCTGGCGCTGACCGCGGGACGGGCCGGCCGGCCGCCGGCGGAGTGGCCGGTACGTGAATCCCACGGGAATACCGGAATTCCGCGCACTTATTTCCACGAGACATTCTCCTGCCGAATTCCCCATTACCTTCCGGAGTAGCTCCCCGTCTTCTCATGCCCGCTCCCCCGGGCCCTAAACGCTACGATTCCGATAAGCGGAACCGGAGCGTTCCGGACACTCTCACGAGAGCCGCAT
Organism: Streptomyces sp. NPDC016640; assembly: GCF_043076215.1. Lineage (NCBI taxonomy): Bacteria > Bacillati > Actinomycetota > Actinomycetes > Kitasatosporales > Streptomycetaceae > Streptomyces > Streptomyces sp. NPDC016640. The sequence goes on from NZ_JBIBRG010000018.1 coordinate 83,186, forward strand.
GCTTGTGATCGGTTCCACATCGCGCCCGTTTCGCGCCATATATGCCGTGCAAATCCGGGCATAACGCGGAACTCTCGCGCGTCTCCGCCCACCCGCGCGATAACACAGATCAAGCCTTCACGTAACCGCGCCGGGCGATGCAATTTCGAATTCACCTGGGTAAGTTCAATTTGCATGACTGCCGCACAAACAGACCTGCGAATCGACCGCCCCACCGTGGCGGACGGAGCCGTGCTGTGGCGGATAGCCAGGGACTCGAAGGTCCTCGACCTGAACTCGTCGTACAGCTATCTGCTGTGGTGCCGTGACTTCGCCGCCACATCGGCCGTAGCCCGCGACGGGCGCGGTGAGCCGATCGGCTTCGTCAGCGGATACCTGCGGCCGGACAGCCCGCACACCCTCCTCGTCTGGCAGGTCGCGGTCGACGCGGCGCACCGCGGCCGCGGCCTCGCCGCCGCCCTGCTCGACGAACTGGCCGCCCGGACCGCCGCCGAGCACGGGGTGACCACCGTGGAAACCACCATCACTCCCGGCAACACCGCGTCCGAGCGCCTGTTCACCGCGTTCGCCGAGCGCCACGGCGCCCGGCTGGAGCGCGAGGTGCTGTTCGACGCCGGCCGGTTCCCGGACGGGCCGCACGACCCCGAGGTGCTGTACCGCATCGGGCCGCTCGCGCGCTGACCACCCGGCCGGACCCCTGATCCTCCGACTCCCTCCGACCTCCCACGCCACCGAGGAGCCATTCGCCGTGACCATCACCCAGCCCGATCTCAGCGTCTTCGAGACCCTCGAGTCCGAGGTGCGCAGCTACTGCCGCGGCTGGCCCACCGTCTTCGACCGTGCGCACGGCAGCCGCATGTACGACGAGGACGGCCACGAGTACCTCGACTTCTTCGCCGGAGCCGGCTCGCTCAACTACGGGCACAACAACCCCGTGCTGAAACGGGCGCTGATCGACTACCTGGAGCGGGACGGCGTCACCCACGGCCTCGACATGTCGACCACGGCCAAGCGCGCGTTCCTGGAGTCCTTCCAGAACTGGATCCTGCGCCCGCGTGACCTGCCGTACAAGGTCATGTTCCCGGGGCCGACGGGGACCAACGCCGTGGAGTCCGCGCTGAAGCTGGCCCGCAAGGTGAAGGGGCGCGAGGCGATCGTGTCGTTCACCAACGCCTTCCACGGCATGTCGCTGGGCTCGCTCGCCGTGACCGGAAACGCCTTCAAGCGGGCCGGGGCGGGCGTCCCGCTGGTGCACGGCACGCCGATGCCGTTCGACAACTACTTCGACGGCCGGGTCCCCGACTTCCTGTGGTTCGAGCGGCTCCTCGAGGACCAGGGGTCCGGCCTGAACAGGCCCGCCGCCGTGATCGTCGAGACCGTGCAGGGAGAGGGCGGCATCAACGTCGCCCGGCCCGAGTGGCTGCGCGCCCTGGCCGGGCTGTGCGAACGCCAGGACATGCTGCTCATCGTCGACGACATCCAGATGGGCTGCGGCCGCACCGGTGCCTTCTTCTCCTTCGAGGAGGCCGGCATCACGCCCGACATCGTCACCGTGTCCAAGTCGATCAGCGGCTACGGCCTGCCGATGGCACTCACCCTGTTCAAGCCCGGGCTGGACGTCTGGGAGCCGGGCGAGCACAACGGCACCTTCCGCGGCAACAACCCCGCCTTCGTCACGGCCACCGCGGCCCTGGAGGCGTACTGGGCCGACGGGTCCGCGATGGAGAAGCAGACCCGGTCGCGCGGCGAGCAGGTCGAGCAGGCGCTGATCGCCATCACCGAGGAGAACCTCGCCGACGTCAAGGAGTACCGCGGCCGCGGCCTGGTGTGGGGCATGGAGTTCCACGACAGGGAGCGCGCGGGGCGCATCGCCCGGCGCGCCTTCGACCTGGGGCTGCTGGTCGAGACGTCCGGTCCCGAGAGCGAGGTCGTCAAGCTGCTCCCGGCCCTGACCATCACCCCGGACGAACTGGACGAGGGGCTCACCACCCTCGCCCGCGCCGTCCGCGAAACCGCCTGAGAACACGCACCCGAGCCGAGGAGGCATCGCAGCACCGTGATCGTCCGTTCGTTCAAGGAGATCGAAGGCACCGACCGGCACGTGAAATCGGCGTCCGGCACCTGGGAGAGCAAGCGCATCGTCCTCGCCAAGGAGAAGGTCGGCTTCTCCCTCCACGAGACGATCCTGTACGCGGGTACGGAGACGTCGATGTGGTACGCGAACCACATCGAGGCCGTCGTCTGCACCAGGGGCGACGCCGAGCTGACCGACCGCGAGACCGGGAAGACCTACCGCATCACGCCCGGGACCGTGTACCTCCTGGACGGCCACGAGCGGCACACGCTCAAGGTCAGGGAGGACTTCCACTGCATCTGTGTCTTCAACCCGCCCGTGACCGGACGGGAGGACCACGACGAGAACGGCGTCTACCCCCTGCTCACCGAGGAGGTGTGAGTCGCCTTGCCCACGGCCGCGAACGTCACCGACCTCTAGCCCACCCGCGGCGCCACCGAGGTGGCGGTTCCCCGGCAGGACCCGGTGGTCCGGTGCTCCCCGGACACGCCCGGCCCGATCGCGCCCGGTGACCTGGAGTCCCTGGAGCGCGACGGCTTCCTCACCGTCGACCGGCTCATCGGGCCGGACGAGGTCGCCGTCTACCGGCGCGAGCTGGAGCGGCTCGTCACCGACCCGGCCGTCCGCGCGGACGAGCGCTCGGTCGTCGAGCCGCGGTCCGAGGAGATCCGGTCCGTCTTCGAGGTGCACAGGATCAGCGAGGTGTTCGCGCGTCTGGTGCGCGACGAGCGGGTCGTCGGGCGGGCCCGGCAGATCCTCGGCTCGGACGTCTACGTCCACCAGTCGCGGATCAACGTCAAGCCGGGCTTCGGCGCCGGCGGCTTCTACTGGCACTCGGACTTCGAGACCTGGCACGCCGAGGACGGTCCGCCGAACATGCGCACCGTCTCGGTCTCGATCGCGCTCACCGAGAACCACGACACCAACGGCGGTCTCATGATCATGCCCGGGTCGCACAGGACGTTCCTCGGATGCGCGGGGGCCACCCCGAAGGACAACTACAAGCAGACCCTGCAGATGCAGGACGCGGGGACGCCGTCCGACGCTGCGCTGACCGGGATGGCCTCGGAGTACGGCATCAAGCTGTTCACCGGCAGGGCCGGCTCGGCGACCTGGTTCGACTGCAACTGCATGCACGGCTCCGGGGACACCATCACGCCGTTCCCGCGCAGCAACGTGTTCATCGTGTTCAACAGCGTCGATAACGCGGCGGTCGAGCCCTTCGCGGCGCCGGTGCGGCGGCCGGACTTCATCGGGGCGCGCGACTTCACTCCGGTGAGGTGAGCGCCTGACGCTTCCTGCGGGCCGGGCCTCCTCGTGCGGGACGGGGAGGCACCGGCCCGCTGCCGTGTGCCGGGCGGGGAGGCGTTCAGCCGGACAGCGCGTCCAGCAGCCGGTCCACGTCGGCGGCCGTGTTGTAGAGGTGGAAGGACGCCCGCAGGTTGCCGGCCCGGGCGGAGACCTCGATGCCCGCCCTCGCCATCTCCGGCTGCAGGCGGCCGAGTCCGGGCACCGACACGATCGGCGAGCCGGGCGAGGGCACGGGCGTGCGGCCCAGCGTGGCGAGCCCCGCGCGGAAGCGGTCGGCGAGGGCCAGGTCGTGGGCGCGGATGGTGTCCACGCCGATCTCCTCGACGAGTCCGAGGGAGGCGCGCAGTCCCGCGTAGTCGAGCAGGGCGGGGCTGGAGTCGAACCGCCGGGCCGAGCGGGCGAGTCCGGTGACGGGGCCGTAGCAGCTGTCCCACGGGTTCTCGCCCGCGACCCAGCCCGCCTGCACCGGCGTGAGGTCGCCGAAGTCCTCCGGCACGACGAGGAAGGCCACGCCGTGCGGGCCGAGCAGCCACTTGAAGGTGATGGAGACGCTGTAGTCGTGGGCGTCGGCCGTCACCGGCAGCCAGCCCGCCGCCTGCGAGAAGTCGACGTAGGTGCGTGCTCCGTGGTGCCGGGCCGCCTCACGCAGGGCGGCCAGGTCGGCGATCCGGCCGTCGGCGGACTGCACCGCGCTGACCGCGACCAGCGCGGTGCCGGGACGGACGGAGTCGGCGAGCCGCTCCAGCGGCACGGCCCGCACCTTGAGGTCGCCGCGCGCGTGGAAGGGGTTCAGCACGGAGGTGAAGTCGCCCTCGGCGGTGAGCACTTCGGCGCCGGACGGCAGCGAGGCCGCGACCAGCGCGGTGTGCAGGGCGACGGTCGCGCCGGCCGCCACCCGCTCGGCCGGGACGCCGGCCAGCCGGGCGTAGGCCGCGCGGCAGGCCTCGACGTCGGCGAACAGCGGGTCGAGTGACCGGCCCTCCGCGCGGAGCCGTACGGCGTCCTGGAGCGCGGCCGCGGTACGGGCCGGCAGGAGGGCGTTGCTCGCGGTGTTCAGGTAGGTGTTCTTCGGGGTGAACTCGGCACGGACGAGGTTCTCGAAGGTCTCCATGGAACCACTCTGCGGCTCCCGCACCTCCCCGTCCATTGCCGAATTCTGCCCAGTAGCGTCAAGGAAGGCTTATGCATAGGCCTTGACCTGCGCACTCTACTGCTGTGGCACCGCGCATCCGTCCGGGCCGCAGACCTCGCCGCCGTCGACCGGCTTCAGCGGCGGACGCTCGCCCCAGGCCTGGGTCAGCGCCCGGGTGAACACCTCGGCGGGCTGGGCGCCGGAGACGCCGTACGTGCGGTCCAGCACGAAGAACGGCACCCCGGAGACGCCGAGCTGCGCGGCCTCGCGCTCGTCGGCGCGGACCCCGTCGGCGTACGCCTCCGGGTCGGCGAGGACCTGGCGGACGGCGTCCGCGTCGAGACCGGCGGCGGAGGCCAGGGCGACGAGCCGTTCGTCGTCGTCGTAGACGGACCGCTCCTCGGCGAAGTTCGCCCGGTACAGCAGGTCGAGCAGCTCGGCCTGGCGGCCCCGCTCGCGGGCGTGGTGCAGCAGGCGGTGCATGTCGAAGGTGCTGCCGTGGTCGCGGCCCCGGGTGCGGTAGGGCAGGCCCTCGGCCGCGGCCTGGGCGCCGAGGTCGTCCTCGCCGGCCTCGGCCTGCGCCTCGCTCATGCCGTACTTCTTGGTGAGCATCGTGATCACCGGCTGGACGTCGTCCTTGGCCCGGCCCGGGTCCAGCTCGAAGGACCGGTGCACCACCTCGACCTGCTCGCGGTGCGGGAAGGCGGCCAGGGCCCTCTCGAAGCGGGCCTTCCCGACATAGCACCAGGGGCAGGCGATGTCGCTCCAGATCTCGACGCGCATGGGCCGGCTCTCTCCAGGGTCGTACGGGGACGGAGACTCCCTCCGACGACCGCGTGAACGTTCAAGCAGCTGCTTCCATTCCCTCAGCTGCCGTCCCGCAGATCACGCGGCCAGTGGGACCGGTACTGGATGCGGTCGTACGTCACCGCACAGCCCTCCCCCATCGGCGACTGGGTCATGAAGCCGATCAGGGCGGCGCCGGACTCCTTCCCGTCCCCGAGGGTGAAGAGCCGGACGAAGGTCCAGCGCTCGCCGTCGCGGGAGGCGTGGAAGGCGAAGGCGCGGCCGGTGCGGCTCACCCGGAGCCAGACCGAGTTCCCGTCGACGGTGAAGGAGTTGGCGTCGTCGGAGTGCCCCCGGGTGACCACCGTGCAGACGGTGGGCACGTCCGGGGAGTACTCCAGGCAGAGCTTGGCCCAGGCCCGCTCGCCGGCATGGACGTAGAGCACCCCGGCGTCGAACGACGCGGTGAAGCCGACCGTGACCCGCGCTATCAGCTGGAAGTCGCCCTCGGGCGCGCCCAGCAGACGCGGCGCGTCGCAGACGGGGTCCAACGCCTCCCCGGTGGGCGGCACGAACCGGTCCTGCCGGGGTCCGGCCCAGCCGGTGAGGACGCCGTCCTCGTGGGACCAGTGGCCGTCGGGGCCGTAGGCGCGCAGGGGGAAGGGCAGTCCGGGGATGTCCAGGTCCATGGCGGGATTCTTTCAGGCGGGGCCCGGCGCCGGGGCCCGGACGGCGGTCCCGGTCGGCGGTCCCGGTCGGCGGTCACGGGCGGCGGTCACGGTCGGCGGTCCCGGAGCGTGCCCGGCCCGGAGCAGTCCCCGTACGTCGCCACCCGCAACGACCGGAGACGACAGGCCCCTTGACGGCCGGGAGTTCACTTTCGTCGTTCGGGACCGCGCCGAAGGGGGGATGCGGGCGTCCGGGGGCGGCCCCCTATCGTCTGCGCGTGGACGCAGCAGAGACACCCCGCACCGGCCCGCCGCTCCGTTCCCGGCTCGCCGCCGCCTCCCCCTGGCCCCGCAGGCGGATCGTCGGGGAGGCCGCACTCACCCTGGTGCTCTCCGGGACCGCCGGTCTCCTGTACACGACGGAGACCGGATCCGTGGCGCGGGGCGGCGCCCTGGCCCTGGTCGTCGCCGTACTGTCCCTGGCCCGCCGCGCCCTGCCGGCGACGGTGCTGGTGGTCTCGTCGGCCCTGGCCGGGGCGGTCGTCGGCGTGTTCGCGCTGCTGGTCTACGCGAGCTGGTCGGCGGGCAGCCGCGTCAAGCGCCCGGGGCGCGCGCTGGCCGCCTACGCGGCCGGCCTCGTGCTCCACCTCGTCCTCGCCGTCACCACCGCGGCCGACGACCAGCTCGGGGTGTCGCTGCTGATGACGGCCGTGCTGGGCGGGAGCCCGTTCCTGGTGCTGGCGGTCGTACCCGGTCTCGCCTCGCGCTACCGCGCCCAGCGTCACGCCCTGCTCGACGCCCTGCGGCGGCACAACGCCCAGCTGGTGCGCGAGCAGACGATGGTGGCGCGGCAGGCCAGGCTGCTGGAACGGCAGCGCATCGCCCAGGACATGCACGACAGCCTCGGCCACCAGCTCGCCCTGATCGCCGTGCACGCCGGGGCACTGGAGGTGGACCCGGAGCTGAACGGCCGCCAGCGGGAAGGGGTGGGCATCCTCCGGGAGGCCTCCAGGTCGGCGATGCGGGAGCTGCGCGAGGCCGTGGGCATCCTGCGGGACGGCGTGGAGGCGCCCGCGCCGGGCCCCGAGGACGACGCCGAGCCCTCCACGGCCCGTGTGGCGGCCTCCGTCGACAAGCTGGTCGCGTCGTCACGGGCCGCGGGCGCGCCGGTGGAGCTGCGCCGCTCCGGCACCGAACGGTCCCTGGCGCCCGCCGCCGACCACGCGGTGTACCGCATCGCCCAGGAGGGCCTGACCAACGCGCACAAGCACGCGCCGGGCGCCCCGATCACGGTGGCGCTGCGCTACGAACCGGACAGCCTGGTGGTCGAGGTGGCCAACGGGCCGGTGCCGGCCGGGGCACCGGCCGGGCCGCCCGCGATCAGCGGCGGCCAGGGGCTGACGGGCCTGCGGGAGCGGGCCAGGCTGGTCGGCGGCATGGTGCACACCGGCCCCACCCCCGACGGGGGTTTCCGCCTCGCCGGTGTGCTGCCGTACGGCGACGGCGAGGGGCGGTCCCGTCCGGACGGCGCGACTTCCGTCGCCGCGGGCGACGACTTCCGGGGGCAGATCGGCGGGGGCTCCGCGGGCGACGGTGGAGCCGTCATCGAACGCGCTGATCCGCAGAAGGAGTTCGCCGCCATCATGAGCAGCAGGAAGAACGTCGCCCTCGGGTGTGCCCTCACCGCCGTCGTCCTCGTCGTGGGCGTCGGCGCCCTCCTGTTCTGGGGGGTCGGGAAACTGATGGACGAGGTGGAGAAGGGCGTCATCCCGGCGAGCGTGTACGAGTCGGCCCAGGTCGGTGACTCCGAGGCGGACATCCGGAAGAAGTTCCCGCAAGGCGGCTCGCTGCTCACCGAGGGCGTGGAGAAGGACGGCCCGCCGCTGCCCGAGGACGCGACCTGCGAGCACTTCGTGGACGACGAGGCCGACATCGTCTACCGGTTCTGCTTCCGCGACGGGAAGCTGTCCTCCAAGGAGTCCTACGAGCACAAGGTATGACCGACGGTCCGTGGCCGCGCCCGCGACCGGATCGGGCATGATGGGCGGGCTTTCGCCATCCGCTTGTCACACCGACACCGTGCAGGAGGCCGCGTGATCCGGGTCCTCGTCGCCGACGACGAGCCGCTCATCAGGGCCGGCATCAGGATGATCCTCACCTCGGCCGACGACATCGATGTCGTCGCCGAGGCGCGGGACGGCCGGGAGGCGGTGGAGATCGCCCGCGGCACCGCGGTCGACGTGGCCCTGCTGGACATCCAGATGCCCGTGATGGACGGGCTGGCCGCACTGGCCGAGATGGGCCGCGCCGCGCCGCGGGTACGCGTGCTGATCCTGACCACGTTCGGGGAACGCGACAACGTCCTGCGGGCTCTCGGCCACGGCAGCGCGGGCTTCCTGCTGAAGGACTCCGCGCCGCAGGAACTGATCCACGCGGTCCGCGCGGCGGCGGCCGGCAACGCCTATCTGTCCCCGGCCGCCACCCGGCACGTGGTGGACACCCTCGCCTCCCCCGCCGCCACCGTGCGCGGCGAGGAGGCACGCCGCCGCCTGGCCGGGCTGACGGCACGCGAACGCGAGGTCCTGGCCCTGCTGGGCGAGGGTCTGTCCAACGCGGACGCCGGCGCCCGCCTGCACATGAGCGAGGCCACGGTGAAGACCTACGTCAGCCGCATCCTGACCAAGCTCGACTGCGACAACAGGGTGCAGGCGGCGCTCCTGGCCCGCGACGCGGGCCTGGAGCCGAGCACGGGGTGAGCCTCCTCAGCGCTCCAGCCTGCCGTTGAACCTCCGGGGCAGTCCCAGCGGGTTGTCGTCCTTGAGTTCCGCGGGCAGCAGGGCCTCGGGCGTCCCCTGGTACACCACCGGCCGCAGCCACCGCTCGACGGCCGTCCCGCCCACCGACGTGGACGTCGAGGTGGTCGCCGGGTACGGCCCGCCGTGGTGCTGCGCGGGCGCGACCGCCACCCCCGTCGGCCAGCCGTTCACCAGCACGCGCCCGGCCAGCGGCGTCAGCTCCTGCAGGAGCTCCGCGCCGCGGCCCTCCCCGGCCGCCTCCTCGGCGGAGAGCTGCACGGTCGCGGTGAGGTTGCCGGGCAGCCGCGACAGCACGGCCCGCACCTCGGTGTCGTCCTCGTAGCGGGCCACCACGGTGACCGGGCCGAAGCACTCCTCGAGCAGCAGGTCGTGCTCGCCCTCCTGGGCCAGCCGGCTCGCCGGGACGGTGAGGAAGCCCGCGCTGACCGTGTGCTCGCCCCCCGCGCCCGGGGTCACCGGGGACTCCACGTCGGGCAGTTCGGCGCGCTCGGCGACCCCTGCGACGAAGTTGTCGCGCATGCGGTGGTCGAGCAGGACGCCCGCGTCGGTGTCGCTGACTGCCTCCGTCAGGGACCTGAGCAGTCCGTCGCCGGCCGGGCCGGCCGGCGCCAGGACCAGGCCCGGCTTCACGCAGAACTGGCCGACCCCCAGCGTCATCGAACCGGCGAGCCCGGCGCCGATCGCCTCGCCGCGCTCGGCGGCGGCGGCCTCGGTGACGACGACCGGGTTCAGGGAGCCCAGCTCGCCGTGGAAGGGGATCGGGACGGGCCGGGCGGCGGCCGCGTCGAACAGGGCGCGGCCGCCGCGGACGGATCCGGTGAAGCCGGCCGCCGCGACCAGCGGGTGCTTGATCAGCTCGACGCCGGCCTCGAAGCCGTGCACCAGGCCGAGCACGCCCTCGGGGAGGTCGTGCCGGGCGGCGGCCCGGCGCAGCACCTCGGCGACCAGCTCGGACAGACCGGGGTGGTCGGGGTGGGACTTGACGACGACCGGACAGCCGGCCGCGAGCGCGCTCGCGGTGTCGCCGCCGGGCACCGAGAAGGCGAAGGGGAAGTTGGACGCCGAGTAGACGGCGACGACGCCCAGCGGGATCTTGTAACGTCGCAGGTCCGGCACGGGCGGGGTCGCGGTGTCGTCGGGGTGGTTGATGACGACGTCGAGGAAGGCGCCCTCGTCGACGATGTCCGCGAAGGCCCGCAGCTGGTAGCAGGTACGGGTGAGTTCGCCGGTGAGCCGGACCGGCCCGAGCGCGGTCTCCGCGTCGGCGGCCTCGACGAGCCGGTCCTTGGCCGCCTCGAGCTCGTCGGCGGCCGTGCGCAGGAAGGCCGCGCGGACGGCGCGGTCCGCCAGCGCGCCGCGCGCGTCGTGCGCGGCGCGGACGGCTGCGTCCACCTCCTGGGCCGTGGCCTCCACCGCAACCTGTTCACGCTGCTTCCCGGTTCGGGGGTCGACACTCCAGACTGGTGCTGCTGCCACCGCGGGTCCCTCCACTTGATTGCCGCATGCAATGCCGCAGTATGTACGTCATCCTTCAGGGTGTTCGATATACTGAACGCTGTCTCTGTGGATGAATGTGCTTCGGAGACTATTTCCCGGCGAACGAAGGGGTCAAGGGCGATGTCGGCTGGCGAGACGGGCGGCGGGGCACAGGTCAAGTCCGCGGTACGGACCGTTGAACTGCTCGAGTACTTCGCCGGGCGCCCCGGCATGCACTCCCTGGCGGCGGTCCAGGAAGCCGTCGGGTACCCCAAGTCGAGCCTCTACATGCTGCTGCGCACGCTCGTCGACCTCGGCTGGGTGGAGACGGACGCGACGGGCACGCGGTACGGCATCGGCGTCCGGGCCCTGCTGGTGGGCACGTCCTACATCGACGGCGACGAGGTGGTCGCCGCGGCCCGTCCTACCCTGGACCGGCTCTCGGACGACACCACGGAGACCATCCACCTCGCCCGGCTCGACGGCACCAACGTGGTCTACCTGGCCACCCGCCAGTCGCAGCACTACCTGCGCCCCTTCACCCGGGTCGGCCGCCGGCTGCCCGCGCACTCGACGTCGCTGGGCAAGGCGCTGCTGAGCACGTACCCGGACGAGCAGGTGCGCAAGATGCTCCCGGAGACGCTGCCCGCCCTGACCGAGAACACCATCACCGACCGGGAGAAGCTCATCGAGGAGCTGCGCCTGGTGCGCGAGCAGGGCTTCGCCGTGGACCGCGAGGAGAACACGCTGGGGCTGCGCTGCTTCGGCGTGGCGATCCCGTACCGCACCCCCGCGCGGGACGCGATCAGCTGCTCGGTGCCGGTGGCCCGGCTCACGCCCGCGCACGAGCAGCTGGTCAAGGACGCCCTGTTCGACGCGCGCGACCGGCTGACCCTGGCCACCCGTAGGCTCTGACCCCATGGACGTCTCCCTGCGGCCCGTGCACGACAGCGACCTGCCGGTCTTCTACCGGCAGCTCAACGACCCGGAGGCGCTGCGCATGGCGGCCTTCACCCCCGAGGACCCCGCCGACCGGGACCGCTTCGACGCCCACTGGGCGCGCATCCGCACCTCGCCGGACGTCGTGGTGCGCACGGTCCTGGGCGACGGTGACGTGGTGGGCCACGCGTCCGTGTACGGGGAACCGGGCGAGCGCGAGGTGACGTACTGGGTCGACCGCGCGTACTGGGGCAAGGGCATCGCCACCGCCGCGCTGCGCGCTCTGCTGGCGGAGGTGGCCGAACGCCCGCTGTACGCGCGCGCGGCCGCGGACAACGCGGGGTCGCTGCGAGTGCTCCGGCGGTGCGGTTTCGAGGTCTCCGCACGCGCCACGGGCCACGCCCGCGCGCGGGGCGCGGAGATCGAGGAACTCGTCCTCACGCTGCGCGGCTGACCCGGTCCTCCCCCGCGCGGCGGAGGCGGAGCCTCGGGCGGCGCGACCGGGCCGAGCGCGGGCGTCCCCGCGGACCGCGGCAGCGGCTTCCACGTCCTGGAGTCCCTGTACGTCGTCCGCCTGCCGGCCGCGGTCGGCAGGCGGTGTCCTGCCGGCCTTCCGGGGGCTCCGGCGTTGCCGGTGCGGGTGCCGCTCGTCCTCGCCGGAATCGCTCGCCGGACCTGCCCCTCGCCCTGCCCGGGACGAGGGGATTCAGGACAAGGATGCGGGCCAGGGTGAGGAGCGTGGCCAAGACCGCCGCGGATCCCCCGGCCGAGCGTGGATCCCCGTCCGGAGATCCGGAAGAACCGGTCGGGGCTGTTCACCGCGGGCGGCCCGGCCCCGGGTCGGCGGGCCGTCTTCCGCGCCTCGGACATGACGACTGCTCCTTGCCGGCTGGGGATCATGCCGCGGTCGCCGGCTGGATCGCGCCCGGGGTGAACCTTCTCCGGGTGCGGTCCGTGTTACGGATGCGAGTGCCGACCCGTCAGACACCGTTCGATCCACCGTACGGACCTGTAGATGATCACTGCTGCGCTCCGGAACCCGCGACGGCCGATGCCGGACGTTCACATGTCATCTACATGACAGACGCCGTCACCGGTGCCCGTCGGGCGTCCGGCGCCGCTGCGAGGGGAGGTCGCCCGTGGGCACCGTCGTCGACGACGCCGCCTCCGTGGAGTTCCACGCGTTCTTCGAGCGCCACTACGCCGAACTCTCCCGCCTCGCCCACCTGCTGACGGGTGAGGCGGACACCGCCGACGACCTGGTGGCGGACGCGCTGCTGGCGCTGTGGCACCGTTGGGACCGGGTGCGCGCCGCGGACCATCCGGCGGCCTACGCCCGGGGGGTGGTGGCCAATCTGGCCCGCACCCGGATCCGCAGCGCGGTGCGCGAGCGGCGGCGGGTCGCACTGTTCTGGTCGCCGCGCGAGGAACGGACCGAGAACCCCGACGTGCCGGGCGTGGTGGACGTGCAGGAGGCGCTGCGCCGGCTGCCGTTCCGCAAGCGGGCGTGCGTGGTGCTGCGGCACGCCTTCGACCTGTCGGAGAGGGACACCGCGCTGGCCCTCGGCATCTCGGTGGGTACCGTGAAGAGCCAGACCTCGAAGGGGATGACCGAACTGCAGCGGCTGCTGGGCACGCGGGAGGTACCGCGGCGGGTGCACGCGACGGTGGCGGCGACCGCCGGCGGGGACGGGAGCGTGCGCGAACGCGCGGACGAGGCCACGGGAAGGGACCGGTGACGATGCGGCGGGACGTGCACGAGGAGCTGCGCGCCCGGCTGCACGAGGCGGCCGGGGCGCACGCGCCCGACCGGGAGCGGATGGCTCCACCGTGCGGGCGCGACCGGCCCGGGACGGCCCGCGGCCCGGGATTTACGGGCCGCCCCCGGCGGTTGCGCACCGGCCTCAGCCCATCTGCTCCCGCCACTCCGCCTGCGCCTCGTTCAGCTGTCCGGCCAACGTGTCCAGGAACTCCTCGGCGCTCATGTCGCCCAGCAGCACCTTCTGGAAGTTCGGCTCGTTGTCCGCCTTGGAGACCGTGTTCCAGTCCGGCAGGTAGTACGGCAGCTGCACGATGCTCGTGGACCCGTCGCTCAGCGCCTCGGCCGCCAGCTTCGTCGGCTCCGCCTCGGCGATCCAGTCGTCCTCCGCGGCGTCCATGTGCGCCGGCACCTGCCCGGCCGCCTCGTTGAACTTCGAGCTGGACGGGGCCGACGTGGCGAACTCGATGAACTTCCAGGCCGCCTCCTTGTTCTTCGAGCTCTTGAACAGGCCGACGCTGTCGACCGGGTTGGAGACCTGGACCCGCTTCCCGCCGGGCCCGGTGGGCTGCGGGATGCCCCGGAACCTGTCGCTGCCGAGCGCCTTCACATGGTCCTGGTAGGAACCGAGGTTGTGGTTCAGCATGCCGATCCGGCCGGAGTCCCACTGCGCGACCATCTTGGTGAAGTCGTTGTTCAGGTCGGCGGCGGGGGTGGCCTTCTTGAACAGGGCCGCGTACCTCTCCAGGGCCTCGACGTTCTTCGGGTCGTCGACCGTGGTCTTCCTGCCGGTGGAGTCCCAGAACGAGGTGATGCCGGACTGGCCGTACATCGCGTCCAGGGCCTGGGCGATGGAGCCGGCGCCACCGCGGATGGTGTAACCGAACTCGTTGCTGTCCTTCTTCGTGAGCTTCTCCGCGGCCTCGTAGAACCGCTCCCAGGTGTTCGGCTCCTCCAGGCCCGCCTTCTCGAACAGGTCGGTGCGGTAGTAGAGGACGCCGTTGTTCGCCGAGGTCGGGATCGAGTACAGCTTGTCGTCGCCGCCGCCGGCGGCCCGCAGCGACTCGATCATGTCCTTGTTGAGCTTGCCGTTCAGGGGGGACTTGGCCAGGCGGAAGTCCAGCGCGTCCAGCGCGCCCTGGGCGGCGAAGCCCGCGAGCATGGACGCGCTGACGCCGCCGACGTCCGGCAGGCCGCCGCCCTGGATGGCGGTGTCGACCTTGGACTGGTACTCGGTGGAGGCGATACCGACGTACTGGACGTCGATGTCCGGGTTCGCCTTCTCGAAGTCGGCGATGATCTCCTTCCAGATGTCGGTGCGGACACCGCCGTTGTTGTCCCAGAAGACGATCTCGCCCTTGCCGCTGCCCTCGGCGCCGTCGTCGCCGCCCGCACCGCTGCCGTCGTCGCCGCAGGCGGTGGCGGTCAGGGCGAGCACGGCCCCCAGGGCGACGGCGGCCGGCGTCCGGCGCCTGCCTGTGCTGCTTCTGCGCATGCTGATCCTCATTGGTCGGCCCTCTTCTTCCGAATCCAGCGGACTGTGAAGGTGCGGGGGTCTGTCAGGACGGTCCGGCGGCGGCCGGCCGCGCCGGGGCGCCGATCCTGAACCGGGTGAACGTGGCGGCACCGGCGTGCCCCTGACCGGGGGGCGCCAGGGCGACCAGGCCGAGCAGGGCTCCCACCCAGCGCCACGGGGTGGCGGCGAAGACCTGCCCGGAGGGGCGGAGGCCGTCGCCGGTGTCGTACGAGAAGCGGCAGCGCGCCCCGGCTGCGATGTCGATGCGCAGCCGGGCCCGGCCCTCGGGAGCGGGCCGCGGGTGATCGGCGTCCCGTTCCCCGTCGGCGACCGCCTCGGCGAACCGGTGCACCAGACGCACCGCGCCGTCCGCGCCCCGCTGGAGCCCGATCCAGCGGTACGCGTCCCCGAGGACCGCCAGCCCGGCGCGCGCCCCGGGTTCCCCGCCGTCGAGCCGCAGTTCCACCTCGACGGTGCACGGCGTGCCGGGCAGCCGCTGGGTGAGCACGTTGGGCACCCTGCGCAGGTCGTGCGCCTCGGCGGAGCGTACGCAGGTCAGCCGCAGTCCGTCGGCGGAGTGCCGGAGGGCCCAGCCGTCCCTGGGGTTGGCGGCCCACTGCCACTGGCGGCCGTGCCGTCCGCCGGGGAAGTCGTCGTCGGTGGCCGGTGCGGCGGGCGGCTGCGCGGGCAGGTCCGGGCGGCGGTGGACGGCGACGGGGGCGCCGTCGTCCCCGAGCACCGGCCAGCCTCCCCCGCTCCCGGCTTCGCTCGAGCGGGAGGTGTCCCCACCGCTCCAGCGCATCGGCTGGAGGTGGACCACCCTGCCGTACGCCCCGCGCTGCTGGAAGTGCAGGAACCAGTCCTCGCCGGACGGGGTGCGCACCCAGCCGCCCTGGTGGGGGCCGTTGACGTCGGTGTCCTTCTGCTCCAGGACGACCTTCTCCTCGTACGGCCCGAAGAACGCGCGCGAGCGGAAGGCGCCCTGC
Source organism: Streptomyces sp. NPDC016640 (assembly GCF_043076215.1). Taxonomy (NCBI): domain Bacteria; kingdom Bacillati; phylum Actinomycetota; class Actinomycetes; order Kitasatosporales; family Streptomycetaceae; genus Streptomyces; species Streptomyces sp. NPDC016640. The sequence goes on from NZ_JBIBRG010000018.1 coordinate 98,649, forward strand.
CAGCCGGTCTCCACTCCCCCGGCGGGGGCGAGGATCCAGAACCAGCCGTCGTGCCGGTAGAGCTTGGGCCCCTCCAGGGTGAACCAGCCGGGGATCCGGTCGGCGTCGACGATCACCTCGCCCTCGTCGAGGAGTTCGGTGCCGTGGGGGTGCATCCGGTGGCCGGTGAGGCGGTTCTTGACGCCGCTGCGCGACTTGGCCCAGGCGTGCACGAGATACGCCTCGCCGGTCTCCTCGTCCCACAGGGGACACGGGTCGATCAGGCCCTTGCCGGCCTTCACCAGGAGCGGGCGGGTCCAGGGGCCGCGGATCCCGGGGGCGTTGACCTGGAAGATGCCCTGGTCGGGGTCGCCCCAGAAGATCCAGAAGCGGTCGTCGTGGTGGCGCAGGGACGGGGCCCACACGCCGCGGTCGTGGCGGGGAAGGGCGAACTCGGCCTCGGGTTCCAGGCGTTCCAGGGCGTGGCCGACGAGGGTCCAGTTGACCAGGTCCCGGGAGTGCAGCAGGGGCAGCCCGGGGACGCGGCCGAAGCTGGAGGCGGTCAGGTAGAAGTCGTCGCCGACACGGATCACGTCCGGGTCGGACCAGTCGGCGTTCAGGACCGGGTTGCGGTAGGTGGACTCCGTCCGTCCGGCGGTCACGGGCCCACCGCCTTGCGGACCAGCGCGGCGGCGGCGTCCCGGCCGAGGCGGCCGTCGGCGACCACGGTCACGACGCGGCGGACGACGGTCCCGCCGGGCGGGACCGGCAGCCGCGCGTCGTGCGCGAGGGAGGAGCCGACGCCCGGGTACTCGGCGGTGCGTACGAACCAGGGGTCGCGCCCGGTCGGTCCGGTGGCGCCGGCGAAGACCAGGGTCCAGGTGGAGCCGGCGAGCGCGAGCCAGTCCGCGGGGCGGCCGTGGACCTCGTCGACGCCCTCGGCTCCGGCGGTGAAGACGTCCGGGGCCGCCTCCTCCTTGCGGGCCCGCCAGAAGAAGCCCCCGTAGGCGGCCCCCGGACGGCCGTTGGTGGCGGGGCTGCCGATGGACAGGGGGCTGCGGGTGACGTTGGTGAGGGAGAAGGTGAAGTCCAGCGCCCAGGCGGTGCCGGTGAGTCCGGTGGCCGCCACCGTGCGGCGCTCGCGCAGCAGTTCGCCCGGCGCGGCCACCCAGCGCAGTTCCTCCACGAACCCGTCGGGGTCGCGCAGCTGGTAGGAGGAGTGCCGTTGGGAGCCGTGGTTGTCCAGCTCGGCCGGGCCCCGGTCACGGACGTAGGTGCGTCCGCCCCAGAAGTTGAACCCCTCGACGTCGGGAACGGCGACACCGACGCCGAGGTGGTGTGCGTGGTCGGCGGGGCTCAGCTCGGTGACCGCCGTACCGGCCAGGGTGGTGACGGGGTGCAGGTACGGCCGCGGGGAGAGCCGGGCCGGCAGTTCGGGCCGGGTGACGTACCGGCCGACGGGCCGGCCCGCGACACGCAGGACCACGGAGTCGTTGCCGGTCATCGGGTGCTCACCTCTTTCGGCGGGTGGTGCGCGGGCGGCGCCCAGGGGGCGCCCAGCTCGGAGTAGAGGGACAGGGTGTCGGCGGCGGCCGCGACCAGGCCGTCGACGCCGGGCACGACACGGCGGTTCTCACCGGGGACGCGGTGCCAGACGCCGGCGGGCAGCGGGGCCGGGTCGGGGGCCTGCCGGATCGCCTCGACGACCTTCATGAAGGCACCCGTCCGGTCGGGGGTGACCAGCAGCGGGGTGCCGTCGGTGAGGTGGGCGAGGAGGTTCTCCAGCAGGTCGGTGCGGCCGAACCGCATCTCCCGGGGGCCGTGGCCGGCGCGCTGGAGCAGCACGCGGTCCTGCTTGTACCAGAGGGTGATCCGGCCGCGGGTGCCGTGCACCAGGACGTACGGCTCGTCGGCCCGCTCCGCGCACAGCGTCGCGGCGACGGTGACCGGCCCGCCGCGCGCGGTGGTGATCCGTACGCAGGAGGTGTCGTCGGACTCGATGTCGTGGGCGCGCAGCAGTTCGGTCTCGATGCCGGTGACGTCCTCGGCGCGGGTGCTGCCGTCGAGCGCGAGGGCGGTGGCGACGGCGTGGGCGAGCGGGTTGGTCAGCGCGCCGTCGATCACGTCGACGCCGTTCAGCCGGCGCCGGCCCGCCCAGGGCGCCCGCCGGAAGTACTCCTCGGGCCGCACCCAGGCGCCGGCGCCGCCGACCCCCACGACCCGGCCGACGGCGCCCTCGGCGACCAGCTCCCGGATCGCGGGCACGGCGTGCGAGCCCAGCGACTGGAAGCCGATCTGGCAGGCGACCCCCGCCGCGGCGACCCCGTCGGCCATCCGGCGGAACTCGGCGAAGGACGGCGCCGGCGGCTTCTCCAGCAGGAGGTGCACGCCCCGCGCGGCGGCCGCGAGGGCGAGGCCGGTGTGAGTGGGGATCGGGGTGCAGACCACCGCGACGCGGGCGCCGGTGGAGTCCAGCAGCGCGCCGAAGTCGGCGGACTGCTCGGGGAGCTCCCCGCCGAACTCCTCCTCGGTGAGCGGGGTGAGCTCACCGATGCCCACGAGCCGCACCAGGCCCTCCGCCTGGAGCCGGCGGATGTTCGCCAGGTGCCAGCGGCCGTGGCCGCGGGCTCCGGCGAGGACGACGGGGACCGGGAGCAGGGCGCCGGGTGCGGTCCGGGGTTCCGTCATCCCTTCACCGCCCCCGCGCTGAAGCCGGTGATCAGCCACTTCTGGATGAAGGCGAACACGAGCACGACGGGGACGGCCGCGATGATGCCGCCCGCGGCGAGCGCGCCGAGGTCGACGCTGTCCGCGCTCATCAGGGTGTTGAGGCCGACCGGGATGGTCTGCTTCTCCTGGTTGTTCAGGAACATCAGGGCGAACAGGAAGTGGTTCCAGGAGTGGACGAAGGCGAAGGAGCCGACGGCGATCAGGCCGGGCCGCAGCAGCGGCAGGACCACCACTCGGAAGGCCCGCATCCGGTTGCAGCCGTCCACCCAGGCGGCCTCCTCCAGGGAGTACGGCACGTTCTTGATGAAGTTGCCGATCAGGATCATCGACAGCGGCAGCTGGAAGACCGTCTCGGCGAGGATGACGCTGCCGAGGGAGTTGATCATCCGCAGCTCGGCGAAGATCTCGAACAGCGGCACCAGCAGCAGCGCGCCGGGCACGAACTGGGAGCACAGCAGGGCCAGCATGAACGCCCGCTTGACCTTGAAGTCGAACCGGGCGAGGGCGTAGCCGCCGGCCAGGGCGACCAGCGTCGTCATGATCAGGGTGGCGACGCCGACCAGCACGCTGTTGTGGAAGAAGGTGCCGAAGCCGCGGTCCGTCCAGACCTTCTCGAAGTGGACGAAGGTCATCGGCCAGGGCACCAGCGAGGTGGAGCCGGCCGGGCGCAGCGCGAAGAGCAGGATCCAGTAGAACGGGACGAGGGTGAAGACGAGGTAGATGCCCAGGGGCAGGTAGATCTGCCAGCGGGGTGCCTCGTCCCAGGCGCGGCGCCGCTTCCCCGGGCGGGACGGTTCGGGGGCGGTGGGCGCGGGGGCGGGGGCGGCCTGCGTGGCCTCTTCGGTGATCACTTGCTTTCGCCTCCGAACTTGCTCAGCCGCAGGTAGACCATCGAGCAGAAGAGCAGGATCACGAACGCGACCGTGGTGAGGGCCGACGCGTAGCCGAAGTCGTGGGCGTCGACCGAGGTGTTGGCGATGTACAGCGGCAGTGTCGTGGTCTCGCCCGCGGGTCCGCCGCCGGTCAGCGTGTAGAGCAGGTCGACGTTGTTGAACTCCCACACCGCGCGCAGCAGCGTGGACAGGATGATGGCGTCCTTCAGGTGCGGCAGCGTGATGTGCCGGAACTGCTGGACACGGCTCGCGCCGTCGACCTCGGCGGCCTCGTAGAGGTCCTTCGGGACGGACTGGAGGTCGGCGAGGATGAGGATGGCGAAGAAGGGGACGCCGCGCCACAGGTCGGCGACGACCACCGCGGAGAAGACCGTCGAGGTGTCCGACAGCCAGCTGGTGCCGTATGCGCCGATGCCCATGTCCGCGAGGTAGCGGGTGACGCCGGTCTGCGAGTTGTAGAGCAGCACCCAGATCGCGGAGGTCAGCACGCCGGAGACGGCCCAGGGCGAGAAGACGAGGGCGCGGCCCAGGGCCCGGCCGGCGAAGGTCTGGTTGACGATGAGGGCGAGCGCCAGGCCGAACAGCAGTTGCAGCCCGACCTCGACGAACACCCACTTGGCGCTGAAGACCAGCGTGTCCCGGAACAGCGGGTCCTCGGTGAAGATGCGGGTGAAGTTGTCCAGGCCCGCGTAGCCGTTCCGCCACGGCTTGGTCGGGTTGTAGTTCCGCAGGCTGTAGTAGAAGACGCTGATGACCGGGTACGCGATGAAGCCCAGCATGAGCAGGGCGGCGGGCGCGATCAGCAGGTAGGGAAGCCTGCGGGGGGCGGCGGAGGCACGGCGCCGCCGGGGTGGCGCGGGTGGTTTCGCCACGGCTGCGGCTTGGGCCATGACTGTTCTCCGTTTCTCGGTACGTCCTGCTGCGTGGTGCGCGAGCGATAGGAAGCGCTTTCTCCGTGCATGTGCGCGAGCCGGGCCGGTGACGGTCGATCAGCCGGCGTAGGGGTCCTGGACCTTGCCCGGGCGGGCGAGGAACTCGAAGTCGCAGCCGGTGTCGGCCTGGGTGATCTGGTCGTTGTAGAGCGCGCCGTAGCCGCGCTCGTGGCGGACGGGCGGCGGCGTCCACTGCGCCCTGCGCCGCTCCAGCTCCTCGTCGTCCACGTCGAGCCGCAGGACGCGGTTCCCGACGTCGAGGGTGATGGAGTCCCCGGTGCGCACCAGGGCCAGCGGCCCGCCGATGTACGACTCCGGGGCCACGTGCAGGACACAGGTGCCGTAACTCGTCCCGCTCATACGGGCGTCGGAGACGCGCACCATGTCCCGCACCCCCTGCTTGAGCAGGTGGTCGGGCAGCGGCAGCATGCCGTACTCGGGCATGCCCGGGCCGCCCTTGGGTCCGGCGTTGCGCAGTACGAGCACGCTGTCGGCGGTGATGCCCAGCGCCGGGTCGTTGATGGTCCGCTGCATCTGCCGGTAGTCGTCGAAGACGACGGCCGGACCGGTGTGCCGCAGCAGGTGCGGTTCGGCGGCGATGTGCTTGATCACGGCGCCGTCCGGGCAGAGGTTGCCGCGCAGTACGGCGACCCCGCCCTCGGCGGCGACCGGGTTGTCCCGGGGCCGGATGACGTCGTCGTCGTACACCTGCGCGCCGGCGATCTGCTCGCGCATCGTGTCGTGGGAGACGGTGGGCCGGTCCAGGTGGAGCAGGTCCGGGATCCGGGAGAGGAACCCGGGCAGACCGCCCGCGAAGTGGAAGTCCTCCATCAGGTACCTCTGTCCACCGGGCCGCACATTGGCCAGCACCGGCACGGTGCGGGCGATGCGGTCGAAGTCGTCCAGGGTGAGCCCGACGCCCGCCCGGCCGGCCATGGCGATCAGGTGGATGACGGCGTTGGTGGAGCCGCCGAGCCCGAGGACGGTCGTCACCGCGTCCTCGAAGGCCTCGGCGGTCAGGATCTCGCTCGGCCTGCGGTCCCGGTGGACCAGTTCGACGACGCGCAGTCCGGCCGCGGCGGCCATCCGGTCGTGCCCGGAGTCGACGGCCGGGATGCTGGACGCGCCCGGGACCGTGACGCCGAGCACCTCGGCGGCGGCGGTCAGCGTGGACGCCGTACCCATCGTCATGCAGTGGCCGGGCGAGCGGGCCAGGCCGCTCTCCAGCTCCTGCATCTCGCAGTCGCCGATGACGCCGGCCCGCTTGTCGTCCCAGTACTTCCACATGTCGGTGCCGGAACCGAGCACCTCGCCCCGCCAGTGCCCGGGCAGCATCGGCCCGGCGGGCACGAACACGGCCGGCAGGTCGGCGGTGGCGGCGCCCATCAGCAGGGCGGGGGTGGACTTGTCGCAGCCGCCCATCAGCACCGCCCCGTCGACCGGGTAGGACCGCAGCAGCTCCTCGGTCTCCATGGCGAGGAGGTTGCGGTACAGCATCGGGGTCGGCTTCTGGAAGGTCTCGCTGAGGGTGGAGACCGGGAATTCGAGAGGGAAGCCGCCCGCCTGCCAGACACCCCGCTTGACGGCTTGGGCGCGGTCGCGCAGGTGGACGTGGCAGGGGTTGATGTCGGACCAGGTGTTGAGGATCGCGATGACGGGCTTGCCCAGGTGTTCCCCGGGCAGGTAGCCGAGCTGGCGGGTGCGGGCGCGGTGGCTGAAGGAGCGCAGTCCGTCGGTGCCGTACCACTGGTGGCTGCGCAGTTCCTCGGGGCGCCTGCGCCGCTCGTCGGGGGCGCTCATGCGGACCACCCCGCGGCGATCGCGGCGACCTCGGCCCGCTCGCCCTCCGGCAGCGGTCTGCTCGGCGGGCGGACCTCGCGGCGGCACAGGCCGAGGGAGGCGAGGGCCTCCTTGACGACGGTGACGTTGTTGGCGGAGCCGTTGGCGGCGCGCAGTTCCTCGAAGCGGCGGATCTGCTCCCACACCTTCATCGCGGTCGGGTAGTCGCCGGAGCGCAGCGCCCCGATCATGTTCAGCGAGACCGCCGGGGCGACGTTGACCAGACCGGAGGTGAAGCCGGTGGCGCCCGCCGAGAAGTAGGAGGGGGCGTACGGCTCGGCGAGTCCCGCCACCCACACGAACCGCTCCAGGCCCGCGTCCCGGGCGAAGGCGGCGAACCTCGACGCGTCCGGCACGGCGTACTTCACGCCGATGACGTTGGGGCAGGCGTCGGCGAGTTCGGCGAGGCGGGCGCCGGTCAGCTGCGCGTTGCGGATGTACGGGACGACGCCCAGTTCGGGCACGGCCCCGGCGATGGCGCGGTGGTAGTCGACCCAGCCGCTCTGCGAGACGTAGGGGTGGACGGGCTGGTGCACCATCACCATCTGCGCGCCGAGTTCGCGGGCGTGCCGTGCGGAGGCGACGGCGGTGGGCACGTCGTGGCCGACGCCGACCAGGACGGCCGAGCGGCCGCCGGCCTCCTCGACGGTCAGCTCGGTGACCAGGCGGCGCTCCTCGGGGGTGAGCGCGTAGAACTCGCCGGTGTTGCCGTTGGGGGTGAGGGTCGTGATGCCGCCGTCGAGGAGGCGGCGCAGCAGGGCCCGGTAGGTGGCGGGGTCGACGGAGCCGTCCTCGGCGAACGGGGTCACCGGGATCGCCACCACGTCGGCCAGGGCCGCCCGTTGGGCCTCGAACGTCGTCGTCATACCTGACCGTCCCCTTTCCGGGCTTGCGGGGCGTCCGGGGTGTCCCGGGCTTGCGGGGCGTCCGGGGCGTCGAACCCGGCTCCGGGGAACGCCCGCCGCACGAACGACGCGATGTGCGCGTGCAGGGCGCGCGCCGCGCCGTCCGCGTCACCGCCGAGGGCGAGCCGCAGGATCTCGCGGTGTTCGCCGGCCTCCCGTTCCCAGGAGGGGTCGGCGGCCCAGGCGACGGCGGAGACGAGGGCGGCCTGGTCGCGGACCTCGTCGAGCATCCGGCCGAGCAGCGGGTTGCCGCACGGCACGTAGAGGGCGCGGTGGAACTCGCGGTTGGCGAGCGACCGTTCGGCGGTGTCGGTGGCCTCGTCGGCCCGGGTCAGCGCGGAGCGGGCGTCGTCCAGGGAGGCGCCGCGTCGCACGGCGCGCCTGAGGGCCTCGGGTTCGAGGAGCAGTCGCACGTCGTAGACCTCGCGCGCCATGTCCGCGTCGACCGTGCGCACCGTGACGCCCTTGTACTGGCTCATCACGACCAGTCCGGTGCCGGCCAGGGTCTTGAGCGCCTCGCGCACCGGGGTCTTGGACACCCCGAACTGTGCGGCGAGGTCGGTCTCGACCAGGGCCTGGCCCGGTGTGAACCGGCCGGTGAGTATGCGGCGTTTGATCTCCTCCAGCACGTACTGCGTGCGGGAGGGGATCGGCGTGGGCACAGAGGTCATGCGCACCTCTCGGATCTCGCGTAGCCGATCGCGTATTGCGTATCGCGTATCGCGTCTCATATATGACGTACGAAGTACGACGCGATGACCGTAGGAGCGGCCCGGGGTTTCGTCAATGCTTCCGGCAGGAGAACGGAGAACTTGGCGTCGCCCCACCCGCCGTGCGCGCGGCCTTCCGGGGCCGCGTCGGCCCGTACGCCCCGGCACCCCGCCCCTGCGGCAGGTCCCCGGGGCGGGGCGGCGCGTCGGCCGGGGCGGGCTCGCGCAGCGCTCCCGCGCCGGTGCCGCGCCGGGCTCAGGCGGGCCGGGTCCAGCCCGGCTCGCGGCCGCTCAGACCGACCACGCGGTCGAGGAGCGGCGCGTCCGGCGGGACGGGGACGACCGGGCCGAAGAGACTGTTCCCGGGTTCCTCGGCCGACGCGGTGAGGAGGTCGTACGCCATGCGGAGCGCGGCGGGGTCGGGCGCGTAGTCCTGGCCGGTCGCGCGGGCCAGGTCCCAGCCGTGGACGACCAGCTCGTCGACGGCGACGGCCCCGGCGACCGCGCCGGGCAGGTCCACGCCCCCGGCCCGGGTCGTGCCGGTCCAGGCGGCCGGGTCGCGCCACGCGCCGGCGAGTTCGCCGAGCACCTCGGGCAGCTCCGCGCGCCAGCCGGGGCCGATGTCCGGCACGGCGGAGTCCGGGCTGGTGTCGGTGGTGGCCCCGAGGTCCTTGCGCCCGGCGTCACGGAAGGCGACGGCCAGTCCGGCGAGATGGCCCAGCAGGTTGCGCACCGCGTAGTCCGGGCAGGGCGTCGCGCCCGTCAGCTGCTCGTCGGTGACGCGCTCGGCGAGGCGCGCCACGATCCTCGTCTGCGGTCCGAGGTCGGGGGTGGTGGCGTCGGTCATCGGTCTGCCTTCCGTAGTCCGGTCCGGGGCGGTGCTCCCGGCAGGCAGACCGGTCCCGGCCGCGGAACTCATCGCCCGTCCGTCCCCCGGCCGGGGCAGGTGCCCGATCCGCGGGGGCGGTCCTCAGAGCCACGACGGCCGGGTACGACGACCGAGAAGACCGACCGGACCGGCCGCGCCGCCCGGCCCGTGGTGCGCGTGGTGCGGGACCGCAACGCCGGACTCCGTCTCACCGGGGTGGTGGTCTCGGGCCTCGGCACCTCCGCGCTGCGGCCGGCCTCCGGCGTGGGGGTCAAGGACCTCAGCGGATCGGGCGGCCTCGCGGCCACGGCGCTTCGCGGCGTACGGCATCGCCGTCCTGGCCGTCGCGGTGCGGCGGCGGCCCTGCTTCACAGCCCGGCGAGCGCCGAGCGCACCGCCTCCAGGTCCCCGTCCGACGCCAACCCGGCGTGATACAGGCGCAGTTCGGTGGCGCCGAGCCGGCGGGCCGCGGCCGCGTCCGCAGCGAGGGTGCCGGGGCTGCCGCCCATGCCGGAGACGACCGTGAGGTTGGCGGCGAGTACGGCGCCCTCCCGGGCCTCCCGCGCGAACGGCGTCAGCGATCCGGCGCCCCCGGTGCAGGGCACGACCACGCCGTCGGCGACGGAGAGGATGTGGGCGGGGTCGACGCCGGCGTTGGCGCCGCAGTGGTAGGACACCGGGTCCGCGTGCAGCAGCACCTGGAAGTCCTCGGGCGCGGCCTCGCGCACGGCGGTGACGGCCGCCTCCTGCAGCGTGCGGGCGGTGAGGTCGCGCCAGGCGCGCGTGGCGTTCGCCGTCGTCTCGCCGAGGAGTCCCCCGACGCCCGCCCAGCCGCCGTCGCAGGGGGCGCCCTTCCACACCGGTTCCAGTGCGGCCCGTACGGCGGCGGCCAGTTCACCGGGGTCCAGCCCCTGGGTGCCGTAGCCGTCGCGGCAGGCCGGGCAGAAGCACAGGGACATCAGGTACTGCCCGGCGTCCCCGAGCCCGACCCCGGCCGTCTTGTCGTGGGCGTGCAGATGGGCCAGCCCGTACCAGCCGAGGGATTCCAGTTCGGTGCCGCGCGCCCCGGGCCGTACGGCGGCCTCGGCGGCCAGATCGGTCAGGTAGGCGCGGGTGGCGGGCTGTGCGACGCACGGCGCCCAGGGGTAGCGGTCGCCGTAGGCGTTGACCACCGAGGTCTCCGGATGGTCGGCGCCCAGGCGGGAGTTGTGCGCGAGGACCACCCAGGTGTGCACCTCGAGACCCGCGTCCGTGAGCGCGGCGGCGGCCTCGCCGAAGGCGTCGCCGGGCGCCCAGTCGCCGGCCGGGTACGGGCGCGGGGTGCGGCCCGCCCAGCGGCCGTCCGGCGGGTAGAGCACGGCCGCGTACTCGGCGGTGACGATGCGGTGGCGCGGGTGGCGGGGGGTCAGCGCGCGCGTGGAGTGGTAGGCGGAGGCGAGCGTCACCTGCGCGGTGCCGAGCGCGGCGATCCGCGCGGGGGCCTCCGGGTCCCCGTTGACGTCCCAGGGGTAGACGAATGCCGACGTCTTCACCGGTCCTCCTCGATCAGTGCGGATCCCCGCTCGACCACCCGGGCGAGCTGCCCGACATGGTCCCCGTACGGCTGCGCGGGCCGCCCTTCCCCCACGGCCGGCCCGCGCAGCCGTACGGCCGCCTCGACGGGGGAGACGGCGCGACCGCCGCCCCTGGTGCGCGGTTCGGCGCACGGCCGGCGGAGGTTGTCGACCAGCCGGTGCGCGGTGGCGTCGCCGCCGGTGCGGAAGGCGGTACGGGCGAGGGCGGTCCCGGGGGCGGTCCCGGGGGCGGAGCGGAGCACCGCCGACGAACGGAGAGGGACGCCGATCGCGCGGCAGCCGGGCCCGTAGGCGGTGACCGGGAGGAACAGCGACCCGCCGGGAACGCCGAGCCGGGCGGTGGGAGGGGCTGACGTCACAGGCCCTCCCTGGTCCACATTCCTGATTGACGCCCCGATCCTTGAACATGTTCACGCTAAGGCGCCCCAGGGGTGGCGGTCAAGGACCGATCCCGTCACACACCAGCGGATTTTCCCGTTCCCCCGGAAGCCGCGGCACACTTGACGGGCCACACTCCCTCTCCTTAGCGTTTCCACGCATATGAATGTCGTGCGCACATATGTACGGGCGACATGGCCGACGATGCAAGGAGACCCGAGGATGCCCGCTCCCCGCACCGTTCTGCTCACCGGCGCCGCCGGCGGCCTCGGCACCCTGATGCGGGGCCTGCTCCCGGACTACGGCTACGCACTGCGCCTGTTCGACCTGCGCCCGATCGACGGCGAACCGGACGCGGTCGTCGCGGACCTCGCCGACGAGGAGGCCGTGCGCGAGGCGGTCCGCGGCGTCGACGCGATCATCCACCTCGCGGGCATCTCCCTGGAAGCCCCCTTCGAGAAGATCCTCAGGGCCAACATCGAGGGCACGTACAACCTGTACGAGGCCGCCCGCGAGGAGGGCGTCGGACGCGTCGTCTTCGCCTCCTCCAACCACGCCGTCGGCTACACCCCGCGCCCGCGGGGCGACGACCCCCTCATCCCCGTCGACACCCCGCGCCGTCCGGACACCTTCTACGGGCTGTCCAAGTGCTTCGGCGAGGACCTCGCCCAGCTCTACTGGGACAAGCACGGCCTGGAGACCGTCTCCGTGCGCATCGGCTCCTGCTTCCCCGAGCCGACCAGCGTGCGCATGCTCTCGGTGTGGATGAGCCCCGCCGACGGCGCCCGCCTCTTCCACGCGGCCCTGACCGCCGAGGACGTGGGCCACACCGTCGTCCACGGTTCCTCCGCCAACACCCGGCTGTGGTGGGACCTGACCTCCGCACGCGCCCTCGGCTACGACCCGCAGGACGACTCCGAGCCGTACGCCGAGAAGCTGATCGCCGAGCAGGGCGAACTCGACCCGGACGACCCGGCGCACGCCTGCCTGGGCGGTCACTTCCTCACCGACCCGCCCATCTGGCCGTACTGACGGCCTCCCCACGCGTCCTGTCGGCGCGAAATAAACGTTTGCGAGGGCGGACGGGCACCGAACGGGCCCGTCCGCCCGGCCATTCGGGCATCCGGGCTGCCCGCTCCCACGCCCGCATCGGTCCCCGCCCAGGTCCGAGCCGGTCACACCCCGGGCCGAACGGACACAACCGGGCAGGAACGGGCGCGCAACAGGCCTGGTCAGCGCCGGTCGCCCGCTGTAGAACTTCCTGCATGGGCCCCATCGGGCCCGAACGGGCAGTGAGATCAGGAAGCAGGTGTTCGGCCATGAGCAACAGGACGGCCGAAGAGCGCCAGCGGGAGATCGTGCTGGCGGCGCGGGCCACCGGCTCGGTCGACGTCACCGCGCTCGCCGCCGAACTGGGCGTGGCCAAGGAGACCGTGCGACGGGATCTGCGCGCCCTGGAGGACCACGGCCTGGTACGCCGCACCCATGGCGGCGCCTACCCCGTGGAGAGCGCCGGCTTCGAGACGACACTCGCCTTCCGCGCCACCAGCCACGTGCCCGAGAAGCGCAGGGTCGCGGCCGCCGCGGCCGAACTGCTCGGGGACGCCGAGACGGTCTTCGTCGACGAGGGCTTCACCCCGCAGCTCATCGCCGAGGCCCTGCCCACCGACCGGCCGCTCACCGTGGTCACCGCCTCCCTGCCGGTCGCGGGCGCGCTCGCGGAGACCGGCACCGTGTCCGTCCTGCTGCTCGGCGGCCGGGTCCGTTCCGGGACCCTCGCCACCGTCGACCACTGGACGACGAAGATGCTCTCCGGCTTCGTGATCGACCTGGCGTTCATCGGCGCCAACGGGATCTCCCGCGAACACGGTCTGACCACGCCCGACCCCGCGGTCAGCGAGGTCAAGGCACAGGCCGTCCGGGCCGCCCGCCGGGTGGTGTTCGCCGGGGTCCACACCAAGTTCGGAGCGGTCAGCTTCTGCCGGTTCGCCGAGATCGGCGCACTGGAGGCGATCGTCACGAGCACGCTGCTCCCGGCGGCCGAGGCCCATCGCTACTCCCTGCTCGGGCCGCAGGTCATCCGGGTCTGAACCACCTCAGCACACCGTTCCACCCTTGACGGGCCCACCACACCAGGTGGCGTCCCGTATCTCCCCTTGTATCCCCCCTCTAAATGTCCAGGAGCGATCCATGCGAACCCAGAGCCGACGGAGGCCGCCGCGAGCCACACTCGCCGCGGTCGCCGCAGGGACGCTACTCGCCCCGCTGCTCTCCGGCTGCTGGGTCGGAGCCGGCGGGGCCGGATCCGGCGGTGACTCCATCAACGTCCTGATGGTCAACAACCCGCAGATGGTCGAGTTGCAGAAGCTGACCGCGGACCACTTCACCAAGGACACCGGCATCAAGGTGAACTTCACCGTGCTGCCGGAGAACGACGTCCGCGACAAGATCAGCCAGGACTTCGCCAACCAGGCCGGCCAGTACGACGTGGCCACCCTCTCCAACTACGAGATCCCCATCTACGCCCGCAACGGCTGGCTGCACGAGATGGACTCCTACGTGGGCAAGGACGCCGCCTACGACGAGCAGGACGTCCTGAAGCCGATGCGCCAGTCCCTCACCGGCGACGACGGCAAGCTCTACGGCCAGCCCTTCTACGGCGAGTCCTCCTTCCTGATGTACCGCAAGGACATCTTCGAGAAGGAGGGCCTGACCATGCCCGAGAAGCCCACCTGGCAGCAGGTGGCCGACCTCGCCGCCGAGCTCGACGGCGCCGAACCGGGCATGAAGGGCATCTGCCTGCGCGGCCTGCCCGGCTGGGGCGAGGTCATGGCCCCGCTGACCACCGTGGTCAACACCTTCGGCGGCACCTGGTTCGACAAGGACTGGAAGGCCCGCCTCGACTCCCCCGAGTGGAAAGAGGCGGTGGAGTTCTACGTCGGCCTGGTCCGCGAGCACGGTGAGGCCGGCGCCCCCCAGGCCGGCTTCGCCGAGTGCCTGAACAACATGACCCAGAGCAAGGTCGCCATGTGGTACGACGCCACCTCCGCGGCCGGCGCCCTGGAGGCGGACAAGTCCCCCGTGAAGGGCAAGCTCGGCTACGCCCCGGCGCCGGTCGAGAAGACGGAGTCCTCCGGCTGGCTCTACACCTGGGCCTGGGGCATCCAGGACGCCTCCCGCAACCCCGACAACGCCTGGAAGTTCGTCTCCTGGGCCTCCAGCAAGGAGTACGAGCAGCTGGTCGGGGACGAGTTCGGCTGGTCCAACGTCCCGGCCGGCAAGCGCGCCTCCACCTACGCCAACCCGGACTACCGTGCCGAGGCCGCCGCGTTCCAGGAGATGACCAAGGAAGCCATCGAGCAGGCCAGGCCCGACGACCCCGGCGTGCAGCCGCGCCCCGCGCCCGGCATCCAGTTCGTCGGCATCCCCGAGTTCACCGACCTCGGCCTGAAGGTCTCCCAGGAGATCAGCGCGGCCATCGCCGGACGCCAGTCCGTCGACGCGGCCCTGAAGAAGTCCCAGCAGCTGGCAGAAGAGATCGCCGAGGAGTACGAGGGACGATGACCGCCACGACAACGGCCCCCGTGGCCGCACCAGAGACACGGCCGGCCCCTCGCCGGCCCTCCCCGCGGCTGCGCGCCTGGGCCACCCGGGCCCCGCTCCTGCCCGCCCTGATCTTCATGATCGCGGTCACCCAGCTCCCCTTCGTGGCGACCCTGGTGATCTCCTTCTTCGACTGGAACGCCCTCTACCCCGACGCCCGGGAGTTCGCCGGCCTCGGCAACTACCAGGAGGTCCTCACCGACGAGGCCCTGCGCAAGTCGGTGTGGACGACGATCCTGCTGACGGTGGCGGTCGTGCTGGCCAGCCTCGTCCTCGGTCTGCTCCTCGCCCTCCTGCTGGACCGCAAGTTCCGCGGCCGGGGTCTTGTGCGCACCCTGCTCATCGCCCCGTTCCTGGTGGTCCCGGTGGCGGCGGCGCTGCTGTGGAAGCACGTCCTCTACAACCCCGAGTACGGTCTGCTCAACGGTCTGCTGCACTACGTGGGCGGCCCCCAGCCCGACTGGATCTCCGACACCCCGCTGCTCGCCGTCGAGGCGGCGCTGGTGTGGCAGTGGACCCCCTTCATGATGCTGATCCTGCTGGCCGGCCTGCAGAGCAGGGACCAGCAGCAGATGGAGGCCGCCCGGGTGGACGGGGCGAGCAACTGGCAGATCTTCCGCTACCTGACCCTGCCCCACCTGCGCCGCTACCTCGAACTGGGCGCCCTGCTCGGCTCGATCTACATCGTGCAGAACTTCGACGCGGTCTTCACGATCACGTCCGGTGGCCTGGGCACCGCGAACCTGCCCTACACCGTCTACCAGACCTTCTACCAGGCTCACGAGAACGGCCTCGCCTCGGCGGCCGGCGTCCTGGTCGTCATCGGCTCGCTCGTCATCGCGACCCTCGCCCTGCGCGTGGTGTCGTCCCTGTTCCGTGAGGAGGCGTCCCGCGCATGAGCAACGTCGCCGTACGCACCAGCGGCCGGTTCCGGAGCGGAGCGGGCCTCGGCCTGGTCGCCTGGCTGGCCGGCATCGTGTTCTTCCTGCCCATCGCCTGGATGACCCTGACGTCCTTCCACTCCGAGGCGGACGCGGCCACCAACCCGCCGTCCTTCGCGGCCGCCCTCACCCTCGACGGCTACCGCGAGTTCTTCGGCGCGGACGGCGGCGCGAGCCCCTGGCCGTCCCTGATCAACTCGCTGGTGGCGTCCGTCGTCTCGACGCTGCTGGTCCTGCTGCTCGCCCTCCCCGCGGCCTACGCCCTGTCCATCCGCCCGGTGAAGAAGTGGACGGACGTCCTGTTCTTCTTCCTCTCCACCAAGATGCTGCCGGTGGTGGCGGGCTTGCTGCCGATCTACCTGTTCGCCAAGAACACCGGCATGCTGGACAACATCTGGCTGCTGGTCATCCTCTACACCTCGATGAACCTGCCGATCGCGGTGTGGATGATGCAGTCCTTCCTCGCCGAGGTCCCGGTCGCGATCATCGAGGCGGCGCGGGTGGACGGCGCGAAGCTGCCGACCATCCTGACCCGGGTCGTCGCGCCCATCGCGCTCCCCGGCATCGCCGCCACCTCCCTCATCTGCTTCATCTTCAGCTGGAACGAACTGCTGTTCGCCCGGGTGCTGACGGGCGTGGTGGCCGAGACCGCTCCCGTCTTCCTGACCGGCTTCATCACCAGCCAGGGCCTGTTCCTGGCCAAGGTGTGCGCCGCGTCGCTCGTCATCTCCCTGCCGGTGCTCGCCGCGGGGTTCGCCGCCCAGGACAAACTGGTCCAGGGCCTGTCGTTGGGAGCCGTGAAATGAAGGCCGCCGTCATCGAGTCCGTGGGCAAGGCCGTCGTCGCCGAGGTCCCGGACCCGACCCCAGGGCCGCGCGACGTCGTCGTCGAGGTCGCGGCCTGTGGGCTGTGCGGCACCGATCTGCACATCCTGCAGGGCGAGTTCGCCCCCAAACTGCCGATCGTCCCGGGGCACGAGTTCGCGGGCGAGGTGGTCGGCGTCGGCAGCCAGGTCACCGAGGTCTCGGTCGGCGACCGGGTCGCGGTGGACCCCTCCCTGTACTGCTACGAGTGCCGCTACTGCCGCAACGGCCACAACAACCTCTGCGAGCGCTGGGCGGCGATCGGTGTCACCGAGCCCGGCGGCGCCGCCCAGTACGCGGTGGCCCCGGTGGCCAACTGCGTCAAGCTGCCCGAGCACGTCCGCACCCAGGACGCGGCCCTGATCGAGCCCCTCTCCTGCGCGGTGCGCGGCTACGACGTGCTGCAGTCCCGCCTCGGCGCCCATGTCCTGATCTACGGCTCCGGCACCATGGGCCTGATGATGCTGGAGCTGGCCAAGCGCACCGGCGCGGCGAGCGTGGACATGGTGGACCTGAACCCGACGCGTCTGGAGACCGCCCGCAAGCTCGGCGTCTCCGGTTCGGCCGCGAGCCCGGACGAGCTGGACCGCCCGCAGGGCTGGGACCTCGTCATCGACGCGACCGGCAACGCGGCGGCGATCCAGGACGGCCTGGACCGCGTGGCCAAGGCCGGCACGTTCCTCCAGTTCGGCGTCGCCGACTACGCGACCCGCGTGAGCATCGACCCGTACCGGATCTACAACCAGGAGATCACGATCACGGGATCGATGGCCGTCCTGCACAGCTACGAGCGTGCGGCGGAACTCTTCGCGAACGGCGTCCTGGACCCGGACGTCTTCATCAGCGACCGCATCCCGCTGGACCAGTACCCGCAGGCCCTGGAGCAGTTCGCGGCGGGCGTGGGCCGGAAGATCGTCGTGGTCCCGTAACACCCACCCCGCATCCCCCCACCCCCGGACGCCGGAGCGGCTGGTTTCAGCCCCTCCGGCGTTCGCGGGGTCCGGGGGCAGCGCCCCGGGACCGGGACGGAGGGGGCGGCGGAGCCACACCGTCCGGCGGACACACCACCCGGCGGCTCCACCACCCGGCCGCCCGGCCCGATCGGAGCACAGGTAAGGGAACGGTAAAACGCCTCCGCTCGTTGACCCGGCATGACCGCTATGACCCCCGGCTCGAACATCCCCCTCCCCACCGCCCGAGTGACGGTGGACGTCTCCGCCCCCGTGCGGCTGGACGTATCGGGCCTGCTGCTCACCGCCGACGGCAAGGTGCGCTCCGACGACGACTTCATCTTCTACAACCAGCCCGGCGGCCCCGGCGTGACCTACCGCTCCGGCGGCGGCACCGCCCCCGACGCCATCACGGTCGACACCGCGGCCGTCCCGCCCGGCATCGAGAAGATCGTCGTCACCGCGAGCCCCGACGCCGCCGGCCAGACCTTCCAGGGCATCGAGCCCACCGCCACCATCCGCGGCGCGGACGACAACGCGGTCCTGGCCACTTTCACACCCCCGCGCCTCGGCGACGAGACCGCCCTGGTGATCGTCGAGATCTACCTGCGGGGCGGCGTCTGGAAGGTCCGCGCCGTCGGCCAGGGTTACGCCGACGGCCTGGCCGGCATCGCCACCGACTTCGGCGTCACCGTCGAGGAGCCGGCCGCCCCCGCCCGGCCGGCCACGCCTCCCCCGGCCGCCGTGCAGCCCGCGGCGGCCCCGCCCGCCCCGCCGGCGGCCACCCCGCAGGCACCCCCCGCGCCCGCCGCGCCCCCGCCGCCGCCCGCCGCCGCCCCCGGCACCGGGAAGATCAACCTCGACAAGGGCCGGGTCAGCCTCCAGAAGAACCAGACCGTCTCCCTGATGAAGGGCGGCCGTCCGCTGCTCTCCCAGGTCAAGATGGGCCTCGGCTGGGAGCCGGCCTACCGCGGCAAGGACATCGACCTGGACGCCTCGGTGATCGCCTACGGCCCGCAGCGCAACCACGTCGACAGCTGCTACTTCGGCAAGCTGCAGATCGTGAACGGTGCGGTCCGCCACTCCGGCGACAACCTCACCGGTGAGGGCGGCGGGGACGACGAGGTGATCACGGTCGACCTCGGCCGCCTCCCCATGGAGGTGACCGGCCTGGTCTTCACCGTCAACTCCTTCTCCGGCCAGAAGTTCACCGAGGTCGCCAAGGCGTACTGCCGTCTGCTGGACGCCGCCTCCGGCGAGGAACTGGTCCGCTTCGACCTCACGAGCGCCGAACCGCAGACGGGCGTGATGATGGCGAAGCTGATCCGCCAGTTCTCCGGCGAGTGGGAGATGACCGCGATGGGCGACTTCGTGAAGTCCCGTACGGTGCGCGGGATGGTGAAGCCGGCCGCGCAGGCGCTGTAACGACGCGTACGAGCCGTCAGGCGCCCCCGCGCCCCCGGGGGCGCCCGGCCTACGCCCGCAGTCCCGCCATCACCAGCTCCAGATACCGGCGGAGGTGCGCGCCCTCCCCGCCCGCCAGTTCCGACGCCGTGGCCACCCCGTGGGCCAGCCGCAGCACATCGACGGGCTCGACGTCTGGCCGCAGCACCCCCGCCTCCCGCGCCGCGTCGACGAGTCCCGTCACGGCCCGCTTCAGCGGATCACAGCAGCCGGTCCCGCCGCCCGCCGGCTCGCGGTCCCCGACGGCCGATCCCAGCAGCGCGCGCAGTCCGCGGATCTGGATCATCCCGGCACCCAGCTCGTCCAGCCACTCCACCAGCGCCTCACCGGGCGGCAGCAGGCCGCCCAGCTCACCGGCGCGCGCCGCGATCGACTCGATCCGGTCGGCGCAGGCGGCCTCCAGCAGCGCGTGCCGTGTCGGAAAGTGCCGGTAGAGCGTGCCGGAGCCGACCCCCGCCCGCTTGGCGATGTCGTCGAGCGAGGCGCCCTCGCCCTGCTCCGCGAAGACCTCCACCGCTGCCCGCAGCAACCGCTCGTGATTGCGGCGAGCATCCGCGCGCATGGACCTGACCTGCGCCACCAGCCACTCCTCGCCCCTGGAACCCTGCCCGTACCCTACCGAGCGCAGGGCCTCCCGGGCGGGCGGGGCGGGCCGGCCCCGAGCAGCGGGGCGGGCCGGAAGGCGGCGTCCGGCAGGCCGCCGGAGGTGTGCCGGTTCGCGGCGCCGACGGGCCGTGGCCCGCCCGGCGCCGCGGACACGCTGGCCGCGGCCCTCGCTTCGATCCGGCACGCTGCCCGACGGTTCCCGCCGGGCAGCACCGATCACCGCGGAAGCGCCCGCACCTCCCCGGCTTCAACGGGCCGCCGCACCGTCCGCACACCTGGGACAGGGGTGAACGGCATGTCCGCCGTCACGACGAATGCGCGGGCCGGGAGTCGCCCGCCCGATCGAACGACCGGCTGTCCCAGCGCCGTTGCCGCTTCCACGGGCCGGTGATCGCGAGCATGATGCCCGGTTCCTGGATGTTGGCGTAGAGGGTCTTTCCGTCGGGCGAGAAGGTGACGCCGGTGAATTCGCTGAACTCCGGCTCCTCCTCGGTGCCGATGTTCAGTTCGTTGCGGGCGATCGGGTAGGTGCGCCCGCTGTCGGTGGCGCCGAACAGGTGCTGCACGCCCTCGCCGTCCTCGGCGATGACCAGACCGCCGTACGGCGAGACGGTGATGTTGTCCGGGCCGTCGAAGGCGCCGTCCTTCGACGGGTCCCGGTTGACGCCGAGCAGGACCTTCAGGGTGAGGGTGCGGCGCTTGGGATCGTAGAACCAGACCTGGCCGTCGTGCTGGACGGGGCTCTCCTCACGGGCGTACGAGGCGACGATGTACGCCCCGCCGTCTGCCCACCACATGCCCTCCAGCTTGCGGGCGCGGGTGACCTCCCCGGGCCCGAACTGCTCGCGCACGTCGACGGTCCTGGCGTCCCGGTCGGGCACGTCCACCCAGTCGACGCCGTACACCGTGCCGGTCCGGGTGGCGCGGGAGAGGTCGTCGACGTACCGGCCGCCGGAGTCGTAGCACTTGGGTGCCTGCAGGACCCCGGCGTCGTCGGCGAGCTTGCGGAGGGTGCCGGGGCCGTAGCGGAAGCCCTCCGGCGGGGTCCAGCGGTAGAACAGGCCGTTGGGCTCGTCGGCGTCCTCGGTGAGATAGGCGTGGCCGCGCTTGGTGTCGATGACGACGGCCTCGTGGTCGTAGCGGCCGAAGAACTTCAGCGGCTTGGGGTCGCGGTTGGCGCGCCGGTCCGCGGGGTCGACCTCGAAGACGTAGCCGTGGTCCTTGGTCATGCCGTTCTCGCCGGCCCGGTCGGAGTTCTCCTCGCAGGTGAGCCAGGTGCCCCAGGGGGTGCTGCCGCCGGCGCAGTTGTTGGCGGTGCCGGCGATGCCGACCCACTCGGCGACGCCGCCGTCGGGGCGTACCTCGACGACGGTGCAGCCGCCGGGTGCGGCCGGGTCGTAGACCAGGCCCTCGGTGAGCGGCACCGGGAACTCGGCCTCGTCGCGCGGTCCGTCCATCTCGTGGTTGTTGACCAGCAGGGTGCTGCCGCGCGGGCCGGGGAAGGCGGCCGTGCCGTCGTGCTCGGCGGGCGTGAACTCACCCGACTCCAGCCGGGTCCTGCCCGTGTGGGTGAGGACGCGGTAGGTGAACCCCGCGGGCAGGGCGAGGATCCCGGCCGGGTCCGCGACGAGCGGCCCGTAACCGGCCCCGTGCCGGTCCGCCGCGTTCCCGGACGGCTCGTCCGCGGTCTCGGTGTCGGCGGACGCGAGGGCGTGGGGAGCGGAGGCGAGGGCGCCGACACTGCCCGCCAGCGCGATGCCGGCACCGGCGACCGCGGAGGTTCTGGCGAAGTCCCTGCGGGTGAGCGACATGGTGTCTCCTGTGACGGTGGACAGGCCGTGGAGGGTGGCGGACCCCGTACGCCCGCCACGCTCCCGCCCGTCCCTGAACGCCGGTTGAACTCCGGGACCACCGGGGTTCCCACTTGTGTGAACCGCGCGGGTCACCGGCCGCCCGCCGCGCAGGGGCGTCTCAGCCGCCGTGCGGGGACTGCGACCGTGCCTTGAACGCCGCCTTCCGTGCTTCCTTCGCGATCCTCTTGTCCGGGTGCAGACGGCCCATCGCCTCCAGCACGTCCGCCGTGGCCGGGTGGTCCACCCGCCAGGCCGCGGCGAAGAAGCCGCTGTGCTGGCTGGCCAGTCCCTCCACCAGGGACCGCAGTTCCTCGGAGTTGCCCTCGGCCGCGAGCTGGGCGGCCACCGTGTCGATGGTCAGCCAGAAGATCATCGCCTCGGACGGCGGCGGCACGTCGCCCGCCCCGTGCTCGGCCAGCCACACCCGCGCCAGTCCGCCGAGTTCGGCGTCGTCGAGCACCTCCCGCAGCGCGGGCTCCGCCGAGGTGCCGACCAGCGACAGCGCCTGCTGGCAGCGCAGCCGCCGCAGCGGCGCGCCCTCGTCCGTCCCGCGCGCCGCCGCCAGCAACTCCCGTGCTGCGTCCAGGGGTTCGCGCCGGGACAGCCAGTGCTCGGTCTCCGCGTGGGCCGCCGCAGGCGGAAAGACGGCCGTGCCGTCGAGCAGCGCGTCGGCGCCCTTGTCCGCGAGGTCGCCGACCGCCGGGGCCTCGAACCCCGCCTCGAGCAGCCGGGCGCGCAGTCCGTACAGCCCGAGCGGGGTCAGCCGCACCATGCCGTAGCGGGAGACGTCGGTGTCGTCCACCGGTGCCGCGGGCTCCTCGTCGGCGTCGGTCATCAGCGCCTCGTCGACCGGCCGGTACTCCACGAGTCCCACCGGCTCCAGCATGCGGAACTGGTCGTCCAGCCGCATCATCGCGTCGGAGACCTGCTCGAGGACGTCGTCGGTGGGCTCGGCCATGTCGCCGGGCACGACCACCGACGCGGCCAGCGCGGGCAGCGGCACCATCGTCCGGCCGGGGCCCTCCTCGCCGACGGTCAGCAGGTACAGGTTGCCCAGCACGGCGTCGAGGAACTCCGCCTCGGCCTCCGGCTGCCAGTCCAGGGCGTCGAGGTCGAGTCCGCCGGAGCCGTCCTCCGCCGCGATGGCGTCGACGAGGCCTCCGAGGTCGGGCACGCTCGCGTCGGCGAGCACCGTCTCCAGGGCGGTGAGCCACACCCCGAGCACGTCCTGCGGCGCGCCTCCGGTGAGCAGCGTCAGATCGGCACCCGCGGCGACCGTCCCCTCCTCCTCGTCGGTCACCTCGACGAGCCCGGTGTCGACGGCGATCCGCCAGGCCTCGGCGGCGTCGGCCGCGGCGTCCTCCCCGGACAGCCCGAGTTCCCCGGCGGCGGCCGGCACCTGTTCCTCGACGAGCCCGCCACCGGCGTCCACCCGGGTCTCCGGCCCCGCCCAGCGGGCGAGCCGGGCGGCCCGGGACAGCACCGGGCTGGACAGGGCGTCGCGCGCCAGCTCCGCTTCGGGGTGCAGCCGCGCCGGCGGCAGGATGGAGCTGTCTGACATAGGGTGATTCTCCTAGGGCGCCTCTTACGACTCAGCCGCTCAGCCTAGACGGATTTCCACCCATGGCGCCCGCTTCATCTCCCCTTCAGCGGCCGTACATGGCCGAAACCTTGACAAGCGGTCCGGCCGGGACGGACATTGACGCGCGTAGACCGGGAGTGACCCACGCTTCGTCCTCCTCCCGGCGCAGACCACGTCCCCGGAGGGATCCCGTTGCCCAGCAAGCCGTCCGCTCGTCTCGCCGCGCTCACCGTCGCCGCCGTGTGTTCCGCGGCGTCCGTCGTCGTCCTCACCTCGCCCGCGCACGCCGGGACCGTGCGCATCCATGACATCCAGGGCGACACCCGCCTGTCGCCGTACGCCGGCGAGCAGGTCGCCGACGTGGCCGGAACAGTCACCGGCATCCGCACCTACGGCTCGTCCCGCGGCTTCTGGATCCAGGACTCCGCTCCGGACGCCGCCCCGGCCACCAGCGAGGGCCTCTTCGTCCACACGGGCTCCACCCCCAAGGGAGTGGCGGTCGGCGACGCCGTGCGGGTGTCCGGCACGGTCTCCGAGTTCGTGCCCGGCGGTACGTCCTCCGGCAACCAGTCCCTGACGCAGATCACGCGCCCGACCGTCACGGTCGTCTCCAGCGGCAACCCGGTCCCGGCCGCGACCACGATCGACGCGGCGTCCGTCCCCGCCGCCTACGCCCCGTCCGGCGCCGGAGCCGGGGGGTCGGTCAACGCCCTCCCGCTGCGGCCCGACGCCTACGCCCTGGACCACTACGAGTCCCTGGAGGGCATGAACGTCCGGGTCGCCGACACCCGTGTGGTGGGCGCCACCGACCCGTACACCGAACTCTGGGTGACGGTGAAGCCCGGTGAGCACCGCAACCAGCGGGGCGGCGCGGTCTACGGCTCCTACGAAGCCCAGAACACCGGCCTCCTGCAGATCCAGTCGCTGGGCGGGGCGGCCGACTTCCCCGACGCGAACGTCGGCGACACCCTCGCCGGCGCCACCACGGGCCCCCTGGACTACAACCAGTACGGCGGCTACACCCTCGTCGCCAACGAGCTCGGCACCCTGGAGTCCGGGGACCTGCAGCGCGAGACGACGCGCGAGCAGCGCACCGCCGAACTGGCGGTCGCGACCTACAACGTCGAGAACCTCGACCCCTCCGACGACACGTTCGCCGCCCACTCCGACGCGATCGTGAACAACCTGCAGTCGCCCGACATCGTGTCCCTGGAGGAGATCCAGGACAACAACGGCGCCACCGACGACGGCACGGTCGCCGCCGACGCGACGATGGCGAAGCTCGTCGACGCCATCGAGGCGGCCGGCGGTCCCCGCTACGACTGGCGTTCCATCGACCCGGCCGACAAGGCCGACGGCGGCCAGCCCGGCGGCAACATCCGCCAGGTCTTCCTCTTCAACCCCGCCCGGGTCCACTTCACCGACCGCGCGGGCGGCGACGCCACCACGGCCGTCGACGTCACCAAGGTCCGCGGCAAGGCGGCCCTGACGCACTCCCCCGGCCGCGTCGCCCCCGCCTCCGCGGCCTTCGAGGACAGCCGCAAGCCGCTGGCCGGCGAGTTCGTCTTCCGCGGCCGCACGGTCATCGTGATCGCCAACCACTTCGCGTCCAAGGGCGGCGACCAGGGCCTGACCTCGCAGTACCAGCCGCCGGCCCGCTCCTCGGAGGTCCAGCGCCACCTCCAGGCCGAGGCCGTCCACGACTTCACCGCGAAGCTCCTCAAGACACAGAAGAACGCGGACGTCGTGGTCCTGGGCGACATCAACGACTTCGAGTTCTCGCGGACCACCGACATCCTCGAGGGCCGCGGCACCCTCTGGTCGGCCGTCAAGTCCCTGCCGGCGCCGGAGCGTTACTCCTACGTCTACCAGGGCAACAGCCAGACCCTGGACCAGATCCTGGTCAGCCCCTCCATCCGCCGCTCCGGCAGGCTGAGCTACGACAGCGTGCACATCAACGCGGAGTTCCACGACCAGATCAGCGACCACGACCCGCAGGTCCTGCGGTTCCGCCCGTAGGTACCGGGGTTCCCGCCCGCCGGTACCGGGGTTCCGCCCGCAGGTACCGGGGTTCCGCTCCAGGTGGGCCCGGGGCCGGCCGGTGTCATCGGCCGGCCCCGTCGGGCACCAGCCCGAGAGCGTGCTCGTAGCGGCGGACGGTGCTGCTCTTCAGCCCGGGCCACTCCTGGACCCGGCGCCACGCGAACGCCGCCGGCCCGATGCCGTCCCCGGCCGCGGCCAGCGCGTCGGCGTGCGCCCCGGCGCTCTCCCATTCCGCGTAGTTGAGCACCCGGGTCCCGTCGGTCCCCAGGTGGAAGTGGGCGGAGATCCCTCCGGGAGGCGGCTCGGGCTCACTCCCCAGTGCCTCGAACACGGCGTCGGCCCATCTCCGCGACCGCTCGGCGTCGGCTCCCTCGAACTCCACGTCGACGATCACGACGCACCCGGGAACGGGACCGTCCGTACGCACCCCGCTGCGATGGTGCCGGTACCGGTGCAGCGCCACCCGCTCGATTCCCGGCACGGCGGTGTCGATCTCGTCCACCCGCTCCTGCCGGTGCGTCTTGACGAACGACTCGTACGCCCCCTCACTCGCCCACTGCAAGTAGTGCAGCAGGGTGTCCCCGTCCTCACCGGTGTAGACGTGGTATCCGAGCAGCTCGCGGGCGGGCCAGCCGCGCCGCTCCCAGGCCCGCCCGATCGCCTCGACGGTCTGCGCCTGCCGTTCGGGGGTCCCCACCCGCCAGGTACTGAAGAGGGACGCGCCGATCCGGGGATCGGCGGGATCGGGCTGCCGGGTGGTACGCATGGCTTCCTCCGCTCTCGGGCGAACACGACCGTTCCACCCTCCGGCCTCAACCGCACTTCAGGTCAAGGGGAAGCCACCGGGCGCCCGCGCACTCCGGCGAACCGGACTCCGGGTCGCGGGCACACCACCGCACGCGGCTCAGTGACGGTGATGCCCTCGCCGCACCATCACGGCACCCATGGCGACGGCCGCTCCCGCCGCCGCGGACGCGACGAGAATCGGCTTCCGGCGCCGCATCCCGACCTCTCCCGCGTGCGCGGCACTGCTGCGCAGCTGCACGGTCATCGCCCCGGCCCGGTCCCGGAAGTCGTCGGCCCGCGCCCGCGCCCGCCCCTTGATGTCCATCTTGCCCGCCAACTCGGCCACGGTGTCGCCGAGTTCGTGCCGCGTCCGCTCGATCTCCCGGCGCAGCTCGTCCGGCCCCTTGCCCCCCCGCCCCGCCGCGGCGCGCTCCGCGTCCGCGTCCACGTGGGCGCCATGGGCCCCCGCTCGCCCCACCTCGTGCGTCATCGGTGCGCCCTTCCCTTGATCTCCTCGACATCGGCCCTGACGCTGCCCAGCGTCCGCTCGGGCTTGGGCGGCGTGGCCCGACGCAACTGCCCACGACCGGCGACGGCCAGCAGACCCGCGACGGCGAACAGCACCACGGTGATGATCAACGCCGCCGCCCACAGGGGCAGCACCAGGTCGAGCGCGGCGACGCCCGTTCCGGCCAGCGCGAGCAGCCCCGCGTAGCCGAACGCCCCCGCCGCACCCAGCATCCCGCCGCCCCGCCCGGCACGACGGCCCTTCTCCGTCAGTTCCTCCTTGGCGAGGGCCACCTCCTGCCGGGCGAGCCGTGAGATCTGCTCGGTGGCCTGCCCGACGAGTTCGCCCACGCTGTGCTCGTCGCGGACCCGCCGATGTTCCATGGTTTCGGTCACGGCCTTCCGCCTCCTTTCGGTCGGGCCCTCCGGGTACCCTCGCCCACCTCCCCTATCCATAAAGCAACGCTTACCGATACCCGCCATCACGCATAAGTGGACCTTCACAACGCCGCGGACCGACACCACCCCCATGACCTCATCCCTCGGCCGCACCCCGTGCGCGATGATCACCCCCTTCACCCCCACCGGCGCCTGGTCCTCGACGGCGCCCGGGAACTGGCCGGTCACCTGGTCACGCACGGCTGCGACGGCCTGGTCCCCTCGAGCCCGGCACCGTCACCGCCCTCTCCCTTCCCGCCTGCCCGGTCCGCCCGCTCCTGGGGTCCCCCGACCGCGAGACGGCCGGCGGGTCCAGGGCGGCCCACGACCGGCTGACGACCGTCCGAGGCAGGAAAGAAGCGGGCCGGAAGCGGCTCGCGCGTCACCGCGCGAGGCGCTTCCGGCCCGCTGGACCAGCGCTGCTTCACTCCCAGACGTATCCGTCCCCGACCAGCAGGAAGTGCTCCAGCACGTCCTCCGCCGGGTCGTCGATCTGCCCCGTGTTGACGTTGAGCAGTCCGAACCGGTGACCGTTGTGGGAGTCGGTGTTGGTCTCGTCCGCGTGGGCGGAACCCGTCAGCGTCCCGCACAGCATCAGTACGGCCACCACCCCCATCACTCCGACCCCGTAGCGCAGCACGCCCCACACCCACTTGTTCGTCATCGCCGTCCCCATTCCTGTACGTCAGTCGTCCCGGCGTCTGATCGGACTCTGTGTCCACCCGTTCATCTGCCAAAACGACCCCCAAGTCACGGGGAATAACCCGTACGTGAGCGAACGGGGGTGACGGCGTGGTCAGTTGTGGCTGTGCAGGACCTCGTTCAGGCCGCCCCAGACCGCGTTGTTCGGACGGGCCTCGACCGTGCCCGTGACGGAGTTGCGGCGGAAAAGGATGTTCGAGGCGCCGGACAGCTCGCGGGCCTTGACGATCTGGCCGTCGGGCATGGTGACCCGGGTGCCGGCGGTGACGTACAGGCCGGCCTCGACCACGCACTCGTCGCCGAGGGCGATGCCGACGCCCGCCTCGGCGCCGATCAGACAGCGCTCGCCGACGCTGATGCGCACGTTGCCGCCGCCGGACAGGGTGCCCATGGTGGAGGCGCCGCCGCCGATGTCCGAGCCGTCGCCGATCACCACACCGGCGGAGATGCGGCCCTCGACCATCGAGGTGCCGAGCGTGCCGGCGTTGAAGTTGACGAAGCCCTCGTGCATGACGGTGGTGCCCTCGGCGAGGTGCGCGCCGAGCCGCACCCGGTCGGCGTCGGCGATGCGCACGCCCTTCGGGGCGACGTAGTCCGTCATGCGCGGGAACTTGTCGACGCTCGTCACGGCCAGGTGCAGGCCCTCGGCGCGGGCGTTGAGCCGCACCTTCTCGAGGTCGTCGACGGCGACCGGGCCGAGCGAGGTCCAGGCGACGTTGGCGAGGAAGGCGAAGATGCCGTCGAGGTTCTGGCCGTGCGGCTGGACGAGGCGGTGCGAGAGCAGGTGGAGACGCAGGTAGACGTCGTGCGCGTCGATCGGCTTCTCGTCCAGCGAGGAGATGACCGTGCGGACCGCGACGACCTCGACCCCCCGGCGGGCGTCCGGACCGACCGCCGCGGTCGCGCCGCCGCCCAGCAGTTCCGCGGCCTGCTCGGCGGACAGCCGCTCGGTGCCGGACGGGCCGGGGTCGGCGGCCAGTACGGGCGCGGGGAACCAGGTGTCGAGAACGGTGCCGTCGGCGGCGAGGGTGGCGAGGCCGGCGGCCACTGCGCCGGTGGTGCTGTGAGCAGTCGTGTCGGTCATGAGGGCAACCTAACCGCCTGGTGGCCACGGACGCGAACCGGTCCGGGCCACGTCTCAGGGGGCGGTCCGGCAGTGCGATCCGCCCACGGCGTTCAGTGCGCCCCGCCCGTGTTCAGCACCACCACACCGGCGATGATCAGCCCGATGCCGGCGGCCTTGGCGGGAGTGAGTCCCTCACCGAGGAACATCGTCCCGATCGCCGCGACGGCGGCCGTCCCCGCCCCGGACCAGATGGCGTACGCCGTCCCGACGGACAGGGACTTCAGGGTCTGCGCGAGCAGCGCGAACGCGACCAGGTACCCGACGACGGTGACGAGCGAGGGCCCCAGGCGGCTGAACCCCTGGCTGTACTTCATGGCGGTCGTCCCGACGACTTCGGCTGCGATGGCTCCGGCGAGCAGTGCGTACCCCATGACGACGATC
Source organism: Streptomyces sp. NPDC016640 (assembly GCF_043076215.1). Classification (NCBI taxonomy): domain Bacteria; kingdom Bacillati; phylum Actinomycetota; class Actinomycetes; order Kitasatosporales; family Streptomycetaceae; genus Streptomyces; species Streptomyces sp. NPDC016640. The sequence goes on from NZ_JBIBRG010000018.1 coordinate 127,302, forward strand.
GTAGCCAGCGGGCGCGAACACGAGTGGCCCCCGGCAGAGTGCCGGGGGCCACCGCACGCGTCCCACGCCGGGGGAGGCTCAGACGTTGAACCCGAGCGCCCGCAGCTGGTCACGGCCGTCGTCGGTGATCTTGTCGGGGCCCCACGGCGGCATCCAGACCCAGTTGATGCGCAACTCGCTGACCAGGCCGTCCGTGGCGGACTTGGCCTGGTCCTCGATGACGTCCGTCAGCGGACAGGCCGCGGAGGTCAGGGTCATGTCGATGGTCGCCACGTTGGAGTCGTCCACGTGGATGCCGTAGATCAGGCCCAGGTTGACGACGTCGATGCCCAGTTCGGGGTCGACGACGTCCATCAGGGCCTCGCGGAGTTCCTCCTCCGAGGCCGGCTTCGTCTCCAGGGTCTCGCTCATGCCGTTGTCCTTTCGGCGTCGGCGCCCAGCGCCTGGGCCGTCGCGTCCTTCCACGCCATCCAGCTCAGGAGGGCGCACTTGACCCGTGCCGGGTACTTGGACACCCCGGCGAACGCGACCGCGTCCTCCAGGATCTCCTCCATGGCGTCGTCGGGCTCGATCTTCCCCTTGGACTGCATCAGTTCCAGGAAGGCCGCCTGGATCCGCTGCGCCTGGGCGAGGTCCTTGCCGACCAGCAGGTCGTTCAGCACGGAGGCGGAGGCCTGGCTGATGGAGCAGCCCTGCCCCTCGTAGCTGACGTCGCTGATCGTCGTGCCGTCGTACTTCACGCGCAGCGTGATCTCGTCACCGCACGTCGGGTTGACGTGGTGCACCTCGGCGTCACCGTCCCGAAGACCCCGCCCGTGCGGGTTCTTGTAGTGGTCCAGGATGACGTCCTGGTACATGGAGTCCAGCTTCACGCCTCAGCCCTTCATCCGAAGAAGTTCCGTACGTGCTCCAGGCCCTCGACCAGTGCGTCGATCTCGGCCGGCGTGGAGTACAGATAGAACGACGCCCGCGTGGTCGCAGGAATTCCGTACCGCAGGCAGACCGGCCGCGCGCAGTGGTGGCCGACCCGGACCGCGATGCCCTGTTCGTCGAGGACCTGGCCCACGTCGTGCGGGTGGATGTCACCCAGCGTGAACGAGATGGCGGCGCCGCGCTCCTCGGCCGTGGCGGGGCCGATGATGCGCAGGTCCGGCACCTCGGCCAGGCGCTTGACCGCGTACTCGGTGATCGCGTGCTCATGGGCGAGGATCCGGTCCATGCCGATGGCCGACAGGTAGTCGATCGCCGCGCCGAGTCCGACCGCCTGGGCGATCGGCGGGGTGCCCGCCTCGAACTTGTGCGGGGCCGGCGCGTACGTCGACGAGCTCATCGACACGGTCTCGATCATCTCGCCGCCGCCGAGGAACGGAGGCAGGTCCTCCAGCAGTTCCTGGCGGCCCCAGAGGACGCCGATGCCGGTCGGGCCGCACATCTTGTGGCCGGTGAAGGCCACGAAGTCGGCCTGGAGGGCCTGGACGTCCATCGGCATGTGCGGCGCGGCCTGGGAGGCGTCGATGCAGACGAGCGCGCCGACCTCCTGGGCGCGGCGCACTATCGCCTCGACCGGGTTGACCGTGCCCAGGATGTTGGACACCAGCACGAAGGAGACGATCTTCGTCTTCTCGGTGATGACCTCGTCGATGTCGGACAGGTCGAGCCGGCCGTCGTCGGTGAGGCCGAACCACTTCAGCTTCGCGCCCGTGCGCTGCGCGAGCAGCTGCCACGGCACGATGTTGGAGTGGTGCTCCATCTCCGTGATGACGATCTCGGTCTCGTGGTCCACCCGGTAGGGCTCGTCGGCCCAGCCGAGCATGTTGGCCACGAGGTTGAGCGACTCGGAGGCGTTCTTGGTGAAGATCACCTCGTCGCGGCTGGGCGCGTTGACGAACTCCGCGACCTTGTCGCGCGCGCCCTCGTACAGCGCCGTGGCCTCCTCGGCGAGCACATGCACACCGCGGTGGACGTTGGCGTTGTAGCGCTCGTAGTACTCACTCAGGGCGTCCAGCACCTGACGCGGCTTCTGGGAGGTCGCCGCGTTGTCCAGGTACACGAGCTTCCGGCCGTCGTGGACCTGGCGGTCCAGGATGGGGAAGTCCTTGCGGATCGCCTCGGTGTCGAGGAGGCCCGGCAGCTGTGTCACGCGACGTCCTCCTCCGGGTTCGCTCCGCTCACGGGGCCACCCTTCGCATAGGCCTCGTAGCCCTCGTTCTCCAGCTTGTCGGCGAGCTCGGGGCCACCGGACTCGACGATGCGGCCGGCCGAGAACACGTGGACGTGGTCGGGCTTGATGTAGCGCAGGATGCGCGTGTAGTGCGTGATCAGCAGGGTGCCGACCTCACCGGTCTCACGGACGCGGTTGACGCCCTCGGAGACGACGCGCAGGGCGTCGACGTCCAGGCCGGAGTCGGTCTCGTCGAGGATCGCCACCTTCGGCCTGAGCAGCTCCAGCTGGAGGATCTCGTGGCGCTTCTTCTCACCGCCGGAGAAGCCCTCGTTGACGTTGCGCTCGGCGAAGGCGGGGTCCATGTTGAGGCGCTCCATGGCCTCCTTGACCTCCTTCACCCAGGTGCGCAGCTTGGGGGCCTCGCCGCGGATGGCGGTGGCGGAGGTGCGCAGGAAGTTGGAGACGGAGACGCCGGGGACCTCGACCGGGTACTGCATGGCGAGGAACAGGCCGGCGCGGGCGCGCTCGTCGACGGACATCTCCAGGACGTCCTCGCCGTCGAGGGTGACGGTGCCGCCGGTGATCGTGTACTTGGGGTGACCCGCGAGCGAGTAGGCGAGGGTCGACTTGCCCGAGCCGTTGGGGCCCATGATGGCGTGCGTCTCGCCCTGCCGCACGGTGAGATCGACGCCCTTGAGGATCTCCTTCGTGGCGGTGTCGGCCTCGACGGTGACGTGCAGGTCTCGGATTTCAAGCGTTGCCATGGATGCCTCAGGACTCCTGGGTGAGGGAGACGAGCACGTCGTCCCCTTCGATCTTTACGGGGTATACGGGGACGGGGCGCGTCGCCGGAAGGGCGTCGGGCTTGCCGGAACGGAGGTCGAAACGCGAGCCGTGCAGCCAGCACTCGATGTGGCAGTCGTCCACCTCGCCCTCCGAGAGGGAGACCTTCGCGTGCGAGCAGATGTCGTACACCGCGAACACCTCGCCCCCGGTCTGCACGAGGGAGACCGGCGTGCCGTCGAGTTCCACCCGCTTCGGGGTGTCCTCCTCCAGCTCGCTGAGCCCGCAGGCGCGTCGGAAGGTCATGCGACCGCCGCCTCCAGCTCCTCCTCGATCTTGGCGATCAGACGCTCCTCGATGTCCGGGACGCCGATCTGCTGGACGAGTTCGGCGAAGAAGCCGCGGACCACCAGCCGGCGGGCCTCGTGCTCCGGGATGCCGCGGGCCATCAGGTAGAAGAGCTGCTCGTCGTCGAAGCGGCCGGTCGCGGAGGCGTGTCCGGCGCCGACGATCTCACCGGTCTCGATCTCCAGATTGGGCACGGAGTCGACACGGGCGCCGTCGGTGAGGACCAGGTTGCGGTTCATCTCGTAGGTGTCGGTGCCCTCGGCCCTGGCCTCGATGAGCACGTCGCCGATCCACACGGCGTGCGCGGCCTCGCCCTGCAGCGCGCCCTTGTAGACGACGTTGGACTTGCAGCGCGGGACGTTGTGGTCGACCAGGAGGCGGTGCTCCTGGTGCTGGCCCCGGTCGGTGAAGTACAGGCCGAACAGCTCGGCCTCGCCGCCGGGGCCGGCGTAGGTGACGCGCGGGTGCAGCCGGACGAGGTCGCCGCCGAACGTGACGACGACCGACTTGAAAGTGGCGTCCCGGCCGACGAGCGCGTTGTGCTGGCCGACGTGCACCGCCTTGGCGTCCCAGTCCTGGACGGAGACGACGGTCAGCCTGGCGCCGTCGCCGAGGACGAACTCGACGTTGGCGGCGAGCACCGCGTCACCGGTGTGGTCGATGACGACGAGGGCCTCCGCGAAGGCGCCGAGCTCGATCACCTGGTGGCCGTAGGCGGTGCCGCCCTCGCCGTGCACCGCGATGCGGATCGGCTCGGTGAGGACGGTCTCCTTCGGCACGGTCACGACCGAGGCCCGCTCGAAGGCGGAGTACGCCTGGGCGGCGACGCGGTCCACCGGGGTGCCGGCGCGGCCGAGCCGCGCGTCGTCCCGGCCGACGGTCTCGACGGTGACGCCCTCGGGCGCCTCGACGGCGACCTTGACGCCCTCGCCGGTGGCGGTGGCGGTGCCGTCGTGCAGACCGCGCAGCCGCTCCAGCGGGGTGAACCGCCACTCCTCCTCACGGCCGTGGGGGACGGGGAAGTCCGCCACGTCGAAGGAGGGGGGCGCGCTCATGCGGGTGGCGACGGTCGACTCGGCCGCGACCGCGATCGAGCCCGCGGTGGTCGAACCCACGGGTAGGGGACCCCCCGCCCGAGCGGCGCCGGGAGTGGGGGAGTTCTGAGCCTCAGCCATGGCTGTCGTAGTGCTCGCTTTCCTTTGCGTAAGGGGGTGGACGGAACGGCGTGGTGCCTTAGCCGACCGCGCCTTCCATCTGGAGCTCGATCAGCCGGTTGAGCTCGAGGGCGTACTCCATCGGCAGTTCCTTGGCGATCGGCTCGACGAAGCCGCGCACGATCATCGCCATCGCCTCGTCCTCGCTCAGACCCCGGCTCATCAGGTAGAAGAGCTGGTCCTCGGAGACCTTGGAGACGGTCGCCTCGTGGCCCATGGAGACGTCGTCCTCGCGGACGTCCACGTAGGGGTAGGTGTCGGAGCGGGAGATGGTGTCGACGAGCAGCGCGTCGCACAGCACGTTGGACTTGGAGCCCGGAGCGCCCTCACCGATCTCGATCAGACCGCGGTAGGAGGTGCGGCCGCCGCCGCGCGCCACCGACTTGGAGACGATGTTGGACGAGGTGTTCGGGGCCATGTGGACCATCTTGGCGCCCGCGTCCTGGTGCTGGCCCTCGCCGGCGAAGGCGATGGACAGCGTCTCGCCCTTGGCGTGCTCGCCCATCAGGTAGACGGCCGGGTACTTCATCGTCACCTTGGAGCCGATGTTGCCGTCGACCCACTCCATGGTCGCGCCCTCGTAGGCCACGGCACGCTTGGTGACCAGGTTGTAGACGTTGTTCGACCAGTTCTGGATGGTCGTGTAACGGCAGCGGGCGTTCTTCTTGACGATGATCTCGACCACCGCGGAGTGCAGGGAGTCGCTCTTGTAGATCGGGGCCGTGCAGCCCTCGACGTAGTGCACGTAGGCACCCTCGTCGACGATGATCAGGGTCCGCTCGAACTGGCCCATGTTCTCGGTGTTGATCCGGAAGTAGGCCTGGAGCGGGATCTCGACGTGCACGCCCTTCGGCACGTAGATGAAGGAGCCGCCGGACCACACGGCGCTGTTCAGCGACGCGAACTTGTTGTCACCGACGGGGATGACGGTCCCGAAGTACTCCTTGAAGAGCTCCGGGTGCTCCTTCAGCGCGGTGTCGGTGTCCAGGAAGATGACGCCCTGCTCCTCCAGGTCCTCGCGGATCTGGTGGTAGACGACCTCCGACTCGTACTGGGCGGCGACACCGGCGACGAGGCGCTGCTTCTCCGCCTCGGGGATGCCCAGCCTGTCGTAGGTGTTCTTGATGTCCTCGGGCAGGTCCTCCCAGGACTCCGCCTGCTTCTCCGTGGAGCGCACGAAGTACTTGATGTTGTCGAAGTCGATGCCGGAGAGGTCCGAGCCCCAGTTCGGCATGGGCTTCTTCTCGAACAGGCGCAGGCCCTTGAGGCGGAGCTTGGTCATCCACTCCGGCTCGTCCTTCTTCGCGGAGATGTCCCGGACGACGTCCTCGTTCAGCCCGCGGCGCGCCGACGCACCGGCGTCGTCACGGTCGGCCCAGCCGTATTCGTACTTGCCCAGACCCTCCAGCTCGGGGTGGGCAGTCTCCGTGGGGAGAGTCATGCGGGGTTCCTCCCGGACGTGCTTGCGGATGCGTGGTGGGAAATCTTGGGGATGAACGTCGTGCAGACGCCGTCGCCGTGCGCGATCGTCGCCAGCCGCTGTACGTGCGTACCGAGGAGCTCGGCGAAGAATTCCGTCTCGGCCTCGCACAACTGCGGGAACTGTTCGGCGGCGTGGGCGACCGGGCAGTGGTGCTGGCAGAGCTGCTCGCCGACCGGTGCGCTGCGCGCCGTTGCAGCGTACCCGTCCGTGCTGAGGGCCTTGGCCAGGGCTTCCGTGCGCTTCTCGGGGGCCGCGGCCTCGACCGCCTCGCGGTACTTCTCCGCGTGTGCGGCGATCCTGGCCCGGGCGAAGGCGGCGATCGCCTCGCCGCCGCCCTCCCGCTCGCCGATCCAGCGCAGCGCGTCCACGGCGAGTGTGTCGTAGGACTGGTCGAAGGCGTCCCGTCCGCAGTCCGTCAGGGCGAAGACCTTGGCCGGGCGTCCGCGCGTGCGCGCGCCGTACACCCGCCGCTCGCGCGCCTCCACGACGTTGTCCGCGGCCAGCGCGTCGAGGTGCCGGCGGACGGCCGCCTGGGTGAGCCCGAGGCGCTCGGCCAGCTCGGCGACGGTCGACGGGCCGTGGTCCAGGACGGAGCGGGCGACGCGGTTGCGGGTGGACCGCTCACCGGTTGCCAGTTCCTCGTGGGGAGCCTCGCCAACGTTTTTCACAACGCCATTGTTGCGTAATTCACCGGAACCGGGCAAGCCGCACTTGAACAGCCCACGGTGCGCTGCGTCACTTAGGCAAACCTAATCCGACCTGCGGGAACGATCTTCGGCCGATCGGACAGGCGAGGGCCGCGGGCGGCTTGCGGGACGCTTCCGGACCATGTCCACACCTCCTCCGAACGGCCCTCTCCTCACCCGCGAGAGCCTCACCGCACAGCACGCCGCGCTCGCTGCCCGGCCCGGTGGGAGCCTCCTCGCGCACCCCTCGCCCAGCGCCCTCGGCCGGGTCGACGGCGGTCCCGGCACGGTCGTCCGGGCGCTGCCCGACACACCGGGCCCGGACGGCACACCGGTGGTTCCCGCCCGGACCGGCGACCTCCGCGACCCGGCGCCGTGGCGGGCACCGCCCGTAACCGGGCAGGGGGGAGACCGTCCGGGGCGCGGCCGTCCCCGGCGGCGGACGCGGTGGCCCACGCCGAGCGGTGGCCGCCGGTGCGACGGCCCCGCGAGGAGGGGTTCCGGCACCCGGCCCTCTGGCGCCCCGGTCGTCTCCCTAGACTCGTGACCCATGCGAAGCGAGCCCGTGGTCCAGGTCCAGGCCCTGGTGAAGCGGTACGGCACGAAGACCGCGGTGGACGGCCTCGACCTGGTGGCCCGGCAGGGTGTGACCGCCGTGCTCGGACCCAACGGCGCGGGCAAGACGACCACCCTCGAGACCTGTGAGGGGTACCGGCGGCCGGACTCCGGCACGGTGCGCGTCCTGGGCCTCGACCCGGTGCGGGAGTCGGCGGCGCTGCGGCCCCGCGTCGGGGTGATGCTCCAGTCCGGCGGCGTCTACTCCGGCGCGCGGGCGGACGAGATGCTCCGGCACGTGGCGAAGCTGCACGCGCACCCGCTGGACGTGGACGCGCTGATCGAACGGCTCGGGCTCGGCTCCTGCGGCCGTACGTCCTACCGGCGGCTCTCCGGCGGCCAGCAGCAGCGGCTCGCGCTGGCGATGGCCGTCGTCGGGCGCCCCGAGCTGGTGTTCCTGGACGAGCCGACCGCCGGGCTCGACCCGCAGGCCCGCCGCGCCACCTGGGACCTGGTGAGGGATCTGCGCGCCGACGGCGTCTGCGTGATCCTCACCACCCACTACATGGACGAGGCCGAGCAGCTCGCCGACGACGTCGCGATCGTCGACGCCGGCCGGGTGATCGCCCAGGGCTCCCCCGAGGAGCTGTGCCGGGGCGGCGCGGAGAACTCGCTGCGCTTCTCGGGGCGGCCCGGCCTGGACGTGGCCTCCCTGCTCAAGGCGCTGCCCGCCGGCTCCGCGGCCGACGAGGTGTCCCCGGGCTCCTACCGGGTCCTGGGCGAGGTCGACCCGCAGCTGCTCGCCACCGTCACCTCCTGGTGCGCGCAGCACGGGGTGATGCCGGACCGGATCTCGGTGGAACGGCACACCCTGGAGGACGTCTTCCTGGAACTCACCGGCAAGGAACTGCGCTCATGACGGCCACCGGCACCTACTCACCGAAGCCGGGGGCCGCTCCCCTGGTACGCATGATCGCCGCGCAGGCCGCGCTCGAGACGAGGATGCTGCTGCGCAACGGCGAGCAGCTGCTGCTGACGGTGATCATCCCCACCCTGCTGCTGGTGCTCTTCAGCACCGTGGACGTCGTGGACACCGGTGACGGCGAGGCCGTCGACTTCCTCGCCCCCGGCGTCCTCGCCCTGGCGGTGATGTCGACGGCGTTCACCGGGCAGGCCATCGCGACCGGCTTCGAGCGGCGCTACGGCGTCCTGAAGCGGCTGGCGTCCTCGCCGCTGCCGCGCTGGGGGCTGATGACCGCCAAGACGCTGTCGGTGCTGGTCACCGAGGTCCTGCAGGTGGTCCTGGTCACGGTGATCGCCCTCGCGCTCGGCTGGTCGCCGCGGGGCAACCCGCTCACGGTGCTCCTGCTGCTGGTGCTGGGTACGGCCGCCTTCTCCGGGCTCGGTCTGCTGATGGCGGGCACCCTGAGGGCCGAGGCGACGCTCGCCGCCGCCAACCTGGTGTTCCTGCTGCTGCTGGTCGGCGGCGGGGTGGTGGTCCCGCTCGACAGGTTCCCGGACGCCGCCCGGGCGGTGCTCGGCCTGCTGCCGCTCTCCGCTCTCTCGGAGGGGCTGCGGGACGTGCTCCGGGACGGGGCCGGGGTGCCGTGGGGCAGCCTCGGGATCCTGGCCGGCTGGGCGGTCGCGGGCCTCGCGGCGGCCGGGAGGTTCTTCCGCTGGGAGTAGGCGCGGCCCGCCGCGGCGACCCTCGTGAAAGCGTGCACAAGCGGCGTCCTACGATGGGACACGTGCCGAACGTGACCCGTGCCGACGCCCAGGCGGCCCTGCGCAACCCGCTCGCCTTCATCGCCGAACGCTGGACCCCCGATCCCCGGATCGTCCGGCGGGCGGCCCTCGCCGCGCTCGTGATGGCGGTGGTCATCGTGGTCACCGGCGGTGCGGTGCGGCTGACCGGCTCCGGCCTGGGCTGCCCCACCTGGCCCAAGTGCACCGACGACTCGCTGACCTCGACCCGCGAGATGGGGCTGCACGGCGCGATCGAGTTCGGCAACCGCATGCTGACCTACGTGCTGTGCGCGGCGGTCGGCTGGGCGATCGTCGCGGCGCGGTCGCAGAAGCCGTACCGGCGGAGTCTGACCCTGCTGGGCTGGGCGCAGTTCTGGATCGTCATGGGCAACGCGATCCTCGGCGGCGTCGTGGTGCTCGTCGGTCTGAACCCGTACACGGTCGCGGCGCACTTCCTGCTGTCCACCGCGCTGATCGCGGTCGCCACGGTGATGTGGCAGCGCACCCGCGAGGGCGACACGGCGCCCCGGCCGCTGGTCGGCGGGGCCGTGCAGCAGCTGGTGTGGTGCATGGTGGCCGCCTCCGTGCTGCTGATCGCGGTCGGCACGGTGGTCACCGGCGCGGGCCCGCACGCGGGCGACTCCAGCGAGGTCGAGCGGATGCCGGTCGACTGGGAGACGGTGACCAAGGGGCACGCGGTACTGGCGTGGATCGTGGTGACGCTGACGTTCGCCCTGTGGTTCGTGCTGAAGGCGGTCGAGGCCCCCCGGGACCCGCTGCGCCGCACCCGCGAACTGTTCCTGATCCTGCTCGCGCAGGGCGCCATCGGCTACGTCCAGTACTTCACGGACCTGCCCGAGGTCCTGGTCGGCGCCCACATGTTCGGCTCCTGCGTGATGTGGATCTGGGTGCTGCGCGTGCTGCTGTCGCTGCGCGAGCGGCCGGAGACGGCGGGGCCCGGTCCGGCCGTGCCGGCGGATCGGGCCACCCCGGCCACGAGCGCGTCGATCGCCGGTCCCAGGTAGGTCCGGGTCAGCTCGGCCCGGCGCACGGTCCACCGCTCGGCGGGCGGCGCGCCACCGCCGTAGCGCCGCCGCGCGATGTCCGCGACGACCTCGGCGGGGGCGCCGAGGCCCGGCAGGACGTCGAGGGCCTCCCGCTTGGAGATCAGCCGCCCCTCGCGCAGGGTGACGGTGGCGCGGGCGAAGGTCAGCAGGCCCAGGTCCACCCACACGTCCTGCCTCCAGTGGGCGGACCGGTCCACCGCGGGCCGCCAGAAGTCGCGCTGGTCGCGCACCACGAACGCGGCGAGCTCACCGTCGGGCACCGGGGGCAGCACGTCCGCGGGCGGCGCCCCGCGCAGCACCCGCCCGAAGCGGTGCAGCTCGGCCCGGGTGACCGGGGTGACCGGACGCCGGAAGAGCTCCTCGTGCGCCCAGGTGAGGTGGCGGCGCCCGGGGTCCGCCGCGGTGTCCGGCGTCAGATAGGTGCAGTGCAGCAGACCGGCGAGCGGCTCCGCCCTCAGCCGGGCGTGCAGCAGGGCGATCCGCCATGCCGTCCGCGCGCCGACCGGGTGGGGAAGGACCGTGATCAGGTCCAGATCGCTGCGGCCCTCCTGGTAGTCGCCGCCGGCCAGTGAGCCGTGCGCCCACACGGCCACGGGGGCGAGCGGTGTCAGGCCGGTGAGGAAGCGGTCGAGCAGGAAGTCCGTCGGCATGCGCCCCATCCTTCCGGTGCTCAGCCGAGTCCGTACACCCTGTTCGTGTTCCCCGAGGCGACCAGGCCGGCCACCCGCCGGGCGTCCTCGGGCGACCACGCCCCCTCGGTCACCCAGGCGCCGAGCACCCGCCCGAGGGCCTCGCGGAACAGACGGGCGCCGCTGGAGAAGAGGATCTTGCCGAAGGGGGCGAGTTCCGGGATCTCCGCGAGGACGGTCGCCGCGCGGGCGCCGGGGCAGTACTGGTCGACGAGGGACGGCGGGTCGATCATCTCCGGGCTCTCCCCGTGTGGACGCTGCTGCCTGCAGGTCCTGACGGGTGAACCGGTGAGGAGGTGCTGCCCTGTGCCGGGTTCAGTCGTTGGAAGGGCCGCCGAGCTGGATGCCCGCCATGCGGCTCCACTCGTACGGGCCGGTCCTCACCTTCGCCGCGAACTCCCCGTCGAAGTCCTCGTGGACGGTGACGCCGGCCTGTTCGACGGCCCTGCGGGCGATGTCGCAGGAGGGCGCGACGAGGTCCCCCCAGCCGCCGTCCTCACCGACGAGCACGATCCGGGCACCTCGCTGCCCGAGGTGGGCGACCTGCGCCTCCGCGCCGCCGTGCGCCTTGGCGAAGCCGCTGATCTGCTTGGCGAGCCGGGCCGCCTTCCGCCCTGCCTTCGGGTCCACCTGCTGCGTGTCTGCCATGCCCAGCATGCTACCGACGGGTAGATCGAACGGCGACGGGCGGGGTCCGTGGCCTTGGCCACGGACCCCGCCCGGTGGGCGCCCGACGAGCGGTCACCGCAGGAACGGGTCCACCGCGATGGCCACGAAGACCAGCGACACATAGGTGATGGACCAGTGGAACAGGCGCATCTCCTTGAGCCTGCCGCCCGTCACCTCGGCCTTCGCCCGGTTCAGCAGCGCGTGCGCCTCCCACAGCCACCAGCCGCCGGCCGCCAGGGCCACGGCGGTGTAGAACCAGCCCGTGTAGCCCAGCGGGGTCAGCAGCAGGGAAACGCCGACCATGACCCAGCTGTAGAGCACGATCTGCTTGGCGACGACCTTGTTCGAGGCGACGACCGGCAGCATCGGCACGCCGACGCGCGCATAGTCGTCCTTCACCTTCATCGACAGCGGCCAGTAGTGCGGCGGCGTCCAGAAGAAGATGACGAGGAAGAGGACGACCGGCGCCCACGACATCGAGTTGGTGACCGCGGACCAGCCGATCAGCACCGGCATGCAGCCGGCGATGCCGCCCCACACGATGTTCTGCGCCGTACGCCGCTTGAGGATCATCGTGTAGACGACGACGTAGAAGAGCAGTGCGCCGAGGGCGAGCCAGGCGGACAGCCAGTTGACGGCGAGGCCGAACAGCAGCGTCGAGACGACCGCCAGCGTGACGCCGAAGACCAGGCACTCGCGCGGGCTGACCATGCCGGTCACCAGCGGACGCTGCGAGGTACGGTCCATGAGCGCGTCGATGTCGCGGTCGATGTACATGTTGAGCGCGTTGGCGCCGCCCGCGGACAGATAGCCGCCGACGCAGGTCAGCAGCACCAGCGTCAGGTCGGGCACGCCCTGCTGCGCCAGGAACATCACCGGGACGGTGGTGATGAGCAGCAACTCGATGATCCGCGGCTTGGTGAGAGCCACGAACGCCATCGCACGGGCCCCGAACGGCCGATGGGCAGGGCTCTGACTGGTCCCCCTTGCCCCCTCCCCCAGGGCCTCGAGGGCCTGGGAGGTAGCCCCAGGACGGGATTCAACGGCCGTCACGCACACCCCTACGAAGACATCCCAGCAAGCCTCCGCTAGGTGAAGCGGCGGTGAAGGCTCGCGCGTACCACGCCACTGTAGACGTTGCCCAGACCCGGACATTCGCGGGGGTCGGCTCGTGTTGGGAGGCGTCCTCCGAGGTGCGCCCCGAAGCTCGTTCGAGCACCCGGATGAGCGGCTCCGTATTCATCTGCCGAACGGGGAAACGAACCGGTCAGGAGGCGGATCCCCGGGAGTGCCCACAGTCTGGAACGACTCGGGGGGAGGCGCGTCCCACGGGGGTAGGCTCGACCACGCCGGTGGGCCGTCACCGGCATCCGAACATGTGGAGAGGAGCCCTGACTCAGGGTGAGCACCAAGCCGACCACCACAGACCTCGAGTGGACCGAGTGGGACCAGCGGGCCGTCGACACCGCCCGCGTCCTGGCCGCCGATGCCGTACAGAAGGTCGGCAACGGCCATCCAGGTACGGCCATGAGCCTGGCGCCCGCCGCCTACACCCTCTTCCAGAAGGTGATGCGGCACGACCCGGCGGACCCCGACTGGGTCGGGCGCGACCGTTTCGTACTGTCCGCCGGCCATTCGTCCCTGACCCTCTACACCCAGCTGTACCTGGCCGGCTTCGGGCTGGAGCTGGACGATCTGAAGGCGTTCCGCACCTGGGGTTCGAAGACCCCGGGCCACCCGGAGTACGGCCACACCACGGGCGTGGAGACCACGACCGGCCCGCTGGGCCAGGGGGTCGCCAACGCGGTGGGCATGGCGATGGCCGCCCGTTTCGAGCGGGGCCTGTTCGACCCGGAGGCCGCCGAGGGCGAGTCCCCGTTCGACCACTACGTGTACTGCATCGCCGGTGACGGCTGCCTGCAGGAGGGCATCTCCGCGGAGGCGTCCTCGCTCGCCGGGCACCAGAAGCTGGGCAACCTGGTGCTGCTGTGGGACGACAACCACATCTCCATCGAGGGCGACACCGAGACGGCCGTCTCGGAGGACACCTGCAAGCGGTACGAGGCGTACGGCTGGCACGTGCAGCGGGTCGCCCCGAAGCCGGACGGCGACCTGGACCCGCGCGCGATCCACGACGCGATCCAGGAGGCGAAGAAGGTCACGGACAGGCCGTCCTTCATCGCCATGCGCTCGGTCATCGCCTGGCCGGCCCCGAACGCGCAGAACACCGAGGCCTCGCACGGCTCGGCGCTGGGCGAGGAGGAGGTCGCGGCCACCAAGCGCGTCCTCGGCTTCGACCCGGAGCAGACCTTCGAGGTCGCCGACGAGGTCATCGGCCACACCCGCAAGGCCCTGGAGCGGGGCCGGGCAGCCCGCGCCGTGTGGGAGAAGTCCTTCCAGCAGTGGCGGGACAACAACCCCGAGCGCGCCGCCGACTTCGAGCGCGTCGCCGCGGGTGAGCTGCCCAAGGGCTGGCAGGACACCATCCCGGTGTTCGAGCCGGGCAAGGGCGTGGCCACGCGTGCCGCGTCCGGCAAGGTGCTCCAGGCGCTCGGCGCGGTGATCCCGGAGCTGTGGGGCGGTTCGGCCGACCTCGCGGGCTCCAACAACACCACGATCGACAAGACCAGCTCCTTCCTGCCGGCGGGCAACCCGCTGCCGGAGGCCGACCCGTACGGCCGCACGATCCACTTCGGCATCCGTGAGCACGCGATGGCCGCGGAGATGAACGGCATCGCGCTGCACGGCAACACCCGGATCTACGGCGGCACCTTCCTGGTGTTCTCCGACTACATGCGCAACGCGGTGCGGCTGTCGGCGCTGATGCACCTGCCGGTGACGTACGTGTGGACGCACGACTCCATCGGCCTGGGCGAGGACGGCCCGACCCACCAGCCGGTCGAGCACCTGGCCTCGCTGCGCGCCATCCCGGGGCTGAACGTCGTCCGCCCGGCGGACGCCAACGAGACCGCGATCGCCTGGCGGGAGATCCTCACCCGCTGGACCAAGGAGTTCGGCAAGGGCGCCCCGCACGGCCTGGCGCTGACCCGCCAGGGCGTGCCGACGTACGAGCCGAACGAGGACGCCGCGCGCGGCGGCTACGTGCTGTTCGACGCCGAAGGGGCCTCCGGGCAGAGCGCGGCGCCGCAGGTGATCCTGATCGCGACCGGTTCCGAGGTGCACGTCGCCGTCGAGGCGCGCGAGCGGCTCCAGGCCGACGGTGTGCCGACGCGCGTGGTGTCGATGCCGTCGGTGGAGTGGTTCGAGGAGCAGGACCAGGGGTACCGGGACAGCGTCCTGCCGCCGTCCGTGAGGGCGCGCGTCGCCGTCGAGGCGGGGATCGGCCTCACCTGGCACAAGTACGTGGGGGACGCCGGACGCATCGTGTCCCTGGAGCACTTCGGTGCGTCGGCCGACGGCAAGGCACTGTTCGAGGAGTACGGCTTCACCGCCGAGAACGTGGCCGCCAAGGCCAGGGAATCGATCGCCGCAACCCAGCGCTGACGCTCACACACGACACGTAGGAGATGGAATTTCCATGACAGACGCATTGAAGCGCCTTTCCGACGAGGGCGTCGCGATCTGGCTGGACGACCTGTCGCGCAAGCGGATCACGTCCGGCAATCTCGCCGAGCTGATCGACCAGCAGCACGTCGTGGGCGTCACCACCAATCCGACGATCTTCCAGAAGGCGATCTCCGAGGGCGACGGCTACGACCAGCAGCTGACCGACCTCGCCGCCCGCAGGGTCACCGTCGAAGAGGCCATCCGCATGATCACCACGGCGGACGTCCGCGACGCCGCCGACATCCTGCGCCCGGTCTTCGACGCCACCGACGGCCAGGACGGCCGGGTCTCCATCGAGGTCGACCCGCGCCTGGCGCACAACACCAGGGCGACGGTCGCCGAGGCCAGGCAGCTGGCCTGGCTGGTGGACCGGCCCAACACCCTCATCAAGATCCCGGCGACCGAGGCCGGCATCCCGGCGATCGCCGAGACCATCGGCCTGGGCATCAGCGTCAACGTCACGCTGATCTTCTCCCTGGAGCGCTACCGCAGGGTCATGGACGCGTTCCTGACCGGCCTGGAGAAGGCCAGGGAGCGCGGCCTGGACCTGTCGGGGATCCACTCCGTGGCGTCCTTCTTCGTGTCCCGCGTGGACAGCGAGATCGACAAGCGGATCGACGCGCTCGGCACCGACGAGGCCAAGGCGCTGCGCGGCAAGGCCGCCATCGCCAACGCCCGTCTGGCCTACCAGGCGTACGAGGAGGTCTTCGGCACCGAGCGCTGGGCCGCGCTGGAACGCGAGGGCGCCAACAAGCAGCGTCCGCTGTGGGCGTCGACCGGTGTGAAGGACAAGGCGTACAAGGCCACGATGTACGTCGACGAGCTGGTGGCGCCGAACACGGTGAACACCATGCCGGAGGCGACGCTGACGGCCACCGAGGAGCAGGGCGAGATCCGCGGCGACGCCGTCTCGGGCACCTACGAGCAGGCCCGCGCCGACCTCGACGCCATCGAGGCGCTCGGCATCTCCTACGACGAGGTCGTCCAGCTCCTGGAGGACGAGGGTATCGACAAGTTCGAGGCGTCCTGGAACGACCTGCTGAAGTCGACGGAGGCGGAGCTCCGGCGCCTCGCCCCCTCGGAGGGCTGAGACCTTGTCGAGCAGCAACCCGCTGCGTGACCCGGCGGACCGACGGCTCCCGCGCATCGCGGGGCCGTCGGGCCTGGTCATCTTCGGAGTGACGGGCGACCTGTCCCGCAAGAAGCTGATGCCGGCCGTGTACGACCTGGCCAACCGGGGGCTGCTGCCGCCGGGCTTCTCGCTGGTGGGCTTCGCCCGCCGCGAGTGGCGGCACGAGGACTTCGCCCAGGAGGTGCACGACGCGGTCAAGGAGCACGCCCGCACGCCGTTCCGCGAGGAGGTCTGGCAGCAGCTCATCCAGGGGATGCGCTTCGTCCAGGGCACCTTCGACGACGACGAGTCCTTCGAGCGGCTGCGCGACACCATCGAGGAGCTGGACAAGGCGCAGGGCACGGGCGGCAACTTCGCGTTCTACCTGTCGGTCCCGCCGCGTTCGTTCCCGGTGGTCATCCAGCAGCTGAAGAAGCACGGGCTGGCCGACCAGACCGGCGGCTCCTGGCGGCGCGCGGTCATCGAGAAGCCGTTCGGGCACGACCTGAGGTCGGCCGAGGAACTGAACGCGATCGTCCACGAGGTGTTCGCCCCGGACCAGGTGTTCCGGATCGACCACTACCTCGGCAAGGAGACCGTCCAGAACATCCTGGCGCTGCGCTTCGCCAACACGATGTTCGAGCCGATCTGGAACCGGTCCTTCGTCGACCACGTGCAGATCACCATGGCCGAGGACATCGGCATCGGCGGCCGGGCCGGCTACTACGACGGCATCGGCGCCGCCCGTGACGTCATCCAGAACCACCTGCTCCAGTTGCTGGCGCTGACCGCGATGGAGGAGCCCGCCTCCTTCGACGCCGACGCGCTGGCGGCGGAGAAGACCAAGGTGCTCGGTGCCGTCCGGCTGCCGAAGGACCTGGGCCGGGACACCGTGCGCGGGCAGTACGCGGCCGGCTGGCAGGGCGGCGCGAAGGCGGTCGGCTATCTGGAGGAAGAGGGCATCGACCCCTCCTCGAAGACCGACACCTACGCCGCGATCAAGCTGGGCATCGACAACCGGCGCTGGGCGGGTGTCCCCTTCTACCTGCGCACCGGCAAGCGGCTCGGCCGCCGGGTCACCGAGATCGCGGTGGTGTTCCAGCGGGCGCCGCACTCCCCCTTCGACAGCACGGCCACCGAGGAACTGGGCTCGAACGCCATCGTGATCCGCGTCCAGCCGGACGAGGGCGTCACGGTGCGGTTCGGCTCCAAGGTGCCGGGCACGTCGATGGAGATCCGGGACGTGTCGATGGACTTCGCCTACGGGGAGTCGTTCACCGAGTCCAGCCCGGAGGCGTACGAGCGGCTCATCCTCGACGTCCTGCTCGGCGACTCCAACCTCTTCCCGCGCACGGAGGAGGTCGAGCTGTCCTGGAAGATCCTCGACCCGATCGAGGAGTACTGGGACGAGAACGGCAGGCCCGCCCAGTACCCCGCCGGTACCTGGGGACCCGTCGAGGCGGACGAAATGCTCGAGCGAGACGGACGGAGCTGGCGCCGGCCATGAAGACAGACCTCACGGACACCACCGCCAGCAAGATCAACAAGGCGCTGGTGCAGGGCCGCAGGGCCATCGGCACTCCGGCCGTCGGCATGGTGCTCACGCTGGTCATCGTCACGGACGAGGAGAACGCCTACGACGCGCTGAAGGCGGCCGGCGACGCCTCGCGCGAGCATCCCTCGCGCACGCTCGTCGTCATCAAGCGCGTCTCCCGTTCGCCCCGTGACCGCACCCAGTCCCGCCTCGACGCCGAGGTGCGGGTGGGCGCGGACGCGGGCACCGGCGAGACGGTGGTGCTCCGGCTGTACGGCGAGGTCGTCGACCACGCCCAGTCGGTGGTGCTGCCGCTGCTGCTGCCGGACGCCCCGGTGGTGGTGTGGTGGCCGGTCAACGCCCCGCTGGACCCGGCCAAGGACCCGCTGGGCGCCCTGGCGCAGCGGCGGGTGACCGACACCTACGCCTGCGAACAGCCGGTGCGCGAACTCGCGGCCCGTGCCAAGGCCTACACCCCGGGCGACACGGACCTGTCGTGGACCCGCATCACGCCGTGGCGTTCGATGCTGGCGGCGGCGCTGGACCAGATCGCCTGCCAGGTGCAGGGCGTCGAGGTGGAGGGCGAGGAGCTCAACCCGAGCTGCGAGCTGCTGGCGATGTGGCTCGCCGACCGGCTGGACGTCCCCGTCAAGCGCTCGCCGTCCGGCGGCCCCGGCCTCATGGCGGTGCGCATGGACACGGACTGCGGCCCGATCGTGCTGGACCGCGCCGACGGCTCGCTGGCGACGCTGTCCATCCAGGGTCAGCCGAAGCGTGCCGTGGCGCTCAAGCGCCGGGACACCGCGGAGCTGATCGCGGAGGAGCTGCGGCGCCTGGACCCGGACGACACCTACGCGTCGGCGCTGCGCTACGGCGTGGAGCGGCTGCGGAGCGGGCAGGGACCGTCCGGTGAGCCTCCGGCCAAAGGAGGTTCCGGACGGGAAGCCGTCCCCGCGCCCGTGGAGTCGGCTGCGAAAGCTCCCGCGGCCGAGGCGACGGCGCAGGCACCGGTGAGGAAGGCGGCGGCGAAGTGAGTACGGCACCGCAGCTGGTGGTGCACCGGGACAAGGACCTGATGGCGCGGGCCGCGGCGGCCCGGCTGATCACCAGGATCGTGGACGCGCAGGCCTCGCGGGGTTCGGCGTCCGTGGTCCTGACCGGTGGCCGCAACGGCAACGGCCTGCTGGCCGCGCTGTCGCAGGCTCCGGCGCGGGACGCGATCGACTGGGGCCGGCTCGACCTGTGGTGGGGGGACGAGCGGTTCCTGCCCGAGGGCGATCCGGAGCGCAATGTCACCCAGGCCCGCGAGGCGCTGCTCGACGCGGTGCCGCTGGACCCGGAGCGGGTGCACGCGATGCCCGCGTCGGACGGTCCCCACGGCGCCGACGTGGACGCGGCGGCGGCCGCCTACGCCGAGGAACTGGCCGCCGCGGCGAGCCCGGAGAACCACGGCCCGGTCCCGGCCTTCGACGTGCTGATGCTGGGCGTCGGCCCGGACACCCATGTGGCCTCCCTCTTCCCGGAGTTGCCGGCGGTCCGGGAGACGGAGCGCACGGTGGTCGGCGTGCACGGCGCCCCCAAGCCGCCGCCGACCCGGGTGACCCTGACCCTGCCGGCGATCCGCGCCGCCCGTGAGGTGTGGCTGCTGGCGGCCGGCGAGGACAAGGCCGAGGCCGCGGCGATCGCCCTGTCGGGGGCGGGCGAGATCCAGGCCCCGGCGGCGGGCGCCCAGGGCCGCGTCCGCACCCTGTGGCTCCTGGACGCGGCAGCGGCATCGCAGCTGCCGCGGTCCCTCTACCCGCCGGCGTCGCCCTGAGGGCCTGCCCGGCGTTCGGGGACGAGGCCCGTCCAGGGCCGAGAGGGGGTCCGGGGGCTCGGCCCCGGGGAAGGGGAGGGGCGAAGCCCCTCCCCTTCCCCCCTACTTCACGGACCCCGCCATGACCCCCTGCACGAAGTGCCGCTGGAAGGCGAAGAACACGACCACCGGCACCACCAGCGACAGGAACGCCCCCGGCGCCAGCACGTCGATGTTGCTGCCGAACTGCCGTATCTGCGACTGCAGCTGCACGGTCAGCGGCTGCGCCGAACTGTCCGCGAACAACAACGCCACCAGCATGTCGTTCCACACCCACAGGAACTGGAAGATGGCGAGGCTGGCAATGGCCGGCCGCCCCACCGGCAGCACCAGCCGGGTGAAGATCCGCCACTCGCTGCCGCCGTCCATCCGCGCGGCCTCCAGCATCTCCTTGGGTATCTCGGCGAAGTAGTTCCGCAGCAGGAAGATCGCGAACGGCAGACCGTAGGCGACGTGGAACAGCACCACGCCCGGGATCGTCCCGAACAGCCCGAGCTGGCCGAAGAGTTTGGCGACCGGCAGCAGCCCGATCTGCACGGGCACCACCAGCAGCGCCACCACCAGGAGGAAGACCGGCTCGCGTCCGGGGAAGTCCAGCCAGGCGAAGGCGTAGCCGGCCAGCGCGGCCACGACCACGACCAGTACGGTCGTCGGCACCGAGATCAGCACGGTGTTCCAGAACGCCTGGGTGATGCCGGAGTTCTCCAGCAGGGCCGAGTAGTTGTCGAAGGACAGCTGCCCGGGGCCGGTGAACACGGTCCACCAGCCGCCCTCGGCCGTGTCCTCGGCGGACCGCAGCGAGGACAGGAACAGACCGGCCAGCGGGGTCATCCACACCAGGCCGATCACGACCAGGAAGGCCTGCACCACCGCGTTGCCCAGGCCGCGCCGGATCGCGTTCATCGCTGACTCCTTCGGAAGCGGCGGACGTTGAACACCATGGCGGGGATGACCAGCAGCAGAAGCAGCACACCGAGCGCACTGCCGAGGCCCTGGTTGTTGCCGCCGCCGAACGACACCAGCCACATCTGCGTCGCGAGCACGGTCGCGTCCTCCTGCACCGGTCCCGGCGCGATGATGTAGACGAGGTCGAAGACCTTCATGACGTTGATGACCAGGGTCACGAAGACGACCGTGAGGACGGGCGCGAGCAGAGGAACGGTGATACGGCGGAAGATCTGCCACTCGTTGGCACCGTCCATGCGTGCCGCTTCCAACGTCTCCCGGGGCAGGGTCGCAAGGCCCGCGCCGATCAGCACCATCGCGAAACCGGTCCAGATCCATAGGTACGCTCCGATGATCGCCGGCGTGACGAGCGCCGGGCCGAGCCAGGAGATGCCGTCGTAGGGGGCCGCGAAGTTGGAGGACGGCAGTTTCACCGCGTACGAGCCGCTGTCCAGTCCGGTGAACCGGAAGGAGCCGTCGGCCCCGGTGGTCGTGGTCGCGACGGTCTCGCCGTCGCGGACCGCCTCGACCCGCATTCCGGGCAGTCCGCTCTCGCGCGGGTCGACCACGCCCGGTTTCCCTCCCCCGCCGGGGGTGAAGTCGAGGTACACCACGCCGCCGATCTCGTCGGCCCCGGCCTTGCGGGACGCCGCCGTGCGGGCGGGTTCGGCCTCGCCCGGCAGGTCCTTGGGGGCGACGCCGACCAGGCCGAGCGCCGCCGTGCCGCCGGGCAGGACGTCGCCGCCGGTGACGTAGGAGCCGTCCGTCTCCTTGGTCAGGCCCTCGCCGTCACGGGCGCGGGCGGTCGGGTAGGAGGAGGTGCCCTGGAAGGCGTCGTGGACGGAGACGACGGCGGCGTTGAGCACGCCCTTGTCGGGGTCCTCGTCGTAGGCGAGCCGGAAGATGATGCCGGCCGCGAGGAAGGACACCGCCATCGGCATGAACAGCAGCAGCTTGAAGGCGGTGGCCCAGCGCACCTTCTCCACCAGCACGGCCAGGATCAGGCCCAGGCCGGTGAGCAGGGTGGGGGCGACGACGACCCAGATCGCGGTGTTGCGGATGGCCTTGACGGTGGCCGGGTCCCGGAACATCTCGGCGTAGTTCTCGCCGCCCACGAACTCGTTGCCGGTGGCGTCGAAGAAGCTGCGGCCGACGGAGAACAGGACCGGGTACACCACCAGCGCGCCCAGCAGGAGCAGCGCGGGGAACACGAACAGCAGGGCGATGATCCGCCCCCGCCGGCGCAGGCGCCGGGCACGGGTGCCGCCGGGCCGCGCGGGCGTGGGAGGGCTCGCCTCCTTGACCAGTGTGGCGGTCATGGCCGTCAGTTCCCGTAGGCCTTGGCCGCGGCGTCCTCGAGCTCGGCCGCGGTCTTCGCCGGGTCGGCCGGGTCGCGCAGGAAGTCCTGCAGGATCTTCCACTCGCCGGTGCCCTTGGTGCCGCCGAAGGCCGCGGGCGCCTGGTCGGACATGTCGAAGCGGACCGAGTCGCCGGCCGTGATCAGGGACTCGGCGGTGGCGCGGGTGACGTCGTCGCCGTAGGAGGAGAGGTCGAGCGCCTTGTTCGGGGAGAGGAAGCCGCCCGCCTCGGCCCACACGGCGGCGGCCTCCGGGGTGGCCAGGTACTCCAGGAGCGCCATGCCGGCCTTGCTGTTCTTGCCGTCCTTCAGGACGACGGCCGCGTCGCCGCCGCTGACCACGGGCGCCTTGCCGTCGCCGACCGGCGGGAAGGGGAAGAAGTCGGCGTCGGTGCCGATGTTCCTGCCGAACTGGTCCTTGGCGACGCCGGCGACGAAGTCGCCCTCGTAGACCATGGCGGCCTCGGCCTTGGGCCCGAAGACCTTCTCCACCGAGCCGGGGAAGTCGGTGTTGAGGGCCCCCTTCTGGCCGCCCTCGATGAGCTGCTCGTCCTTGAAGAGCTCGCCGAGGGTGGTGAGCGCCTCGACCACCGTCGGGTCGGTCCACTTGATCTCGTGCGCGGCGAGGGCGTCGTACTTCTCGGGCCCGGCCTGGGAGAGGTAGACGTTCTCGAACCAGTCGGTCAGGGTCCAGCCGTCCTGTCCGGCGACGGAGAAGGCCGCGAGACCGGAGTCGGAGATGGTCTGCCCGTCCTCCAGCATGGCGTCGTAGGTCTTCGGCGGGGTGACGCCGGCCTGTTCGAGCGCCTCGGGGCTGTACCAGACGGTCGACTTGTGGGCGGCCTTGAAGTACAGGCCGTACAGGGTGCCGTCGACGCTGCCGTAGTTCTGCCACACCTTGGCGAAGTTGGCGTCCACGGTGTCCTGGACCTTCTTGTCCAGCGGCTTGAGCCAGTCCTTCTCGGCGAACTGCTTGAGCACGCCGACCTGCGGGACCATGACGACGTCGGGGGCGTTGCCACCCTCGATCTTGCTGCCGACGACGGTGGAGACGTTGTCGCCGGTGGAGACGAACTGCGTCTGGGCGCCGGTCTTCTCGGTGAAGGCGTCCAGCACCTTCTGGAAGTTCTTCTGCTCGCTGCCGGACCAGACACCGGCGACGGTGACGGTCTGGCCCTGGAGCGACTTGTCGCCGCCGCCGGCCGAGACGGGGTCGCCGTCGCCGCAGGCGGTCGCGCCGAGCGCGATGACCAGGGCGGTGCATCCGGTGAGCAGGGTGGTACGTCGTCGCATCATCGTCGATGTCCCTTCGGGTGTACGGAAGTCGAGCGGACTTTCAGGAGCCGTCGATCCACCAGGCGGCGGTGGAGCCGGGGAGGACTCCGGCCGGGCAGGGGCCGCTGGCGAGCAGCGGGGTGCCGGGGACCGGAGCGGGTACGGGGGCGGTGCCGAAGTTGACGGCACAGAGGAGGTCGTCACCGCGGACGAAGGCGAGGACGCCGGGCTGGGTGTCCAGCCAGCGCAGCGTCCCCTCGCCCAGCTGGGGCAGGGCCGCGCGCAGTTGCAGACCGTCGCGGTACAGGTGCCAGAAGGAGCGGGTGTCGGCGAGGGCGCGGTCGGTGGCGTGCTCGGCGAACCACTCGGGCTGCGGCAGCCAGGGCTTGGCGCCCTCGGCGCCGGAGGTGAAGCCGAACGGGGAGGCCTGGCCCGACCAGGGCAGCGGCACCCGGCAGCCGTCGCGGATCCGGGCGCGGCTGCCGGTGCGGCGGAAGATCGGGTCGGTGAGCACGTCGTCGGGCAGGTCCACGACCTCGGGCAGGCCCAGTTCCTCGCCCTGGTAGATGTACGCGGCCCCGGGCAGCGCCAGCATCAGCAGCGCGGCGGCGCGGGCGCGGGCGGCACCGAGGCCGCTGCCCTGGGGGGTGGGTTCGCCGTAGCGGGTGACGGTGCGGACCTGGTCGTGGTTGTTGAGGACCCAGGTGACGGTCGAGCCCGTGCCGGCGATGTCCAGCATGGCCTCGGAGATGACCTTGCGGAAGGCGCCGGGGTCCCAGGGCGCGCTGAGCAGGTCGAAGAAGAAGGCCTGGTGGAGCTCGTCCGGGCGGACGTAGCGCGCGTGCTCGCGGGCGGTGGGGACGGAGACCTCGCCGACCAGGAGGCGTTCGTGGCCGTCGCGGGCGGTGTACTCCTCGCACACCGCGCGCCAGTGCCGCCACACCTCGTGCACCTCGGGCTGGTTCCAGGCGAGCGGGTTGACCGAGTCGCGGGTGCGGGCGTCGGCCTCGGGGTCCGGCGAGTCGGGCAGGCCGGGGTGCTTGTAGAGGCCCGCGGCCACGTCGATGCGGAAGCCGTCGACGCCCCGGTCCAGCCAGAAGCGGAGTATGCGGTCGAACTCGGCGGCCACCTGGGGCTCGCGCCAGTTCCAGTCCGGCTGCTCGGGCGTGAACATGTGCAGGTACCACTGGCCGGGGCGGCCGTCCGGCTCGGTGACGCGGGTCCAGGCGGGGCCGCCGAACATGGCGTGCCAGTTGTTGGGCGGCTCGGCGCCGTCGGCCCCGCGGCCGTCGGCGAAGTGGAAGCGGGTGCGCTCGGGGCTGCCGGGGGGCGCGGCGAGGGCCTCGCGGAACCAGGGGTGCTCGCTGGAGCAGTGGTTGGGGACGATGTCGAGCAGCACCTTGACGCCGAGCCGGCGGGCGGTGTCCATCAGCCGGTCGAACTCGGCGAGGTCGCCGAAGACCGGGTCGACACCGCAGTAGTCGGCCACGTCGTAGCCGTGGTCGTGCTGCGGCGAGGGGTAGAAGGGGCTCAGCCAGATCCCGTCCACGCCGAGCTTCTTCAGGTACGGCAGCCCCGCCCTGACCCCCGCGAGATCACCGATGCCGTCACCGGTGCTGTCCAGGAAGCTGCGGACGTACACCTGATAGATCACCGCGTCACGCCACCAGTGGTGCCTGTTCACCCCATTGACCTGTCTGTGAGGAGCAGTCGTTATGCATGCATGTTAGGTAGCAGCATCTCGCGGGTGTCAATGAACGTACGCGAGGAACCGCGGAGTTGGTGGGTGCAGACAGGTGTCTAGTCGGGCACAACGGGCACAGTTGAGACGTCCGCGTTACCTAACAGGTAACTAGGAAGGGTCAGCGGGAGGAGACGGCGGCCAGCTCGGTCGCCAGCCGGCGCACCGCGGCCTCGGGCGTCTGCCGCCCGGTCATCGCGTCGTGCACCACCGCCTGCACCACCAGGCTCACCTGGTCGTAGTGCGGGCTCTTGGGGCGCGGAGCGGCGGCGAGGACGCTCTCGCGCAGGGTCGGCAGGTACGGGAAGCGCCGGATCAGCCCGGGATCGTCGTACAGCGCGGCCCGCACCGGCGGCAGCGCGCCGCGCGTGAGGACCTGGCGCTGGACCCGCTCGCTGGTGAGGTACGCGATCAGGCGGGCGGCGGAGTCGGGGTGCCGGGCATGACGGGCGACGGCCAGGTTGGAGCCGCCCAGGACGCTCGTCGCCGCGCCGTCCGGCCCCGGCAGCGGTACCGCGCCGACCTTGCCGGCGACCTCGGAGCCCGGGGCGGAGGCGGCGACGTAGGCGTAGGGCCAGTTGCGCAGGAAGAGCAGCCGGCCGTTCTGGAAGGCCTGTTTGGACTCCTCCTCCTTGTACGTCAGCGCCTGCTGGGGGATCCAGCCCTCGCGGACCCCGCGGGCCAGGAAGCCGAGGCCCTCCCTGGCCGCCCGCGAGTCCACGGTGACCCGCTCCCCCTCGTCGCCGAGGATGGTGCCGCCCGCCGAGTAGACGGCCTCGGCCGCGTTGACCGTCAGGCCCTCGTAGGGCAGGAACTGGCCCGCGTAGCCGTCGAGGCCGTGCCTCGGTGCCAGGGTCTTCGCGGCCCGCTCCAGCTCGGCCCAGGTGCGCGGCGGCGGGACGCCCTCCGCGGCGAGGACGTCCGCGCGGTACAGGAGCAGTCCGGCGTTGGTGACGTAGGGGACGGCGTAGAGGCGGCCGTCGTAGGTGGCCGTGTCCACGACCCGGGGCAGGAAGGTGCCGAGCGGGAAGCGGTCGCGCGGCAGCGGGCGGATCCAGCCGGCGGCCGCGAACTCCGAGGTCCAGCTGACGTCGATGTTGAGCACGTCGAACCGGCCGCGTCCGGCGGCGCGCAGGTCGGTGATCATCTGCGCCCGGGTCTCGTCGGCCGAGTCGGGCAGTTCGACGAGGGTGACCCGCTCGTCGGGATGGGCACGGTTCCAGCCTTCGAGCACGGAGCCGAGATAGCCGGTGAGGTCGCCGGCGGTGGCCAGGGTGAGCGGTCCGCGACCGTCCCCGCCGGCCCCTCCGTCCCGCGCGCCGGAGGCGATATGGCCGGTCAGGACGACGATCAGGACAAGGAGGCCCCTACCCGCGGCATGGATCCACCGCATAGGTTCCTCCCTGTGCACCGGCACCCGGCACCCTTGCCGGGGTCAGAGGCCATGTATACCTGTTAGGTATGGGCGATACTAGGTCCTGCGGCACATTACCCAGGACGCGCGAGGAGGAGAGCACGAGTGCGGCTGCCCCTCCTGGCCCTGCTCGCCCGCGGTCCGGCCCACGGCTACGAGCTCAAGCTGGACCTTGAGCAACTGCTGGGCTCCGCGTACCCTCAGCCGAACGTCGGCCAGATCTACGTCACCCTCGGCCGCCTCGAGAAGACCGGACTGATCGAGGGCGAGGACGTCGAGCAGTCGAGCCGGCCCAACAAGAAGGTCTACCACCTCACCGACGCCGGGCGGGAGGCGCTGCGCGCCTGGTACGAGGAGACGGCGGACGAACCGCGGGTGCGGGACGAGTTCTTCATGAAACTGGCCCTGGCCCCGCGGACCGGTCTCGCCGGCCAGATCGCCCTGATCAACAAGCAGCGGCGTCAATACCTGAACACCATGCGGCAGTTGTCGAAGCTGGCCGCCGCCGAGGACCGGGAGAACCGCATCTCCCATCTGCTGATCGAGGGCGCGATGCTGCATCTGCAGGCCGACCTCGACTGGCTGGAGCGGTGCCAGGAAGAGCTGGAGGAGCTGGAGTGAGCGAGAGTCCCGCTCCCGTACTGCGCGCCGAAGGCCTGGTCAAGACGCACCACGGCGAGGGCGCCCCGGCCCACGCCGTGCGCGGCGTCGATCTGTGCGTCACGCGCGGCGAGTTCGTGGCGATCACCGGCCCGTCCGGTGCGGGCAAGTCGACACTGCTGCATCTGCTCGGCGGCCTCCAGCGGCCGGACGCGGGCAGCATCTGGCTGGACGGCGAGTGCACCGACGGCTACGGCGAGGCGCGTTGGGCGGTGGAACGCCGCAAGCGCATCGGGATCGTCTTCCAGTTCTTCAACCTCGTCTCCGACCTGTCGGTCGCCGACAACGTGGAACTGCCCGCCCTGCTCGCCGGGGCGCCGCCGAAGAAGGCCCGCGCCGGGCGGGAGGAACTGCTGGCCGAGCTGGGGCTCGAGGGCAAGGAGCGGAGCATGCCGGGCGAGCTGTCCGGCGGCGAGCAGCAGCGGGTCGCGCTGGCCCGGGCGCTGGTCAACCACCCGCCGCTGCTGCTGGCCGACGAGCCCGCGGGCAGCCTGGACAGCAAGGGCACCCGCGAGGTGATGCGGCTGCTGTCCCGCTTCCACCGGCGTGGGCAGACGATCCTGCTGGTCACCCATGACGCCCGGCTGGCGAGCGCCGCGGACCGGGTGATCAGTTTCTTCGACGGGCGGATCGCCGACGACGCGGAACTCGACGGCGGTGCCCCGCCGCGCCGGACCGGGATCTCGGGTGTGCTGGAGCTCAGGGACTGACATGCGCGTCCACGACCGCCCCGCGGCGAGGGGCTGAGGCCGGTGCGAGCGACCCTGCGCTGGGCGCACTCCGATCTGCGCACGCACCGCGGCGAGGCACTGTTCCTGGTCCTCGCCACCGCGGGCATCGTCGCGTCCCTGCTGCTGGCCACGGCCCTGTTCGGGTACGCGACCAACCCCTGGCAGCGGGTCTTCACCCAGGCGCGCGGCGCGCACGTGACGCTGCACACCACCGTCTCCGCGGATGCCGGGAGACTGGCCGCCCTGGACGGCGTGGAGTCGGTCGCCGGCCCCTACCCCACGGCGTCGGTCGCCCTCGCCTCGCGGGGCGGGCGCGCCTCCGCCGAACTGCGCGGCACCTTGGGGCAGCCCGAGGTGGGCCGCCCGCTGATCGCCTCCGGGCGCTGGCTGGACCCGGCCGCCCCCGACGGCGTGGTCCTGGAGAGCCGGCTGGCCCGCGCGCTGCTGACCGCGCCCGGCGACACGCTCACCGTGTCCGGCACCGCGCGGCGGCTGACCGTGGTGGGCATCGCCGACACCGCCGAACCGCGCTACCGGCCGGGCGAGCGGACCGGTCTGGTGTGGGCCCTGCCGTCGGCCGTGCCCGCCCCGGGCGGCCAGGTGATCGGCCTGCGGCTGACCGACCCGGGCGACACCGGGTACGCCGTGCAGCGGGCGGTGACGGAGCTGGGGGCGGGGGCGATCGGCGAGGTGTCCACCTGGCAGCAGGCGCGCGCCGAGGCCCAGGGCGACAACCGGCTGCTCGGCCAGGTGCTGGGCCTGTTCGGGCTGGGTGCGCTGATCGCCGCCGGGCTCGCCGTGCACGGCGCGATCGCGACCCGCATCCGGGGGCATCTGCGGGACATCTCCGTGCTCAAGGCGATCGGCTTCACCCCCGGCCAGGTCGTGCGCGTCTTCCTGATCCAGCACCTGCTCTACGCGCTGCTCGGTGCCGTGGCCGCCGCCGTGCTCACCGAGGCGCTGGGCAGCGGGGTGCCGGGACGGCTCGGGGACGCGCTCGCCGTGTGGCAGGGGCTGCCCGGACACACCGTGGCGCTGTTCGTGGTGCCGGTGGGGGCGGTGCTGTTCATCGGCGCGACCACGGGACTGGCCGCCTGGCGGGCCGGGCGGGTGCCTCCGGTGCCGGTGCCCCGGCCGGCGGCGCCGCCGGCCGGGCGGCTGACCGGCGTGGCGCGGCGGGCGCTGGGGGCGCGGGTGCCGCCGGCGCTGGTCCTGGGCTGGCACAAGGCGTTCACGCGCCGGCCGCGGGCACTGGGCGCGGTGGGCAGACTGGCGCTCCCGTTGCTGCTGATCGTGGTGGCGCTGAGCGCGTGGACCACCATCGACCGCTTCCACAGCGACCCCGAGCGGATGGGGCTGCCCACGGCGCTGAGTGTGCGCGCGGACGCCCTGCTGAGCGACCGGGAGGCCCGCGCCCTGCTGGAGGACGATCCAGAGGTCGCCGCCGCCTACCCGGGCGTGGAGGTGGCCGCGCTGGTGCCCGGGCAGACGGCCACCATCGCCCTGCGCGGCCTCGGCACGCGGCGGGAGCCGTATCCGTTCACGCTGGCCGAGGGCCGTGCCGCGCGCGGGACGGACGAGGCGGTGGCCGGGCAGGGGCTGCTCGACCTGCTGCACGTACGGGTCGGCGACTGGGTCAGGGTGACCGTCGGCGACCAGCCGCAGATCCTGCACATCGTCGGCCGCAGCATCGAACCGGAGAACGCCGGCCGGGTCATCTCCACCTCGCTCGACACCCTGCGCGCCAACGATCCGTCCCTCCGGCCGAGCCTCTACCAGCTCCGGCTGGAGCGCGGCGCCGACCCGGGGGCGGTCGCCGACCGGCTGGCCGCGGCGGGCCGCGGCCACCTGGACGTCCACACCGTGGCCAACCCGGCCGACGGGCTGTCCCCGCTGCGCGCGGTCGTCCTCGGGCTGATCGTGGTCCTCGCCCTGATCGGACTGATCGAGCTGCTGACGGCGATCGGCGGCACGGTCCGTGAGGGGGAGCGCGATCTGCTGGCGCTCAAGGCCATCGGCCTCTCCCCTCGGCAGATCACCGCCGTCACGATCACGGCCACCGCCGGCACGGCCCTCGCGGCCGTGCTCCTCGCCACGGCCCTGGGGCTGCCCCTGGCGCACTGGCTGATCGACGCCCAGGGGCGGTCGAGCGGCATCGGCGCCGGGATCGCCCGGGTGCCCTCCCCCGCGCTCCTGCTGATGCTCGGGACGGCCGCCGTGCTGGGCGCCGCCGCTCTCGCCGCCGTTCCGGCCGCGCGCGCGGCCCGCCGCCGCCTCGCGGACACCCTGAGCTCGGTGGCCTGAGTCCCCGTCCCGGGCCGGTTCAGCCCCCGTAGGGGCCGTGCGGGTTCCGCGGGTGGTACGGCGGCGGCTGCGGGTGCGTGGTGTACGGATGGCCGCCGGCACCGGGCCCGTACGGGTTGCCGGCCGTCGTGGGCGGGTGGGGGTGACCGTAGGGGTTCCCCTGCGGAGGGAGGTGCGGCAGGCCCGTACCGGGCGGGACGGGGCCCGGGACCGGCGGGAGGCTCGCGGGGTGGGCGCCCAGCCGGATGCCGTAGCGCCGCTTCAGCCGGCCCATCTCCACCAGGGCGATCAGCGTGACCGTGACCGGGGCGCCCAGGATGAAGACGATGCCCAGGGTGAGGCCGAGCCCGTGCAGATCACCGGTGACGAGATCGGGGATGGCCATCAGCCAGCTGGTCACCGTGGCGAGCAGCGCCGGCAGACAGCGGTGCACGGCGGCCGTGCCGAAGAAGTTGCCGGAGACCCGCACGGCCCCGTAGGCCACGAAGACGAGCATCCACATCATCGTCAGACCGACGCCGATGACCACGGCGAAGTTTCCCCCCGCCGAGTTCACCGTCCGCACCAGCAGCACCAGGGCCAGGACACAGCCGATGAACAGCAGCAGCAGCTTCAGGGCGTTGAAGAGCGGCACTCCCAGCTGCCGTACCGTGCCGGTGCGCCGCCAGACGAAGAGCATCACGCCGACCGTCGTCGGGGTGAGGAAGAGCAGCACCACCGAGGCGGTCAGCGCGTTCTCCAGCAGTTCCGTGGCGGCGAAGCCGCCCTCGATGAAGGTGTAGACGCCCAGCGAGGCCACCGCCCCGGCGATGATCCGGAAGCGCTTGAGCCGCTCGATCGACGGGTCGAGCGAATCGGGGATCCACGCGGGGTGGAACACCGCCCGCGCGAAGTACTGAGGCATCAGCACCGACCGGAGGGTCAGCCCACCACCGGTCCAACTTCCGCGCGTGCGTGCCACCTTGTGCTCCCCCGAGCGCTCGCTGTGATGAACGCGGTGGAGTCTACGGTAAGCGGGCGGCCTCCCGCCGCCCGCTTTCCCGCACCGTCCTCACCGACGTCCGCGCAGCTCACGGTAGGCGGCCACCAGTGCGGCCGTGGACGGGTCGAGGCCGGGGACGTCGGCATCCCGGGTGAGGGCGGGTTCGACGCGTTTGGCGAGTACCTTGCCGAGTTCGACGCCCCACTGGTCGAAGGAGTCGATGTTCCAGACCGCGCCCTGGACGAACACCTTGTGCTC
>NZ_JBIBRG010000019.1:0-157455 GCF_043076215.1 Streptomyces sp. NPDC016640
AACGGGAGATCGGCACGGACTACCCGCCGCCCGGCGACCGGGTCGACCTGCTGAGGTCGGCGGACCTGGTGGTGCACCTGCACGAGATCCGGCCGGGCCACCCGCTGCCGCGCCGCCGGGAACCTCTGTTCGACGACAGGGGCGGGGCGGTTTCCGTACCCTGGCGGCATGCGCACGCGCCCCACTCTGAGCTGGACCCCCGATGAGGACCTGCCGCCGGGCACCACGGACCCGGAGGCGGTCGTCGACGTGCTGGGCACCGGCGGCGTACTGGTGCTGAGCGGAGCCGGCCTCTCCACGGAGTCCGGCATCCCCGACTACCGGGGCGAGGGCGGGAGCCTGAGCCGGCACACTCCGATGACCTTCCAGGACTTCACCGCCGACGCCCGGGCCCGGCGGCGGTACTGGGCGCGCGGCCATCTCGGCTGGCGCACCTTCGGCCGCGCCCGGCCCAACGCCGGACACCGGGCCGTGGCCGCGTTCGGGCGGCACGGCCTGCTCTCGGGTGTGATCACCCAGAACGTCGACGGCCTGCACCAGGCCGCCGGCAGCGAGGGCGTGGTGGAACTCCACGGCAGCCTGAACCGGGTCGTCTGCCTCTCCTGCGGCGCCCGCAGCCCCCGCCGCGAGCTCGCGGCGCGGCTGACCCAGGCCAATGCGGGCTTCGCGCCGGTGCCCGCCGGGATCAATCCGGACGGTGACGCCGACCTCACCGACGAACAGGTCGGGGACTTCCGCGTGGTGCCCTGTACGGTCTGCGGCGGCATCCTCAAACCGGACGTGGTGTTCTTCGGCGAGACCGTTCCCCCGCAGCGGGTGGAGCACTGCCGCCGACTGGTCCGCGAGGCGACCTCACTGCTGGTCCTCGGCTCCTCGCTGACGGTGATGTCGGGGCTCCGGTTCGTCCGCCAGGCGGCCGGGTCCGGCAAGCCGGTGGTGATCGTCAACCGGGACCCCACCCGCGGCGACCGGCACGCCCTCACCCGGGTCGCGCTCCCCCTGGGAGCCGCCCTCACCACCGTGGCCGACCGCCTGGACGTCTCCCTCGACGGCCCGCCGGCAAACTGACCGGGGCGCCGCCGACGGCCGCGCCCCCTGCGGACCGCGGGCCGGCCGTTCCGGGGGCCGGAGACGGGACGAAGTACGCACCGCGGCCCGCCACACCCCTCCTACAGAAGTGTAGTTGACCGAAAACCACCCACTGATGCGTGATCTTGACACTCTGAAAAAACGATAAATCTCGGACAGTTGATCAAATCCACGGACCGGCCGGCTTTCGATCACCTTGCCGGACGCGTCGAAACGGCCTCATTCCAGTACCACCGCCCCCGGTCTGCTACGACTACTTCACGACGACCTTGCAACTTGAGCCCAGTAAGCAGCTCGTATGATCGCGGCAGTCGGCTTGATGACTAGCATGGGCCCGTACCAAGTCCGGAAGCACGCCGTCCTGTTGACGTACTCATCCTGACCTGCGGCCGTCCGCGTGTCGGCCGATCAATATCTTCCACTTTCAACGACCGAGGGAACCGCGGAATGTCAGTGCCTGCACCGCCCAGTCAGCACCGGCCGGCGAAGTCTCCCAAGACCTCGCCGGCCGTACCTCTGGCCGTGTTGGTGGTGAGTGCCGCCGCCGCGGGCGGGGCGGCCGCGGCGGCGCCCGACGGGGCCCGCGCGTGGACCCTCGGCGCGGTTCTGGCCGGCTGGTTGTGCGTGGCCGCCACCGTCCTCGTCAGCACGCTGCTGATCCGGCGGGCCAGCCGGTCCGGCACCCAGCACTTCTCCGAAGTCAGCCGGTACAAGGCCCAGCTGGCGCAGGCGTCGGCGGAGACCGCGCACCTGGTGAACATCACCCTGCCCGCCGTCGCCAAGCGGCTGCGGGACGGCACGAGCGCGAGCGACGCCCTGGCCACCGTGACACCGCCCTCGGACCCGCAACTGCGCCAGGTCATGCACACCTTCGCCTCCGTGGTGGAAGAGGCCGTGCAGCACGCGCTGGCCCTGGACGCCGAGCGCCGGCACCACCAGGAGGAACTCGACCTGGCCGGCGCCGAGGCGGAACGGCTCACCAACGAGACCCTGCCCGCCGGCGTGGCCGGGCTCCGCGACGGCCAGTCGGCCGATACGGTCCTCGCCTCGCTGGACTGGCCGCGCACGCCCCTGCTGCGCCGGCCCGCGGAATCGTTCGTCCGTGAACTCGCCCTCAGCGAGCGCCGGGCGGCCGCCGCGCAGGCCGCCTCGGCGAAGGCGCTCAGCCGGGTGCAGGCCAAGGCCGTCAGCATGCTCGCCGACCTCCGGGAGATGCAGGAGCGGTACGACGGGGAAATCTTCGGCGACTTGCTGAAGCTCGACCACTCCACCTCGCAGCTCGGCCTGATGACCGACCGGCTCGCACTGCTCATGGGCGGCCGCTCCAGCCGCGCGTGGAACAAGCCGATCGTGATGGAGAGCATCCTGCGCGGCGCGGTCGGCCGGATCGCCGCCTACCAGCGGGTGCGGCTGCACTGCTCGACGACCGCCGCGCTCTCCGGGTTCGCCGCGGAGGGCGTGATGCACCTGCTCGCCGAACTGATGGACAACGCCGCCAACTTCTCGCCGCCGATCGACGAGGTCCACGTCTACGTCGAGGAGCGCAGTGCCGGGATCGTCGTCACGATCGAGGACAGCGGCCTGAAGATGGCCCCCGCGGCCATGCGCCGGGCCGAGGAGGCGGTGTCCGGGCGCATGACCGACCTCGCCTCCCTGCAGGGCACCCGGCTCGGCATCGCGGTCGTCGGCCGGCTGGCGGTCAAGTACGGCATCAGCGTCAACTACCGGCCGTCGTCGCGGGGCGGAACCGGCGTCGTCGTGCTGATCCCGCCGCAGCTGCTCGCGCAGCAGCGCGACCCGGTGCCGGCGCAGACCCTGTCGCGGCCCGCCGTCACGGCGCCGGCAGCCGAGCCCGCCCCCGTCACACCGCCCGTGACGCCTCCCCGGCCCGAACCCGCCCCGCGAACAGTCGTCCGGGAACGGCCCGCCGCCCGCGCGGAGTCGCCCGAGCAGAGCCCCTCGCGCCAGCCGTCGCGCGGGGCGACACCGAACGGGCTGCCCGTGCGCATGCCGGGCCGCACCATGGCCGAGGCGGAGCGCGAGCGCGAGCAGCGCCGGGACACCGCCGCCGGTCCCGCGCAGGCCGGCACGGCCGCCGCCGAGGGGCGTGCGACGGCACGCGACGCGGGCTCCAGCTTCGGCGCCTTCCACCGCGGGCGCCAGTCCGGGAGCGCCGCCGGCCAGCCCGGTACCCCGCCCGAAGCGGAGCCCGGGTCGCCGTCCGCCCCGTAACCCCATCCTTCCCGTTCGGCGCCCGGGGTCACGGCGCCCACTTCCGTCGCTTGAGTTCGTGAGATTGGAGGAACGGGCCGGTGACCGGCGACCCGGACACCACCGTCCCATCACCCACCATGCAGACCACCGACAACAGCCTCACCTGGCTGCTACAGAACCTGCTGGAGCGCACCCCGGGCACACGACACGCCCTGGTCCTGTCCCGGGACGGCCTGAAGCTGTGCTGGACCGAACACCTGACGCAGGACCAGGCCGACCAGTTGTCGGCGATATGCTCCGGCATCCAGGCGCTCGCCCAGGGCGCGTCCGTCGAGTTCGGCGACGGGACCGGCGGGGTCCGCCACTCCATGACGGAGTTCCACGGCGGCCTGCTGTTCATCGTGGAGGCCGGCGAGGGAGCGCATCTCGCGCTGCTCGCCGAGGAGAACGCCGACCCCGGTGTCGTCGGCCACCAGATGACGGAGCTGGTCGAGCAGATCGGCGACCATCTGCGAGCCGAACCCCGCCAGCCCCTCCGGAGGAGTACCCACTCGTGATGCGCAGGCCCGTGGACACCGGTGAACCCGACCGGCTCTATACGGTCACGGGCGGACGCAGCCGTGCGGACGACGCGTTCGACCTGGTCACCCTCGTCGTCAGTGAATGCGAACCCACGACCGGGATGCAGTCGGAGCACGCCCGGATCCTCGAGCTGTGCCGGCACCCGACCGCTCTGGTCGAGATCGCCGCGGAGCTGAAGCTGCCGATCACGGTGGTCCGGATCCTGCTCGGCGACCTGCTCGCCACCGGCCGTATCACCGCCCGTCATCCCCGCGCGGCCGCGTCCGTCGCCTCGCTTCCCGACTCCGACCTTCTCAAGGAGGTGCTCCATGGGCTCCGCAACCTCTGAGCTGCCTTCCCAGCGCACGCCCCTGGCCGATGCCGCCGAAACCGGCCTGAAAATCGTCATCGTGGGCGGTTTCGGCGTCGGCAAGACCACCCTGGTCCGCTCGGTCAGTGAGATCCGGCCGCTCAACACCGAGGAGGTGATGACACAGGCCGGCGTGGGTGTCGACGACACCGACGAGGTCGCGGGGAAGACGACCACCACGGTGGCGTTCGACTTCGGACGGATCAGCCTCAACGAGCGCATGGTGCTCTACTTGTTCGGCGCGCCGGGTCAGGAGCGCTTCTGGTTCCTGTGGGACCGGCTGTTCTCCGGCACCCTCGGCGCGGTCGTGCTGGTCGACACGCGCCGCATGGACGACTCCTGGTACGCGATCGACCGGCTGGAGCACCACAAGACGCCGTTCGTGGTCGCCGTGAACCGGTTCGACGACGAGGCCACCAGATACTCCCTGGACGAGATCCGCCAGGCGCTGGCCCTGCCCGAGCACGTACCGCTGATCGACTGCGACGCACGGGTGCGGCAGTCCGGGAAGGACGTCCTGATCACCCTCGTGGACCACCTCTACGAACTGGCCATGGCCCAGGAGACGACACTGTGACCGACACCGGATCCTCTTCCGCCGGCGCGCCTCCCCCGGGCTGCCCCGCCCACACGGGCCAGGTGCGCCTCGGCGGTCTCGAGTACCAGCAGACGCCGTCCCAGCTGTACCGGTCGCTGCGCCGGGAGCACGGCGCGGTCGCGCCCGTCCTGCTCGACGGCGACATCCCCGCCTGGCTGGTGCTCGGCTACTCCGAGGTCAGCTACGTGACCAGTCACGACGAGCTGTTCGCACGGGACTCCCGGCGCTGGAACCAGTGGCCGAACATCCCGCAGGACTGGCCGCTGCTGCCGTTCGTCGGCTACCAGCCCTCCGTGCTGTTCACCGAGGGCGAGGAACACCAGCGGCGAGCCGGGGTGATCACCGAGGCGCTGGAGGGCGTCGACCAGTTCGAGCTGGCCCGCGACTGCCAGGCCATCGCCGACGAGCTGATCGCGTCCTTCGCGGGCAGCGGCCGGGCGGAGCTGATGAGCGCGTACGCGCACGCCTTGCCGGCGCGCGCCGTGGTGCAGGTGTGCGGCATGCCTCTCGGTGGCGCGGACACCGAGCAGCTCGTGGACGACCTGCGGATCTCGCTGGACGCGGCCGAGGGCGACGACCCGGTGGCCGCGTACGGGCGGGTGGCCGCACGGCTGACACAGCTGGTGAAGGAGAAGCGGGAGCAGCCCGGCCCGGACGTCACCTCGCGGATGCTGCAGCACCCGGCGGGGCTGACGGACGAGGAGATCGTCCAGGACCTGATCTCGGTGATCGCGGCGGCCCAGCAGCCGACGGCGAACTGGATCTGCAACACGCTGCGGCTGCTGCTCACCGACGCGCGGTTCGCGCTGAACGTCTCGGGCGGCCGGCTCAGCGTGGGCGAGGCGCTGAACGAGGTGCTGTGGCTGGACACGCCGACGCAGAACTTCATCGGCCGCTGGGCGGTGCGGGACACCCAGCTCGGCGGACGGCTGATCCGGGCCGGTGACTGCCTGGTCCTGGGCCTCGCCGCGGCCAACACCGACCCGCAGATCTGGCCGGAGGCGCACGTCGGCGCGGAGAACGCGGCGCACCTGTCGTTCAGCAACGGCGAGCACCGCTGCCCGTACCCGGCGCCGCTGCTGGCGGACGTCATGGCGCGCACGGCCGTGGAGACCCTGCTGGAGCGGCTGCCCGACCTGGTCCTGGCGGTGGAGCCGGAAGAGCTGACGTGGCGTCCGTCCATCTGGATGCGCGGCCTGATGTCGCTGCCGGTGGAGTTCACACCGGTCGTGCAGTGACGCACGGCCCGGGTGGGGCCCCGGCACCGGGGCCCGTGTCCGCGGGCCCTCTCAGCCGGTGACGGGGGTGAACCGGACCGGCAGGGTCTGCGGGCCCCGGGTGAACACGCCCTCCTCCACGGGGTCGAAGCCGTCGGCGAGCCGTACGTCGGGCATGGCGTCGAGGAGCTGGTTCAGGCCGATCTCGACCTCGGCCTTGGCGAGCAGGGCACCGACGCAGAAGTGCCGGCCGAGGGCGAAGGCGAGGTGGTCCGCGGCGGCGGAGAAGGCGGTCGTGGTGGTGAGGTCGTCGCGGAAGATGTCGAACCGGTCCGGGTCGGCGTAGCGGTCCCCGTCCCGGTTGGCGGCACCGATCAGGCAGGTGACGGTGACGCCGGCGGGGATGGTGCCGCCGCTCAGCTCCACCTCGGTCGCCGACTGGCGCATGATCATGTGAACGGGCGGGGTGTACCGCAGCGTCTCGGCGAACGCGCGCGGGATCAGGGTGCGGTCCTCCTGGACGGCGGCGAGCTGGTCGGGGTGCAGCAGCAGGTTCGCGAAGATGCCGGCGATCGCCTTGTCGGTGGTCTCGCCGCCGGCCGCGAGCAGCAGGCTGCAGAACGCCTTGATGTCCTCGTCGCTCATCCTGACGCCGTCGACCTCGGCGGCGCACAGGGTGGAGAGCAGGTCGTCACCGAGGTCGTCCCGGCGCCGCCGGATGATCGGCAGCATGTACTCGGCGAACTCGGCCCGGGTCCGCTCCCCCGCCGCCGCCACCTCGGGGTCGCCCGAGAGGTTGCCGAGGAAGGCGATGACCGAGGTGTACCAGCGGTGGAAGCGGGCGTGGTCGGCCTTGTCGAGGCCCAGCATGTCCGCGATCACGTTGACGGGGAAGCGCGTCGCGTAGTCGGTGACCAGGTCCGCGGAGCCGGTGTGCCGGAACGCGTCGATGAGTTCACGGGAATTGCGCTCGATGACCGGCAGGAACTTCTGCTGGAGATCCCTGCCGCGGAAGGCGGGGGCGACCAGGGCGCGCCGTACGGCGTGCTCGCGGCCGCTGAGCTGGAGGATCGTCCTGCCGTGCACCGGCTCGATCTGCCAGTCGTAGTTGTCGGTCGTGAACTGGCCCTCCTTGTCCTTGAAGACTCGCTCGACGTCCTGGTACCGCGAGACGATGTAGCTCTGCGTGGCCTCGTGCCAGATGAGAGGAGCACTCTCGCGCATCACGCGATAGGCGGGGTACGGGTCCGCGGCGAACTCGGCCGAGAGAATGTCGGGGACCTGCTGCGCGGTGGACATGGGGCTCCCTGAGTCGGTAACAGGTGTACCGCACAAGATTATTGATCAACGGTCGAACGAGACAGGGGCCCGGCCCGCTTGGTGACCGATGGACCGCCCTTGGCCGAGAAGTACCCCCCGTGTGACGCCGTGGCCGGCGGGACCGCCGGGTGGACGCCGATGTTCCGCGGTTTCGCGTGGCCGGCCGTGTGCCGGCACGGTCAAAAACATCGAGTGGCGCGGGTTGTCAAGGTTTCCGAGCGTCTTTCCCGTCGTTTCCGTGGCGCGTCACGCGCCGCGAGAGGCGTCCGGGTGCGGTCCTCGGGTCCTGCCGCCCCCGGTTCGGTCCGACGGGTCCCCGTCCCGGGAACCCAGGACGGCCGGCACCGCCGTACACGCCTGTTCGCGCAGCCGGCAGTGGGCCCGGTCGTTGTCGTAGCGCTGATGCCGCACCAGGAGCAGGTCCGTCGTTCTCCGCGGGGCACGGTTCCGTGGCCTCGTGCCCCCGTGAGGGCTTCTCGGGCACGGGGAAACCGCAGTCAATCCACACCATTGAGGGATGTTCGGCGCCATGCGCTGACCTGTCAGCCTTCGAACCCGTGTTCCAGCCAGGGCCGGATCTTCTCGACGGAGCGCCGGGGGTAGCCACAGGAGGAGTCCAGCAGGTCCACCGAGACGAGACACAGACCAAGGAGATCCCATGTTCCTCAGAAGGTTGGCCGTTGCCGGGGCGCTCATCGCGGCGACCACGGCCGGCACGCTCGGCACCGCGGGCGCCGCTCAGGCGGACACGGGGCACAACGGAGTGTGCGACACCGGCTCGAACGGAGAACTCTGCCTCTACTGGGACAGCAACCTCGGCGGCTCGTTCCACGACTACTACGCCATCACGGCCGACTTCGGCTCCGATGTGTTCCTCAGTGCCGGAGCCGGCCGGGGCCAGCGGGTGAAGAACAACTCGGCCTCGGCACTCAACAACTGGTACACCACGGCACGCGTGTACTACAACGAGAACTACGGCGGGCCGTACGACGACGTTCCGGCCTACAGCTCGCGCAACCTCGTCAGGACCTGGAACGACAACGCCTCCTTCAACTGGGTCTGACCGACCGGTCGCGACCCGGACCGGTGCGGCGAGTCGCCCGGAGGCGAGTCACCGCGTTCCCGCCGCGGCCCGGCCCCACCCGCCGGGCCGCGGGTTCCCTGCGCCGGAGACGGATACATGCGCACCGATCACTTTCCCGCCGTGGCCGCCGTGCTCCTCCTCGGGGTCGTCGGCTGCTCGCCGGCCCCTCCCGGTTCCGAGGGGGACCGGGGCGCCCGACGCCCGGCCGTGGACACCGTCCCCCGGGTGCTCGACGCCACGGACCTGCCCCTGCCGCTGGACCCGTACCAGTTCCGCGCCGCGGAGACGAGCCGGCTCGCCCGGGCGCAGAACGTTCTCACGGACACCTGCATGCGGCGCTTCGGTCTGAGACACCGGGCACCCGCGCGAACAGGGAGCGATCCGCTGCGCTCCCGCACCGAGCGCCGCTACGGCCTGACCGACTCGGTACAGGCGGCCGAGAGCGGATATCACCTGCCCGGCGCGACCACCGCCCGCCCGGAGGGACCGCACCTCACCGAGGCGCACCTGCTGGTGCTCCTGGGACCACGGCCCTCCCGCTCCGGGGAGGGCACCGCG
The DNA here is from genome assembly GCF_043076215.1 of Streptomyces sp. NPDC016640. Taxonomy (NCBI): domain Bacteria; kingdom Bacillati; phylum Actinomycetota; class Actinomycetes; order Kitasatosporales; family Streptomycetaceae; genus Streptomyces; species Streptomyces sp. NPDC016640. The sequence continues at coordinate 9,012 of NZ_JBIBRG010000019.1, forward strand.
TCGGCGGGCCCCGGAGGGACCTCCGGTACGCGCACGTACCGCGGCAGTCCCCTTCCCGAGGGTGGCTGCGTGGGCGAGGCGCAGCGCACCCTGGCGGGAGACGGGGAGCTCGGCGACGCCGAACCGATCCGCCGTATCAACACGGACAGCGTCGTCAGAGCGAAGGACGACCCCCGGGTGCGGAGCGTCCTCGCCCAGTGGTCCGCGTGCATGGAGAAGCACGGTCACCGCTACCGGGACCCGTGGCAGGCCATGAACGACAAGGCCTTCGGCGGCCCCACGGCCTCCCCCCGGGAGATCGCCGTGGCGAAGGCCGATGTCATCTGCAAGCGGCGGACGAACGTGGTCGGCACCTGGTACGCCGTCGACGCCGCCTTCCAGCGGCAGGCGCTCGCGGCCGGCGGCGACCGGCTCGAACGGATCAAGGAGCACAAGCGCGAACAGCTCGCCGCCGCCGACAAGGCCCTCGCCGGAACCGGATGACTCCCGCTCCCCGGGCATGCCGCTCATCGCCTCGGCCCGCGCCCGGACGGCGGGGTCCATGCGAACGCCCCGGCATGCTCGCGCGCCCCACGAGGCGGCCGCGAGCGCCGGTTCCGTCTACTTTCCGGCACCGAGGGGGCGTTCGGGAGCGTGCTCGCGCGGCCCGGGCCTCGTGTGGGCGGGTCTCGGCAGCGTGGGCATGAGACGCCGTGCGTTGTCGCGGTAGATGCCTCGGCGCTGGTGATCGGTGAAGGCGTGGTCGGTCTCGACGGCCGGCACGGTGAACCGGTCGATGATCTCGGCGGAGGCGGCCGGCCAGTCGGTGCCGAAGAGGATCCGGTCGGCACCGGCCGTGGTCACCAGGGTGCACGCGGGGGCGAGCGGGCCCGCCGTGTCGTAGTAGAAGCGGTGGAGGCAGTCCCGGACCCGGGAGGCGTCGAGGGGCGGGACGCAGAAGTCGCCGAACGCCTCGAGGCGGGTGGCGATCTGGGGAAGGAACCCGCCGGCGTGCGGCAGGACGACGGACAGACGGGGGTAGCGGTCGAGTGTTCCCGCCCTGATCAGGTCGACGGCGGCACGCGTGGTGTCCAGCAGGAAATCGCACATGAAATTGGGGATGCCGGGGACGGTGGGCGACCCCGGTGGCTTGCCCGGAAGATCGAGCGGGTGGGTGAACAGAATGCCGGAGCGTTCGTCGACTTCGGCCAGGAACCGGTCGTACGAGGGATCACCCAGGTACACGCCGCCGTAATTGGCCTTCACGCTCACTCCGACGGCACCGAGTTCGTCCACGGCTCGTCGGAGCGCCCACGTGCTGACTTCGGGGTGGTCCGGGAGAACCGGGCAGAGGAAGGCGAAACGGCCCGGGTACTCGTGCGTCAGGTCGGTCAGTGCCCCGAAGAGGACGGAGAGCCCTTCCCTGGCCTGCGCTGCGGAGCGGTACCGGTCCTGCATGGTGGGGTTGAGGACGGCGGTCGCGATCCCGGCCCGGTCCATCAGGGCGAGTGTGGAGTCCGCCTCCCAGCGTGCCCACCACTGCAGTTCCTCCCGGCGCAGCAGGCCTTCGCGCTCCGCCCAGTCCACCCATGCCGGAGCGGTGAAGTGGTGGTGGACGTCGATCTTCGTCCGCCGGACGTCGTCGTCCCCGTCGGGGACGCCCGGCCCGCCCGCTTCCCAGGCAAGGGCACGGGACTTCTCCGTGGCGACGGCCGCGGACGCCATGGCACCACCGGCTATGAGCAGTCCGCGCCGGCTCAAGGGCTGCGTCGAATCCGACATCCGTACGTCCTCCTGGGCTGTGTCCTGCCGCCACGGTGACCCGGCCGCGGGACCGCCGCCTCGCCGGCCTGCTCCGCCGGGGGGACGGATTCCGCCGTACGGAGCAGTCGTCCCTCCTCGGGCCCGCAGCCGGCGCCGGGTGCCGGACACAGTGGCCGCCAAAAAGCCCCCGGACGCACCGGACCCCGCCGGCGACCAGCCGGCGGGGTGGGATGCGACCTGGAAATGCCGCCGGTCAGGCGTGGTGGCGCCGCCGGGTCCACAGGGGCGTGACGAAGGCGATCAGAACGGCCGCGATGCCTATCTGGAAGACGTGGCGGATCCAGTCGATACCGCCGGTGTCACGGACGCCGAAAGCGGAGGCGAGGGCATTGCCGACCACCGCGCCGAGGATACCGAGCAGCACGGTCATCCACAGCGGAATGGGCTGGCGTCCGGGGAGGACGAGCTTCGCCAGCAGACCGATGACAAGTCCCGCGATGATAGCCCAGAGAAATGACACGATAACTCCTTCGATTCGGCGTGCTCTGCTTCCGGTTACCACGAGAACGCCTTCATACGCCTGCCCGTCGGGAACTCCTTCGCGTGACGGGCCGACAGGTGACGGCCGGTCGGCTACGGCCGCCGGCCCGGACGCCTGACAGCGGCGGGCGCGCCGTTCGCAGACGCCGCCCGGTCGCCCGTGACGTGGGCGAGGCGGGCGAGGTAGGCGTCCAGGGGCTGCACACGGCCGGGCAGCGCGTCCCGCAGGTTCCACCAGCAGAGAGCCGCGATCTCGTCGTTGGGCCGGAAACCGCGGATGGTGGTGGTGCGCCCCGCGAACAGAGCCGCGTACTCGGCCCGCCGGTCGGGTGCCAGTACGAAGCCGGCGTAGCCGATGAACCGCAAGGGACCGTCGGTGCGCTGGCCGCTCTCCTCCACCAGCTCGCGTTCGGCGGCCTCACGCGGTGATTCGCCTTCCTCCACGCATCCGCCGGGCAGTTCCCAGTCCCGGCGCCGGCGGTCGAAGACCATGAGCACGCGGTCGGCCCGCCGGACGGCGACCAGTGCGGCCTCCAGCGGAGCGTCCCGCGGGAGAACCTCCTCGGTACCGCGTACGAAGGACACCAGGGCGTTGCCGCGGTCGTCGGCCACGAGCGGTGGCACATCCGGAAGAAGTGGCATGCCTCCTTCCTGCCCGGACCGCCACCGCGCGACTCCGCTCCGGTGGTCGCGGGCGGGCGGGCGGCAGTGACCAGCCGTCCCACCAGGGCCCTGACGCCCCGGGAACGCCGTCTTTTCACACCCTTGACACGGCCACGTTCACCGCTTGTATGGTCTAGTCCAACAGAACTCGCCGCTCCGTTTCGGGAGTTGATCCTTCGCGGGCCCCGACCACTTCCCCGCGAGGACGGTGAGTGCGCGCCACCTTCGCGCCTCTTGGCCCCACCCACGAGCGGTCGTCCTGCCGCGTGCGGTCCCCCCACTCATGACCCCACGCGACCCGGCGACGATCCGAAGTGAAGGAGTTTCCCATGCGTACCGACAAGAAGAAGGCCGCGCTGATCGGCGCGGCTCTCGCCCCTGTGGTCGCCGTCTGCCTCCCCGCCTCCCCGGCGAGCGCCCACGGCTACATCTCCGATCCGCCCAGCCGTCAGGCCCAGTGCGCCGCGGGCACGGTCTCCTGCGGGGACATCACCTACGAACCGCAGAGCGTCGAAGGGCCCAAGGGGCTGACCGGCTGCAGCGGCGGCAACAGCCGCTTCGCCGAGCTCGACGACGACAGCAAGGGCTGGGTCGCCACGCCGGTTCCGAAGAACGCCACGTTCTCGTGGAAGCTCACCGCACGGCACTCGACCAGCACGTGGGAGTACTACGTCGGCGGTCAGCGGATCGCGCTGTTCGACGACGGCGGGGCCCAGCCGGGCGAAGTGGTGAACCACCAGGTCGACTTCGGCGGCCTCACCGGCCGTCAGAAGGTGCTCGCCGTCTGGAACGTGGCCGACACCGTCAACGCGTTCTACGCCTGCATCGACGTCACCGTCGGCGGCTGACCGCCCGGTCGAAGCACGTCCGAGTGGGCGGCCCGTTCCCGGAACCACGGTACGCCGTCCGGGCGAGGCGCCCACTCGCGGCGGGCCCACGCCCGCCCTCTCACGTGTCCTCCCCCCCACGACGAAGCAGGAGACCCGACACCGTGCTCCCCCGCAAACTCCCACTGCGGGCAGCCGCCACCGGTGTGGCCGCTGCCCTGTGCACCCTCACGCTCGCGCCGGCAGCCGCCGCGCAGAAGAGTGGCACGAAGGCCGCCGCCGCCGATTTCGTGGTCAGCGAGGCGCAGTTCGACGAGATGTTCCCGAACAGGAACCCGTTCTACACCTACAGCGGTCTCACCGCCGCCCTGAGCGCCTACCCGGGGTTCACCAACACCGGCAGCGACACCGTGAAGAAGCAGGAGGCCGCGGCCTTCCTCGCCAACGTCAGCCACGAGACCGGCGGGCTCGCCCATGTCGTCGAGCAGAACACCGCCAACTACCCGCACTACTGCGACGCCGCCCAGCCCTACGGCTGCCCGGCCGGCAACGACGAGTACTACGGACGCGGCCCGGTCCAGCTGAGCTGGAACTTCAACTACAAGGCCGCGGGCGACGCCCTCGGCATCGACCTGCTCAACCATCCCGACCTCGTCCAGAACGACGCGTCCGTCGCCTGGAAGACGGGCCTGTGGTACTGGAACACGCAGAGCGGGCCCGGCACGATGACACCGCACGACGCCATGGTCGACGGCGCCGGGTTCGGTGAGACCATCCGCGCCATCAACGGCAGCCTGGAGTGCAACGGCGGCAATCCGGCGCAGGTGCAGAGCCGGATCGACAACTACCGGCGCTTCACGCAGCTCCTGGGCGTCGAGCCCGGCGGCAACCTCGGCTGCTGAGTGCGGCCCCGGCTGCCCGGCCCGCCGGGCAGCCGGGGCGGACCGCTGATGGTGCGGCCGTGGGACGACGGTCCCGGCGCACAGCCGTCGTCCGGGGAGCTGGGCGAACCGGCGGGTGCCGATGTCGCCGCCGGAGAGGATGACACCGATGCGGTGCGGCACCCGGTCGGTCCGGCCCGCCGGCAGAGCGGCGCGGCCGCACCACGGCCGCCGCGCCTCGCCGCCCCACCCCGCCCCGCCCGTCTCGTCGGATCGGGTCAGCGGCGGGTACGCCATGCGTCCGGGCCGCCACCGCGCCACTCGACCAGGACGGACCGCCGCACCCAGTCGTCGTCGGCGCTCTCCAGTCCGGCAAGACGCAGGAACTCCACGACATCGAGCAGCCCGTACGCCATCCCCAGGAACCGCCCGTCCGCACGGACGCGCCGGCCGCCGTCCTCGCCGGGCGGGTAGATCACGATGGGCTGTTCGCTCGCCATGACACCAGCGTGCAGTGAGCGGCACCCGCGCGCACGCCGGTGTGCGCCGAGTACAGGGCCGGTACGGGACATGACCGGCCCCGGCCGCCGGGTGCGCCGCCGGGGAGGACGGGCGCCGGCCCCCGCGCAGCACTGTCCCGCTCGGCGTAGGCTTCCCCCGGCACGGACACGGCGGGGGTGGGGAGCACATGACGGCTGGGACAGCCCATGAGTGGGCGTCGGCACTGGATTCGGTGGTGGTGTACGCGCAGGGCGCGCTCTGCCGCCGTCTCGCCCGGGGCAGTGTGCCGGCGGACGGACGCGTGCGGGTGACGGGATTGCCCCGCTCGCTGGACCGGGGCTCGCTTCGGGCACGTGTCGTGGGCGCTCCCGGAGTGCGCGTCGCCGAGGCCCGTGTGGAGGTCGGGGCCGAGCCGCTCGGCGCGGGCCCGCCCGAGGCGCTGCGGAGCGAGGTGGAGCGGCTGCGCGAGGACTGCGCGGCCGTGCGAGGACGCCGGGACCGGCAACTGGGCCTGATCGAGGAGGTCCGCGCGCTGCGCCCGGTACCGCCGGCCCGCAGGCGGGACGACCCGCACCGCCGCACCCCGGTCGACGCGTGGCTGGAACTCTCCGACTTCGTCGACGAGCGGCTGACGAGGCTGCACCGCCGGCTCCGCGAACTGGACGAGGAGCTGCGCCGGGCCGAGCACGAGCTCACCGTCGCCGTGGACAGGCTCTCCCGCGCCTCCACCGCTTCGCCGCCGGTCCGCGTGGAGACCTCCTCGAGTGCGGTTCTGACCCTCGACGGCGCGGGTGACGCGGACATCGAGGTGGAGGTCGAGTACGGGGTACCCGGCGCCGTCTGGGTGCCGGCCTACCACCTGACGTACCGTCACGGTGACGACACGGGGCGCCTGTTGCTGCGCGCATCGGTCGCCCAGCGCACGGGCGAGGACTGGAGCGGCGTACGCATCGCCCTGGCCACCGCCGACCTGCGCCGCCGCACCGAACTGCCGCGGCTCCGCTCCCTCCGGATCGGGCGCGCTCAGCCCGCTCCCGCCCCTTCGGGCTGGCGCGAGCAACCGGCCGGACTGGCCGGCCTCTTCTCCGGCTACGACACGGCGGTCACCCGCCGCGGCGCGAACGCCGTGCCCGCGGCGCCCGTGCCCGTCGGGGCCGGTTTCGTGGACGGGACGACCGGAGCCGGCTCGGCCTCCGGTCCCCTCCCGCCGCTCCCGCCACCACCCGCGCCGGCTGCCCACGCCGCTCCGCCCGTCGCGCCACCGGTTCCCGGGGGTGCGTCCGGCCCCTTCCCCCAGGCCTTCGGCAGCGGCACCGGCGACCACCTCGCGCCGCCCTCCGCGTCCCGGCCCGTCGCGCGGCCGCGTACCGGAACACGGCCCGCCGCACCGGCACGGGCACAGGCACCCGCGTCGGCACCGCCCCCGGTGTCCGGGGCCCCCGCCGCGTACGCGCCGACGGCACCGCCGACCGGGCCGCCGCAGCCCGACGACGCGGCGCTCGACTACAGCGCGCTCGTCCTGCGCGGCCCGGACGAGCGGGACGGCCGGCGCGGACGCCTGTTCCCCGGCTCCGCCGAGGACCCGGTGGCCGTCGAGTACCGCCGCCGCGCCGGAACGGTGGCCGCGCTGCCCCTGCCGGAACACGCCGTGAGGCCCCGCGAGTCGGCGGGCTCCTTCGACCACCGGTTCGACGCCGCCGCCCCCGCCGACGTCCCCTCGGACGGGACCTGGCACACCGTCACCGTCGGCGACATCCCGGTCGGCCTGCGCACCGAGTACGTCTGTGTCCCGTCCGTGGAGCAGACCGTCTACGCGACGCTCGTGCTCTCCAACAACACCGGTCAGGCCCTGCTGGCCGGCCCGGTGGAGGTCGTCGTGAACGAGGCCTTCCTGCTGACCGCCGCACTTCCCACCCTCGCCCCGGGCGGGCTGTGCCGGGTCGGGCTCGGGCCGGCCGAGGCCGTCGGGGTCACCCGTCGTACGAACCTGCACGAGTCGACCTCGGGCCTGCGCAACAACATCACCGTGCTCGACCACCGCGTCCACGTGGAGCTGGCCAACCGGCTCGCGGTGCCCGTCTCCGTCGAGGTGCGCGAGCGGGTGCCGGTCACCTCCGACGCGGACGTCCGGATCGAGGAGCGGGCCGGCTGGACGGCTCCCGAGGGCGGCACGGGCCCGGAGGATCACACGCCGGGCACACGTCTGTGGCGGATCGAGCTGCCCGCCGGCGGCAGCGCCGCCCTCGACGGAGGCTACGAGATCCGCATTCCGGCCGGCAAGGCCCTGAACGGCGGCAACCGCAGGAGCTGACTCTTCATGTCTACGTCACCGGGGCTCATCCCCCTCCCCGTCACCGCCGTCACCTGTACGGAGGACCGCGCCCACATCGAGCGAACCGCCGTTCTCGATCTCGAGGCGGGCACCCAGCGGCTGCGGCTCGGACCGGTCAGCGCGCTGGCCGTCGACCGCACCCTGCGGGCCGAACCGGCCGGCGGCGCCCCCGTGACCGTGCTCGACGCGCGCATCGTCCGCAGCTGGACGCCGCGCGGCCCACGGCCCACCGACGACGACTCCGCCCTGCGCCGGCACGTGACGGCGCTCGAAGAGGAGCGGCTGGACCTCGAACAGCAGCGTGACCGGCTGCGTGCCCGACTCGATCTGCTGGGCCGTCTCGCCGCCGATCTGCTGCGGGAGATCGGCGAGGGCGCCGGTCTCGGCGAGACCGACAGGGCCCGCTGGACCCGGGAACTGGACCGGGCGGACGACGCGCGCGACACCCACGGCGAACAACTGCGCGCGGTGGAGGCCGGGCTGACCGCCATCGCAGCCGAACTCTCCGAGGCCGAGCGCGCGATGGGCCTGTCCGAGACGGAACCCGCCGAACTGACCGGCCACATCGAGGTGACCGTCCACGCTCCGGCCGCCGGGCGGGCCGGGCTGCGCCTGAGCCACCTCGTCCCGTGCGCGCTGTGGCGGCCCGCCTACCGGGCCGTGCTCGACGGGGACTCCCTGACCCTGGACACGGACGCGATGGTCTGGCAACGCACCGGCGAGGACTGGTCGAACGTACGGCTGACCTTGTCGACGGCCCGCTCCGCGCGGGCCACCGAACCGCCCCGGCTCCACGAGGACCGGCTGACGCTCGAGGAGCGCTCCGCCGCGGAGCGCCGCACGGTCCATGTCGACCTGCGCGAGGAGAAGATCGCAGACCTCGGCCCCGCTCCCGAGTCCGGGCCGCCGGGAGTGGACGACGGCGGCGAGGTGCGGGTACTGCGCTCCCCCGCGGTGGTCTCCGTGCCCGCGGACGGTCGCGCGCACCGTGTTCCGCTGTCCTCCTTCACCTCGCCCGCCAGGAGCGAGTTCGCCTGCTCGCCCGAGCTGTCCCCGCTGGTCGACCAGGTGGTGCGGTGCGACAACCTGTCCGGCCACGCGCTGCTCGCCGGGCCCGTCGACCTCGTCCGCGGCGGCTCCTTCAGCGGACGGGGCACGCTGGACTTCACCGCCCCCGGCGCCGCCTTGGACCTCGCCTTCGGCAGCCGGGACGACCACCGGGTCCTGCGGCACACCGAGGAAACCCGTGGCACCGCCGGCATCAGCCAGCGGACCGTCCTCACCCGGACCGTGCGGCTGCACCTCTCCCGCTTCTCCGGCCCCGCCGAACACGACGACGAGACGATCGTCCTGCGGGAGCGCGTCCCGGTCTCCGAGATCTCGGCGGTGGAGGTACGACTGCGCCCGGACGGCTGCTCCCCCGCGCCCGACGCGGTCGACGAGGACGGCCTCGTGCGCTGGGACGTCCGTATGGCCCCCGGTGACCGGCGGACCGTCACCCTCGTCTACGAGGTCTCCGCGAGCGGCAAGGTCAGCGGACTGTGACGGAGACAGTACAACCCCGCGCCCGGCTCGTGGGTCACATCGGACAGGAGCAACCGCTCCAAGAGCCGCAAGGGGGAAATATGAGATTCAGTCGTTCCGTCCTGGCCGCCTCCGCGTTGGCCGCCCTCTCGACGGGGGCCGCCACCGCCTTGGCGGCGCCGGCCTCGGCCGCGCCCGACACCACTCCCGAGAGGGTGTGCGGAAGCGGCTACAGGACCGTGAACTCGGCCTCCGTCGCATCACTGGGCACGGTCTACCTGACGTACAACTCCGCCAACGGCCGGAACTGCGTCACGACCATCCGCAACAACCCCGGCACCGCTGTGGACATGACCGCGTGGATCTACGTGCCCGACACGGAGAAGGGCGACCAGGACGGCGGGCGGTACACGTCGTACGCGGGGCCGGCCTACGTCTACGGCAAGGGCCACTGCGTCGACTGGGGCGGCAGCATCGACAACGTGTACGTGCAGGTCTACGGCTCCAACTGCGCGGCGTCGAAGGAGCAGCGGGTCACCTTCACCCGCTGACCCTTCCTTCCCGTGGGGGCCGTCCCGCTCCGGCGGGAACCGTGAGGTTCCCGCCGGAGCGGGGGTGTGTGCGGTCCCCACGCGGTGTTCGCCGTTCCGGCAGCCGGTGGTGGTGCCGTCAGCCGGGCGAGAGGCGGGAGGCGTACGCCGGTACGGTCCTGTGTATGTCCGACTCGGTGATGTCCAGGGCACCGGCGGCCAGCAGGGCGTCGGTCCTCTCCAGCAGTTCGGCGCGCGGTGCCCGTCCCTGGAGGACGACGATGTCCGCGTCGGCGAGGTCGGTACCGGCCAGCCAGGAGCCGGCGGGCATCAACGGTGTCACGGTGTGCAGGTGTGGCCCCGGCACCCGGACCGTGATCATGGTGCAGGGGGTCTCGGCGGCCGCGGCGCGCAGGAGACGGACCACCTTGTCGATGCGGTCGCGCTTGGTGTCGTCGGCGAGCGCGTGGGGGCCGGCGATGACCTGGGGGGTGCAGGTGCGGATGGTCTGCAGGACCCGCAGGCCGTTGTGGCGCAGGGAGTCACCCGTCTCGACGACGTCGATCACGGCATCGGCCAGTTCCGGGATCTTCGCCTCCGTCGCGCCGAAGGAACGCACCACTTCGGCGTTCAGCCCGGCCTCCTCGAGGAAGCGCCGCCCGATGTTGACGTATTCGGTCGCCACCCGCGTTCCGCTGCGCAGGTCGCGTACGTCTGTGGCCGGGTGGTCCGCCGGGACCGCGAGGACGATCCGCCAGGGGGCGTTCGACGTCTTGGCGTAGGTGAGGGACGCGAGGGTCTCGACCTTCGCCCCCGTCTCCTCGACCCAGTCCCCTCCGGTCAGTCCGAAGTCGAACGCCCCGCTGCCCACCACCGGCGGGATCTCGCGCGGCTTGCAGAAGACGACCCGGATCGCCCCGCCGTAAGCGATGGTGCCCCGCTGGGCGCGGGCGGAGGGGCGGCTGATCTCCAGGCCCGCCGCGGCGAACAGGTCCAGTGTGCGCTGTTCCAGGGAGGAGCCCTTGGGCAGCACCAGGGAGAGCATGCGTCCTCCTCAGACGTAGAGCAGCCGGTCGATGCCGGTGACCGGTGCCCGGAGGGGGCTGGCGGGCCTGATCTCGATCTGTCCGACGGCCATGTCGGCCGGCAGGTCGATGATCGAGGCGACGCACCGGGCGACCGAGTCGACGGTCATCTTGTACGGGGAGTCGTCGCCTTCCAGGTTGGCGATGGCTCCGGGCGCGACCAGGCATGCGCGGACGCCGTTGGCGCGTTCCTCGAGCAGCAGCGTCTCGGTGAAGGCGGCCAGGGCCGCCTTCGTCGCGCTGTAGGCGGCTCCTCCCTCGAAGTAGCGGGTTCCGGCGTGGCTGCCCATGAACACGAACTGGCCCCGGCTCGCCCGGATCGCCGGCAGCAGCGCCTGGGTGAGGTGGAAGCTGGAGGTGAGGTTGACGGACAGCATGCGTTCCCATTCCCCGGCGCTCATGGTGGCGATGGGCTCCAGGGCGCGGTCGACGGCGTTGGAGACGCAGATGTCGACACGGCCGGCCTCTTGGAGGACGCGGTCGACGGCGGGAGGGATCTCCTCGGGGACGGACAGGTCGCAGGGGATCTCCGTCAGCCAGTCCTCGTCCACAAGGGTCCGGTTGAGGCCGAAGACGCGGCAGCCGCGCTCTCGCAGGGCGGCGGCGATGCTCCTGCCCGCACCGCGGTTGCAACCGGTCACCAGTGCCACACGCGGTTCAGCCGAGTTCATCGAGCAGTCTCCGCCAGGCACTGACGATCTCCTGGTGTCCGGCCCCCTTGCGGAAGAGGTCCTTGTCCAGCGAGGAACCGTCGGCGTGGCGCAGGCGCATGCAGTCCTGGGAGACCTCCGAGATGAGGACCGGCCGGCCGTCGGGGGCGGTACCGAAGATGAGGCAGAAGTCCCACACCTCGAAGGGGTCCAGCCAGGAGATGAGACTGTCGTTCACGGTGCGGGCGAGCCGGGCGAGTTCGTCCACCTCGATTCCCAGCGCCCGCAGGTAGTCCTCCGCGATCGGCTGGTCCTCGGGATCCGTACGGTAATCGAACTTCACGACGGGGCGGGGCAGTTTCTGCTCCGGTTCGAACAGTCCCGGGTACTTGACGAGGGTCGATCCCACGGCCCGGTTCTTGACCACCACTTCGAAAGGCGGCGCGGGACAGTACCGCGCCAGATAGCAGATCGGTGAGATCCTCCTGACAAACGCCGTGCGCACGCCGTCCGCGGCCAGTCGCGCGGCCGCCCGCTCGTAGAAGTCCAGGCGGAGCGGCCCGGTGTCGGTGACCATTTCGTCACGGGTGTAGGTGAAGCTGCGCAGGCTCGGAATGAGCTCGATCAGGCAGTGGCCGTCGGCAAGCCGCCAGAGTTTCTTGCTCTTTCCCACGATGTCGGGATCCCGGCTCTCACGCAGGGCCAGGAGTTGTTCGTCAGGCATGCCTTCGGAGGGTTTGTCCGCGACAACAGAGACCGGCATGGATCCTCCCCGGATCACAGGCTTTCCGACTGGAATTTCGCTGGGCTCGAGGAACTGTCGCCCCGAGCGTAGCCACAACAGTGACGATCAGCACCTCTGACGATCAGTGCCCCGCGGCCCCGCGGCGGCGTCGTCCGGCCCCGTCGCAGTCCCTCGGTGTGGGCGGCCGGTTCCCTGGCCATCCGGGTCACCCGCTCGTCCGGCCGCCGCCGGACGGGAGACACCCGGGTGAATGCGGCGCCGCGCGATACGGGTGTTCGAGGGGGGATTTCCCCGGACGAACGGCGGCGACCGACGGGGCCTCGGCGTGTCATCGAAGCGTGGAGAAAAGGGAATTGGCCCTTTCATATCCTGCGCCGCTCCCGGGCCACGGTCTTCTCACGCGGTCATCACGCCGGTCGCCGGCGGGACGGGCGGACGGGCAGGACGGCCACTTCCTTTCGCCTTCGCTCTCCTCTTCACTCTCCCTTCGAAGTGCGACCGACCGGCCGGTCACCCCGCTTCGCATCCGCCGTCCGATGTGCCGCGGTCGTTCGCCGGCGCACACGATGCCCTTCCGCTCGCGCGGCCGGCACGACGCCCCGCGCACCAGCCGGTCCCGCGCGTCCTCGGTGCGGGCCGGTCGTCGATTCCCTTCTCGTCACCGGGAGTTCTCCTCGTGCTCGCCGCCTGCCGCACGTTCTTCGCCCAGCCCCGTGCGCTGCCCCTGTTCGCCGCGAATTTCCTCGGCCGTGTGACGGCGGGAATGGCTCCGCTCGGCATCACCCTTTTCCTGCGGCCCCACGGCCACGGCTTCGGTTTCACGGGACTGGTGCCGGCGGCCTATCAGCTCTCCAGCGCCACCGGCGCGGGCCGTCGACCGCTACGGCCAGGTGCCCGTCCTGTGCGGCAACGCGCTGGGCGCCCATCCGGCCGGCTGGGCGGTACAACAGGGCGGTCCGCGCGCGGTCTTCGTGCTGCCGGTCCTGGCGGGCCTGGCCGCGGCACTCGTCGCCCTGACCCTGGGGAGCGCGGCACGCCGTGGACCGCGGCTCACGGGGCCGCGGCCGGTGGGCGAAGCCGTGCGGTGACGACGCGGGACCCGGAAGGCGGGGGCGCACGGGCAGTGCCCGGCGCGCGGCGCGGTGGGCACGTGCACGTGAGCGGGGCTCTTCGGAGGTGACCGTTCGGCTACCTCCGACGTCCCGCCCCATGGCGCACTTGTTGTCCGTTCGGGCAGGGGGTGATGATTCCGGGTATCTGACCGGAATCTCCGGACGCTCCACGGCGGCCGCACGCGCGTTGGCGTCGAGCAGAACACCACCGTCCACGGGTGTACCAGTTACAGGAGAAGGTGCGATGGTTGTGCAAGCCGTTTCAGAACGTGTTCTCGGCGGCCTGGGGCCACTGGACCTCGAGGCCCTCCTCCGGGGACTGCCGCAGGCGACGAACGACCGTCACAGGGACTACAACCTGAGTCTTGTCCGGCGCCTGGGCACGCCGTCGTGCATGGCGGACCTGCTGGCCGGCTACCTCGCCGACGAGGAGTCGCTGCGCCGGATCGCCGACCGCTCCTATCGGCACGTCAATCACTTCGACAAGATCGTCCTGGTGGATTCGGGGGACCCGCGGGGCTACCGGCTCACCCTGCACGCGTGGTGCCCCCCGTACAGCGAGCAGGAACTGCGCGACGAGCTCATCCACGACCACCGTTTCAGCTTCTGGTCGACGATCCTGACCGGACGTCTCACGTCCGAGAACTTCGCCCGGCCGGAGGAGGGGGACTCCGCGGACGCGCCCCGGGGCCCGGTGACGGCTTTCCGGCAGTACCGCTACAGCCCGGAGAAGACGGGCGTGTCCACGCAGGCGAACTTCTACCGGTTCGTGGACGAGGCGGCGCTGGAGATGACCGGCGAGACCGTCGAGGAGCGGGGCAACGCCTACCACCTGGAGTATCAGCGCATCCACCGGGTGGTGCTGCCCAGGGAGTCGATGACCTGCACTCTGGTGTTGCGCGGGCCGCGCGAGCGGGACTTCTCCAACGTGTACAACACCTCCTATCCTTCGACCGACACCCAGTCGGCGAACGTGATGTTCACCGTCGACGAGCTGGCGGGCAAGCTGCGCAGGCTCCGGCAGGCGCTGCTCGCCCCGGGTGATGGCCGCCCCTCCTGACGCCGGCCACGGGCCGCCCGACGAGCAGCGGACGCGGGTGCGTGCCGTCCGGACCGTGACGGAGGACTGGCTGACGCGGGCCGAGTACCGCCTCGAGACACGACTGCCGGACGGCGGGACACGCTGTGTGACACGGGTGAGCGTCCACCGTGGTGACCGCGCCGCGGTGCTGTTGTGCTCCCGCAGGTACGGCACGGTCGTACTCACCCGTCAGTTCCGTCTTCCGGTGATGCTGGACGGACGGCCGGACGGACGGCTGCTGGAGGTCGCGGGCGGGCTGCTGGACGGTCAGGAGGCGCACGAGGCCGTCCGGCGCGAGGCGGAGGAGGAGACCGGTTTCCGTGTCGGTGTGCTGACGCCTGCCTTCCGCGTCTACCTCGCGCCGCAACTCAGCCGTGAACGGACGTACTTGTTCACCGCCGAATACGACCCGCACGACCGCGCCGGGCCCGGTGGCGGGGTGGCGGCCGAGGGCGAGGACATCCGCGTGGTCGAACTGCCCCTCGAGCGGGCGATCGAGCTGGTGGAGCGCCAGGAGACGGCGGACGCCAGGACGCTGCTGCTGCTGTTGCACGCCCGCGCCGGGCGTCTGTGCTCCTGAGCGGGGCGGTGGGACCGGGCGGCGCCTGCGCCGGGACGACACGTCGAAAGGACACCAGGGGGCATGACATGACCCAACCCTCCGTCGGGACACCGGCATCGGCGCAGGCCGCAGCGAGCGGCCCGCTCCCGCGCATCCGCCGACGGTACGAGGCGGAGGTGCTGCAGGTGTGCTGTGCGCGGGATCCCGGACGAACGGTGGAGCACCACGATCTGCTGCTGCACAGCGAGATCGACGGTGACGCACGGGGCCGGGTGACCGATGTCGTGGTCAAGGACCTGCCGGCCGGCGTGCTGCGGAAGCTGATCCCGCACACCCGCGCGCCCGTCGAGGAGGCCTCCCCGGCCGCGGGCATCTCGCTCGATCCCGACGCCGGCCGGCTGTGGCTGCACCTCGGTGCCGGCCGCCGGGTCCGGCGGCGCCATGTGAGGGCGCGGGTCCGGCTCACCTTCGGCGACGGCGTCCTGACCGCCGTGGAGCTGGTGGTACCGGCCGATGCGACCGGGGGCGAGGCGGAGGACTGCGCCCGGTGACGCCCTCCCCGGGCCGCCGCCGGACACGGCGGCGCGCTGCCCGGCCGGGGCCGTCGTCGCACGCGGTACAGGGCCGCCGCGCCGCGGCGCCGGTCGTGGACGGCCGGCCCCCGGGCGCGCGTACCGCGGCGGAGGCCTCGGGCGCTCGTCCTCCCGGCCCCCCGGACCCTCTCCCGAGCCCCGCGCCGGGGGTTCCCGCCGCTCCCGGCGGCCGCCGGCACGGTCCTGCACGGCTCCGGCGGAACACCCTCGCGATCGCGGTCCGGCACCGTGCCGGGCGGCCGTACCACTCGGTCCCCGGCGGCATCCGCCGGCGTCCGGGCCCTCTGGAGGAGCATCTTCGATGAACGTAGCCCTCATCGGTTCCCGGCGCGGGGCGGTGCACGCGCGCTGGCTGTCCGCGACGCCGGGCTTCACCGTCGTCGGTATCGCCCACGACGGGGACGAGCGGGCCGCTGCCGCGCTCGCCGCCCACCACCCCGGCGCGCAGGTCACCGCCGACGCCCTGTCCCTGGTCAAGCGGGAGGACGTCGACATGGTCGTGGTGGCCGTTCCGCCGGCCGCCGCCGAGGACGTGCTCGCCCTGGCGCTGCGGCGGGGGGTGCGGGTGGTCAGCGAGATGCCGCTGGCCGCCGACCGGGACACGGCACTGCGGCTGACGGAACTGGCCGCGGCCGGCGGGGCGCGGGCCTGTGCGTCGTTCCAGTGGCGGTGCAACGAGGCGCTGGGCCAGGCGCGGTCCTGGGTGCTGGGCGGGGACGTCGGGGAGCTGCTCGCCGTCGACGTCACCCTGTACGACGACTCGCACCTCGGCCCGGGCACCAGGTGGCCGTGGCGCCAGCGGGCGGGCTCGGGCGGCGCCCTGCTGGAGCTGGGCACCCACGCCTTCGACCTCGTGCGCTGGGCGACGGCCGTACCGGTCTGGGACGTCTGCTCCGCCTGGACGCACCGGGTGTCCGACACGCGTCGGGGACCGCGCGGGCCGGTCCGGGTCGAGGTCGACGATGTCGCGCAGGTGGAGATGCGGGCGTTCGGCCGGGACACCCGCGCCCGGGTGATGGTGTCGCGCGTCGGCCCGGAACACCGGCTCGTGGCAGTCTTCACCGGCAGCAAGGGCGTCCTGGAGGTCAGGGCCGACGGCACGGACGGGTCCGGGGTGGTGACGCTGAGGACCGGTTCACGTTCGGTGCGGCGGGTGACCGGCCCGGACGGGATGAACCCCTACCCGCGGCTCGCGGCGGACACCGCCCTCGGTGCCGTGGCCACCTTCGACGACGCGCTGGCCGCGCTGACGTCGGCCCACGCCGCGCTCGCCGTGGCCGCGCCCGCGAAGGGGTTCTGACCGTGCCGGCCACGGCGGGTACGACCGCCCAGTTGCTGTGCGCGCTGACGGCGCTGCTGGTCGCGGCGCACACGATGGGGCAGCTGTTCGCCCGTCTGCGGCAGCCGCAGGTGATCGGCGAGATCCTCGGCGGCCTGCTGCTCGGTCCGGTGCTGCTCGGCATGGCGGCCCCCGGGGCGCAGCGGTGGCTGCTGCCCTCGGACGGACCCGTGGCCGGGGCCCTGAGCGCCTTCTCCACGCTGGGCCTGCTGCTCCTGGTCCACTTCACCGGCGCGGACCTGCACCGCGGGGCGGGCGGTGCCCGGCGGAACACCATCGTGCTGATCACCGTCATCGGTCTGGTCCTGCCCTTCGCCGTCGGGCTGGGCATGGCGAACCTGACCGATCTGTCCGAGCTGTCCGGGCCGAACGGCTCCGCCACCACCCTCACCCTGGTCTTCGGCATGGCGATCGCGGTCACCAGCGTGCCGGTCATCTCCCGGATCATGCTCGATCTGGGCATCCTGGAGTCGGTGTTCGCCCGGATCGTCCTCGCGGTCGCCGTCGCCGAGGACGTGGTGCTGTACGTGGTGCTGGCGGTGGTGCTCGGTCTCACGCAGGCCGGCTCCTCCGGCTTCCCGCTGTGGCAGCTCCTGTCACAGGAGGCGGCGCCGCCGGTGGCCGTCTACGCCTACTACGCCGTCGTTCCGGTGGTGTTCCTGACGGCGGTGTACCGACTGGGCCCGGCCCTGTACGGTCGTACGGCGGCGGCACGTGCCAACCTGGTGGCGCGGCGCAGTCCGATGGCGTACCGGCTGCTGTTCGTGCTGCTGCTGTGCGCCGCGTGCTCGGGGCTGGGCATCGATCCGATCTTCGGTGCCGTGACGTCCGGGATGTGTGTGGCCCGGGCCGGCGCCGGGTCGCGCGAGGGCGTTCCCGTGTCCGGCGGCAGCGGGCACCGGGAGCGGGACGACGGCCTGCGCTCCTTCGCCCTGAGTGTGTTCGTGCCCGTGTACTTCGCTCTCGTCGGCGTCCAGCTGGACCTGGCGCACCACTTCGACTTCCTGTTCCTGTGCTGGTTCCTCGCCCTGGCCTGCGCGGCGAAGTCCTTCAGCGTGTGGCTGGGCGCGCGGCTGGCCGGGGAGCGCAACACGACGGCCGTGAACCTCGCGGTGGCGATGAACGCGCGGGGCGGTCCCGGCATCGTCCTCGCGTCGGTCACGCATGCCGCCGGGATCATCGACCGGGGATTCTTCACCACTCTGGTCCTGCTGTCCGTCATCACCTCCTACCTGGCCGGCCAGTGGCTGGGCCGGGCGGTGACCCGCGGCATCCCGCTCACGGAGGAGGACGCCCCCGGCCGGGCCCCGCACGGGCCGCGGGAGTCCGACACCGGTGGTCGCCGACCGGCGACCGCATCCCACTCGAAGGAGCACCTGAAGTGATCGATCCGAGGATGCCCGACAGCACCGCCGTCTACCGGAGGGCCGGGGACTTCGTCGTCTTCCAGCAGCTCGCGGTGAAGATCGAGATGGACTCGGTCGGCAACGAGGACTACTACCGCTGGCTCGACGACATGACCACGAGGATCGGCGATCTGGTTCCCGGCTCGCAGATCGTGGAGAAGGACCAGGCGCGCACCTCTCCCCCGCTCAACACCGCGATCTACTACGACACCGAGGACTTGCGGATCCTGCGGACGGGCGCGCTGCTGCGGACGTCCTGCAACAAGATCACCCACGCCTTCTGCGCCTTCAAGGCCGCGCAGGACGAGCACAACGTCCGGCGCGACCACCGCTATGTGTTCGACGGCGAGGAGAAGGCGGCCATCCAGGCGGCGCCGGACTCCCCCGAGGCGGTGGCGATCGTTCAGCGCCTGCTCGCCCGCAGCGACATCGACCATCCGGGTGTGTACCTGGAACGCGAGTACGGCATCCCGCGCACCGAGCTGCTGCCCACCGTCCGTCTGGACGACTACCGCTACACGTTCTTCGTCTGGCTCGACCGGAAGGACGCCCTGCGGTGCAGCATCGACCGGGCGTTCGTCAGCAACCTGCGTCTGCCTCCCGAGGAGCGCACCACCCGGCCCGTCAGCGAGGTGGAGCTGGCGATCTACCCGCGCATCTCCGAGGAGACGGCGCAGGATCCGCGGGTCGTTCAGCTGATCAAGGTGCTCTCGGCCGAGCTGTGCGAGCGCTTCGACACCCGCATCACCTCGGACATCAAGTACCAGCGGGCCGCCACCGCGCTGGGCATGCGAGAGAGCTGAGCGATGCCCGTGTCCCCTCGCGTCCGCGGCCGGGGGCGGTCGCTGCGGATCTATCTCGTGCGCCACGGGCAGTCCCAGTGGCAGCTGACCCCCGGGGACGACCTGGACATGCCGCTCAGTCCGCTCGGGCACGAACAGGCCGCCCTGCTGGCGGACTGGTGCGCGCGGCGCGCTCCGCTGGACGCGGACGTCCGGTTCGACTTCGGAGCGCTGTGCACCAGTCCGCTGCAGCGGGCCCGGCAGACCGCCGGCCATGTCGCGGCCGCGCTGGGTGTGGACCTGAGCACCCGGCCCGGCCTGTGCGAGGCACCGTTCCGTGTCGTCGACGAACTCCCGCGGGCCGGGACACCGCTGGAGGTACCGGTCGGCGACGTCACCGACCGGTACCGGCAGTTCCGTCGTCAGGTGCGCGGCGCGCTGGCGGAACTGGTGGAGTCGGCGGTCGACGACGACCGGCCGGTGCTCGCCGTCACCCACGGCGGAGTGATCAAGACCGTTCTGCGGATCATCGCCGGCACCGACGTCTTCTGCGCACGGCTCTACAACTGCGGCATCACCGCCGTCGACTGGAAGGACGGCATCTGGCGGGTGGCCCATGTGAACCTCTGGGACCATCTGCCGCCCGCCCTGCGCACGACGTGAGGGCTCGCCGGCGACTCGGCCGGGCCCACCCCTCGCACCCCGGGCGTCCTCGGCGGCCCGGGGTGTCGCGTGTCCGGGCCCGGACGCCGTCGCCCACCGCCGGACCCGGGCGGCGGCCACCGCGCGTGCGTCTCTCCCCGGGCCCGTGCCGGTAAGGAATCCGGCCGGCCGGGCGGGGATGCCGCCCCTCCTCGCGGGCGGGCGCCGCGCCTGGGCAGACGGAGGGAACAGGTACGTTCCCGGCCATTACCGGGGATTCTGTTGTCATGGGCAACCACAACGTTACGCTTCCATCTGGCCCGGTCCGGGCTGGCGCCACGCCGGTCCCCACCCGCCAGTGAGCCGCACCACCACGTCCGAACAGCCATCTCACCTGTGCACCCGCTGTCCGGCCCGCGGGCGTTCAGCAGGGCGCAGGGGACCAGAGGAAGGCCAGTGGGTTGACGGATGAGTTCCGCTTCGTCCTGTTGGGCGCGGTGCGCGCATACCGCGGCGACACCGAGATCCGGGTGGGGCCGCCGCAGCAGCAGGCCGTACTGTCCGTGCTGCTGCTGAACTCCGAGCGCGCCGTCTCCATGACCAGACTGGTGGAGGCGGTCTGGGGCGAGACCCCACCGGCCCGGGCCGTACCGACGGTGCGCACCTACGCCTGGCAGCTGCGCAAGCTGCTGGAGCCGGACTCGGCCGAGCCGCGCGTGCTGGTGTCCGTCTCGGGCGGCTACCAGGCGGCGGTGTCGCGGACGGCGCTGGACGTACGGCGGGCGGAATCCCTGCTCAACGAGGCGTTACGGGCCAGGGCCGAGGGCCGTGCGGGGCAGGCCGACCATCTGCTCCGGGCGGCGTTGCGCATGTGGCGGGGCGATCCGCTCACCGGTGTGCCCGGGCCGTTCGCCGACCGGCAGCGCGAACGCCTCGAGGAGCTGCGGCTGGTCGTCCTCGAGGAACGTTTCGATCTGGCGATCGAGCGCGGACGGCACCACATGGCCATACCGGGTCTCACCGAACTGACCGCCGCCCATCCCCTGCGGGAACGGCCGCACGGTCTGCTGATGCGGGCCCTGTACGCGGCCGGCCGGCAGAGCGACGCGCTGGCGGTCTTCAGCGGGCTGCGCCGCCGTCTGGTGGAGGAACAGGGCGTCGACCCGGGGGCCGATCTGACCGGTCTGCACCACCGTATCCTCGGCGCGGATCCCGCCCTGCTGCCCGGCACGCCCGCACCGTCCCGCATCCCGCGGCCGGTACCGGCCCGCGCCGACGCACCCGGGCCCGTCCGCGGCGAGACGGCCCGAAGCGGTCCCGGGGCGGCGGACACCAACCGCGGGAAAACGGCCCCCACCCTCCCTCTTCCGGCCCAACTCCCCCCGGACCTGCCCGACTTCACCGGCCGGTCGGCCCATGCGGCCCTTCTGCACGACCTGCTGACCGCACGCGACCGGACGACGCCGCCCCTGATCGCCATCACCGGAATGGGCGGTGTCGGCAAGACCGCGCTGGCCCTGCACGCCGCCCACCGGGCGCGCCACGCCTACCCCGACGGCCAGCTCCACGCCGACCTGTACGGCAGCCACGCGAACCCGGCCGATCCCGCCGTCGTCCTGAGCGGCTTCCTGCTGGCCCTGGGCGTGCCCAGCGAGGCGATCCCCGGCCGGCTCGACGAACGCAGCAAACTGTTCCGGTCGCTCGTCGACAACCGCCGGCTGCTCGTGCTGCTGGACGACGCCCGCGATGCCCGGCAGGTGCTGGACCTGCTGCCCGGCTCCGCGGAGTGCGGCGTCGTCGTCACCAGCCGGCACCGGCTGTTCGGGGCGCCCCTGAGCTCCCAGCTCAACCTGGACGTCTTCTCCCCGCAGGAAGGGCTGGAACTGCTCGGCACGATCATCGGCGAGCAGCGGCTGGCCGCCGAGCGCGGGCAGGCGCAGGAACTGCTGCGCGCCTGCGGCTTCCTTCCCCTGGCGATCCGGATCGTCGGCGCACGGCTGGCCGGCCGGCCGTGCTGGTCCATCGCCACACTGGCCGGCCGTCTCGCCAACGAGCAGCGCAGGATCGCGGAACTGCACGTCGGCGGCGTCGCCATCAGCGCCGTGTTCGAGATGGGACACCGTCAGCTCCTGCCCGCGCAGGCCCGTGCCTTCAGACTCCTGGCGGAGATCGGCGCCCCCGACATCCGGCTGCCGACCGCCGCGGCGATGCTCGCCCTGAGCGAGGAACAGGCCGAGGACGTCCTCGAGGCCCTCGTCGACGCCGCCATGCTGGAGTCCCCGCGGCCCGGTGTCTACCGCTACCACGACCTGATCCGGGTCTTCGCCCAGCAGCGCACGGACGAGCTGCGCGAACACGACCAGCGCGACCAGGCCCTGCACCGCCTGCTGCAGTTCCTGCTGGCCACGGCGTGCAACGCGTTCGGCCACGCCGTGCCGGGCGATCCGGTGGCCGAGGCGCTCGGTCCCCTCACCACCCCGGGCCTGCGCTTCGCCGACGTGCACACGGCCCGGGACTGGGTACGCACCGAACTGCCCACCATCACCGCGGCCCTGCAGCTCGTCGAACGCGCGCCGGCCACCGGTACCCGAGCCCTGCGTGTCGCGGTGGACCTGCTCATCGCGCTCAGTCCCTTCAACCGCGATCTGCCGGGCGGGCGGCTCCGTGACGCGACCCGGGCGCTGCTCGAGGCCGCCGAAACGAACGGGGACCCGCGGATCGTCGGGCGCGCCCGGCTGCTGTACGGCTCGCTGGCGCTCCGGAGCGGTTCCACGGCCGCCGCCGAGCGGCATGCCCGGTCGTCGGTGGCGGCGGCGAGGAAAGCCGACGACATCGTTATCCTCCGTCAGGCCCTCAACGATCTGGGCCTGGCCGTGCAGTACCTGCGCCGCTACGAGGAGGCCATCGGCCACTACGACGAGGCCGTCGCGCTGGCCCGGACACTCGGCCACCGGTCGGGGGAAGCCGCCACCACGCTCAACGCGGCGCTGGCCCGGGTCCTCAGCGGGCGGGCCGATCTGGCCGTGCCCTCCTGCGAGGCCATGCTCGATCTGCTGCACGGCATCGGCGACCGCGCCGGGTGCGCCTACGCGCTGTACGTGCTGGGCCTGGCCCTGCACGAGCAGCACCGCCACGACGAGGCGCTCGCGCGCTACCGGCACTGTCTGGTGGTGTGCCGCTCCATCGGACTGCGCGACCGCGAGGCCTACACCCTCTACCGGATCGCCGAAACGCTGCGGCACTCGGGCCGGCCGCGGGAGGCCGCGCACTACGCCGCCCGGGCCGTCGCCCGGCTGGAGGAACTCGACGCGCGGCGGGACCTCGCGCGGGCGCTGACGGTCTGGGGCCGGACACTGATCGATCTGGGACACCTCAGTACCGCCCGCCGCCATCTCCGGCACGCCCACACCCTGTTCACCCAGGCGGAGTCGCCCGAGGCCGCCGAGACCGGCCGGCTCCTGGACGAGCTGCGGCGGGTGCCCGTTTCCTAGCCCGCGGCCCTTCGGCGGCGGGAGCCGGTGCTGTTCCAGTCGTCCGACGTACGCCCCTGCCGGACGCCGGCCCCCACGGGCACCCGCGCCCGGCCCGCTAAAGCCGACACCCCGGGCCGGGATTCCTCCGCAACACAATTGCGTCGCATCACCGTCTCCTCGAAGATCGATACATGTAACGAACCGGCAGGCTCAAGCATGTGGATACCACAGGCACGGTATTTCACGGCACTGTTCAATTGTGGGACGACCATTGCCGGCCGCTTCTCTTTTGATGTCCGGCCGGATCCGGCGGACCGCCGGATTCCGGGCCCGTGACTTCGTCACCGTTCCGTCCCCGCCCTCCCCGTTCTCCCTTTCCGGTACATCGGCCGGTCCGCGGCCTCGCCGCCCGTGTGCCACCGGTCAGGGCGCCGGTCACCGCCAGCCGGTGCGCTCCTTGAGCCAGGCCAGTGTCGCCTCGCCCTGGGCCCGCTGGAAGGCACGCAGTCCCGCCAGGTTGAGCACCGCCGGCTGACGGGACTGGTGCAGGAAGAAACCCGTGACCGCGGCCAGGGCGCTGATCACCGCGTCCGGATCGACGCCGCGGCCGGCCAGATGCTCGTCCAGCAGTTCGATTCCGGGCCGGCCGTTGTGCATGATGACGCTGCCGGCGAAGAAGACGACGTCGAACCAGCCCGCCCCGACCGCGCCGTGGGCCCAGTCCACGAAGAGCACCCGGTCCCCGGCGAGCAGGACGTTGTCCGCCCGGATGTCCGCGTGGACCAGAGCGGTGCCCGCACACGCCCGCACCCACCCGGCCTCCGCCTCGGCCAGCCGGCGGGCGTGCCGCCGGGTCCACGGGTCGGGCCACGGGTCGGACTCCATCTCGCAAAAGCCCGTGAACAACGGCCCGTAGCGGTCCTGGAGGGTCGGGGAGCCGACCGGCGAGGGGTCCAGCACGGCGGCCAGGCCGGTCATGGCCTGAAGGACCCGGCGCAGTTCCGGCAGGTGCCACGGTTCGTGCGGCATCCGGCCGTCGACGTCCTCGAAGACCAGCACCACCCACCCGTCGAGGTCCTCGGCGGCCAGCAGGCGGGGCACCGGCGCCGCCGCCGGGAGGCGGGCGGCGATCCGGGCCTCGGAGCGGTGGAGGCGGGGACTGTCCGGATTGAGGTCGGCGCCGACCGCCTTGATGAACACGCGCCGGCCGTCCGCGAGTTCCACCCGCGCCGCGACCCCGGGGGAATAGCCGCCGGACTGGGTCCGGGCCCGCACCACGCGGGCGCCCAGCCGTGACTCCACCCTGTCCCGCACCCGGGCGGGCACCTTCTCCCACGGCAGGCGGTCGTTGGTGGCCGTGGGTGCGGTGGCCGGGGTGGCGTGTGAGGACGTATCCATGCGGATCATCCTTTCCAATGCGCGTGGCCCATGGCAAAGACACCGCCGGGCCCGGCTCACCCCCGTCCGCCCGCCCGGCGGGCGTCGCGCGGTCCGCCCGCGCCGTGGTGTCCGGGACCGGGCCCCGGCCCGGGCCCCAGGCGGCCGCGGAGCGTGGCGGCGCGGGCGCACACGGTCCCGCCGGCGCGGGACCGCCGCGCGGCTGCCGGGATCAGTCCACGGATGTGGGCGCCGGCGACGGTCCGGCCGGCCCGTCCGCGGCTGCGTGGTCACGGGGCGGTGCGCCGGCTCCGGGCTCCGTCGGTGCGGGGCGGTACGGGCGGACCGTCGCCACCGCCGCGACGGCCGCCAGCAGGCAGCCCCAGAGCACGATCGCCCCCGGCGTGGCCGTTCGCTCCCCTCCGGCCAGCGCCACGGCCACGAGCGGGCCGAAACTGGCGAGGGTGGCCCCGAGCTGGTAGGTGACCGCGAGGGCCGAGTAGCGGTGGCCGACGGGGAACATGTCGATCAGCAGGGCGGAGAAGGCGCCGTAGATCAAGGCGTGTCCGATCCCCATGGAGAGGACGAACGTCGCCGTGATCAGCACGCTGTCGCCCGAGGTCAGCCAGGCCGGCGCGACCACACCCGCCCCGGCGCACACCGCGTACCCGCACAGCATGACCGGGCCGCGTCCGACACGGTCGGAGAGCCATCCGGCGACCGGCAGCATGAACGTCTCCACGAGAGCGCCGATCAGCAGGCCGTCCAGTACGGCGGTACGGTTGCCCTCGGCCGGTCCGGAAGAGGCGTAGGACAGCAGGTAGACCGTGAAGAAGCTGACGGGCATCGCCAGGCCCAGGGCCGCGAGCACACCGCGCACGATCGGGGCCGGGCCCTGCCGCAGCACCCCGGACAGCGGAATGCGCAGTTGCCCGCCCTCGCTGCGCACGCGGGTGAACTCCGGGGACTCGGCCACCCCGAGCCGGACGAACACGCCGACCACCACCAGGAGGATCGAGGCGAGGAAGGGCAGGCGCCAGCCCCAGCTGAGCAGTTGGTCGGACGGCAGGCGGGAGACGAGCTGGAACATGGCGGTGCTGGCGCACAGCCCGATCGGGAAACCGGCGGCGGGGAAGCTGGAGTACAGGCCCCGGCGCCCGGCCGGGGCGTGCTCGCCGCTCATCAGGACGGCTCCGCCCCACTCCCCGCCGATGCCGATGCCCTGGACCACACGCAGGACCACCAGCAGGACCGGTGCGAGGACGCCTGCCTGTTCATAGGTCGGGAGCACGCCGACCAGGAAGGTCGCCACGCCCATGATGAGGAGGGTGGAGACGAGCATCGCCTTGCGGCCGACCCGGTCTCCGAAGTGGCCGAAGAGGATTCCGCCGAACGGGCGGGCGACGAAGCCCGCGGCATAGGTGGCGAACGAGGCCAGCGTGCCGGCGGTCGCGGACTGGCTGGGGAAGAACAGCGGCCCGAGCACCAGGGCCGAGGCCGTGGAGTAAAGATAGAAGTCGTACCACTCGATGGCGCTGCCGACGGTGCTGGCCACCAGGACCCGGCCGGACGTCGAACGCGGGGGCGCCGCCTTGTGGCCGCCGGCCGGTGGGCGGGAATTCTCCACGGCCGTCATATGAGGGATCCGAGGAATTCGCCATGGCTCGTCACAGGAATTCTTTCCCTTCTCGCCCTCTTTCGCCGGCAGGCGCTTTCGGCGGAGTGGGGGCACGGCACGGCGGAATGCCGCCGCGTCACGGAAAGGTTCTACTCGGCCGGGCGAGCGCACGTCCAGATCGTTCGACGGTGACGTCCCCGAGGTTGCCCGGCCAGGACGGGTGACCCGAAAATCAGCGGCGGAAATTCTTCACTGCCGGTGTGGAGGGAAGCATGGACGACACAACCGGGAAGCGGGACGTCTGGACGGACGACGACGGCCAGGAAGTCGTCCGTCTGCGCCGGTGGAAGGAGACCTGGCCCGCCGACGACCCGCACGCCAACTTCAAGCAGGAGGTGGCCGAATACGGGCGACTGGACCCGCTGGTCACCCTGCGCGGCATGTCCCGCAACCTCGACATCCCGGTGGGGGTCATCGCCCGCTACGTCCTGGCGAAGTGGGCCACCGGCGGCAGCGGCGGACTGCTGGAGGTGGGGCCCGTGATGGTGCCCCGGCTGTGGGCGCCGATCGCCGCCGCCGAGGACGCCGACAGCGACGAACAGCGCCTGGCCGCCTACCACCAGCTGCGCCACATGATCTCGTGGCTCAAGGTGCCGCTGGACAGGCCGGAGGTCTACCCCGCCCAGCACGACTGATCCGCCTGGCACGGGTGTTCAGCCGGGGAAGTTCCCCGGTCGAACACGCCGTACGCGCACCTTTTCGCCATCCCGACGCACCCTAGGTGAGGACCATGCCCGTGGAGTCGAACGCCCCTTACGACCACGTCGTACTGATCTCCATCGACACCCTGCGCAGCGACGCGCTGGCCTGCAACCCGATGCCGCTGTGGCCGCACAAGTACAGCGGGATCCGTCCGGCGCGCACCACGGTGCTGGACGAGCTCGCGGCTCAGGGAGCCTACTTCCCCAACATGATCAGTGCCGCCCCGTACACGGCGGCCGCCCACGGCTCCATCTTCAGCGGGCAGTACCCGCTGCACAACGGGCTGCACGAGTTCTACAACGGTTCGCTGCGCGCCCCTTCGGTCTTCTCCTACGGGCGGCGGGCGGGCCGTGCCACGGTGCTGAAGACGGACTTCCCGATCATCCTCGGGCCGCAGCTGGGCTTCACCCGCGACATCGACACCTACCTGGTGGAGGAGGACGACGCCTTCATCGACGCGGTCCTGGCGCGTGACTCCACCGTCTCCTGCGCCCACTTCGGCGCGGTGCACTCACCGTACGGCTTCCACAACCTCGCCTTCGGCGGGGACGCCTACCGCGAGAAGGTGGCGGAGCTGACCGCCGGCCTGCCGCCGTCGCTTCCCTTCACCGACCTCCTGGTGGAGAGCTACCGCAGCCCCGAGGACACCGAGCTGCTGGTGAACTACAAGCGGGCGATCGCCTACCTGCACGCGGAGGGCCAGTACGACCGGCTGTTGCAGATCTACCTCGACGGCGTGCAGCACTTCCTGGAGACGCGCTTCGCCGCCTTCCTGGACCGGCTGCGCGAACGGATGTCCGCGGCCGGCCGGCGCATGCTGCTGGCGGTCTTCGCCGACCACGGCGAGGAGTTCGACGAGCGGACCAACGGCCACTTCAACTCCATGGCCGAGGCGGTCCTGCGGGTGCCCCTGATCATCGTGGGCGACGACGTCGCACCCGCCGTGCACCGGAACCGGATCCGTACGGTCGACATCGCGCCCACCGTCCTGGACCTGGCCGGCATCCCGGCCCCCGCCACGGGCGTCTTCGACGGCCGGTCCCTGGCGGCCGTCGCCCGCGGCACGGAGAAGCTGCAGGGTGACGCGCCGGCCCTCGCCGAGGCCTACACCTCGGAGCTCAACGAGTTCGTCACCTACCAGCAGCGCCAGCTCACCGGGCAGCAGCCCGGAGCCCTGCGGCACTACCTCATCGGGCACGCCGCCTACCAGGACGACCGGCGCGTGGTGCGGCTGACCCGCCAGTACAGCGAGTGGTTCCAGGACATCCGGCCGGCCGAGACGTCGTGGGTGGAGCGCTTCGACGCCTCGTCGGTGCCCCAGCCGGTGCCGGAGGACGACGGCAGTGACCTGCTGGCCACGCTGGACGACTACCGTACGGCGCTGCGCGAGCCGGACCAGGTGTCCTTCACGGACGAGATCCGCGGCCAGCTGCGCGCGCTGGGCTACTCGGTCTGACATGGCCTCGTCCGACATGACGTCACCGCCGGCCGGCCGCGCCGCGTCCGGCGGTGCGCCCGGGGCCGGCGCACTCACCAGTGATCTCGGCGGTCCCGGCTGGATCCCGCGCACCGCCACCCATGAGGAGGAGGTCCGCGCCGGTGAGCGGTGGACCCGGTGCGGCTACCGCTCGGAGTGGGCTCCGCTGCGCGAGGTGCTGCTGGCCCGCCCGCACACCGGTATCGCGTCGGTCACCGACCCCGCCGCCCAGCTGATGCGCGCCCCGGTCGATCCGGGCCGTATGCGCGAGCAGTTCGCCGCGCTGACGGAGACGTACCGGGCCCAGGGGGTGCGGGTGCACGTCTTCGAGCCGCCGCCCACCGCGGGGCCCAACATCGTCTTCGCGCGGGACCTGTTCCTGGCCACCCCGCAGGGCGCGGTCCTGGCCCGCTGCGCGTCCGCGCAGCGGGCCGGCGAGGAACGCCACGCCGCGGCGGCCCTGGCCGCGCTGGGTGTGCCGCTGTTGCGGATCATGACCGGCGGGGCCGTCTTCGAGGGTGCGGACGCCCTGTGGGTCGACGGGCGCACCGTGCTGGTGGGGCGCGGCCTGCGCACCGACCGGGCGGGAGCGGCGACCGTGCGGGAGGTACTGCGCGATCAGGGCGCCGACACGGTGGAGGTGCCGGTGGGCAGCGGTGCGCAGCACCTGCTGGGCTCGGTCGTCTTCGTGGACCGCGGGCGTGCCGTGGTGCACACGGCGGCGCTGTCCGCGCAGGCGCGCGCCGAACTGGTGCGTCGTGACTACGAGTTGCTGGAGCTGCCGCCGGACGACGAGGTGGTGCGGCGGCGGTCGATGAACCTGGTGACGCTCGGGCCGGGGCGGGTGCTGATGCCGGCCGGCTGTCCGGTGACCCGACGCCGTCTGGAGGGCGCCGGCCTGGAGGTGCTCACCGCGGAGGTCGGCGAGTACGTCAAGGCGGCCGGCGCCCTGGGCTGCCTCACCGGCATCCTGCGCCGGGGGGACACGGACGGCCCGGCGGGCGGGGGCAGTTGACGGGCCGCCCGCGCGCGGCGGGGGTCAGCGGGGCTTCGTGCCGTGGGGTGCGTCGGCGGCGGACAGGGTCTGTCCGTGGTGTTCGTCCGGGTCGGCCCGCAGGTCGTAGCTTTCGACGGTGTCACCGCCGATGTGCCAGATCACCTTCCGGCGCCCGCCCTCCCCCTCGTCCCAGCGCACCGCGGACAGGGGCGACAGATCCGGGTACTGGCCGTCGGCCCGGCGTTCCTCGGGGTAGTAGGTCTCGCTGTAGGCGGGCCGGGAGGCGCCGGCCGGGTCCGTGCCCAGGAACTCCGTCAGGGACGCCCCGTCCGCGTCGTCCTGGTCGATGCCGAGCAGTTCCAGCACCGTCGGCGCGATGTCCACCAGCCGGACCTGGCTGTCGATCTCCACGCCGCGCGGCAGTCCCGGGCCGGAGATGATCAGCGGCACGTGCTGGGTGGTGTCGAACAGCAGACAGCCGTGTCCCTCCTCGTAGGGGTGGCCCCGGTCGCCGGCGTGGTCGTTGGGGTACCAGCCCGCGAGGTCCTCGCCGTGGTCGGAGAAACACACGACCAGGGTGTCGTCCAGCGCGTGTCCCAGCTCCTCGATCCGGGCGAGCATCCTGCGCAGATGGTGGTCGCTGTAGGCGACCTCCCCCTCGTAGGGGTTGGCCGCCGTGGGGCAGACGTCCTCGGGCGGCTCGTAGGGCCAGTGGGCGTCGAAGAAGTGGGCGAAGAGGAAGAACGGCGCCTCCTGCCGGGACAGCCAGTCCATGGCCCGGTCCACCACCAGGGGCGCCCGCTTCAGGGCCAGACCGCGCATCTTCACGTCGGGTGTGGTCAGCGGGTCGCTGCCGTCGGGCAGCCGGGGGATCTCGTCGTCGTAGAAGTCGAAGCCGCGGTCCATGCCGTACCACTTGTTGAGTCCGGGGCACGACACCACCGCCCCCGTGGCGTAGCCGGCCTTCTTCAGCCGCTCGGCCAGCGTGACGGCGCCGGGGGCGAGTTGCTCGCGCAGCAGGTGCCGTATGCCGTGCCGGGCGGGCTGCAGTCCGGTGAAGACACTGGCGTGGCTGATGGGGGTCAGCGGCGCCGACGAGATGGCCTGCCGGAAGGTGGTGCCCCGGCGGCGCAGTGATTCGATGCCCGGCATCTTCCCCGAGTAGGCGACATCGGCCCGGACCGTGTCCAGGGAGACCAGCAGCACGTTCGGCATGTCCTGTCCGTCCTTTCGCGAGTTGCTGATGGAGCGTTGATCCCTTACTGATCGGGCCTTTGTACGCTGCCTGACGAGAAGCGGGTGTTCCGCTGAAGTTCGTCAAGAACGGAGGCCGTATGACCCTCGGGGAAGACCAGGAAGCGCATTCCCCCCACGACCCGGTCCACCTCGTTCCCCTCGACGCCCTGTCCGCCGCCGAAGGTCCACGCCGGTGCGGTGAGGACCCCGATCATGTGCGGCTGCTGCTGGAGGCCGGAACCGACCTGCCTCCGATCCTCGTCCACCGGTCCACCATGCAGGTGATCGACGGCATGCACCGCCTGCGCGTCGCGGCCCTGCGCGGACGCACCCACATCGCGGTCCGCTACTACGACGGCGGCAGCGCCGACGCCTTCGTGCTGGCCGTGCGGCACAACATCCGCCACGGGCTGCCCCTGTCGCTGACCGACCGTACCGCCGCCGCCACCCGCATCACCCGCACCCACCCCCACTGGTCCGACCGGGCCATCGCCCGCGCCAGCGGTCTCTCCCCCAAGACCGTCGCCGCCATCCGCCGCCGTTCGTCCGGGGAAATCCCGCTCTCGAACACCCGCATAGGCCAGGACGGCCGTACCCGCCCCCTCGACGCCACCGAGGGGCGCCGCCGTGCCGGCGACCTCATCGCCGCCCACCCCACCATGCCCCTGCGCCAGGTCGCCGCGAAAGCGGGCATCTCCCTGGGCACCGCTCACGACGTCCGGGAGCGCCTGCGCACCGGACGCAGCCCGGCCCCCACCCGCGCCGGCACCGGCGCACCACCAGACGGTCACATCCCCCGGGCCCTGGCGCCAGCCCCCCGGTCCCCGCTCGCGCCCCCGCCCGTATCCCCGCCCGCGCCCGCACAGCCACCGACGCTGGTACCGGCGCCGCGGGTGGCGACCGCTCCCAGCGCCCAGCCCCGCACCCCCGCCGCCGTGCTGCACCTGCTGCGCAAGGACCCCTCGCTGCGCCTGACCGACAGTGGGCGGGCCCTTCTGCGTCTGTTCGACGCCCAAGCCCAGCTCGTGCCACAGTGGGACCGTCTGATCGACGCGTTCCCCCACCACTGCGCGGACATGATCGTCGACCTCGCAGACACCTACGCGGCCTACTGGCAGCACATCGCCACGCATCTGCGGACCGCCACCGCCGAACCCGAGACGGACCAGCGCATCCCCAGTTAGGCACAGTCCCGAGCCGACCGGCAGAAGGAGCCGTCATGGCGCCCAAGTCACTCGCCCTGGAGTTATACGCCAACGCCGACGAGCTGGTGGACAACCAGTTCATGAACCAGATGCGGGAACAGGACATCACCCCGGTGGCCACGGACCCGTCGCTGCCGCGCTTCACCCTCGTGGTGGGCCCGTCCCCGTTCACCATGCCCCGCGGCTGGGAGTTCTTCCTGACGTCCCCCTACGAGGGCGCCAGCTACATCTCCACCGTGCTGCACAACGCCGGCTATCCGGTGCGCATCGTCGACGTCCGCTACGACCTCGACCCGCTGCGGTCGGCCTACGACCAGATCGTCGGGCAGACCGACGTGCTCGGCCTGTGTACGTTCGAGGACAACTTCCCGTTCTGCCAGGAGCTGATGGCCAAGGTCCGCGAGGCGGAACCGGACGTGCCCATCATCGTGGGCGGGTCCCTGTGCACGTCGGTGCCGCACATCTTCATGGAGCACACCGCCGCCGACATCGTGGTCGTCAGCGAGGGCGAGATCACCATCCTGGAGCTGATGGAGAGCTACGCCTCGGGCAACTGGTCGCGGGACCTGCCCAACATCCGCGGCATCTGCTACCGCACCCCCGAGGGCGAGGCCAAGCGGACCCGGCCGCGCGGGCAGATGATGGA
Source organism: Streptomyces sp. NPDC016640 (assembly GCF_043076215.1). Lineage (NCBI taxonomy): Bacteria > Bacillati > Actinomycetota > Actinomycetes > Kitasatosporales > Streptomycetaceae > Streptomyces > Streptomyces sp. NPDC016640. The sequence continues at coordinate 41,341 of NZ_JBIBRG010000019.1, forward strand.
CCTCGACGCGCTGCCGCGCATGCGGCTCGACCTGTGGCCGCAGTACCACAGCCCGATGGGTCTGCAGCCGCAGATCATCTCCTCGTACAGCCGCGGCTGCAAGATGGACTGCTCGTTCTGCTACCGCACCACGCCGCAGGTCAGGGCGAAGTCCCCGGAGAAGATGGACCGGGACATGGCCTGGCTGAAGAGCCAGTACAACATCGACTTCTCGTTCTTCGTGGACCTGACGTTCAGCTCCCACCGCAAGCAGACCCTGGAGATCTGCGACGTCATCAAGGACCACGACATCCGCTGGACGTGTCTGACCCGGTGCGCCGACATGGACGAGCCCCGCGTCAACGCCATGCGCGACTCCGGCTGCGACATCATCCTGTACGGCGTGGAGTCGCTGGGCACCGAGGTGCTGCGCGAGGCGCGCAAGGGCAGCAGCGAGAACCTGACCGTGCGGGCCATGCGCACCACCTTCGACGCCGGTGTGCGCTTCGGCTCCCTGCTCATCGTGGGCCTGCCCAACGAGAGCGAGGAATCCCTCAACCACATGGTCGAGTTCGCCGAGACGTACAACCACGTCACCCGGGTCAAGTACCTGTCGGCGATGCCGGGCACCACCATCTACAAGCAGGCGCTGGCGTCCGGCACGATCCGCTCGGAGATCGACCACCTGAACTGGCTGTCGGTCGAACAGGCGTTGCACGAGGACGAGTTCCTCAACGTCAGCGGTCTTCCCGAGAAGGTGTGCCGGGACGCGTACAAGCGCATCTACGACGCCTACCAGCCCGGTCCGGTGATGGACTTCCACCACTTCCCCGAGCACATGCAGTACTTCCACCCGCAGCCCGCGGACGGCCTGGAGCGTTCGACCGTCTACGCCGGGACGGGCTGGCGCCGCGAGTTCAGCTCCGCGGCCGGCCCGCTGGCCCCTGGCTCGGAGCGCTTCACCCTCGACCAGTGCAGCGATCCCGAGGTGGCCCGCGCGGGCAGCAGCCTGATGGAGTGCGGCGCCAAGAAGATGACGTCGCCCTCGCTGGCCGGCGTCGGCGAGGTATGACAGGGCAGCTCGGTCCCGTGATGATCATCGGGACCGAGCGGTCCGGATCCAACCTGCTCCGGTTGATCCTGAACGCTCACTCCCGCATCACCGTTCCGCACCCTCCGCACTTCATGCGCTACCTCGCACCGCTGGCGGATTCCTACGACCGCCTCCCGGCCGCGGCCGGGCGCGCCCGCGCCACCGCGGACGCGCTCGGCCTGCTGCGCCGGCACATCCACCCGTGGCCGCACCACGTCGACCGCGACCGCGTCCTGGCCGCGGCCGCGGCCGCGCCGGGGGACGGGCTGTTCGGGATCGTCGCGGCCATCTACGAGGAACACCGGACGGCCGTGGGCAAGGCCCGCTGGGGCTGCAAGAGCACCTTCATGGTCGATCATGTCGCCGAGGTCCTGGCCGTCCGTCCCGACGCCCGGTTCGTGTGGCTGGTCCGGGACCCGTGCGACGTGGCCTCCTCGGCCAAGCGCGCGGTGTTCGGCCCCAGCCACCCCTATCGCACCGCCCACCTGTGGCGGGCCCAGCAGGAACGCGCCCGGGCCGCCCTGGACACCTACGGCCCCGACGTGGTGCACCTGTTGCGCTACGAGGACCTGGTGTCGAACACCGGAGAGGAGGTCGGCCGGCTCTGCGCCTTCCTCGGCGAACAGGTGGAGCCGGCCATGCTGGAACACCACACCTCCGCCGACGCGCGCCAGACCGCCCGTCTGGCGCGGGCCTGGCGGCAGGCCGGGCAGCCGGTGACCGGCCGGCGCGTCGGCGCCGGCCGCACGGGGCTGTCCACCCGGGAACGCCTGCTGGTGGACAAGGTGACCGGGCCGGTCAAGCAGTCGCTCGGCTACCCGGTCGACCCGGCGGCCGGCACCGTACCCGACCCCTCGCCCCTGGCCGTGGCGCTGCGCTCGGCCTGGCTGCGCGCCCGCATCGAGTGGCGCTCGGCACGCGAGGACGACAACCACCGTGCCCGGATGCGCCGCGACGCCTACGTCCGCTTCCTCCGGATCAGGGCGGCCGCGGCACGCGCGGCGGGTCCGCCCCGGCTCGGCGGACGCCGCCCCGCACACCGCGGCACCACCGCCTGACGGCACCCGCGCCCGGCGGAACCGGACACGGACCGCGCCGGCGCGGCGCGGGGCCCCCGGCACGGACCCGAACCCGTTTTCCTCTATCCCCGATCCGCCCTGCCCCGTCCACGGACGGGGCAGGGCGGCACGGACCGACTGCGAGGAGTCCTTTCTTGACCATCAGCCGCAAGGACGTGGCCGACCACTTCGGGCTGCGCGCACCGACGTACGACCGCTCCAGTTCCTGGTGCACCGACACCGAGCTCGGCGAGCTGCTGCTGGAGCTGGCGCGGCCCGGCCCGCAGGACCGTGTGCTCGACGTGGCCTGCGGCACCGGCCTGGTGTCGCGCCTGTTCGCCGGGCGGGTGGCGGAGCTGGTCGGCGTCGACCTCACCGAGGAGATGGCCGAGCAGGCCCGTCCCCATCTCGACCGCCTGGTGGTCACGCCGGCCGAGGAACTCCCCTTCGAGGACGACACCTTCGACATCGTGGTGTGCCGGCAGGGCATCCAGTTCATGGACCTGCCCGCGGCGGTCGAGGAGATGGTCCGGGTGGTCCGGCCCGGGGGCCGGGTCGTCGTGGTCAACCTCTGCGCCTACGACGAACGCGACCGCGAGGAGTACTTCGAGATCCTGCGCCTGCGCAATCCCGTGCGGCGTCACTTCTTCCTCCCCTCGGGCCTGGAGGACGTCCTGGTCAAGGCCGGCTGCGAACGGACGCAGACCCGCTCGTACGTGTCCGTGGAGGACGTCGACGTCTGGTCGGACAACGGTGCCATCGAGGAGGAACGCCGCGAGGCGATCCGCGAGGTCTACCGGCGGGCCTCCCCCGCGTTCCGCTCGCTGCACGCCGTACGCGAGGCGGACGGGCGGTTCACCGACCACATGCTGTTCGTCCTGGCCGCCGGGACCAAACCGGGCGAGGCCGCCCATGTGCTGTGAGGAGAGCCATGACGCACATCAGTGACACCCTCGCCGGCGACCTGCGGGCGGCGCTCGCCGTGGAGGCCGCCTCCGCGCTGCGCTACACGTACTTCGCCCAGACCGCCGAGATAGAGGGACACGCCGACGTCGCACGGCTGTTCACCGAACTCGCCGACAGCCTCGTCTGCGCCGCGCACGGGCATCTGGACGTGCTGCGCGACACCGACACGGAAACCACCGGCCACCAGGACGGTGTCGGCGACAGCCGGCTCAACCTGGCCTCCTCGGTGGTCGCGGCCCTGCACGACGCCGGCGAGTTGTACCCCCGCCTCACCTCCGCGGCGCTGGAGGAAGGGCACGCCGACACGGCGAGCTGGCTGAGCACCCTCGAGGCGCTCAAGAAGCAGCACACCGCCCGTCTGAAGGCGGCGCTGGACGACCTCACCCGCACATCCGGCGAACGGCCCGACGCCGCCCACATCCCTGGAGGAGCCGATGCGTGAAGACCTCTCCACCGCGCCCCCGCCCGCGCCGGCGGGGGCGGGGACGGCGGGAGCCGGCGCGTACGACGCCGCGTCGATCGTCGTCTTCTCCGGTCTGCAGGCGGTGCGCCGCAACCCGTCGATGTACATCGGCTCCACCACCGCCGAGGGCCTGCACCACCTGGTGCTCGAGCTGCTGGACAACGCGGTGGACGAGCACAAGGCCGGTTACTGCTCCTCGGTGTCGGTGACTCTGCGCGCCGACGGCGCCTGCGTCGTGCAGGACGACGGCCGCGGCATCCCCGTCGGCATCCACCCGGAGACCGGCCGGCCCGCCTGCGAGGTCGTGCTGACCACCCTGCACTCCGGCGGCAAGTTCACCGCCGGTTCCTACGTGCACTCCGCCGGCCTGCACGGTGTCGGCCTGTCCTGCGTCAACGCCCTCGCCCGGTGGCTGCGCCTGGACGTGCGCCAGGACGGCGTCCACCACCGCCAGGACTACACCCGCGGGGAGCCGGACACCCCCCTGACCGAACTGGGTCCCACGGAAGGCCGCGGTACCACCGTCACCTTCCTGCCGGACACGGAGATCTTCGACACCGTCGACTTCTCCGCGAAGGTGCTCGGCGAGAGACTTCAGGAGATCGCCTTCCTCCACCCCGGTCTGGACACCCGGCTGGAGGACGAACGCACGGGCACCGTCACGCGCTACGCGTTCACCAGTGGGGTCCGCGGCTTCCTCGAGCACCTCAACGCCCACGCCGCCACCGTCCACCCCGAGCCCGTCGTGGTGACCCTGTCCGACGACGACACCGTCTCCTTCGACCTGGCCTTCCAGTGGACCGAGGGCTACACCGAGGAGGTCCGCAGCTTCGTCAACGGCGTGCGCACCGACCAGGGCGGAGCCCACGTGGACGGCATGCGGGCCGCGCTGTCGGAGGTGATCAACCAGTACGCCGCCGCCCACAACCTGCTCAACTCGCGCACCGCCGAACGCATCACCACCGTCGACGTGCTGGAGGGCCTGACCGCCGTCGTCTCACTGCGCATGGCCGCGCCCCGCTTCGACGGACAGACCAAGAAGCGGCTCACCAACACCGAGACGGGCCGCCTGGTGCACCGGGCCGTCAGCGAGGAGTTCACCCGCCGGATCAACAGCGACGACCAGCTCGCACGGCAGGTGACCCACCGTGTCCTGGACGCCGCGCGGGCCCGGCTCGCCGCCCGCCTGGCCGGCCGCACCGCCCGGCACCAGCGCAAGCAGCTGGACATCGACTACAGCGTGTACAAGCGCCAGTTCGGCATCCGTTCCAAGGACTGGCACGACTCCTGTGCCTGGCTCACGGACGAGGAACTGCTGGCCAAGCACGCCGAGCTGTGCCAGGTGGGCGAGGACGCCAGGATGCTGGACGTGTGCTGCGGCAGCGGTGTCGTCGGCGGTTCCTTCCGCGGCCGCGTCAAAGAGATGATCGGCCTGGACCTCACTCCCGAGATGGTCGAGCTGGCCTCCACCCGCCTCGACCGCGTCGACCGCGGCACCGTCTACGACCTACCCTACGAAGACGGCTCGTTCGACCTGGTCGTCACCCGCGAAGTCCTGCACCTGCTGCCCCAGCCCGAGCGCCCGGTCTCGGAGATCTTCCGGGTCCTGCGCCCGGGCGGCCAGTTCATCGTGGGCCAGATCGTGCCGTACGCCGACGAGGACGCCTTCTGGATGTACCGCGTCTTCAAGAAGAAGCAGCCGCTGCTGCACCAGATGTTCCGTGAGGAGGAGTTCCGCTCCCTGCTCACCGGCGCCGGCTTCACCGACGTCACCATGACGGAGTACCTGCTGTGGGAGTCCATCGACCAGTGGATCGACACCCACGAGACCACGCCCGCCCACCGGCGGGAGATCCAGCGGCTGTTCTACGACGCCCCGCCGGAGGTCCGCGCCGTCCACCCCTTCGAAGTCCTGCCCGACGGATCCATCCGGGACCAGTGGCGCTGGTGCGTCTACTCGCTCAGGAAGCCCCTGTGACCCACACCGGCCACGCACACCGCACACCGAGCCGCACCAGCAGCGCCCGGGCCGGCGCCGTCCCGCCCGGCGCGCTGTCGTCGCTGCACGAGCGTCTGGCGGCACTGCGACGCGAACGCACGCCCGCCGTGGAGGACTTCACGGCGCGGGTACGGTCCCTGCTGGTCATCGCCTCCAGTTCGCGGGGCGGATCGAGCATGCTCGCCGAGGCGCTGCGGGCCTCACCCGACCTCGTCCACCTCCAGGCGGAGATCAACCCGTTCCTGCGCCTGGCCGGTCTGGGCCATCCCGACAGCGGATCCGGCTCCGACCGGCTCGACGCCGCCCACCTCGACGCGCTCCCCGCCTCCGTCCGCACCCTTCTCGACGAGGAACTCGCCCGTGACGCCGGCGCCCCCGCCGACGGCTCCGACCCCGACCGGCTGGCCCTCGACATCGCCTGGCGGCTGACCGTCCAGTGGCCGCATCTTCCCCTGGAGCCGCTGGAGTTGGCCGACCGGGCCCGTGATCTCCTCAAGGGCGCCCCGCCGGGTGACCCGGCGACGGTGACCCTCGAACTGCTGCGGCACCTGCGCGGCCAGGGCCTGCCCGTCAGCCCCTGGTACTACGATCTGCCGCCCGACGTGCTGCGGCGGGAGGGGTTCGGCACGCCCAGTGCCGCCTCCCCCGGCCCCTTCCTCATCGAGGAACCGCCGTTCGTCCTGGCCCGCCCCTGGCGCCGGGTGGGGCCGGACGGCCTGCGGGACCGGACCGTGGTCGTCAAGACGCCCAGCAACGCCTACCGGCTGGACTTCCTGCGCGCCCTGTTCCCCAACGCCCGCATGCGTGTCCTGCACCTGACCCGCAACCCGGCCGCCGCGGTGAACGGGCTGTTCGACGGATGGCTGCACCACGGCTTCCACGCCCACCGGATGCCGGCTCCGCTGGCCATCACCGACTACGTCCAGCGGTGCCCGGACAACCGGTGGTGGTGGAAGTTCGACCTGCCTCCCGGCTGGGAGGAGTACACCACCGCGCCCCTCCTCGGCGTCTGCGCCTTCCAGTGGCGCAGCAGTCACCAGGCCGTCCTGGACCACCTCGGCACCTGCCGGACGGACAGCCTGACCCTGCGCTTCGAGGACCTCATCACCGGTCCCGAACGCCGCGCCGCCGCCTACGAGCGGCTCACCCGCTGGCTCGGCATCCCCCTGGGCGATGCCCTCCTGCGGTCCGTCCACCACGGCATCGCCCCGGTGGCCGCCACGGCACGGCCCGGCGCGGGCCGCTGGCGGGCGCGGGGCGACCTCATCACCCGGGCGCTGGACGCCCCCACCCTGGACCTGGCCGACCGGCTCGGCTACACCGACCCCGCCCACTGGGCCTGACCCGGAGAGATCCATGACCACATCGCACGAGTCGCCCGCGGCCGTCACCGGTCCCGGCCGGCATCTCGCCGACCGCATCCGTGACATCGCCGACCACCCCAGGCCCGGGGTGATGTTCAAGGACATCACCCCCCTGCTGGCCGACCCGCAGGCCTTCTCCGCCGCCGTCGACATCCTGTCCGCCGCGAGCGCGCAGTACGGCGCCACCAAGATCGCCGGACTCGAGGCACGCGGTTTCCTCCTCGCCGCCCCGGTGGCGCTGCGCTGCGGCGCCGGATGCGTGCCGGTCCGCAAGGCCGGGAAACTCCCCGGCGAGACCCTCGCCCGCGCCTACCAGCTCGAGTACGGCACCGCCACCATCGAGATCCAGCGGGGCGCGTTCGACTCCGACGACCGTGTCGTGGTGGTCGACGACGTCCTGGCGACCGGCGGCACCGCCGAAGCAGCCGTCGAACTCATCCAGTCCACCGGCGCCCACGTCACCTCCGTCAGCGTTCTGATGGAACTGAGTTTCCTCTCCGGCCGGGAACGCCTGCAGCACCTGCTGAAAAACGACCGCATACACGCCGCCATCACCGTGTGACAACGCGGACACCGGCGCGGCACCACGGATCTCACCCCCAGATCCGCAAGGCGGCCAGTGCCACTTCCGTCCGGTTGGAACAGTCGAACTTCAGCATCAGATTCGACAGGTGGCGCTTGACTCCATGTACCGAGATCCCCAGGGCCCGGGCGATCTGCTGATTCGTCAGTCCCTGTACCAGCAGACGGAGTACGGACAACTCCCGCGCGGTGAGCCTGCCGTTGCGGCGTCCCGAGCGGCCCGCCGCATCCGCCGTCGGCTCCGTCCGCAGCGGCGCGGCCGCCCCGGTCACCGGCAGCGCCAGCTGCCGGAAGGTCTCCCGCAGCACGTCCAGGGTGATGCACTGCTCCAGCAGCCAGGCGTCCACACGACGGCCATGGGCCAGGCCGGGGTGGAGCACCGCCGTGTCCGACAAGCTGAGCACCAGCCGCCCCGCGCCCGTACGAGCCAGCCTGCCCAGGGCCGGACCGTAGACGCTCAGGGGCAGGACGCACACGTCGAAGAACCCGTCCGCCAGGTGCTGTTCGACAGCAGCGCTGTCCTGGCAGACCACGTGTCCGGACACCTCCGGCACCTGACCGAGCAGGGCCGGAAGCCCGTAGAAGGCCAGTTCGCTGTGCGCGAGCCACAAAACGTCCAACTGTCGGGCATCCACCGGAACGTGTCTCCCAGCACATCAGGACAGCCATCGAAACCAGCGACAGTATCGGCCCTTCGGGCCGCCCTTCGAAGTCCGCCTTTGAACGGCCGGCAGGGTTGATCCCACCGCGAGCCGGCTCTTGGATGAACCCCACACCCCGGCACGCACGTTTCCCTCCGCGCCGCCCCTTTGCCGCAAGGAGCACAAGATGACCGACCTGCCCCACGCCGACATCGGTGTCATCGGCGGTTCCGGCCTGTATTCCTTCCTCGACGACGTCACCGAGGTGTCCGTCGACACCCCCTACGGCCCGCCCAGCGACGCCCTCCTCATCGGGGAGTACGCGGGGCGCACCATCGCCTTCCTCCCTCGTCACGGCCGCACCCACTCCGTGCCGCCCCACCGCATCAACTACCGGGCCAATCTGTGGGCGCTGCACTCCGCCGGAGTGCGCCGCATCCTCGCGCCCTGCGCCGTCGGCAGCCTCCACCAGGATCTCGGGCCCGGCACCCTCGTCGTCCCCGACCAGGTCATCGACCGCACGTACGGGCGTGAGCACACCTTCTTCGACGGCCTGCCCCGCACCGACGGCACCCTCCCGCCCGTCGCTCACGCCCCCATGGCCGACCCGTACTGCTCCACCGGGCGCGACACCGTGATCAGCACGGCCGGCGCCCAGGGGTGGCACCCGCGTCCGGACGGCACCCTGGTCGTCATCCAGGGACCGCGCTTCTCCACCCGCGCCGAGTCCCTGTGGCACCGTGCCGCCGGCGGAACCGTCGTCGGCATGACCGGACAGCCCGAAGTCACCCTCGCCCGCGAACTCGGCATCTGCTACACGTCCATCGCCCTGGTCACCGACCACGACGCGGGCGCGGAGACCGGCGACGGCGTCACCCACGAGGAAGTCCTCCACGTCTTCAAGCAGAACATCGACCGGCTCCGCCCCCTCCTCACCGGCGCCATCAAGAACCTCCCCTCCGACCGGGCCTGCTCCTGCGCCGGCGCGCCCGACACCGACCAGTCCTAGGCACCTCGCCCCGGGACCGCCGAACCGCCGGCCGTCCGGACGCCCACCCGCCCACTCGTCGTACGGACTGGAGGCAGCATGTCGTCACGCACATCCGCTCCGCGGGGTTCTGTGGCAGTGGTGGGAGCGGGGGCGGCCGGCACCCTGGTCGCCCTCCAGCTGTGCGAGGCGGCCGTGCGGCGGCGGATCCCCCTCCAGCTCCTGCTGATCGACCCGGCCCCGGAGGCCGGGCGGGGCAGGGCCTACGCCGGCCGGGAGGCGCGGCACCTGCTCAACGTCCCGGCCGGCGGCATGAGTTGCCACCCGGACGATCCGGGTCACTTCGTGCGCTGGCTGTGCCGTCACGGCCAGCCCACGATCACCACGGCCGACTTCGTCCCGCGTCACCGCTACGGCGCCTACCTCGCGGACACACTGGGCCAGGCGATCATCGCGGCCGCCGGCATCGTGAAGGTCCGGCGGCTGCGCACCCGGGTCACCGACTGCCGCTTCGACGGCGGCGCCGGGGCGGGTGCGCGGATCGAGATGGCCGACGGTACCGCCGCCGACGTCGACGCGGTCGTCCTGGCGAGCGGTCCGGCCTCCCCTTCCCCGGCCCGTCCACCGGCCGCGCTGCGCACGAGCGACCGCTTCGTCGCCGACCCGTGGACGCACGGCGCCCTGACGGGCCCGGCCGCACCGGGGTGCACGGACGACGTGCTGCTGATCGGCACGGGCCTGACGGCCATGGATGTCGCCCTGCGACTGGAACGTCCCGGCCGCACGGTGCACGCGGTGTCCCGCAACGGTCTGCTGCCTCAGCCGCACACGGTGACCGCGCTGCCCCCGGCCGACTGCGACGATCTCCTCCGCTGCCGGACGCTGCCCGCGTTACGGGCCGCGGTGCTCCGGCACATCGGCCGCGCCCTGCGCGCCCATGGCGACTGGCGCCCCGCCCTGGACGGCCTGCGCCCGCACACCGCGCGGCTCTGGGCGTCCCTGCCGCTCGCGGACCGGGCCGAGTTCCTCGCCCGGGACGCCTCCTTGTGGAACGTGCACCGCCACCGCATGCCCCCGGCGACGGCCGAGGCCGTGGCCCGCCTGCGCCGGTCCGGACGCCTGCGCATCTGGCGGGGGGAGGTCGCCGGCGCCCGGACGGCGGCATCCGGTCCGCCGGCCGTCACGCTCCGGGACGGCCGCGAGTTCCGCGTGGGCTGGGTCGTCGACTGCACCGGCCCGGGACTGCGCCCGGCGGACTCGGCGTGTCCGCTGTGGCGGAACCTCGTGCGGCGCGGCACCGCGGTGCCCGGTCCCCTGGGCATCGGCGTGGCCACGGAGGACGGACGCCTGCGCGGCCGGTCCGGGAGGGCGGAGCACCCGCTGTGGACGCTGGGTGCGCCGCGTCGCGGCGAGCTGTGGGAGACCACCGCGATCCCGGAGATCCGCGTCCAGGCCGCGACGGTGGCCCAGGCGGTGCTCGGGCTGCCGTCCGTGCGGTCCGCGGCGGGCGCACCGCCGCGTCGTGTGGTCCGGCGGCCGTCCGACGGTGCCGGGCTCGCGCTCAGTACCCACTCGTCCGCCGCGGCCGCCTTCCGTTCGGGGACGGAGCGCGTGCTGAAGGTGAGGGCCGGCGCCGAGCGTGCGTTCCGCCGGGCCACGGCCCTGGACCCCGGGTTCGCCGTGGCCCACGCCGCTCTGGCGCTGATCGGACACGACAGTGGCGCGGACGTCGATGTCGCCCTCGCCCTGGCCAGGGCGCGAAGGTGTGTGCGGGAGCGGGCCGACGGGCGCGAACGGGCCTTCGTGGACATGGTCGTCCGGCGGGTGCGGGGCACGGCCGCCGAGGCCGACGCGGCTCTCCTGCGCTACCTGGAGGAGTATCCCGGGGACCGGCTGGCGCTCGCGGCGGCGGTCCCGACCATCGCGTTCGCCGGGCTGCACGACGCCCATGGCGGGATGGCCGGGCGGGTGGTGAGGAAGACCGCGCCGGCTCACCACGGGCACTGGTTCCACACCTCCCTGCTCGCCTTCGTCCACCAGGACGAGGGGTGGTACGACGAGGCCGGTGCCCTGGCGGAGCGGGCCCTGGCGGAGGAGCCCGACTCCGGTCACGCCATGCACGCGCTGGCGCACGTGCACTACGAACGCGGGGACCACGAGGCGGGGCGGACACGCCTCGATGCGTGGCTCGGCGGTCATGGGCGCGGGAACACCCATCGCGCCCACTTCTCCTGGCACGCGGCCCTGCACGAACTGGCCCTGGACGATGCCACGGCGGTCCGCCGCCGGTGGGTGACCCAGCTGGCTCCCGGGAAGGTCAGGGGAGTCCGTGCGCTCGTCGACTCCGGTTCCCTCGTGTGGCGGGCGCGGCTGACCGGGTCGTGGAAGGGCCGGCTGCCGATCGGCGACGTGATCGACGCGGCCGGCGCGGACACCCTGGAACGCCCGGCCACCGCCTTCACCGCCCTGCACGCGGCGGTCGCCCTGATGGCCTCGGGCGACCTGCCGGGGCTACGGCGGCTGCAGACCCACGCCCTCGACGCCGACACGGTGCAGCGGGAGGTCATCGCGCCGCTGTGCGAGGCCTTCGGGCACATCGTCGAGGAGCGGTGGGCGCAGGCGGCACTGCGGCTGGAGCGCCTGCTGCCGAGACTCCCCGCCGTCGGCGGGAGCGCGGCGCAGCGCGAGGTCGTCGAGGAGACCCTGCTGTACGCACTGGTGTCCGCGGGCCGTTGTGACGCCGCCCGGGTGCGGCTGGAGCAACGGCTGGACCGTCGCTCCTCCCCTCACGACCGCCGCCGGCTCGCGGCGCTGCCGGTCTGACGCCCGCCGGGGGCCTCAGCCGCCGTGCAGGGCGGCACGGATGCCGTCCACGACACGGTCGTCGGTGTCGGGGAGCTCGCCGAGGGCGTTGTAGAGGACGCGGACCGTCCGCTCGTAGTAGTGGAAGTCGACGGGGGTGCCGTCCCGCATCATGTCGTACGCCATCCCGAACATGAGGGGCACGAAGCGGCGTACTTCCCGCACGCGCTCGCTGCCCACGGGCCACCGCTCGGTGAGCAGGTTCCAGGTGTCCTCGTAGGGCTTGAGTCCGGCGATGTCGTCGGAGGACACCGTCGTCAGACTCCGCACTCCGGGGATCCGGTGCACGGCGGCGGTGACCCGCGGCTGGTGAACGGCCTTGTATCCGTGTTCGTGGATCAGCCGCAGCCACATGTCCCAGTCCTCCTCGACCAGGAGGGCGGGGTCGAACCACGCGTCGGCCGCCCGCGGGGAGCGGCACACCACCGCTGACGGAGGAATGTGGTTCGTGACCTCGAGCAATTCGCGGCCGAGCGGGAAATCCATGCGGACGAACACTTCCGCGTCGCCGATCGTCGTACCGGTGATCCGCGTCCGGGCTATGGCGACACTGCTGTAGACGAGGTCGGCTCCGCTCCGTAAAAGCGGCAGCGCTTCGGCCAAATGCCGCGGGTCGAGGACATCGTCATCGTCCAGGAAAGCGACGTATTCGCCCTTCGCCGCCTCCAGGCCCGCGTTGCGGGCCGTGGACACGCCTCCGTTGACAGGCAGGTCGATAAGGCGGACGTTCACGGTCCGGGCGGCGTTCTCGATCACGTCGTCGACCGGTATTCCGTTGTCATTCACCACGATCGCTTCGAGTTGTCCGTCGAAGTCCAGCGTCCGCAAGCTGTCGAGAGCGACTTTCAGCCGCTCCGGCCGATCATGGGTGGGGATGACAACGCTCACCTGCACGGAACATTCCTTTGCATAGCCCGATCAGTCCGCCCGGAAGGTGACATGGAGAGGAGTCGTGCGATCCGAGGTCGGCTTCCGCATCGCCCGGCGGGCGCCCCCACAGTCTTAGCGGATCAGCCAATCGGGAGCAAGATCAGGCCTTGTGCAGATTTTCGGCACGGCCGACTTCCGGGCATCGGACAGGCGCGTTTACCACAGGTATTCCGCGGTGCCTGCACCCGTAAAAGCGGATGGAAATCCTCAGTTGAACGACGGGCGTCGCCATCCGCCGTTCCTTTACCGGCCCGTCCGTCCCGTCGGGACGGACGGGCCGGGACGCGAGAGCCGCCGCGGGCGGGGTGGTCCCCGAAGGAGCCGGCCCGCACAGCCGGTGTTCAGCTCCACGCAACCGGGCGGCCAGCGCGGGTGAGCAGCATGCGGGCTGATCCCACCCCACTACGCGGTCCGTGGAGCCCTGATGAGCACTGAGGGACAGACGAGTCACCACCAAGCCCTGCACAGACGCGCGTTGCTGCGCGCGGCGGTGGCCGTACCGGCCGCCGGCGCCGTGGCGGCCGGTACGGACGCAGGCCGGGCCGAGGCGGCGGAGGACGGCACCGTGGCGGCCGGCGGCCGGTTCGATGCCGAGAGCCCGCGTTTCGCGCTGGCGGTGCTGCCCGACACCCAGTACCTGTTCGACGCCGACAGTGCCGACCCCGCTCCGCTACGGGCGACGTTCCGGTACCTGGCCGCCGAACGGTCGGCGGCCAACATCGCCTTCATGACACACCTCGGCGACGTCACCGAGCACGGAACCGACGACGAGATCGGCCTCGCCGCCGACACCTTCCGCGTCCTGCACGGCCGGGTTCCCTACAGCGTGCTGGCGGGCAACCACGACGTCGACTCGTCCACCGACGACCAGCGCGGCGGCTCCGCCTACCTCGCCGCGTTCGGGCCCGACCGCTACCGGGCCATGCCGACGTTCGGCGGTGCCTCGCCCGACGGCTACAACAGTTACCACGTCCTGCGGGCGGGCGGCCGGCGGTGGCTCGTCCTCGCACTGGACTGGCGGGTCTCCGACAAGGGACTGGCGTGGGCCCAGGGCGTGCTCGACGCCCACCCCTCCCTGCCGGCGGTACTGACCACCCATGACATCGCCTGGTCGGACGACGACGGCAGGGCGCGGCTCTCCGGAAACGGACAGCGCCTGTGGGACCGCCTGGTCAAGGGCAACGACCAGATCTTCCTCGCCCTGGGCGGCCACTACTGGCCGCCCGGCCGTACGGTGCTGACCAACGACGCCGGCAACGACGTCCACCTCCACGTCACCAACTACCAGGACCGCTACTACGGCGGGGCCGGAATGATCCGCACCTACGGCTTCGACCTGGCGCGCAACGTCATCGACGTCGAGACGTTCTCGCCCTGGTTCCTGGCCCGGGACCAGGAGGAGCGCTCCCCACTGGCGGCCGAGACCGTCGAACTCACCGGCGGAGCCGACCGGTTCAGCCTGAGCGTGGACTTCGAGGCACGGTTCGCCGGCTTCGCCCCCGTCGCCCCGCCCGTGCCCCGGCCCGCCCGGGCCGTGATGCCCCGCGGCACCCTCGCCTACTGGCGCTTCGACGCCGACGGCACCGACGCGGCCGGCACTCCCGGCGCCGGCGTCGCCGACGGCACCGTCGTCAAGGACCTGACGGGCAACGGCAACGACCTGACGGTACGCCGGCTGCACTCCGGCGACGCCGACGTGCTGACCTGGTCGGCGGACCATCACCGCGGACAGCCGGCGCACGCCAGCCTCCGGTTCGACGGCGGGAAGAACCCCGACCGCGGTGCCGTCCTCACCACCGCCGCCCGGGCCGCCCTGAACAGCGAGAAGTTCCTGCGCGGCTACACCATCGAGACCTTCGTCCGGCTGCCCGAGCCGTTCGAGGGCGACCACAGCTGGATGGGCATCCTCAGCTGGGAGGGCCGCAACGCGGAGGCGGGCAAGACGACCGGCTGGTCGCCGCTGGAGCCGACCTGCAGCCTCAACCTGTCGCCCGAGCGGTTCCTGCAGTTCGTCGTCTACCCGCACCGCCAGGACGCCGACCCCACGTCCTGGAGCCACGCCGTGCCGGTGGGCCGCTGGATGCACATCGCCGTCGTCAACGACGGCCGCCGCACGGTGATGTACGTGGACGGTTCGAGGATCGCCCGCAATCCGGCGCAGGCGTCGACCGGCATCGCCACCCTCGGCAAGCCCTTCGTCCTGGGCGCCACCCAGTTCGACGCGTCCTTCGGGCAGGGGTTCTACGGCTGGATCGGCGACACACGGATCGTGGGGCGGCCCCTGCCGGTGGAGGACTTCCTCACCCCGTTCGGCTGAGCCGCCCGCGCACGGCCCCGCCCGGGGCTGCGGTCACGCTGCCCCGGGCGGGGCCGTGCGCGGTACACGGGCCGGGACCGGTACGCCGGCTCAGGGCTTGATGCCCACCCCCACCCACAGGCTGACTTCCGCGTCGCCGGGAGTGGTGCCGTCCGCCCGGTCGGGGCGCCAGCGGTGGCCGACGGTGACGCCCGGGTCGAGCAGTTCCAGCCCGTCGAAGAAGCGGGCGACGTCCCGCCGCGCACGGAACTGCACGGGCGTTCCGCCCTCGGTGTAGATGTCGGTGACCTTCGCCCAGGTGGCCGGGGCGAAGTCCGGGGTGCAGTGGCTGAGCGCCAGCGCGCTGCCCGACGGGAGGGCGCCCAGCAGGCGGCCCACGATGCCGTACGGGTCCTGGGCGTCCGTGACGAAGTGCATCAGGGCGTTCAGGGACAGCGCCACGGGGCGGCTCAGGTCCAGGACGTCGGCGAGTTCGGGGGCGTCGAGCAGGGCGTCCGGGTCGTTGACGTCCGCCTCGATGTACCCGGTCCGGCCCGCCGGAGTGCTGCGCATCAGCCGCTCGGCGTACTTGAGGACGAGGGGGTCGTTGTCCGCGTACACCACGCGGGCGTCGGGGACCACGCTCTGCGCCACCTGGTGCAGGTTCGGCTCCGTGGGGATTCCGGTGCCGACGTCGAGCCACTGCCGGATGCCGTGCTCGCGTGCCAGCACCCGCGTGGCCCGGTGCATGAAGGCACGGTTCTCCCGGGCACAGGTGAAGATGCCGGGATAGGCCTCGGCCACGGTTTCCGCGGCCCGCTTGTCGACGGCGAAGTGGTCTTTCCCGCCGAGGTAGTAGTCGTACATACGGGCGGAGTGCGGCCTGCTGGTGTCGATGTCCCGCGGGCCATGGGTACTGCTCATCGTTTCCCCTCTGTGTGGTGCACGACTGCCTGTGGTGCACAGCGGACCGGCCGGCGAGCCGGCGCGGTCCGGCGCCCTCAGCCGACCGCCAGGTGATCGGCTAGTCCCTGCTTGACGCCTCTGACGAACGCCGCGATCTCCTCCGGCGTGTAGATCAGCGCGGGTCCCCCGGGGTCGGTCGACTGCCGCAGCGCGACGCGTCCGTCGGCCAGGAGTTTGGTCTCCACGCACTGCCCCCCGTTGGGACCGCTCCAGGGACGCTCCCACCCCTGCTCACCGAGGGCGGACGCGGGCATCCCGTTGTACACATCGCCTTCACTGGTCATGAGTACTCCTTGCGCATGCGGTTAAGGAGCGCCCTGCTGTCCTCGGAGGAGGTCAGCAGCGACATCCGGTTGTGCGCCTCGAGGTGGTCCACGACGTCGGCTCGCTGATCGAGGTACATGGAGGCGGACAAGATCTCGCTGTAGACGACGTCGGGCAGTTCCGGCTCGTCGAACCGGAAGTAGGTGAAGGGCGCGCACGCCCCCACGTGGGCACCGGCCGTGAACGGGACCACGTCGACGCTCACGTGCTCCAGTTCGGAGACTTCCAGGAGCCGGTCCAGCTGATCCCTCATCACCGTGGCGTCACCCACCACGCGATGCAGCACCGCCTCCTCCATCACCACCCACAGCGTGGGGGCGTCCGCCTGCTCCAGCAGGCTCTGTCTGCGCAGACGCAGGTCGACCCGCCGCTCCAGGGCCTCCGCGTCGTCGTTGGGGAATCCGCCGCGCAGCACGGCTCGCGCGTAGTCACGGGTCTGGAGCAGACCGGTGACGTAGTGGGGTTCGTACGTGCGCAGGGTCCGTGCGCCGGACTCCAGGCTCACGTAGGCGGTGAACCAGCTGGGCACCACATCGCGGTAGGCATGCCACCAGCCGGGTTCGTTGGCCCGCTCCGCCAGGTCGACGAACTCGTCGACCTCCTGCCGGCCGGCGCCGTAGGTCTGCAGGAGCTTCTCCACGTACAGCGGCTTGAGGGCGACCTCCGCCTTCTCCAGACGCCGGATGGTCAACGGCTTCACGCGCAGGGCATCGGCCGCGCCCTCCAACGAGACGCCGGCGGCCAGCCGCATCTCCTGCAGCCGCCGGCCGAGGATCATGCGCAGCACCGTCGGTGCGCTGGTGCCCGTGTTCGGACGGGGTTCGCTCACGCCCTGCCTCCTGAACGCCACCGGTGACAACGTGACGGTGGCTTGACGATGCCATCGGACCGAAAGCGTCTTCCTGAAATTATCAGAGAGTCGGTTGCAGCCTGAAGTGCTTTACAACCATAGTTAGTTGGGCGAGCGACAGGGACGTCACCCGGGGACGTCTCCGCCAACAGCGGCCGTGCTCGACACCGTTGGTGTGCGCCGGACCGGCGGCATGCCCGCGTGAGCACTCCGGTGAGCCTGCCGCTCTCCTCCCTCCACCCCCTCCGGCCTTATGGAAGGCGCCCCGCCGTGTCCCCCCATACCGCCCCCTCGCCCGGCCTCTTAGGCGTCGTCGCGCCAGAGCGGACCCACTGGATCCAGCTCCCCGCACGGCAGTCCAGCATCCGGACCGTGCGCCACTCCATGCGTGAACGGCTCGTCGGCTGGCGCCTGCCCGAGGGCACGTGCTCGGACGCGATCCTGATCGCGTCCGAACTGACCACCAACGCCCTGGTGCACACGCTCAGCCGGCGTCTCCTGTGCGGCGTCGGGCTGGTCACGGACGAGTGCCTTCGCCTCGAAGTCCACGACCAGGGCGATCCGTACGTGTCCCCCGCCGCCTGCGAGCCCGACTCCGGTGAGGAGAGCGGCCGCGGTCTGCTCCTCGTCCACCACATGGCCAGCGCCTGGGGGTGCGCCAGATCGACGATCACCGGTGGCAACGCGGTGTGGGCGACCATGAGCCTTCCGTCCGGGGTCCACGCCCGCGCGCTGCCGCCCCGCGCGCACGGCACGGCGCACGCCGCCCCCGGCCGGACCGGCTTCGAGAGGGGCTGAGGCGGGGGCGCCGCGCACACCTCGCCACGCCCACGCCACGGCCTCACCGCCTCACGGCGGTGCCCCCGAGGGCGGCGAGGAGGACTTCCGCCTGCTCCCGGGCATGGGCCAGGGGGTCGGGGAAAACGTGCAGGCCGTGGGCGACGAACGCTCCTTCGTGCAGCAGCATGAGTGTCCGGCCCAGGTTTTCGGCCCTCTCCGGGGAGATGTCCCCGGCGAGGCGGGTGAACAGGCCGAGCATCCACTCCTTCTGCCCGGTGATGATCGGGTAGGCCGGGTGGGACGGATCGCTGATCTCCGCGTGGGCGTTGACCATGGTGCATCCCTTGGGGCTGTTCTCCGCCGACCACGCGCGCGAGGCGTCGAAGACGGCCAGGACGCGTGCCGACGGCGCCGGTGGCGCGGCGTCGAGGCACCGGGCGAGGAAGACCCGCCAGCGCTCGTCACGGTCCGCGAGGTACTCCACCACGACCTGCTCCTTGGAGCCGAACCGGTCGTAGAGGGTCTTCTTGGTCACCCCGGCCTCGGCGGCGATCAGGTCGACGCCGACGGCATGGATGCCGCGTTCGTAGAACAGCCTCGTGGCGGCCTCCAGGACGCGCAGCGCGGCGGGCGTCATCGTGACCCGTCGCGGCTTCTCCGTAGTGCCCATGCAGAGAAGTATACCGGTCTGTATAGTGGTCCGAGGTGGTATACCGATCTGTCTAGTGGAGGGTGTGGGCGTGAACCTCCTGCTCTCGATCGCCTTCGTGCTGTGCTGGAGCTCCGGGTTCATCGGGGCCAAGCTCGGTGCGGGCAGCGCGTCCGCGGTCACGGTCCTGATGTGGCGGTTCCTGCCGCTGGCCGTCGTCCTGACCGTCGTCGCCGCGACCGTCGCCGGAGCGTCGTGGCGGGGCCTCACGGTGCGGGACGTGGCCAGGCAGGCCATGATCGGTGTGCTGTCGCAGAGCGGCTATCTGCTCACCGTCTACTACGCGATCCAGCTGGGGGTCTCCAGCGGCACCACGGCCCTGATCGACGGCGTCCAGCCGCTCGTCGCCGGAGCGCTGGCCGGGCCGCTGCTGCGCCAGTACGTCTCCCGCAGGCAGTGGCTCGGTCTGTGCCTGGGGGTGAGCGGGGTCGCCATCGTCACCACGGCCGATGCCGCGGCCCGCACCGGCGTGGCCCGGTGGGCCTACCTCATACCCTTCCTCGGCATGTGTTCGCTGGTGGCGGCCACGTTCCTCGAAAGCCGCTCCCGCACGCGGGTCGCGCCCCTGGTGTCGCTGACCGTCCACTGCACCACCAGCGCGGTCGTCTTCTCGGCACTCGCCGTGAGCGCCGGAGCCGCCACGCCGCCCGCCGGGCTCTCGTTCTGGGCCGCGATCAGCTGGCTGGTGGTCCTGCCCACCTTCGGCGGGTACGGGCTGTACTGGCTGCTCCTGAGGCGTTCCGGAGTCACCGGGGTCAATACGCTGATGTTCCTCATGGCGCCGGTCACGGCTGTCTGGGGAGCCCTGATGTTCGGTGAACCGTTCGGTCCGCAGACCGCCCTCGGCCTGGCCGTCGGCCTGACGGCGGTCGTCATCGTCCGTCGCGGAGACACCTCGCCGCCCACGGCGGCCGTCCGGAACACGGACCCGGCAGACGGCTCGGCGCCCGTCACCCGCGAGCGTGTCAGGCCGGGGCCGCGCCGGACACCTCCGCCGTGACGGCCCCCCACGCGCTCGCGCACAGTGCCCGTTCGACCGTGTCGGTGTAGACGGCCGCGGCGAGCCAGGACCGGGCGAAGCGAGCCGTGTCGGCCGGGAGCAGGCGGCCGAAGACGTCGCGGGAGCGGTCCGCGGCGGCCGCGTGGAGGTCCTCGAGGAGGTCGCCCGCGGTGGCGAGGCCGAGACGGCGCAGGCGGGCACCGTCGCCCGGCCCGCTCCCGGCGAGGGCGAGGACACGGCGGCCTCCCGACACCGCCTGGTGGACGCGCCGGCGCAGCAGGTGCAGCGGGACCTCGTCACCGGTGGGGACGACCGCGGGCCGCGGCACGCCGGCTCCGGGGGGCAGGTCCGCGTGCTGGAGGCGGTCCAGGCCGAGGTCCACCCGGGCGGCGGGGTCGGTGGGGTGCTCCGTGGCGAGAAGCAGGGCGCGGGGGCGCGGGCCGGGCGCCAGGCGTGCGACGATCCGCAGTCCGCTGCCCCTCGCGGCGGCGAGCAGGCGCAGGTTGTCGCGGTACGGGAGTGCGGGGTCATCGTGGGCGGTGGCCAGTCGCAGGGTCACGCCGGCTCCGTCGGCCAGCAGGCAGTCGCCCGCCGTCCCGCGCACCGTGCCGGTGAGGGTCACCTCGAGGAACAGGAGGTCCTGGCCGCCGTTCAGGGCCCGGGCCACCTGCTCGGCGACGGGAACGGACCACAGCCGGTCCAGCGGTTCGGAGCGCCAGGAGGCACCGGGTGCGCGGACCGCCCGCACCCCGGCCCCCGCGCCGAGCCGGCCCGTCGGGGAGACGGTGGCACCGGACACGGCCAGCCCGGCACGCGACAGTTCACGGTGCGTCAGGGCCGTGTCGCCGATCCGTACGGCCCGGTCGGCGGCGCCGGCCGCCCGGGCGGGTCCGCCCGGTGCCACGTCCGACACCGTGTACAGGCGTCCGTGGGCGTCGGCGGTCCAGGTGACCGCGCCGGCGTAGCCGGTCGCCGTGAGGACGGGCTCGGAGAAGAGCCCGTACAGCCGCAGGGAGCCGTCCGGGCGGTACGGCTGCCGGACCGTACCGCGCAGTTCGGTCAGGTCCGCTCCGGTGGCGTGCGGGAGGCGGTGGGCGACGCCCAGGACGTCGGCCAGTGCGTCGGCGAGGTCGGCGAGACGGTACCCGGGGTCGGCGGAGCGGGCCGCGCGCACCCCGGTCACCACGGAGATCGCCGCGGCGCAGGCCCGGGGGAGGCCGGCGAGGCGGGCGGTGTGCGCGGCGTGCAGGAGTTCCGCCTGGAGCACGGCTCCGGCGCCGTCCGTGCCCGCTTCCAGGACGGCGCCGGCCGCGTCGGACACCGCCCGCGCGGCGGCGCGTTGTTCGGCGGTGGGGGTCTCTTCGGCGGTGGGGGTCCCGGTCCCCGCCTGCTCCGGGCTGCCGGCCGGCGCCGGCCCCCTCTCCCCCGTCGTCGCCGTGTCCTGCGGGGCCGGCGGGCCGGCTTCGGCGGGGTCCGCGACCGGCGCGGCCGAGGCGGCGGCCGCGCGGTGCAGGCAGCCGGGGGCCAGGAGGCATCCGCAGCGGATCGCGTCCGCGCCGGTCACCGCACCGTCCGGCGCGTGCAGTACGACGTCGGTCTCGTCGTCCACGGCGATCCGCACGCTGTCGCCGTCACGGACGGCCGGACGCGCGAAGAGCTTGGTGACGGCGGCGTCCAGCCGCTTGCGGAGCCGGGGCGAGAGCGCTTCGACGAGTTCGGCGGTGACGGACGGGAGGACCGGGGGCAGGTCCGGGCTCATGCGATCTTCTCCCCTACCCAGCGGGCCAGTTCGAGCGGACTGAGGGCGGCGACGGGCATGCCGGCGGCGACGAGCTGCCCGGCGACCCCGGTGGAGTAGCGGGGCCTGCCGGTGTCGTCGAGGCTCGCGCAGCCCAGCACGTGACAGCCGGCCGAGACCAGCGCGCGGACCTCGGCGAGCAGGCCGCCGAGCGGACAGCCCTCCTCGAAGTCACTGACGACGACGACCAGGGTGCGGGACGGCACGGTGACGAGTTCGCGCGCGTGCCGCAGTCCCGCGGCGATGTGGGTGCCGCCGCCGACGCTGACCTCCAGGAGCAGCGACAGCGGGTCGCCGACGTGCCCGGTGAGGTCGATGACCTCCGTGGAGAACGCCAGGAAGTGGGTGGAGAGCGTCGGTACGCCCGCCAGCACCGAGGCGGTCAGCGCGGCCCACACCGTGGACGCCTCCATGGACCCGGACACGTCCGTGACCAGGATCAGCCGCCAGTCCGCGGCCCGGCGCGCCCGGGTGCGGAAGACCGGACGCCCGGGGATCACCCGCACCGTTCCGTCCGGGGCGCGGCGGGCGGTCGCCAGGTTGGCCCGCAGTGTGCGGGGCAGGTCCAGGCCGCCGCCGGGCCGCCGGCTGGGACGGGGCAGTGCGGTGCCGTGCAGGGCGGGGCGCAGGCGGGTGGCGAGCTGCCGGGTCAGCGCGTCGACCAGCCGCCGTACCAGGGGGCGCAGCGCGGCCAGCCGTGCCTCGGGCAGTCCGCCCGCGTGCCGCAGCACGGCGCGCAACAGGTCCACCGAGGGCCGCGCGCTGTCCGCGTCCAGCTCGGTGAGGACGTCCCTGCGGCCCGAGGCGGCGGCCGCCGCCAGCACCTCCTCCCGGATGCCCGGCCCGAACAGCGCGGCCAGTTCCTCGGACCACTCCCGCACCCCGGGGTAGGGCGCCTGGCGTCCGCCGCCGCCCGGGCCGGTGAGGTCCCCCCGGCTGCCCTCGCCGCGTCCGCTGCCGTACAGCTCGTCCAGCGCGGTCGCGAGCGGCACGGCGGACGGTGGCAGTCCCTCCGTGCGCCGGCCGAGGAGGAGGCGCCAACGGTCGGCGGGGAGGATGAGCCGCTCCTCGGCCCGGGACCCGGCTGCCCCGGGCACGCCCCCGGTGGCCGCGCCGGCCGGCGCGGCATCCGGAGCGGGGTCCGGTGCCGGCTTCCCGGCGAGTGCGGGCGAGTGATCCGCGCCGGCCTCGGCCGCCGGGCCCCCGGCGGTCTCCGTGGCCCGTGGATCGCCGGGCGGCGGTAGCAGGCCGAGCGACCGGAGTGTCTCGCGGGCCGCGAGGTCCGCCCCCGTCCAGGCGGCGAGCGCGGCCGGGTCCACGCCGTGCGTGTCGGCGACGTGCGCGCCGCCGAGGCGTTCCCCGACGGCCGAGAAGAGGCGGTCGCGGGCCGCGGGACTCAGGGTGTCGAAGCCGCCGCGCAGCGCGGGGAGCCGGTCGAGGAACGCCCGGTCGGACAGCTCGGCCACCCGGGTGAGCAGCGGCTCCAGCGCGGGCGGCGCCGCCTCCAGCAGCGGACCGGCGGCGGTCAGCAGACCGCTGAGCCGGGCGGTGAGCGCGGCGCGCGAGTCGGGGCCGGTGGCCCCGTCGGTCCAGGAGGCCACGCGGTCGCCGAAGGCCCGCGCGTCCTCGTGCCCGAGCAGGACGCGGACGGCCCCGGCGGCGCCGCGCATCAGCGGGGAGCCGTCGGCGGCCAGGCGCCCCAGGGCGTCGGCGAGCCGGATGCCGCCCAGCGGGTCGGCCCGGTGGGCGAGTTCGAGCAGGGCATGGGCGTCGGCGAGGTCCTCGGACCCGGTCAGGCCGTCCACCTGCCGTACCGCGGCGGCCGTGAGCAGCTCCGCGACGGCGGCCGTCCGCGCCTCACGGTCCGGCTCGGCGCCGAGCCCGGGGACGTGCCCGGCCCGCAGCCGGTCCAGCAGCGCCAGACCGGCGAGCAGTTCCGGCAGGGTGCCGGCCCGGGGCAGGACGTCGGCGACGTCACCGAGCCGTTCGTCCGCGAGCCCGGCCACACCGCACTCGGCCGCCCGTTCGAGCCCTTCGAGTGCCTGCGCGGCCGTCGGCCCGCCTTCCTCGCGCTGAAGGCGCCGCCGTTCGCGCAGCACGCCCTCGGCCGCCTGGGCGGGGGTGACTCCCCGCACACCGGCCGCGGTGAGCACGGCCGCCGTGGCCGGTGTCCAGCGCACCTCCCAGCGGGTGGTGAGGGCCTCGGCGCCGCCCGCGCCGACGACCTCCTTGACCTCGCCGTAGGGCACCCCGCACACCGTCAGTCTGCGCAGCAGCAGTTCGCGGCGCCGGTCGAGGCCGGACCGCATCGGGTCCAGCCGCAGGTCCCGTGCGGCACCGGGGCCGCCGTCCTGCGGGCCGGGCAGGCCGAGCCGCGCCACCTCGGCCTCGACCGCGGGGGCGAGACCGCTGCGCGGCGCCCCCGGGGCGGGGCTTCCGCCGCGCGTGCCGACGAGGACCCGCTCCATCGCCCGTGCCACGGCCCTGCCCCGCCCGTACGGCTCGCCCTGCGCGAGCACCGTCTGCACGGCTTCGACCAGTTCGCCGCGGCCCGCCGCGGGCAGGCCGCGCAGCCGGGCGAGGTCCGAGGCGAGCCGGCTGATCTCCCGCGCGTCGGCGGGTCCCGAGGGGTGGCCGAGGTCCCGCAGTTCGGCGCAGATCCGGACGGCCGCCCGGGTCAGCGCCTCCTCCAGCGCCGCGGGGTCGCCCGCCGCGCGCATCACCATGCCCTGCCACTCCGGGTCCCGGATGCCGGCCGGGTAGCCGGACCGCGCGTCGAGAAGGGCGTACGTGTAGGGGATCAGCGAGGTGGTCCAGGCCGGCCCGTTCGCGTCGGCGGCCGTCGCGTCCTGCTCGCCGGCGTCCTCCTGCCAGGTGTCGCGCCGCACGAGTGCCGGGGCGTGGAAGGCGCCGACCAGCACGGCGGCCCGCTCGCCCCGCGCGGTGGCCTCGGCCAGCCGGGCCCGCATCCGGCGTTCGCGCCGCAGGTCCAGTTCCGGTACGCCGCCCGAGGCGAGCGCGTCCTGGCGCAGTGCCCACCCGGTGAGCAGGGCGGCCCGGCGCAGGGCCTCGGGCGGGGAGCCGGGGGCGGTCGCCTCGACGAGCCGGTCCCAGAGGTCGTCCCCGGGGCGGCCCGTCAGCCGGGCCCGCACAGCGGCGGCGAGACCGGGGGCACCGGCCCGCGTCCCTCCGGCCCGCCGGTCCCGCGCCCACGCGCCGTCGGCGAGCGGCAGGTCGCAGGCGACCACCGGCACGCGGCGCCGGACGGCCCAGCGCACGGCGGCCAGTTCGGGCGAGAAGTCGGCGAACGGATAGAACGCCGGTCCCCCGCCGCTCCCGTCGCCGGGTGCGGCGGCGAGTGCCACCGGGGCCCGTGTCTCCTCGTGCCCCAGCCAGGGCAGCCACCGCTGCATCTCGGCGGGCAGCTCGACGAGCAGCACCTCCGGTTCCGCCTGGTCGAGGAGCGCGGGCACGGCGGCGGCCAGGGAGGGCGCGTGGTGCCGTACGCCGACCAGGTAGGGCGCGGACGGGCCGGTGAGGACGGCGAGCGCCTCGTCGGGCGAGGCGGGGTGGCCGTCCGGGACGGCAGGGGCGGGGACGGCCCCGTGGGTCAGGGACACGGCCGTCAGCCCTCCAGGACCGTACGCAGGTCCCACAGGGTGCGCCAGGTGGCGGACCCCTGCTCGGCGCGGCGCCGGACCGGACCGTCCCAGTAGCCGCGCAGCCGGGCGGCGTCGGCGGGGTCGTCCTTGCGGACCACGCCGAGCAGGTGCCCCGGCAGCAGTCCGAGCACGTCCCGGTCGCCCGGGAAGTACGCCGCCGCGAGGGCGAGCGCGCCCGCGACGGACACGGCCTCCGCGGTGCTCATCACCGTCGACGGCCGCTCCACCTCCCAGCCCTCCGCCGACCGGCCCTCGCGCAGGTCCCGGAACGCGGTGACCAGGGCCTCCAGCACGGCGTCGTCGACCTGGAACGGCGCCCCGGCCCGTGTCACGGACGACCTCGCCTGGCTGCGCACCAGCGCGGTCTCCGCGTCGAGGTCCCCGATGGGGCCGACCGTCTCGAAGTTGAAGCGGCGCTTGAGGGCCGCGGACATCTCCGAGACGCCCCTGTCACGGAGGTTGGCGGTGGCGATCAGGGTGAAGCCGGGCGCCGCGTGCGCCAGGGCGTCCTCGGTGCCGGCCAGTTCGGGCACGGCGATCCGCCGCTCGGAGAGCAGCGACACCAGCGAGTCCTGCACTTCGGGCAGGCAGCGGGTGACCTCCTCGACGCGGGCGACGGCGCCCCGGGACATGGCGGTCATGACGGGCGAGGGCACGAGTGCCTGCCGGGTGGGGCCCTGCGCCAGCAACAGGGCGTAGTTCCAGCCGTACTTGAGCTGGTCCTCGGTGGTGCCCGCGGTGCCCTGCACGACGAGGCCGCTGGTGCCGCACACGGCGGCGGCGAGCAGCTCCGACAGCATCGACTTGGCGGTGCCGGGCTCGCCGACGAGCAGCAGGCCGCGCTCCCCGGCGAGGGTCACCACGCACCGCTCGACCAGCGCCCGGTCGCCGACGAACTTGCCCTCGATCACCAGGCGCCGCGGCACCCCGTCGGGCGCCTGCGCGTCGTCGGGCAGTTTCAGGACCCCGCCGGCGCTGCCCATGACGAACGTGACGACCGCGCGCGGGGTGAGCCGCCAGGCGGGTGGGCGCGGCCCGTCGTCGTGGGCGGCGAGGAAGGCCAGTTCGGTCGCGTACCGCTCCTCGGGCGGGACGATCTGACGGGCCGGGGCGGGAGGGAGGGTGGTGGTCATCTGCGCGGGTTCTTCCGGCTGCGGGTGGACGGTGGTCATCGGCGGCGGCCCTTGCGGGTGGCGCGGGTGGTGAGTTCCTCGTAGGCCGGGGCGTCACCGGCGCGGACACGGTCCCACGCGCGGGTGAACAGCTCGGGCACCGGCATCAGCGGCACCGCCCGGGAGCGGTCGCGGACCGGGTAGAGGCCCTCCTTCCAGATCTCCACCGGCAGCGCGGGCGACTTCAGGTCGAGCCAGCCGCACGGCAGGAAGAGGGCGCGCCCGGCGCGTGCCCGCTTCGCCTCGACGACCAGCTCGGTGGCCGCCAGCTCGGCGCGGGCCTTCTTCACGCGGGCCGGTTTCCAGCCCGTCCAGCGGACGCGGTCGCGGTCCGTCGGGTCGGGCAGGGCCAGCAGTTGCAGGTAGAGCGCCGCCGCGTCCTCGGTCAGACCGTGGACCCCGGCCACCTCGGCGACCAGGCCGGGCACGCTGACGGCGGGATCCTGGGCGTACCCCGTGGGCCCCGCGGGGTCGGTCCCGGCCGCGACGGCGCGGGCGAGTCCGTCGTCCAGGACGGTGCGCAGCGTCCGCATGCCCTCGCCCCGGCCGGGTCCGACGAGTCCCTCGACCAGTCCGAACACGGGGTCGTCCGCCCGGGTGAGGGCGCCGGTGCGGACCAGGACGGCCTCCTGGTCGCCGTACCAGGGGCGCAGGACGAGTGCTTCTCCGACGCGTGTCAGGCCGTCGGCGCCGGCGCCGCCGGTGGCGGGCAGTCCGTACGCCTTGCGCAGCTCGACGGCGGTCGGCGAACCCTTCTCCGTCCACGCCAGGTCGAGGTCGAGCAGCAGCCCCGGGTCCGCGACGCGGCGGCGCAGCGCGGCCAGGCCTTCCGGCAGCGCCGCGCGCAGCGGGTGTCCGTACGGCAGGGAGTAGGCGAGGCCGGCCAGGGCGGCGACGGCGCGCGTCAGGTCGTACCGCCCGGGCAGCGCCCGGGGGTCCTCCGGGACCAGGTTGCCGTCCTTGTCGGGCCGTTGCACCGTGGTGCGGCTGAGCCAGGCGGTGCGGCGCGGGTTGAGCACCTCCTCGGTGGAGCCGGTGGGCAGGCCCGCCGGGGCGAGGTCAGCGGCGAGGTCCTCGGGCAGGCGGACGAACCCGTCGAGGCGCTCGGCCCACACCCGGCCCGCGGCGGCCGTGTCCGGCCCGGACGTCCACAGGTCGGCGGGGTCCTCGGGGAGCAGCGCGCCGATGAGCGCCGTCCGGTCGGCGTGCCGCAGCGAGTCCAGCAGCCCGTCGCCGAGCTGCTTCTGCCGCGGCTTCAGTCCGGTCGTGGCGCTCACCTCGTCGGTGAGCAGGGACGGTCTCCCGGCGAGCAGCAGGGCCGCCTGTACGGGGCCCAGCCCGTCCCGCGTCGCGGCGGCCAGGGCGGCGGGCGCCTCCGGCTGCCAGGGCGCGGCGCCCTTGTCGCGGATCAGCCCGGTCACCGTGGCGAGCGCGTCGGCCGGGAACACCGGCGGGTGCGCGGTCTCCCGCTCCAGGGTGAAGTGCGCGACCGCGCCGAACGCTCCCGCCGGATCGTGGTCCAGGGCGAGCCAGTTCACGGACCCGCTGCGGTGGTCGACGTTCCGGCAGCCGAGGACGACGACGGTGCGGCCTTCGCGGCGCAGCACCTGGCCGGCGCGCTCCTGCTTGCCGTGCGGTTCGCTCAGTACGACCTCGCGCAGCGCGCCCCCGGGGGCGGCCAGCGGTCCTTCCGTGACCGCCTCGAACAGCAGCAGCAGCGCCTGCCGGTGCGCCTGTGTCAGGGCCGGTGAGGCGGCGCGGTAGGCGAGCGGGCGCAGCACGTCCAGTACGGACGGCCACTCCCCGCCGATGCCGGGGATGGTGAACTCCTCGCTGCGCCATCCGTCGGCGGGCCCGGGGAGCCGGCAGGAGGCGGGCAGGGGTTTGCCGTCGGCGGGGTTCCCGGCCAGGACGTGGTTGACGGCACGGATCTGGCGCAGTGCGCTCCAGGACCGCTCGCGGCCCCACCAGCCGTGCAGTTCCGCGATGCCGGTGGCCGCCTCGCGCAGTGTCCGGTCGTCGCCGTCCTCGGGGCTGTAGTCGGCGAACATGCCCTCGGTGCGCCGGTGCTCCGTCCTCGGCCGCTCCACCGGTGGCGTCACGAACGTGGTGACGGACTCCGCCAGGCGCAGCACGGCGTGCACGAGGGCGGTGACGCCGGTGCGCAGACGGGGTTCGGTGAGGGCGGGCAGACAGCCGGCGACGGCGTCCCGCAGGACCTCCTCGACGGTCGGACCGGCGCTCTGCCCGGTGGTGGACCCACCGGTGTTCCCCGGTCCGGCGCCCCGCTCGCCGTCAGCCTGCTCCCGTGCGGCCGCCGCCGCGGCCTGCTCCCGCCACTTCGCCAGCGCCCGGGCCCCGGCGCGCAGCAGTTCGCCCGCCTGCTCGTCGCTCAGTGCCCTCAGGACGGCCGAGGCGCTCTCGTCGCGCGGCCGCAGCGCGTGCCAGAAGTCCACCGGCGGGACGAGGCGCGTGCCCGCGGCGAACTCGCCGCCCCGCTCCAGCGGTGTGACCCGGCCCAGCTCGCGCACGCCGTCGCCGTCGTCACGGGTGTACAGGGCGATCTGGCGGTGCAGGGCGACGGCGACGGGTTCGGCGCCGCCGGGCAGCCGCAGCGCGCCGAGCGGTACGCCCTGCCTCCGGCCGCGTGCCATGGGCAGGGTGACGGTCCGGCCGTCCGGCGTGCCGGCGGTGGTGCGGGCCTCGTCCCCCTCGCCCTCGGTGCGCACCCAGCGGCCGAGGACCGCGCCGTCCGTGCCGAAGGGGCTGTGTTCCAGGCCCGGCTGGAGCGGCAGCACCGCGCAGTGCTGCTGGAGCAGGGTGGCGTCCTCGCGGACGCCGGACCGCAGGAAGGCGGGCAGCGAGGCACGTCCGTGCGTGCCGGTGGCCGGGTCGTACTCGAGCCACACCTGCTGCCGGCCCTGCCGGCCCTGACGCCAGTACGAGGTGCCGTCCCCGAGGACCGGGCGGCCGGGCGGCACGACCGTGTCTCCGGCGTGCAGCGCGCGCCCACCGGTGGCGCGGCCGCCGTCGGGCAGCGGGACGGAGGTCTCGCCGGCGTCGTTCCTGCCGTAGCGGTGCGGTTCCTTCTCGCCGAGCGGGAACACCTCGGCCGGGCGGGCCGACCAGTAGCCGTGCTGCCTGCCGTCGTGCCACCACGTCACCAGCAGTTCGCCGTCCGTGTAGCGGAACGACGGGCGCCGCCAGCGGTCCAGCTCCTGCGGCAGCCGCAGGTCGTGTTCCAGCAGGATGTCCCGCGGTCCCACGACGATCGCCTTGTGCCTGCGGGAGAGGATCAGCGCCGGCCAGGCCTCGTGGACGGCGAGCGTGTCGTCGCGGTCGCGCCGGGTCTCCGCGTCCAGACGGCGCAGCGCCTCGTCGAGCGCGGGCCAGCCCAGTTCGTCCGGGATGCCCGCGCGCAGGGTGCGGCCGAGCAGCGGTGCGACGTCGAGCGCGGCGGCCCGGGCGACGGCCTCCGGGCTGATCCGGGCGGCGACCGCACGGAACGGACGCAGCCGTTCCAGCGCCGCGCGCGCGGCGGGCAGAGCGGCCGCCGCGTCCAGTTCCCCGGCCGCGTCGTCCAGCCACTCGCGCAGCACGCCGGCGAGCACGGTGTG
Organism: Streptomyces sp. NPDC016640; assembly: GCF_043076215.1. Lineage (NCBI taxonomy): Bacteria > Bacillati > Actinomycetota > Actinomycetes > Kitasatosporales > Streptomycetaceae > Streptomyces > Streptomyces sp. NPDC016640. The sequence goes on from NZ_JBIBRG010000019.1 coordinate 71,440, forward strand.
CCCGGCCGCCTCCTCCAGCAGTCCGGCGTCGGAGCGGTGGCCGCCGAGGTTCCCGACGGACTTGTACAGCAGGGGACGGCAGCGCGGATCGGCCGCGACGGCCGTCAGGTCGCGCCGGCCCGGCGTGGTCTCCCTCAGCCACCGGCCGAGGGGGAGGGAGACGTCCTCGTCGGACCCGGGCAGGGTCAGCGGTACGCCCTCCGCGACGCACAGGTCCAGCAGGTCGATGTCGGCGCCGGCGTGCCAGCGGCCGGTGAAGAGGTCCACGGGACGGCCCTGGGCTCGCAGGCGCGGAGCCATGCGTTCCACGAGCGCGAGGGTGGCCGGCGAGCGGCCGCTGAAGGAGCCGCCGTGCTTGCGGTGCAGGGCCCAGCGGCCGAGCCAGTCCGCCGCGTCGGCCCCCTCCGCCCCGTCCTCGCCCGTCAGCAGCCGGTCGGCGCCGGTCTCGGCGAGCAGCGCGAGCCAGAACTCGTCGTCCTCCGTCGAGCGGCCCAGCCCGGCCGGCATGATCTCCAGCAGCCGGCCCCGTACGGCGGGCCGCTGCCCGGCCAGGACCGCGAGCGTGGCCCGGTAGGCGTTCCAGAAGGACGCCGGGGCCCGGACCGCCGCGGGCGATGCGAGCAGGTCGGCGACCAGGGCGCACTCCTCGGTGACCCGGTCCAGGCCCGCGGCCTTGATCAGGGCGCGGGCGTCCTGGGGCAGCGACGCGTACGGCGGCATGCCGGCGGCGCAGCGCTCCACGGTCAGCTGCCGGAACTGGGCCCATGCCTCGGCCGGGGCGAGGCGCGCCGCGAGGGCCTTCACGTGTTCCTTGAGCGCCTTGACCGTCAGCGCCCCGGCGAAGGCGAACTCCAGGAACACGGCCCGCTGCCGCTCCTCGTCCACGGTCAGCGCGTGCACCCGCTCCGCCTCGCGGGCCTTGCCGAAGAAGGCCGACGCGTACGTGGTGTTGTCGTGCTGGAGGAAGACGCGGGCCGCCTGCTCGTAGAAGGTGGGCAGGAAGTGCGGCACGGCCCGGCCGAGGCGCTCGCCGAGCGCCTCGAAGCCCTCCTTGGCGGTTCCGGGACGGGACTTGGCCTGCCGGCCGAGCCGCTCGACGTCCTTGACCAGTGCCAGCGCGTGGTGTCCGTTCGCGGGGTCGTTGACCAGCGCCCACGCGGGAAAACCCAGGGTCTCCCGGCGTATCTGGCCGACCTCGCGGGTCTCCGGCTCGCGGACCAGTCCGAGGAAGTCCAGGGCGAGGTCCTCCGCCTCGCCGAGCGTGCCCGGGACCAGCCGGACGACCTTCCGCCCGTCCAGCGCGGTGTGCGTGTACGTGCGGACGGTGAGGGCGTCGGCGTCCTCCCGGTCCGTGGTGCCCGGGGGCAGTACGGCGCCGGCGTCGAGCAGTGCGGCGGCGGTGGCCGCGTCGTAGGCGACGCCGTCGTGGGTGATGCCGTCGTGCGTCGTCATGCCGCCCGCTCCTCGTCCTCGATGTCGCGTCCGGCGTACAGCGCGGCCGCCATGCGCATTCCCTCCGACCAGGTAACGGGTCCGACCCGACCGAGTTTCAGGGTCCGGCCCGCCGGGTCGGTGAAGACCAGGGGGCCGGTCTCCGTCTCCTCGTAGCCGTCGTAGTCGCCGACCCACACCCGGGCCTCCGCGGTCCGGCCGTCCTCCAGCACGGAGTACACGGCGTGGCCGCCGCGCACGCGGTATCCCAGTTGCGTCGCCCGGCCGTGCAGGAAGCGCAGTTCCCTGAAGGCGCCGCCCGCGTAGTCCTCGACGGAGGTGGCGTCGGCGTCGAGCGCGGCGGGCCGGTGCCACACCTCGCGGAAGAGCTGCTGGGCGCGCTGCTCGATGCCTATCTCGACGGCGAACTCCCGCAGTTCCTCCAGATCGTCGAGCAGCACCGGGTGCGGCAGGCGGACCAGGCCGGGGGTGAGCCGGACGGTGTCGCCGTCGAGGTCGACCAGACCGAGGCCGCGCTCGGGGTCGGCGTCCCGCAGGAAGCCGGCCACCACGCCGTCCGGGCCGGTGACCACCAGGTCGCGCAGGGCGGCCCGCCAGGCCGGGTCCGGCCACACCCGCGCCAGGACCTCGAAGGGCACCGGCAGCGAGCGCACCATCCACCGCTCCACGTCGGCCAGGCACTGCCGTTCGTGCCGCTCCAGCCACTCCACGAGCTGACGCAGCCCCACCACCGCGGGATCGTCGGCGATCCTGGGCGGCACGGACCTCAGCCGCCGCCCGGCCGCGTTGCGGCACACCACCTTGCCGTCGTCGAGGGCGACTTCGTAGTCGCCGGCCGACACCCACCCCATGTGTGCCTCCCGCATCCGCACTGATCAAGTGACGGGAACTGTAGAGGAGGCCGCTGACAACGGGGCCGAGGCGGCACGCCGGGTCCTGGAGCGGGGACACGGCCCGTCCCGTCCGCCCCCGGTCCGCGTCGCCCCTCGGCGACGACCGGCACCCCGCGGTCCGGCGGTCGCGGACCGGCCGCCGCCCGCGCTCCGGCCGTCGTCCCGGCCCCGCGGGGCCGCGGCCGCGGCATACGGGGGCGGGCGCGGCATACGGGCGCGGGCGCGGACCGGTGACACGGGTGCGCCGCCGCGCGGCACGCGGTGTGCCGTGCCCGTCATGTCCGTCGGCCGCTCGCCCGCACAGGCTCTCGAGTACGTCAGGGGGTTGCTGGGCGGCGAGGCCCCGGCCCGCCTGGTGGCCGTCGCCGTGGAGCAGCTCGTCGTGCCCGTCGGCCCGGTGCTCGCCGTGGGGAGCGTCCGTCCGGGAAAGCCCGGCGGGACGGCCCGACCCGTGGCGGCTGTCCGTGTCTGACCACCGTCAAGAGCTGATCAACACTCCCTCATGAAACCCCCATGGTCACGCCATGGTCACGCCATGGTTCGGCCGTGCGGCGGCACGGACCCCGCACTCGCTCATACGTTCAGGTCGTGAACATTGATTCCCCCACGGGATCCCCGCAGTCGTCCGTCCACCAGCCGGCGCGCCGCCGGCTCCTGCGCTCCGCGCTGACCGGCGCCGCGGTCGTCGGCACCGCACTGACCGTCGGCGCCCCTCCGGCCTCCGCCGCCCCCCGGACGCGTCCGCGGCCCACCACCCCCGAGGAGGCGCTGCGTGAGCTGGCCGCGGGCAACACGCGCTGGCGCACCTTCCGGGAGAGGCACCCGGACGAGTCGCGCGCGGTCCGCGAGGAACTGGTCTTCGGCCAGCACCCCTTCGCCGTGGTGCTCAGCTGCATCGACTCGCGCGTCCCGCCGGAGCTCGTGTTCGACCAGGGGCTGGGGGACCTGATGACCGTGCGCAGCGCCGGCGAGGTGCTGGACGAGGCCGTGCTCGGCAGCGTCGCCTACGGCGTGCTGGAACTGGACATACCGCTGGTCCTGGTGCTCGGGCACCAGTCGTGCGGCGCCGTGCGCGCCGCGGTCGAGGCCGAGGAGTCCGGGGAGCGGCTGCCCGCCCACATCCAGTACATCGCCGACCAGATCGCCCCGGTCATCGACCACGGCAAGCAGGGCGAGGAACGCGTCGACGCCACCGTCGACGCCAACGTGCGGCACGTCCGCGCGCGCCTGGCCTCGGAACCGGATCTGGCCGCCAGGGTGTCCGCCGGCCGGCTGGCCGTCGTGGGGGCACGTTACGAGCTGACCAACCAGCTCGTGCACCGCATCGGCTGACGCCCCGTACCACCCCGCACCACGGAACCGACGGGTCCCGTGCCGCACCGCCGGCACGGGACCCGTGGTGCGCGGCGGCGCGCGGACTCCGTCGCGTCCCGGGCACCGGCCGTGCCGCGCCCGGCGTGCCCTCTCGGTGGAGTGTGCGGTTCCCACGGGGAGGACAATGCGGGTGAGCGGGCTCCGTGAGAAGATCGCCGGCGTAGCGATCCCCGACAGCGGGCCGGCCCGGGCCGCGACCGATCTGATCCGCGGCACCACACCGCCGCCGATCTTCCACCACTCCCGCCGGGTGTACCTCTTCGGCAGTCTGCAGGCCGCGGCACGAGGGCTCCGGCCCGGCCCCGAACTGCTCCACGGGGCGGCCATGTTCCACGACACCGGCCTCGTGGCGCCGTACCGCGGCGACGGCCAGCGGTTCGAGACGGACGGCGCCGACCGGGCCCGCGCGTTCCTGCTGGCCCACGGGCTGTCCGAGGGCGACGCGGAGAAGGTGTGGACGGCCGTCGCCCTGCACACCACCCCCGGGGTGCCCCACAAGCTGGCGCCCGAGATCGCCGCCACCACGGCGGGCGTGGAGACCGACGTGCTCGGCCTGCACCTCGCCCGCCTCACCCGGACCCAGATCGACGAGGTCACCGCGGCCCACCCCCGTCCGGACTTCAAGCGGCGGATCCTCCAGGCGTTCGCCGACGGCTTCCGGCACCGCCCGGACAGCACCTTCGGCACGGTGAACGCGGACGTACTGAAGCACTTCGTCCCCGGCTTCCGGCGGATCGACTTCGTCGACGTCATCCGGAACTCCGCCTGGCCCGAGCAGGCACGGCATCGGCGGTGGCCACCGCCGATTTTGCAGGCCATGCACTTTTGCATAGCATGCAAGACATGACGGCCAAGGACACCCCGAACGGCGGGCTGCGGGAGCGCAAGAAGCGGGCGACGCGTGCCGCCCTCTCGGAGGCCGCGGTCCGCCTCGCCGCCGAACACGGGGCGGACCACGTCACGGTCGAGGCCATCAGCGCGGCGGCCGGGGTGTCCGTGCGGACCTTCTTCAACTACTTCGACTCACGGGACGACGCCTTCGTCGTCATCGACGCGGACGCGGGCCTCCGCGTCCGGCAGGCACTCCTGGACGCTCCCGCGGAGCTCTCGCCCCTGGAGGCCCTGCGCGAGGCGCTCGCCGCCGAGCTCTCGGAGGCCGAGCGGCAGCACGAACTGTGGAGCCTGCACGCCGAGGTGCTGCGCACCTCCCCGCACCTGCTGGTGCGCAGCCTCGGCGCCCACATGGCCGACGAGGCCGGCCTCGCCGAGGTCATCGCACGGCGGATCGCCGCCGGCGGCGGCACGGCGGGCCACGCCCCGGACACCCTCCTGGACGACGGTTCCGACAGCGAGCGGGGCACTGCGCCCGACCTGTATCCGCGGCTGCTGGCGGCCGTGGCCGGGGCGGCGGTCCGGGTCAGCGTGCAGCACTGGTGCGAGCGGCAGGACGCGCTCGCCTTCGCCGACGTCTTCCGCGAGGTGTTCGCCCTGCTCGCAGCCGGACTCCCGGCCCCGGCCCGGTAGGCACCCGTACGCCACCGGACACGGGGTGACCCGTGGCCACCGGCGGTACGCCTGCCGCCCGGTCCCTCCCGTCCCCCGTTCCCTCCTCCGGACGACGGAGGCACGACCCAGCACTCATCACCGACCGTCGGAAGAGAGACAGTGACCGCAGCCCAGGCGCCCGACAGCGCGCCGCCCGCCCCCATGTCCGACCGGCAGATACTCCAGGCCATGTCCGGGCTCATGGCCGGTATGTTCGTGGCGATCCTGGCGGGCACCGTGGTGTCCAACGCACTGCCCACGATCATGACCGACCTGGGCGCCGGCCAGTCCTCCTACACCTGGGTCGTCACCGCGGAACTGCTGGCCATGACGGCGACCGTCCCGCTCTGGGGCAAGCTGTCCGACCTGTTCGACAAGAAGCTGCTGCTCCAGCTGTCCCTGGGCCTGTTCGTGGCCGGCTCGCTGCTGGCGGGCTTCTCGGACGGCGTCGGACTGCTGATCTTCAGCCGGGTGGTCCAGGGCATCGGCGCGGGCGGTCTCACCGCTCTCGCCCAGGTCGTGATGGCCGCGATCATCCCGCCCCGCAGGCTCGGCAAGTACGCCGGCGTCTTCGGCGCCGTGTTCGCCGTCGGTACCGTGGCCGGGCCGCTGGTCGGGGGTGTGCTGGTCGACACCTCCTGGCTGGGCTGGCGCTGGTGCTTCTTCATCGGTGTGCCGTTCGCGCTGCTCGCCATCGTGCTGCTCCAGCGCACCCTGAGCCTGCCGGTGACCCGGCGCGCCGTGAAGATCGACTTCCTGGGTGCCTTCCTCATCGTCGCGGGCGTCTGCGCCCTGCTCGTCTGGGTGTCCCTGGCGGGCAACGAGTTCGACTGGGCCTCCTGGCAGACCGCCGCGCTCACGGGAGCCGGCCTCCTGCTGCTGGCCGCCGCCGTGTTCGTCGAGGCGCGTACCACCGAGCCGGTCATTCCGCTGGACATCTTCCGCAACCGCACCGTCACGCTCACCACCGTCGCCAGTCTGCTGGTCGGTGTGGCCATGTTCGGCGGAACCGTGTTCCTCTCCCAGTACTTCCAGGTGTCCCTGGGCAAGTCGCCCACCGTGGCGGGCCTGATGAGCCTGCCGATGATCCTGGGCCTGCTGGTGTCGTCCACCGTGGCGGGGCAGGTGATCAGCCGGACCGGCGTCTGGAAACGCTACCTGGTGGCGGGCGCGGTGATCATGACGGTCGGCCTCGGCCTGCTCTCCACCATCGACGCGGGCACCTCCTTCACCCTGCTCAGCGTCTACATGGCGGTGCTCGGCGCCGGTGTCGGCATGCTGATGCAGAACCTGGTGCTGGCCGCCCAGAACGACGTGCCCGCCAGTGAGCTGGGGGCCGCGACCTCCGTGCTGTCCTTCTTCCGCAGCATGGGCGGCACCATCGGCACCAGCGTCCTCGGCGCGATCCTCGCCAACCGGGTCGCCACCGAGATGGCCGAGGGCATGGAAACGGCGGGCATCCCGGCGGGCGGGACCTCGGGCGGCGGCGAGTCCGGGATCCCGGACATGGGCACCCTGCCCGAGCCGGTCCGGGGAATCGTCGAGCACGCCTACGGCGTCGCCACCGCCGAGCTCTTCCTCATCGCCACACCCTGCGCCCTGCTGGCACTGATCACGGTGGTGTTCCTCAAGGAGAAGCCGCTGAAGACGACCAGCGGCATGGAACGGCTCGCCGAGGAGTCCGGCCCCGCGTCCGCCGCGGACACCGCCCCGGCGAAGGAGACGCTCCGCGGCTGAGGCGGGCACGCGCCGGCGGCCCGGGGCGGGAACTCCCCCGGACCGCCGGTCCCCGCTCCCGGTCGCCGGAGGTCACTGACCGCCCAGGCCCGTCGTCGCCACCGACTTCACGATGTGCCGCTGGAAGAAGACGAACACCAGCACCAGGGGCAGCGCGGCGAGCACCGAGGACGCCATCGTCTGGGCGTACTGGACGCCGTAGGCGTCCTTCACCGCCGTGATGCCGACCGGCAGGGTCATCAGCGCGGGATCGGAGGTCGACACGAACGGCCACAGGAAGTTGTTCCACGCCCCGATGAACACGAAGATCGACACCGCGGCGAGCATCGGGCGGGACAGCGGCAGCATCACCGAGCAGAAGGTCCGTACATGGCCCGCACCGTCGATGCGGGCCGCTTCCTCCAGCTCGCGGGGGATGGTGTCGAAGTGCTTCTTCAGGATGAAGACCATCACCGGCGCGACCGTCTGCGGCAGGATCACCGCCGCGTAGGTGTCCACCAGGCCCAGGGTCAGCATCTGCTGGAACCACGGAACGATCAGCAGTTGCGGCGGGACCAGGATCGACGCCACGGTGACGGCGAACAGCCCGCGCCGCCCGCGGAAGAGCGTGCGGGAGAAGGCGTATCCGGCCATCGCCGACACCACCACGGTGACGACGGTGACGGCGGCGGAGACGAGGAAGCTGTTCAGCATCCACAGCGGCAGGTCGCCGCGCTCGATCACGGTGCGGAAGGCGTCCAGGGTGAAGCCGCCCTGCGGCCAGATCCAGTGCAGCGGATCGCTGGCGTCCTGCTCGGACTTGAACGCCGTGAACACCGCCCAGAACATCGGCAGCAGCCAGATCACCGCCATCACGGCGAGGGCGGCCAGGGCCAGTGCGCGGGCCGGCCGGCTCGCGCCCAGGGTGAGGTTCGGTCCGCGCTGCGGAGCCGGGCGGCCGCGGCGCGCGGCGGGGAGCGGGGAGACCGTGCGGCGCGCGGGCCGTGCCGGGACGTCGGTGGAGGTCATGTCACTTCTCCCTGCGGCGAAGGGCGACGAACTGCGCGGCGGAGGCGAGGATGATGAGGGCGAAGAAGACGTAGCTGACGGCGGAGGCGTAGCCGAGCCGGTAGCCGGTGAAGCCCATGTCGTAGATGTATTCCACGACGGGGCGCGTGGAGCCGTTGGGTCCGCCCTTGGTAAGCAGGTACACCTGGTCGAAGACCTTCAGCGAGGCGAGGATCTGGAGCACCGTGACGACGCCGGTGATGCGCCGCAGTTGGGGCAGCGTCACATGCCACAGCCGCCGCCAGGCGCCCGCTCCGTCCAGGGCCGCCGCCTCGTACAGGTGGTCGGGGACCGCCTGCAGCGCCGCCAGGAACAGCAGGAAGTTGAAGCCGACGGTCCACCACACGGTGGCGATCACGATCGCGTACAGGGCGATGGACTCGTCACTCAGCCAGGCGTAGCCGTCCAGGCCGACCGCCTGCAGCAGGTGGTTGTAGAGGCCGAGGTCCGGCTGGTACAGCCAGAGCCACAGCAGACCGATCACACCGACCGGCAGCAGGTAGGGGGCGAAGAACGCGAGCCGCCACACCCACTGCCCGGGCAGCCCGGTGTGCACCAGCAGGGCCATGGCGAGGGCGACGGCCACCAGGGGCACGGTGGACACGAGGGTGAACCACGCGGTGTTCCCCATCGCGCGCCACATCTCGGCGTCGCCGAGGGCCTCCGTGTAGTTGTCCGTGCCGATGAAGGACGGGTCGTGGGCGGAGAGCGAGGTGTCGGTGAGGCTCATCCAGATGCCCTGGGCCATCGGCCAGAGCATGAAGAGGACGAACAGGACGAGGAAGGGCAGGGCGAAGAGCACGCCCGGCGAAAGGGCGCGGCGCAGTGCCGCGCCGGGTCCCGGGGTGGTCCGGGCGGCCGGCGGCCGGCCGGGGGAAGCGAGGGGTGTGGGCATCTGCTGCCTCCTTCGCGGCGGCTCAGGCCGGACTGGGCTGGGACAGGGCGGTGTTGATCCGCTCGATCATGGCGCGGGCCGCCCGGTCGGGCGCGAGGCCGTCGAGCATGGACCGCTGGAGCACCTGCGACATGGAGTTCTGGAAGTCGGACCCGGCTCCCGCGAACCAGACGGCCGGGTCGAGCACGACGTGGTCGGCCGCCACCGCGTAGCGGGCCTGCGGCTCCAGCCGTGCGTAGTCCCGGGTCCGGGTCACCGGCCGGTACGCGGGAATGTGACCGGCCTTCGCCCAGACCTGGCCGGCCCTCAGGATCGCGGCCACCGCCTGGTGGGTGCGCCTGCGGTGCGCCTCGTCGGGTTCGGGGCGGCGCGGCAGTACGAAGGAGTGGGAGTCGGCGTAGACCGCCGGGGTGCCGAAGACCGTGGGGAAGGGTGCCGCCCCGATCTTGGGGTCGGCGGCCCGGAAGGTGCCGAGTTCCCATTCGCCGGAGAGGATCATCCCGGTCTGCCGGTTGGTGAAGGCGGCGATGGCCGCCGGGTAGTCGAGGCGGCGCGGGTTGACGCGTCCGTCGACCAGCTTCTGCATGAAAGCGATGACCTCGGTCATCGCGTCGAGGTCCGCCGTGACCCTGCCGCCGACGGGCAGGTCGAAGTCGTTCCCGGTCTGCCGGTAGAGCCCGTAGAACAACCGCCAGCCCTGTGCCGTGTCGTTGACGTAGCCGAAGGCGACGCCCTGCCTGCCGGAGGCCCCGGCCAGTTCCCGGCCGGCCTCGAGGAAGCGCTCGGGGGTGGAGAAGGCGTCCTGGTCGAGGGCTCCGTCGCCGGTCAGCAGCCCGGCCTCGCGGGCGGTGTCCGCGTGGTAGAAGACGATGAACGGGTGGGTGTCCAGCGGTACGGCGTAGGTCCGCCCCCGGTACTGGGTGCGGCCCCACACCGCGTCGGCGAAGTCCTGCTCCCGCACACCGAACTCGGCCAGCAGCGCGGTGTCCCAGGAGTCGAGCAGTCCCAGGGGCGCGTACCCCGCCAGGCGCGACATGTGGGAGACGGCGACGTCCGGGCCGCGCCCGCCGGCCGAGGCCATGGCGAGCTTGGTGTAGTAGGGCGTGCCCCACTCCAGGACGGTCCGCTCGACGCGGGTGCCGGGCATGTCCGGCCGTGCGATGGCGACCAGTTCGTCGAGCAGGGCGCCGTCGGCGCCGCTGAACAGGTCCCACATGCGCACGGTGCGCGGGTCCGACGCGGCGGCCGCGGCCCCGCAGCCGGCGAGGGCTCCGCCGCCGAGGAGGACGGCGGCCGAGGCCAGCGAGGCGCGGAGCACGCCTCGTCGGGACGGCGTGGCGCGGATACCTTCCGGCCTGGCGGAGGCGGCCCGTGGGCCGGGCAGGTCGACCATGGCACTACCTTTCTCTGCATCGATGCACCTCGCCGACGAGGTGGCGGGGGCGGGGCGTGCACCGGACCCGGTTCCGGTCGTCCCCCGGGCGGGTCCGGTGCGCCGTCAGTCGGTGGACTCGCAGGCGGCCGTGCGTTGTTGGACCCTGCGCAGTTCGGCGGTGTCGAACTTCTCGCCGCGGTCGAAGCCGTAGAGGCCGTTGCGTTCCTGGAAGACGTCGGTGAGCTGCGTGTAGCAGTAGCCGAACATGTCCGGGTCGTCGAGGAGGACGTCCACCAGGCCGGTGAAACGCGCCAGGAACTCCTCGGCGGTCCGAGGCCGTTCGCCGTATCCCCAGGACGTACCGGCCTCGTCGCCGGCCGCGGTCGCGGCCGCCGCCGCGTCCCACCAGATGCCGCCGAACTCGCTGCAGAAGTAGGGCTGTCCGCGGTAGGGAAGCGACCAGGTACGGCCGTCGGGGCCGGTGTTGACGTAGGGGCGGTCCTCGGCGAGTCCGGCCATGGCCCTGGCAAAGGCCTTCGGGTCCTGCTCGTAGCAGTGCGAGTCGTAGACGTCGGTCTCCGCCACGCGGTGGGCGTAGCCGGAGGCGTCGATCACGGGGCGGCTCGGGTCGGCCTGCTTGGTGGCCAGGAACATGGCCCGGGTCACGTCGTCGAGCTGGGTGATCCGGTCGTGCAGGGGCTGGTACGTCTCGTTCAGCGGGCACCAGCCGATCACCGACGGGTGCGAGTGGTCGCGTTCCAGGGCTTCCAGCCACTGGGCGACGTAACTGGCGCCGGGGCGCTGGTTGTCGTCGCGGACGCCGACCTCGCAGCCCCAGTCGCCGAACTCCCCCCACACCAGGTAGCCGAGCCGGTCGGCGTGGTAGAGGTAGCGCTCCTCGAAGACCTTCTGGTGCAGCCGGGCGCCGTTGAAGCCCGCGCGCAGCCCCAGTTCGATGTCGCGCACGAGGTCGGCGTCGGTGGGGGCGGTCATCAGGCCGTCCGGGTAGTACCCCTGGTCGAGCACCAGCCGCTGGAAGACCGGCGCGCCGTTGAGCAGCACCCGCCTGCCGTGTACCGCGACCGACCGCAGTCCCGCGTACGACGTCGCCTCGTCGACCACGCCGCCGTCGGCGTCGACCAGTTGGAACCGCAGGTCGTAGAGGTGCGGGTCGGCCGGCGACCAGGTGCGCACCCGGTCCTCCGGCACGGTCAGCACCAGCTTGGGGCACAGGTCGAGGTCGGCGCGGGCGGCGGCGGTCACCACCGCGCCGTGCCGGTCCGAGAGAACGGCCCGGACCTGGTGCCCGGGCAGGTTGCCGGTGAGCGGGAGGTCGACGTGGAAGGAGCACGATCCGAGGTCGGGGGTGATCCGCGGGCGCTTGAGGCGGGCCGTGGCGGGCACCGGCTCGAGCCACACCGTCTGCCAGATGCCGGTGGTCCGGGTGTAGTGGCAGTGTGTGTTGGCGTACCAGGTGGCCTGCTTGCCGCGGGCCTGCGGGCCGTGCCGGGTGTCCCGGGCGCGGACCACGATCACCGCCTCGTCACCGGGCGCGGCCACGCCGCGCAGTTCCGCGGTGAACGGGGTGAAGCCGCCGCGGTGGCGGGCCACCTCGGTGCCGTTGACCCAGACGGTGGCGTCGTGGTCCACCGCTCCGAAGTGCAGGAGGACGTCGGAGCCGGACCATTCGTCCGGGATCGTCACCGTGCGCCGGTACCAGACGGCCTCCATGAAGTCCGTGTCGCCGATCCCCGACAGTTCGGACTCGGGGCAGAAGGGCACGACGATGGTGCCCGCGAGATCCCGGTCGCGCAGTCCGCGCTCCAGTCCGCTGTCGCCGCGGTCCGTCTCGAACTGCCAGCGGCCATTGAGATTCAGCCACGCCTCGCGGACGAACTGGGGCCGGGGGTACTCCGGACGCGGGACATCCGGCGGCAGGGGCGTGCTCATACTGCTCCTCATCACTGCAGGTGCGCTCGGTACGGGGTCATGCGACCACACGATTACATCGATGTAAATGGGGGCGGCGGAAAGTTTCCGACGGCCGGTTCACACCGCACGCGGCCGTACCCCTCGGCACGGCGGTTACGATCCGGGGGCACCGGAAGAACGAGAAGGGAAGCATGGGCAGGCCCAGGATCAAGGACGTCGCGGAGTACGCCGGCGTCTCGGCCAAGACGGTGTCGAACGTCCTCAACGACTACGAGCACGTCTCCGAGCAGACCCGGGCCGCGGTGCGCGAGGCCATCGACGCCCTCGGCTACCGGGTCAACATCGCCGGACGCCAGCTGCGCCGGGGCCGGACCGGCATGATCGCGCTCGCCGTGCCGGAGCTGGACATCGCCTATTTCGCCGAGCTGGCCCGCCACGTCATGGCGGAGACCGAGCGCCTCGGCAGCACCACCCTGCTGGTCGAGACCGGCGGACGGCGCGAGAAGGAGCTGGCCGCCGTGCGCGGGTTCGACGCCCAGTTCACCGACGGCGTCATCCTCTCGCCGCTCGCCCTGCAGCCCCGTGACCTGGCCGACCGCGACACCCGGCTGCCGCTGGTGCTGCTCGGCGAGTGCAACCCCCCGGGCAGCGCCGACCACGTGGCGATCGACAACGTCGCGGCGGCCCGCGAGGCGACCGAGCACCTGCTGTCGCGGGGCCGCCGGCGCATCGCGGTGATCGGCGGGGACCTGCGCGGGCCGCGCAACACCAGCCGGCTGCGCACCATCGGCTACCAGGAGGCCCTGTCCGCGGCCGGGATCACGCCGCCCGACGGGTTCGTCCTGCCCGTGGGCGCGTTCCGCTGGGCGGACGGGGCCGCCGCCGCCCGGGCCCTGGTACGGCTGCCGGAACGGCCGGACGCGCTGCTCTGCCTCAACGACCACCTGGCGCTGGGTGCGGTGCGCGCGCTCCACGAGGACGGCTGGTCGGTCCCCGAGGACCTGGACGTGGTGGGGTTCGACGACATCGAGGCCACCCGGTTCAGCGTCCCCACCGTCACCACGGTCGCTCCCGACAAGCCCGGCATCGCGCGACGGGCGGTGCGGCTGCTGCTGGACCGGATCGACGCCGGCGCGCCGGGCGGGCCGGCGGTGGACGAGACGGCCGGACACCGCCTGATCGTGCGGGAGAGCTCGGGCGGATGAAGGGCCGCGCCACTCGGCCACGGCCCGACGTGGACGTGGACGTGGACGTGGACGTGAACGTGGACATGGACGCGAGCCCCGGCGGCGCCCGGCGACAGGCTCCGGGACGACCCTTCCATGGCCTTGTCAGTGTCGCGGAAGGGCATGTATAACGTTGTAAAACTTGAGCCCGGCGGCTCGGCGCGCGGCTCCTGGTCACGGCACCGTATCCGCACCGACCGACCGGGTCGGGCCGCTCACGAAGGGATTGTCGTGCGGGTCAGCCTCAAGGACGTCGCCGCGCACGCGGGGGTCTCCATCAAGACCGTCTCCAACGTGGTGAACAACTACCAGCACGTCACCCCGGCCATGCGCGAGCGTGTCCAGAGGTCCATCGACGCGCTCGGCTACCGGCCCAACCTCGCCGCCAGACACCTGAGGAAGGGGCGTACGGGCATCATCGCGCTCGCGCTGCCCGAACTCGGGAACCCCTACTTCGCCGAACTGGCCGCCTCCGTCATCGACGCCGCGGCGCAGCACGACTACATCGTGCTCCTCGACCACACCGGAGGGCTGCGCGAGCAGGAACTCCTGGTGAGCCAGGGCTTCCGGGCCCGGGTGATCGACGGACTCATCCTCAGCCCGATCGAGCTGGAGAACGAGGACCTGCGCGACCGCACCCAGGACGTGCCGCTGGTCCTGCTCGGCGAGCGGGACTACGACCTGCCGTACGACCACATCGCCATCGACAACGTCGCCGCGGCCCGTGCCGCCGTCCGGCACCTGATCGGTCTGGGGCGCCGGGAAGTGGCGTTCATCGGGGCCCGGCGCGGGCGCAGCGAGACCGCCCAGCTCCGTGTGCGCGGATGGCGCGAGGAACTGGCCGCCGCGGGGCTGCCGGCCGACGAGGGGCTCGTCGCGGCGACCGACGGCTGGGGGCACGCCGACGGGGCGGTCGCCATGAACCACATCCTGGAGAGCGGACGGCGGCCCGACGCGGTGTTCGCCTACAACGACCCGATGGCGATCGGGGCGATGCGGGTGCTGCACGAGTGGGGCCTGCGGGTGCCGGAGGACATCGCCGTCGTCGGGTTCGACGACGTGATCGAGGGGCGCTTCGGCGCGGTCACCCTCACGTCCGTGTCACCGGACAAGGCCGCCATCGGCCGCCTCGCGGTGGAGTCGGTGCTGGCCAGGCTGCACGACGGGGCGCCGGAACACCGCCGCATCTGGGCCGACTACCAGCTCGTCGAACGGGAGAGCACCCTCGGCCGGCTCCCGCGTACGGACCCGGCAGGGGCCTGACGCGTCCGTGGCCGGCGGGCCGTACGTACGCGGTGACGCCCGCCGCCGAGGACAGCGGGTACCGGGGTCTCCTCGGCGGCGTGAACACCCCGGTACCGCGAACGCCGAGCGCCGAGCGCCGGGCGCCGGGTGTGAACAGCTGGTGCGGCGTTCACCGCGACGGAACCGGAGCCGGCACACGCACACGGCGGTCACCGCCCCGCCCGCATGTCAAGCGTGAACAGACGGTGCGGCGTTCACACGGCCCGGCCGAAGCGGGTGCGCACACACCGGGCCGGCGCCGGCTCTCACGCGAGCCGTGAACGCCCCGGCGCGCATGCGGGTCGTGAACACCCCGGCGCAGTGTTCACCGCAACGGGACCGTCGTCGACGGGGCACCTCGCGGGACCGTCACACCGACGCACGCGCCCGGACGCAAGCCACGGGAGCACACGCCCCGTCAGCACCGGCCCTCCTCCGGACACCCACCCCCTGCCGCGAGCACGCGCCGCGACGGGTCACGGTCACATGCCCCGCTCGCCCAGGGCTGCGGCGCACGCCGCGACTTGGGTACTTCACACCTCACCCCCGGCCGGGGAACGGCGGCTCAGCGCTCCCCTCCCCGGCGGGCACGCCGTACGGCACCCCGCCCGACGACGCGCGCGGCCGAGCGGCCGGTGCAAGCGCTTCCTTCCCTGTCCCTCCCCGCCGGAGCGGCCGGGCGCCGCCACGGCGCGCCGCCCCTCCCCTCGTCCGCTCCGTTCGCACCTTGTGCGCAGGGGGTTTACAGCATCCTTCCAACGATGTAAAACCTCCTTGCGGCGCACCGGACGCCGTCCTGCACAAGGGGAGCAGCACCACGAAAGCGCGTCCTCGGCTCCCCAGTTACCGTTTCAGCGTCACCCGGATCGGGGTCACCATGCAGCGCAGCACTCACCGTCCTCCCCTTCTCGCCCGTCCCGTGGTCGTGGCCTTGGCCGCCGCCGTGGCCCTGACCGCCACCTCCTGCGCCAAGTCGGAGGACGACGCGTCGGACAGCAAGCAGTCGTCGACGGCGGCCGCCGACGCTGGCCAGAAGGTCGTCACGCCGAAGCCGGGCAGCAAGACCTGCACCATCGACGCCTACGGCGGCGAGAAGATCGATCTCAAGGGCGCCACGGTCGGCTTCTCCCAGTCGGAGAAGGAGGCCAACCCGTTCCGCATCGCCGAGACGCAGTCCATCAAGGACGAGGCGGCCAGGAGAGGCGTCAAGCTGCTCACGGCCAACGCCCAGTCGCAGTTCTCCAAGCAGATCAGCGACGTCCAGGACCTGCTCGCCAAGGGTGCCGACCTGCTGGTGATCGCCCCGCTCAACTCCGACGGCTGGGACCCGGTGCTGCAGGCGGCCGCCGCGAAGAAGGTCCCGATCGTCACCATCGACCGCAAGATCAACGCGACGGCCTGCAAGGACTACGTCTCCTTCATCGCCTCGGACTTCGTCGAGCAGGGCCGGCGCGCCGCCGACCGGATGATCGAGGCCACCGGCGGCAAGGGCGAGGTGGCCATCCTGCTGGGCTCGGCCGGGAACAACGTCACCACCGAGCGCACCAAGGGCTTCAAGGAGCGCCTCGCCGAGAAGGCGCCCGATCTGAAGGTCGTCTTCGAGCAGACCGGTGACTTCGCCCGGGAGAAGGGCCAGCAGGTCACCGAGCAGCTCATCCAGTCCAAGCCCGGCATCAAGGGCATCTACGCGGAGAACGACGAGATGGGCCTGGGCGCGGTGGCCGCGCTCAAGGGCGCGGGCAAGAAGGCCGGTGACATAAAGATCGTCACCGTCGACGGCACGCGCAACGCCGTCCAGGGCGTCGTCGACGGCTGGATCAGCGGAGTGATCGAGTCCAACCCGAGGTTCGGCCCGCTGGCGTTCCAGACGCTGGACACCTTCACCCAGGGCGAGGAAGTCCCCCAGGACATCGTGATCCAGGACGGCGCCTACGACGCCGGCAACGCCGAGCAGGACCTCGGCAAGGCCTACTGAGCCGTCGCGGGGCCCGGTCTGCGGGCCCCTGTCCGTCCGTCACCCCTTTTCATCCTGGAGGCACAGGTGGCTCCCCCCGCCGAAGTCCTCGCCGTCCGTGGACTGAGCAAGACCTTCCCCGGCGTCCGGGCCCTGGACGACGTGGACCTGACCCTGCACGCCGGTGAGGTCCACGCCCTGATCGGCGAGAACGGCGCCGGCAAGTCGACCCTCATCAAACTCCTTACGGGTGTGCACCGGCCCGACGCCGGTGACATCGTTTTCCAGGGCGGCGCGGTCTCCTTCGCCACACCGCTGGAGGCCCAGAGGGCCGGGATCTCGACCATCTACCAGGAGGTCAACCTCATCCCGCTGCTGAGCGTGGCCCGCAACCTCTTCCTGGGCCGCGAGCCGCGCACCCGCTTCGGGCTGCTGGACTTCGCCCGTATGCACCGCGAGGCCGAGGAGACGCTGCGCGGCTACGGCGTCCGGGTGGACGTCCGCCGGCCGCTGCGCACCCTCGGTGTCGGCGCGCAGCAGATGGTCGCCCTGGCCCGGGCCGTGGCGAGCGAGGCGCGCATCGTCATCATGGACGAACCGACCTCGTCCCTGGAACCGCGGGAGGTCGAGACGCTGTTCTCGGTCATCCGCCGCCTGCGCGACGAGGGCATCGCCGTCGTCTACGTCAGCCACCGCCTGGACGAGCTGTACGCCGTGTGCGACACGGTCACCGTGCTGCGCGACGGCCGTCGCGTCCACCACGGCCGGCTCGCCGATCTCGACCGACTCTCCCTGGTGTCCACCATGCTCGGACGGGAACTGGGCGAGGTCCGCGCGGAGGGCCTGACCAAGTTCACCGGTGACCACCACGCCACGGACGCCGAGCCCGTGCTGGAGGCGCGCGACCTGACGGTCCCGCACCAGCTGCACGGCGTCTCCGTGAGCATCCGTCCCGGCGAGGTCGTCGGGCTGGGCGGGCTGCTCGGCTCCGGGCGCACCGAGACGGCGAAGGCCATCTCCGGTGCCCTGGCGACGAGTTCGGGCAGGGTGACGGTGGCCGGGGTCCCGTTGCGCGGCGGCTCCACGCCCGCCGCGATCAGGGCGGGCATCAGTCTGCTGCCGGAGGACCGCAAGAGCGAGGGCATCGTGCCCGGTCTGTCGGTCCGCGAGAACATCTCGCTGGCCGTGCTGCCCCGGCTCTCGCGCTTCGGCCTGGTCTCCGAGGCACGCGTCGACAGCGTCGTGGACACCTTCATCGAGCGGCTGCGCATCAAGGCGTCCTCGCCGCAGCAGAAGGTCGGCGAGCTGTCCGGCGGCAACCAGCAGAAGGTGCTGCTGGCCCGCTGGCTGGCGATGAACCCGAAGGTGCTGCTCCTGGACGAACCCACCCGGGGCATCGACGTCGGCGCCAAGGCCGAGGTGCAGAAACTCGTGGACGAACTGGCCGCGGACGGCCTGGGCGTCCTGCTCATCTCCTCCGACCTGGAGGAACTGATCGAAGGGTCCGACCGCGTGGTCGTACTGAAGGACGGTGCGGTCGTCGGCGAGCTGACCGGCGACGAGGTCACCGAGGACAGGCTGATGCGCGCCATCGCCGGGCACGCCCCGGACCGGGACGCGGTCGAGGAGGCGGCCACCGATGGCTGAAGCCACCATCCGCACCGTCCCGCCGGACAGGGCCCGCGTCCTGCAGTGGCTGCAGACCTACGGCGTCTACGCCGGTGTGGCGCTGCTGCTGGTCGTCAACATCGTCATCACCCCGCACTTCCTGTCCGCGGAGAACTTCCGCACCCAGGCCGTGCAGGTCGCCCCCGTCATCATCGTCGCGCTCGGCATGGCCCTGGTCATCGGGACCGAGGGCGTCGACCTCTCGGTCGGTGCCGTGATGGCCCTGGCTGCGTCCGTGACGGCCCTCTACCTCGGCTACGGACTGCTGCCGGCGCTGCTGGTGGTGGCGGTGTTCGCGGCCGGGGTGGGGCTGGCCAACGGAGCGCTGGTGGCGTTCGTCGGGGTGCAGCCGATCGTCGCCACACTGGCCCTCATGGTCGGCGGCCGGGGCCTCGCCCTGGTGCTGCTGCCGCAGCTGGAGGACCTGCGCAACCCCGCGCTGGCCTCGCTGGGATCGGGCGACCTGCTGGGCATCCCGTACCTGATCCTGATCGCCGCCGTCCTGGCACTGCTGGTGGCCTTCGTCATCCGCCGCACCACCTTCGGGCGGCAGCTCCTCGCCATCGGCGACAGCCGCCCCGCCGCCCAGCTCGCAGGCCTCCCGGTGCGCCGGGTGCTGATCGTGGTGTACGTCGTCTGCGCGCTGCTCGCCGCCGTGGCGGGCGTGCTCGCCACCGCGCGGCTGGGGGCCAGCGACCCGACCTCGCTGGGCAATCTGATGGAGCTGTCCGCCATCACCGCCGTCGTGGTCGGCGGGACACCGCTGACCGGCGGCCGGGTGAACATCGCCGGCACCGTGGCGGGAGCCGTCCTCATCCAGCTGCTCACCGCCACCCTCATCAAGCACGATCTGCCGCCCTCGTGGACCCAGATCGCGCAGGCCATAGTGATCGTGTGCGCGGTCTACGCGGCACGGGGACGGGGGAAGCGATGACCGTCACGAGAACGGACGCACCGGTGACCGCGGCGGGCGGGGAGGGGCCGTCGCCGGCCGGCGAGCCCGTGGGCGCCGCCCGCTCCGAGCGGCTGACCGCGCTGGTCCAGCAGCACGGCGCGCTGGCGGTGCTGCTGGTCGTCTCTCTGGTGGCGTCGTTCGGCTTCGACTCCTTCGCCACCGGCGACAACCTCGGCAACATGGCGACGAGTTCGGCGTTCCTCGCGATCGTCGCCCTCGGCATGACCTTCGTGATCATCACCGGGGGCATCGACCTGTCGGTCGGCTCGCTGTTCGCGCTCGGCGGGGTCCTGGCGGCCTGGGGATCCCGGCACGGCACGCTGGTGGCCCTGCTGCTGCCACTCGTGGTGTGCGGGGCCATCGGCGTCGTCAACGGCCTGCTCGTGGCCCGTTCCCGGCTGGCGCCCTTCATCGTCACGCTGGCGGCCATGCTCGGTGCGCGGGGCCTGATGCTGGCCTTCACCGACGAGGGCGCCGACACCTACCTGATCGGCAAGGGCTCGTTCCTCGCCGAACTCGGCCAGGGTTCCACCCTCGGCATCGGCAACCCCGTGTGGATCACACTGGCGCTGTTCGTCGCCGGAGCGGTCGTACTGCGCCGCACGCGCTTCGGACAGCACGTGTACGCGGTGGGCGGCAACGAGGACGCGGCGGCCCTGATGGGTGCCCCGGTGGCCCGCACCAAGATTCTCGTCTACACCCTGTCCGGGCTGCTGGCGGGGCTGGCCGGAGCGCTCAACGCCGCCTGGCTCGCCTCCGGGGTGACCATTCTCGGCAACGGCATGGAGCTGGAGGCCATCTCCGCCGTCGTCATCGGGGGCACCCTGCTCACCGGCGGGCTCGGCTACGTCAGCGGCTCGCTGGTCGGGGTACTGCTGCTGAAGGTGATCCAGAACGTCATCAACCAGATCGGTTCCCTGGACTCCTCCTACCAGCAGGTCGTCAGCGGCGCCTTCCTGGCCGTCGTGGTGATCGCCCAGACCTGGCTGGGCCGCAGACGACAACTGATGTGAACCCCGGACGCGGCGGCCGGGCCCCTGCGACTCCCGCCGCCTCCGGCACCGGGCGGCCGGTCACGCTCCACCGCGCGACCGGCCGCTTCTCGCACGCGCACGTCTCCCACCCCCACTTCCCAAGGAGTGACGATGCGTCGGGTACCCGCACCACGCTTTTCCCCTGCCCGGTTCAGACGGTGGTCGCGGTGGTTCACCGCCGTGCCTGCCGTGCTGGCCCTCCTCGCCGGTACGGTCCTCACCGTCTCCGGCGCCGCGGCCGCGGCACCCCGGGCGTGGGCCCCGAAGCCCGCCCCGATGACCACCCCCTGGACCGACCGGGTCGCCGTCGACAACCCGCTGCCCGAATACCCCCGGCCGCAGCTCACCCGCCCCGACTGGGCCAACCTCAACGGCATCTGGGACTTCGCCGTCACGTCGGCGGACGCCGGCCGGCCCGCGTCGTTCACCGAGCAGATCCGCGTGCCGTTCGTCGCGGAGTCGGCGCTCTCCGGCATCCAGCGCAGGATCACGCAGAACGACAAGCTCTGGTACAAGCGCACCTTCACCGTCCCGTCGGGCTGGAACGGCCGCCGGGTGCAGCTCAACTTCGGAGCCAGTGACTGGCGTACGACCGTGTGGGTCAACGACCGGCAGGCCGGTGCCCCCCACAGCGGCGGCTTCGACGCCTTCTCCCACGACATCACCGATCTGCTCAACGGCGGCACGAACACCGTCGTCGTGTCCGTCTGGGACCCCACCCAGACGGGCGGTCAGGCGGTCGGCAAGCAGCGGATCAACGACGTGGCACCCCATCCGGGCGGTGGCATCTTCTACACCGCCGCGTCCGGCATCTGGCAGACGGTGTGGCTGGAACCCACGGCTGCCGCGCACATCACCCGCCTCGACATGGTGCCCGACCTCGGCAACAACCGTCTGAAGGTCACCGTGCGGGCCGCCGGGACGAGCGGCCACCGGGCGCGTGTCACCGTCTCCAGCGGCGGCACCGCGGTCGGCACCGCCACCGGCCCGGTCGGCGGCGAGTTCACCGTCCCGGTCCCCGACCCGCACCGGTGGACCCCGGACGACCCCTTCCTCTACGACGTCAGGGCCGACCTGCTCTCCGGCACGACGGCCGTCGACTCCGCGGGCAGCTACACCGGCATGCGCTCCATCGGCCTCGCCCGGGTCGACGGCGTCCTGCGTCCCGTCCTGAACGGTGAGTTCGTCTTCCAGACGGGCACCCTGGACCAGGGCTACTGGCCCGACGGCATCTACACCGCCCCCACCGACGCCGCCCTCCGGTACGACCTGCAGAAGCACAAGGACCTCGGCTTCAACATGGTCCGCAAGCACATCAAGGTCGAACCGCAGCGCTGGTTCTACTGGGCCGACCGGCTCGGCCTGCTGGTCTGGCAGGACATGCCCTCCATGGACCTGCGCACCCCCGACGCCGCCGCGCGCACCCAGTGGGAGGCGGAGTACGACCGCGTCATCGACCAGCACCGCAGCTCACCCAGCGTGGTCATGTGGGTCAACCAGAACGAGGGGTGGGGCCAGTACGACCAGGCCCGGATCGCCGACGAGGTGAAGGCGTACGACCCGTCCCGGCTGGTGAACAACATGAGCGGCGTCAACTGCTGCGGCGCCGTGGACGGCGGCAACGGTGACGTCGTCGACCACCACGTCTACGTCGGTCCCGGAACCACGGTGCCCAGTGCCACCCGGGCCGCGGTCCTCGGCGAGTACGGCGGCCTGGGCCTCAGGGTGCCCGGCCACGAGTGGTACCCGGGCGGCGGCTTCAGCTACGAGGACCAGCCCGATCCCGCCCACCTGGACAACCGGTTCGTCGGACTGCTCGACGGCATCCGCGAGGTGCGCCTGCCCCGGGGGCTGTCCGCCGCGGTCTACACCGAGATCACCGACGTCGAGAACGAGGCCAACGGCCTGCTCACCTACGACCGCCAGGTGGTCAAGGTCGACGAGGCCAGGGTGCGGGCCGCCAACCGCGCCCTGATCGACGCCTCCCGCGCACCGGCCGCTCCGGTGACACTGCCCACCGGCCAGTACAAGTCCCTCCGTGTGACGACACCGGGGTACACCGACCGCTATGTGCGGCACCAGGACGGCGCGGCGTTCACCGCGGTCGTGGGCGGCGGCAGCGACGCGCTGCTGAGGAACGACGCCACGTGGAGGATCGTCCCCGGTCTGGCCGACACCACCTGCTACTCGTTCGAGTCGCGGAACTACCCGGGCGAGTACCTGCGCCACCGCGCCTACCGTGTGTACAAGGAGGGCGGCAGCGGCGACCTGTTCCGCGCGGACGCCACTTTCTGCCCGGTCCGGGGCGCGAACGGGGGCGTGAGGCTGTCCGCCTACAACTTCCCCGAGCAGTATCTGCGCCACCACGACTCCGAGCTGTGGCTGGCCACCCCGGGCGGAACACACGCCTGGGACAGCCCCGCGCTGTTCACGGAGGACACCACCTGGGCCGTGGAGGCCCCGTGGGCCCCGTGAGCGCGCCGACATCATCCCCGTGAGGAGGGCGGTGGCGGCCCGCAGCGGACCGCCACCGCCCCCGTTCCCGTTCCCGTTCCCGTTCCCTCCCATTGGAGTTCCTGGACGATGACTGCCAAAACGACCGGTCTCGCCGCACGGTGCTGTGCGTTCCTCCTCACCGGCGGCCTGCTGGCGATGCTCTCGCCCTCCCCCGCCGCCGCGGCCGTACCCGAGCACACGACCGCCGAGGCCGGCAACCCCTTCGTCGACGGCTGGTACGCCGACCCGGACATCGCGCTCTACGACGGCGCCTACTGGGTCTTCCCCACCACCTCCAGGCCCTACGACCAGCAGACGCACCTGGACGCCTTCTCCTCCACCGACCTGGTCCACTGGACCAAGCACGGCGAGGTCCTGGCCAAGGAGGACATCTCCTGGGCCGAGCGGGCGATGTGGGCGCCCGCCCCGATCGAGCGGAACGGCAAGTACTACCTGTACTTCGCCGCCAACGACATCCAGAGCGACTCCCAGCCCGGCGGGATCGGAGTGGCCGTCGCCGACCGTCCCGAGGGTCCGTACGAGGACGCGATCGGACGGCCGCTGATCTCGGCGTTCCACAACGGCGCCCAGCCCATCGACCAGGACGTCTTCATCGACGACGACGGCCAGGCGTACATGTACTACGGCGGCTGGGGCCACGCCAACGTGGTCAAGCTCAACCCGGACATGACCAGCCTCGGCACCTTCGCCGACGGATCGACCTACAAGGAGATCACCCCGGCCGACTACGTCGAGGGCCCGCAGATGTTCAAGCGGGGCGGGAAGTACTACCTGATGTGGTCCGAGGGTGGCTGGACGGGGCCCGACTACTCCGTGTCGTACGCCATCTCCGACTCGCCGACCGGCCCCTTCGAGAAGATCGACAAGGTGCTCGCCCAGGACCCCGCGGTCGCCAAGGGTTCCGGCCACAACTCGGTCGTCAATGTGCCCGGCACCGACATCTGGTACATCTTCTACCACCGTCGTCCGCTCGGCGAGACGGACGGCAACCACCGCCAACTCGCCTACGACCGGATGCACTTCCGGACCGACGGCACGATCCGGCGGATCGAGATGAAGGTCCGGGACAACTTCGCCGACGGCAACGCGCTGGGCTGGAAGACCTACGGCGGATCCTGGGCGGCGGCCGGCGGGCGCTACCGGGCGGGCCGCTCGCTCGGCGGCAAGGCACTGCTCGACACGAATTTCGCCGACTTCACCTACGACGCCGACGTCACGCCCGCCCCGGGCCGGGGCGACGCCGGACTGGTGTTCCGGGCGAGCCGGCCGGGCACCGGCGTCGACAGCTACACCGGGTACTACGCCGGCATCGGACCGGACGGCAAGGTGGTCCTCGGCCGGGTCAACGACTCCTGGACACCGCTGGGGACCGCCCGGGCGTCCGTCACCCCGGGCTCGGCCCACCGGCTGCGGGTCACGGCCGTCGGCTCCTCCATCAAGGTGTACGTCGACGACCTGACGACGCCGGAGATCTCGGTCACCGACGACACCTACCGCAGCGGCGCCAACGGGGTCCGGGTCTTCGACAACGCCGCCTCCTTCGACGACGTGGCGATCAGTCCCGCGTCGTGAGACGGGGCGGTCCCGGCCGGGAGGGCGTCACCCTCCCGCCGGGACCGCCGGCCGCCCGCCGCGCGGCTACGGCTTCTCCTCGCCGTGCAGGGCGCTCACCTCCTCGGCGGTGAGGGCCCTGTCGTAGGCGCGGACCTGGTCCACCGAGCCGTTCCAGAAGTCGGTGTTCTCACCGTTCCACTGGGCGCGGCCCACGGCGAGGGGTCCGGAGCCGATGTAGGCGGGGCCGGCCGTGGCGGTCGCGGCCCGTTCGCCGTCGACGTAGAGCGTGATCCGGTTCGCCGCGTCGTCACGCACACCGACGAGGTGGTACCAGCGCCCGGTCTCGGGCCTGGTCTCCAGCCGTGCGCGCTGCCCGTCGGGGGTGCTGAAGGCGAAGGCGCCCTGTCCGTACTGCAGGTAGAAGGGGCTGGCCTGGCGGCGCCCGTCCTGGCTGAGGGCGGTGGCGTAGTTGCCGGGGAGGGAGTCGAGGGTGACCCAGGCGGAGACGGTGTAGCTGCCGGTGGTGTCGAGCACCGGGCCGTCGGTCTGGGCGTACTGTCCCTGGCCGTCGAACTTCAGCGCGCTGCCGCCGACTCCGGTGGTCCAGGAGGTGCCCTCGGACAGCTTCAGGGGCTTGCCGTTGGGGCCGTCGTCCTTCGCGGTGGTGCCGGTGCCCTCGTCGAGGGACCAGCGGCCGCCGCCCTTCAGCGGCTCCCGGTCCCCCGCCGCGGCACCGGCGGCGATGACCTTGCGGTTGATCTCGCGCACCGGGTCCGGGTCGACCTTGATCTCACGGCGGTCGTAGGTGTAGAGGCCGTTGAGCTCGTTCTCCAGGTCGGAGATCTGGGTGTAGACCGAACCGGAGAGTTCCGCGCCCGCCTGGTCGAGGTAGAACTTCTCGGTGTTCTCGACGTACTTGCGGGTCAGCGCCGCCTTGTCCGCCACGCCGCTGTAGATCACGGTCGGTGTGCCCGGCCACATGTGGCCCGGGGTGCGCAGGGTGAAGCCGCCGTGCTCGCCGTCCATCGCCGCCCGGTGGTCGGGGAAGGGCGGGTCGTCGTTGTTGTAGTCGTGGTGGTCGATGATGTCGCCCTTGCCCGAGTCACCCTTGGAGTTACAGCAGTTGACGCCACTGTGGGCGTTGACGATCCGGGACGGGTCGGCGGCCTTCACCGACTCCGCGATACGGCCGCTCTCCTCGCGGTTCCACTCGCCCCAGCCCTCGTTGAAGACGATCCAGCCGATGACGGAGGGCGAGTTGTGGTGCTGGCGCATCATCTCCCGGCCCTGGTCGACGAAGGCCTTCTGCCCGGTCTCGTTGGTGAGGTTCCCGGAGACGAAGTCCTGCCAGACCAGCAGACCGAGCTTGTCCGCGTGGTAGAACCAGCGCGGCGATTCGACCTTGATGTGCTTGCGGACCGCGTTGAAGCCGAGCTCCTTGTGCGCCTGGAGGTCGAAGGCGAGCGCGGCGTCGCTGGGCGGGGTGTAGAGGCCGTCGGGCCAGAAGCCCTGGTCGAGGGTGGCGAGGGAGAAGACCGGCTTGCCGTTGAGCACGAGCTTCCGGTAGCCGCCGACTTCCTCGATGCCGATCTCGCGCATGCCGAAGTAGCCGGCGACCTTGTCGGTCGACCTGCCGTCGGTCAGCCTGACGTCGAGGTCGTAGAGGTAGGGGTCGTCCGGGCTCCACAGGTGCTGCTTGGCCACCGGCAGGCGCAGCTTGCCGTTGGCCGGACCGCTGACCCGGCCGACGACCTTGCCGCGGGCGTCGCGGGCGACCGCCTCGACCCGGGCCTTGGAGGAGGCGTCGTCGGACTCGACGGTCACCGCCAGGGTGCCGGTGTCGATGTCCGGGGTGGTGACGACGTCGTCGATGGAGGCGTCGGCGACGGGCTCCATCCAGACGGTCTGCCAGATGCCGGACGACTGGGTGTAGAAGATGCCGCCGGGGTTGGTGGACTGCTTGCCTGTCGGCTGGTCGGCGCCGCCGGTGTCGGTGACCGCGACCACGATCTCCTGCGGCCCGCTGCCCTCGAGGGCGTCGGTGATGTCGGCGCTGAAGGCGTTGTAGCCGCCGGTGTGCTCGGCGACCTTCGTGCCGTTGACCCAGACGCGGGCCTGGTAGTCCACGGCACCGAAGTTCAGTTTCAGCCGCTTGTCCTTGCCGCTCCTGCCGACCTTCCAGCTCTTGGGCACGTCGACGAGCTTGCGGTAGAACATGTGGTCCTCGTGCCGCTCGAGCCCGGAGAGCTGCGACTCGACCGGGAACGGCACGATGATCTTCTCGTTCAGGTCCTTGCCGAAGACCGGCTCCTCACCGGCCTTCGCGCCACTGAACTGCCAGGGCCCGTTGAGGTTCTTCCACTGGGCGCGCACCTGCTGGGGGCGCGGGTACTCCGGCAGCGGGCTGTTCTCGTCGAGCGTGTCGCCCCACGGGGTGGTGAGCCGGTGGGTGGACGCGTTCGAGGCGTAGCGGACGATGCGCGGCACCGTCTTGCCGCCGGCCTCGAGACCGCCCTCACCGTCGTAGGTGAACCGGACCTGCTGGTTCTTCTGGATCGGCTCCGAGAGCGTGATCAGGAGGGAGTTGCGGTCGTCGTCGGCGACCGCCACCGACTCGACCGGCATGGCCGTCGTGTCGGCCTCGATCCTGAGGTGCTCCCTGACGTTCGCGAGAGCGCCGACCGCGTCCTCGAACCGGGCGCGCAGCCGCCGTCCGTCCTCCGTGACGGCCGGTTCCACCGGGAAGACCTCGAAGCCGGCGGGCGGGGTGAACGCGGACGTCGGCACGAGTTGCTTGGGCAGCGTCGGGGTCGACCAGCGCAGGAACATGTTCGCCCCGCCGACGTCCTGGAACATCTCCATGCGGAAGTCGTACGTCTGGCCGGCGGTCAGCTTCACCGGAGCGCTGGTCTGCTCCCGGTCCCAGTCGCCCACCCAGTGGTCGATGACCGGCTTGCCGTCGATGAAGAGCCGGAAGCCGTTGTCGCCGATGCCGTAGAAGGTGTACTCACCGGTCTCCGGCGCCTCGATCTGCCCGGTCCAGCGGGCGGTCGTGTGCTCCGTCCGCCCGGTCAGCTCCTCGAACGTGCTCGTCAGTCCGGAGAAGTTGATCTGCGGCTCCAGCAGGGTGCCGCCGAGTTCGGCGAAGTCCCGGGCACCCGGGGCCGACATCGTGAAGTACTCGCCCTTCACACCGTGCACCTGCACGGCGGGGTCGGCGGCCGCGGCGGCGGAACCGGCGGACGCGCCCGACATGGGCACGACGGCCGACGCGGCGGGGGCCAGTGCGCCCGTGGACAGGGCCAGCGCCGACACGGTCAGCAGGGCCCACCATCTGGATCTTGGGCGGGTGAGTTGTCTGGTCATCGAACCTTCCTCGCGCAGAGGGCATGAGGCCATGGGGAGGCAAAGCGGCCACCACCTCGGCCCAGGATTCCCTTCCAACGTTGGAAATCCGGTGTGCAGCGGAATGACAACATGCCGTCCGGCGGCTGTCCAGGCTTCTCGCACAGCTGACACGTCGTCAGCATCCAGCAATGCGGCACGGCATGGCCCCGACCCCGGGGCGGAGCGGCCGAGCCCGGCACCCCTATTGACATGTCCGGATCCAGTCACAATCCTGTGAGCACTGTTTCATCGATGTAAATCCCGGCGTGGAGGAGACGGAACCGATGGCCAGACCCATACGGAGGACACCGAGGCTGTCCCGCCGGCTGACCGGCGCCGTCGGCTTCGCCCTGTCCGGCGTCCTCGCCGCCGTGATGACCCTGACGTCCGCCGAGCCCGCCCGCGCGGACCAGACCGGCCTGCGCGCCGCGGACCCGAGCGTGATCCGGGTCGGCGGCACCTACATCTCCGTGCAGTCCACCGGCGGGGGCCTCGCCGTGCGGCAGGCCTCGTCGACGTCCGCGCTGGCCTCGGCGACGCCGCGCCAGGTCTGGTCGGACACCCGCGGCCGCGGTGAGGTCTGGGCTCCGGAGATCGTGATGGACGGCGGTCGGTACTACATCTACTTCACGGCCGGCCGCGGGGCGGCCCACCGGATGTTCGTGATCAGCTCCGCCAGCCCCGACAGCGGTTACTCCGCCGAGACCCGGCTCGCCCTGCCGGACGACAAGTGGGCCATCGACGGGACGCTGTTCACCTTCAACGGACAGCGCTGGTTCGTCTGGTCCGGGTGGGCCGGGGACACCGACGTCGAGCAGAACATCTACATCGCGCGGATGAGCAGCCCGACCACGCCGACCGGCGCGCGCCACGTCATCTCGCAGCCCCGGGAGGGCTGGGAGCGGGTGGTCGGCAACCCGTTCATCAACGAGGGCCCCGAGCCCGTCAAGGACCCGAACGGGCAGCTGCACATCACCTACTCCGCCAACGGCAGCTGGAGCGACCAGTACTGCATGGCCGACCTGCGGCTGCGGGCCGGCGGCGATCCGACGTACGTGTGGGACTGGTACAAGTCCAACGGCTGCCTGTTCGGCTCCAACCGGGCCACCATGATGGCCGGCTGGGACCCGACGCTGCACGTCAACGGCCCCGGTCATCACAGCTTCGTGCTGCTGCACGGGGACATCGCCACGAGTCCGCCCGCCGGCCCGAGGTTCCCGCTGATGTTCCACGCGGTGCCGAAGGGCACGCCGTACACGTGGGAGAACCGCTACTGGTACACGGGCACCTTCGCCTGGTGGGGCAACACCACCTACAGCCGCGCCAACGTCCCCGGTCCGAACACGGACACCGGCTGGAGCCTGAAGTTCTTCGAATGATCCGAAGCCGGGGCCGGGCCCCGGGGATCAGTCCCGGCCGGCCGTGAGCGGTCCGCCCGCCGCGAAGGCGATCGCCGCGAAGCGTTCGCCGATGCGGCGGTGGGCGGCGGCGTCGGGGTGGAGCCGGTCGGGAAGCGGCAGTTCGGCGAAGTCCGCCTCGCCGTACAGTTCCCGGCCGTCGAGGTAGTGCAGGTGCGGGTCGTCCGCCGCCCGCTGCGCGACGACGCGCTCCAGCTCGTCGCGGACGACGCCGAGCGTCAGCTTGCCCACGGCCCGTTCCGCGGCGTCGCCCGTGGCGGTGAACAGGAGCCGCCCCTCGGCCAGGTGGCCGAAGTCGAGGCCGGTGGGGCCGGGTGTGTCCTCGTGGATCGGGCACAGGAGGGGGGAGACCACCAGCAGCGGTGCGGTGGGGTGGCCCTCGCGGACGGTGTCGAGGAAGCCGTGGACGGCGGGTGTGAAGGCGCGCAGCCGCATGGCGTCGGTGTTGACCACGTTGATGCCGATCTTGACGCTGATCAGGTCGGCGGGTGTGTCGCGCATGGCCCGCGCGGTGAACGGGTCGAGCAGGGCGCTGCCGCTGAGGCCCAGGTTGACCAGGTCCACGCCGCCCCGTGCCGCGGCCAGCGCGGGCCAGGTGGTGGTGGGGGTCGCGGCGTCGGAGCCGTGGCTGATCGAACTGCCGTGGTGGAGCCACGTCCTGCGTCCGGAGGCGGGGGCGGGCCCGACGGGGGCGTCGGTGCGCAGGGCGACGAGTTCGGTGGTCTCGTTGTGCGGCAGCCATATCTCGACGGTCTTGTCCTCCTCGGACAGTCCCGTGAAGCGGAGGGTGCCGACGGCTCCGGCGCGGTTCTCGGCGGTTCCCGTGCTCATGTCGATAATCACGCTGTTGCCGCCGGTCACAGTGGCCCGGCCGGCGGGGCGTCCGTCGACGAGCAGCTCGTACACGCCGTCCGGACGGGGCGGGGCGCCCACGTAGACCTGTTTGGTGGGCAGTGTGTCCAGTTCGACGGTGGTCGCGCGGGTGCGGAAGACCAGTCGTACGCCGGAGGGCTGGGACTCGGCCATGGCGAGCTGGCCGTCGGTGTTCTGGGCCCGGGCCCGGGCGGGCAGGCGGTGCGGCAGGATCCCGTGCGGGGTGTGTTCCAGGTCCAGGGCGCCGCGGACGATGTCCGCGGTGACGGGCGTGGTGATCCGGGGGTGCGGGGTGGTGGCCATGGCTCGGTCCGTTCGTCGGGAGGGAGGGGGGAAGGGACGGGCTGGTCGCCTTGGACCGGCGCGGGAGCGGGGAACGGCCCTCGGCCGGGGGGAGGCGGGCGGTTGCGCGGGAGGGCGGTCAGGAGGCGGGCCAGTTGCGCAGGAGGGCGTCCAGCGCGTCGAGGATGCGGGACCAGGTCTCCTGCGTGTCGGGGGCGCTGTGGCTGAAACCACCGCCCATCTCGAGGCTGACGTAGCCGTGGAAGACGCTGCCCAGCAGCCGGACGGCATGGGTCTGGTCCGGTTCCGCCAGGTCGTAGCCGCGCAGCAGGGCCCGGGTCATCTGCGCGTGCCGCACTCCCGCGCTGCCCGCGGCGTCCTCGGGGCCGAGCCGGAACTGTGCGGCGGCATAACGGCCGGGGTGCTCACGCGCGTAGTCGCGGTAGACGTCCGCCAGGGCGGTCAGGGCGTCCTTGCCGGACCGACCGGCCAGGGCGTCGGCGGCCCGGTCGGCGAGTTCCTCCAGGGCGAGCAGCGCGATTCTCGTCCTGAGCTCATGGGAGTTCTTCAGATGGGAGTACAGGCTCGCCACCTTGACGTCGAACCGCCGGGCGAGCTCCGAGACGGTCACCCGCTCGAAGCCGACCTCGTCGGCCAGCTCCGCCCCGGCCCTGGCGAGGCGCTCCGGAGTCAGCCCCGCGCGAACCATATTGACCCTCCTGATCAGCTGAAGTGATTATGCGTACGCCTAAAGCCTTTAGGCAAATGCCATCAGGTCGTGATCGCCGCCGGACGCCGTTGTCAGTGGCGGGCGGCAGGATGCGGCGCATGACAACACCTGCAGCAGTGATCGTGGACGCCACCGCCTACGCCCAGGCGGTCGAGGAGGCCGTGAGCGCGGCGGCCGCCTACTACACGGGCGGCACCTCCGCGCTGGACGACGACGCCTACGACCGGCTGGTACGGGGCATCGCCGACTGGGAGGCCGCGCATCCCGACCGGATACTGCCGGGCTCCCCCACCGGGAAGGTCGCCGGTGGCGCGGTCGAGGGCGACGTGCCCCACACGGTGCCGATGCTCAGCCTCGACAACGTGTTCTCCGCGCAGGAGTTCACCGCCTGGACCGCGTCCCTGTCCCGCCGTCTCGGCCGTGACGTGACACGCTTCGGTGTGGGCCCGAAACTCGACGGGCTCGCGATAGCCGCCCGTTACAGCGACGGCAGGCTCACCCGCCTGGTCACCCGCGGGGACGGGACGGCCGGGGAGGACGTCTCGCACGCGATCGGCACCATCGAGGGGCTGCCCGAGAAGCTGCAGGAGCCGGTCACCGTGGAGGTGCGCGGCGAGGTCCTGATGACCACGGCCCAGTTCGAGCACGCCAACGAGGTGCGCACCGCTCACGGCGGGCAGCCGTTCGCCAACCCGCGCAACGCGGCGGCGGGCACCCTGCGGGCGAAGGACCGTCTCTACACGGTGCCGATGACGTTCTTCGGCTACGGGCTGCTGCCGCTGCCCGGCACCGGCGCCGCCCTCGCCGGACGGCTGAACGAGCTCGCGCACAGCGAGCTGATGGACCTGGCCGCCGGTCTCGGCGTGCACACCAGTGCCCGGACCGCGGTCCCGGACGTCGTCGCCGAGGGGACGGAGGAGGTGCTGGTCCGGGTGAAGGAGATCGCCGCGCTCCGTGCCGAGCTGCCGTTCGGCATCGACGGGATCGTCGTCAAGGCCGACCTCGCCGCCGACCGGCGGGCCGCCGGGTCCGGTTCGCGCGCGCCCCGGTGGGCGATCGCCTACAAGCTGCCGGCCGTGGAGAAGATCACCCGGCTGCTGGATGTGGAGTGGAACGTGGGCCGCACCGGCATCATCGCGCCGCGCGGCGTTCTCGAGCCGGTCGTCATCGACGGGTCGACCATCACCTACGCCACCCTGCACAACCCGGCCGACATCACCCGCCGGGACCTGCGTCTGGGCGACCACGTCATGGTGTACCGCGCCGGCGACGTCATCCCCCGCATCGAGGCACCGGTCGCCCATCTGCGTACGGGCGAGGAGCGGCCCGTCGTGTTCCCGGCCCGGTGCCCGCGCTGCGGTTCGGACATCGACACCGGCGAGGAACGCTGGCGGTGCGCGCAGGGCCGCAACTGTCATCTGGTCGCTTCCCTCGCCTACGCGGCGGGCCGCGACCAGCTCGACATCGAGGGCCTGGGCGCCACCCGTGTCGTCCAGCTCGTCGACGCGGGGCTGGTCGCCGATCTCGCCGATCTGTTCGCCCTCCGGCGCGACCGGCTGCTGGCGCTGGACCGGATGGGTGAGACCAGCACGGACAATCTGCTCGCCGCGCTCGCCAAGGCCAAGGAGCAACCGCTGTCACGGGTGCTGTGCGCGCTGGGTGTCCGGGGCACCGGACGGTCCATGTCACGGCGTATCGCCCGCCACTTCGCCACCATGGACAACATCCGTGCGGCCGACGCCGAGGCGATGCAGCGGGTCGACGGCATCGGAGCGGAGAAGGCTCCCTCGATCGTCGCGGAGCTGGCCGAACTCGCCCCGCTGATCGACAGACTCGCCGCCGCCGGCGTCAACATGACCGAGCCCGGCGCCACGTGGCCACCGGCCGCCGACGCCACCGCCACCGCCACCGCCGACGGTCCGACCGCGGCACCGGCGGCGGACGGCCCGCTGGCCGGGATGACGGTGGTGGTCACGGGCGCGATGACCGGAAGCCTGGGGAAGCTGTCGCGCAACGAGATGAACGAACTCGTCGAACGGGCCGGCGGACGCTCCTCCTCCAGCGTCTCCGGGAAGACCACCCTGGTGGTCGCGGGCGAGGGCGCCGGCTCCAAGCGCGCCAAGGCCGAACAGCTCGGCGTCCGTCTCGCCACCCCGGAGGAGTTCGCCGCCCTGATCGCCGAACTCCTGGACTGAGCCGGCCGACGCCCCCGCCTGCGCGCTCGGTCGTCGCGGGGCGCAGGCATCCCCGGTGGCCGGCCCGGGACGAGGTCGTCGCCGCCGCTCCTTCCGCCTCCGTCCAGGGTCCCGGTGCGGGATCATGCCGTGCCGGAGGTGTCAGCCGCCGTGAACGCGTGCGTGTGCTCCCCGGCCCGGCGGGCGAAGGTGCGGGCGGGCGAGCGGTTCGGCGACCACCTGGCGGCCTGCGGTTCCGGTGACGCCGGTGACAGGGATCCCGCTCCGGGCCTGGGGCCGGGTCCGGGTCCACGTCATGCCGCGACCGCGGGAGGCCCCGCGGCCGGCTTCCGTCCGCGGGGACGGGGCCGGGAATCTGGCTCGGAGTCCTCGTCAGTGCGCGGGGTACGGTGACGGCGCGTCCTCGGGTACGGCCACGGCGAACTGCCGCTCCGGGCCGAACCGCATGAACACCTCCTGCTCCCCGTCCGTCGGCCGCAGCTCCATCAGGGCCGGCGGCTCCACCGTGCGCAGGTCGACGAGGGAGGCCGTGTCCGGGAGTCCGGCGATCACCGCCGCCAGGTCGGGGTCGTCCGTGCCGCGCAGCTCGGCCACGGGCATACCGGAGACCTCCACGCCCAGGTGCCACACCGCCTCGCAGGGGAACTGGATGTCGAACTCCGCCTCGTCCCGGTCGTACGCGTCCGGGTCGGCCCTCACCCGGTCCGCGAGGGCCAGGGCCTCGCGGGCGTAGTCGACGAGGAACTCCGGGAGGGAGCGGGCGCAGTAGGCATAGGTGCCGGAGAAGTCCGCGGACCGGGAGAACACCGCGCCCCACGCCCCGGTCCCGGGGTGCACGTCGACGAAGAAGTGGTCACCGGTCGCCAGGGAGAGAAGCACCCGGCTCTCCTCGCCCGGCCCCCGCATCCACCGGCGCTCGGCCCTGCTCTCCCGGGGATCGAGGTGCAGCCGGTCGCCGGCGGCCGTGTGGACGGCGCTCACGGCCCGCAGCAGGGTACGCATGTCGTCGGGCAGCCGGGGCCCGGCCCCGTTCGGTCCGGCGTCCGTGACCCCGGGCTCGAGCGTGAACAGGTCCGGCAGGCGCCGTCCCAGTTCCCGCAGCGCCTCGATCGCGTCCTGCGCGGTGACGGCCATCGTCGTCCTCCCTCGTTCCGTGCGGTACGCGGAGAGGGTACGGAACGCCTCGGACAACGGTCCGGGACGGGGTGCGGCGGACAGCGGCCGGCAGCGGTCGCGCCCGCCCCGGCCGGCGCGCGGACCGGCCCGTCGTGCCGAGCCTGCCGCGGGTGTTCGCCGGGGACGCGGACGCGGCGCTCGCCGACGCCGTCGCGGCCGGCTCGCGCGCTGTCGCGTCGGCCGCGTCGGCCGCGTCGGCCGCGTCCCGATCGCCGGTTCCGAGAGGACGCCGTGCCCGGCCACGACCTGTACGGCGTCCTGGACGACCGGTTCCGCACCCGCGGTGTGAACGGCGGCGGCAGGCCGGAGGTCCTCCACGACGGCCGCCGCCGGCCGGAGGGTCCGCTCCGGCTGCCCGGCCGGCGCCGGCTGGTCCGGGGCGGCCTCCCCGACGACCGCGTCACCGGCCCAGGTGTTCCTGATTCCGGCAGGTGAGTGCCGGGGCGCCGGCGGTTACCCGGTACCGGTGGCCGAGGAAGGGAGCGAGCCGTGCGATTCCGAAGCCGTGAACACGCCGGACAGGAGCTGGCCGTCCGGCTGCTGGAGTGGGCGAGCGACGGCGATCTGGCGAATGTGACCGTGCTGGCGCTGCCGCGCGGTGGCGTCCCGGTCGGGGCGGAGATCGCCCGGGCGATGCGGGTCCCGATGGACGTCCTCGTCGTCCGCAGGATCGCGGTGCCCGGGGCGCCCGAGGTGGGTGTCGGGGCGATCGCCGGGGACGACCCGCCGGTGTTCGACCGCACGGGGCTGCGGGTCCTGCATCTCTCGGAGGACAAGCTCGGCTCCGAGGTGGCCCGGGAGCGCGTCGAACTGCTCCGGCGCGAGCGGGTCTACCGCGGCGGACGCCCCGCCCCGGAGGTCCGCGGCCACAGCGTCGTGGTGGTGGACGACGGGCTGGCCACGGGGATCACCGCCCGAGCGGCCCTGCGCCACCTGCGCCGCCGCGATCCCCTGCGTCTCACCCTGGCGGTCCCGGTGTGCGGTCACGGCACCGCCGCGGCGCTGCGGGACGAGGCCGACGACGTCGTCTGTCTGCACCGGCCGCCGCACGTGCGGTCCGTGGGTGAGTGGTACGACGACTTCCCCCGGGTCTCCGACCGGGAGGTACTGGACGCCCTGCGCCTGCTTCACCCGGCCGGGTGAACGCTGGACCTCGCCCGGTGCCGGTGCTCAGCTCCGGGCCGGCGTGAGGACCACGAAGTCCGCGCCGGACGGGTCGAGGCAGACGGCCAGGCGGCCGACGCCTTCCGCGTCCTGCGGCCCCATCCGCACGCTGCCGCCGTTCCCGGTGGCCTCGGCGACCGCGGCGTCGCAGTCGGCGACGGCGAAGACCGGGTGCCAGTACGGCCGGCCGCCCGCGGGCGCGAGGTCCTCCGCGCCGACCTGCAGGAGACCGCCGTGCATGCGTTCCTCGGGCAGCCCGGCGGGGGTGATCAGGGAGTACGTGCCTGCGCCGCCCGGCAGCTCCGTGTCGCTGAACCGCCAGCCGAGGACGCCGCCGTAGAACTCCTTCGCGGCCGCCGCGTCGCTCGTGTACAGCTCGGTCCAGGACAGTGAGCCCGGCTCGTCCACCAGGTCGACGCCCCGGGTGTCCCCCGGCTGCCAGACGGCGAACTGGCCTCCGAGCGGGTCGCTGTACTGGGCCATCCGACCCCATTGCTCGAGGTCCGTCGGCGCCACCCGTACCGTTCCCCCCGCGCGCTCCACGGCCTGGGTGGTGGCGTCGGCGTCGGCGACGCTGTAGTAGATCATCCAGGCGCTGCGCGCGCCTTCCTCGGTGAGTTCGCCGAGGCCGGCGACGATCTTGCCGTCCTTGCGGAACGTCCCCCCTTCCATGTCCTCCCCCTCCCCCATGGACTCGTAGTCCCAGCCGAGGACCGCGCCGTAGAAGGCGGCGGCGGCCCGCACGTCGGGGGCGCCCAGGTCGAGCCAGCAGGGCGAACCGGGGACGAAGTCAGTGGTGATCACCGCGGTGTCCTTTCGTGCGGATTGCCTTTGACTCAGCGTGCCACCGGGCACCGGCACCCGCCCTTCGGCTTCGCCGCCCGGCGGGAGGGGTGCGCGGTCGGCGGGGGCCGCCCGCTGCGTTGTGCTCCTGGAGCACGCGGTGCGCATCGGGTGCGGAGCACGGCCGGGCACGCTGTCGTACGGGGTCACGACGCGTTTCCCACGCCGCCCGGGCGCGGGGCGTCAACGGCGTCGGCGGGAGTTGAGCCGCGCGGCCTGACGCGTCAGGTGGTCGCGTTCGGCGAGGTCGGGGGCCTTCCGGGCCGCCTCGGCGTACAGCCGGGCCGCCGTCGCCAGGTCGCCGTCGCGCTCGTGGAGGTACGCCGCCACCGCGGCGTGGCGGGGCAGGGAGTCGTCCAGCGCCGCCAGCGCCGCCAGCCCGGCGCGCGGTCCGTCGGCCTCGCCGACGGCGACCGCGCGGTTGAGCCGGACGAGCGGATTGCCGGTGAGGCGCGTCAGCTCGTCGTACCACTCGACGATCTGCACCCAGTCGGTCTCCCCGGCGGTGGGCGCGTCGGCGTGGAGTGCCGCGATGGCGGCCTGCGCCTGGAACTCGCCCAGCCGGTCGCGGGCGAGTGCCGTCTGCAGGATCGCGACACCCTCGGTGATCGCCCCGGTGTCCCACCGGCCGCGGTCCTGCTCGGCGAGCGGTACCAGGCTGCCGTCGGGCGCGGTCCGGGCGGCGCGTCGGGCGTGGTGGAGCAGCATGAGGGCGAGCAGTCCCGCCGCCTCGGGGTGGTCGACCCGGGCCGCGAGCTGCCGGGTGAGCCGGATCGCCTCGGCGGCGAGGTCGACGTCCCCGGAATAGCCCTCGTTGAAGACCAGGTACAGGACGCGCAGCACGGTGCCGACGTCGCCGGGCCGGTCGAGCCGCACGCCGGAGACGGTGCGCTTGGCCCGGCTGATCCGCTGCGCCATCGTCGCCTCGGGCACCAGGTAGGCCCGGGCGATCTGGCGGGTGGTCAGCCCGCCGACGGCGCGCAGCGTGAGCGCGACCGCCGACGACGGGGTCAGCGAGGGGTGCGCGCACAGGAAGTAGAGCTGGAGCGTGTCGTCCAGCGCGGGCGCGGCGCCGGGTGCCGGCTCCTCGTCGACGAGGTCCTCCCGGCGGCGGCGGGCGGTGTCCGCCCGGGTCGCGTCGAGGAACTTGCGCCAGGCCGCGGTGATCAGCCAGCCCTTGGGGTCGCGGGGCGGGTCGGCCGGCCAGACGCGGACCGCCTCGACCAGCGCGTCCTGCACGGCGTCCTCGGCCGCCGCGAAGTCGGCTCCGCGGCGGACGAGGACGGTGAGCACGCTCGGCGTGAGGCTCCTGAGCCGGGCCTCGTCCATCGCGGAGGTCACTCCGTGATGGTGGGCGGCGCGGTCAGGAACGGGCGCACCTCGAGCCACTCGTGGATCGGCCTCCCACCCGCCCCGGGGGCGGCCGACAGTTCTCCGGCCAGTTCGACGGCGCGCTCGTGGCTGTCGACGTCGATCACCATCCAGCCGGCGACGAGGTCCTTGGTCTCGGCGAACGGGCCGTCGGTGACCGGCGGGCGCCCCTCGCCGTCGTAGCGGACCCACGTCCCCTCGGGGGCGAGTGCCTGACCGTCGACGAACTCGCCGGTCCTCTCGAGCCGGGCCGCGAAGTCGTTCATGTACTGCACGTGCGCCGAGATCTCCTCCGGCGTCCACTGGTCCATCGGCACGTCGTTGACCGCTGCCGGAGCGCCGCGGTAGTGCTTGAGCAGCAGGTACTTGGCCATCGTCTTACTCCTCGGTGCGGGTGCGACCCATTGTGGTCGCGTTCACCCCGGGGACGGAGCCCGCCGCGCGTTCTCGACATCGCCGCCCGGCTTTTTTCCGGCTCCGGCCTCGATGTGCCCGCCGGGTCGGCAGCCGGGCCCGCCGGGCCCGCCGGATCAGCGGCCGCGGGGTCCCGGCCCGGGCGCACAGCACGCTCGCCTTCCCGCGCCCGCGGGCCGGGCCGGCGCACCGGAACCGGCACCGCCGTGGAACACCCGGCCGTGGCCGGGGCACCCGGTGGGGCCCCGGCCACGGCTTCGCGCTAGCTCAGCGGCTCGATACGGATGTTGCGGTAGCGCACCGCGTTCCCGTGGTCCTGCAGCCGGACGGCTCCGGCGGCCGGACCCTCGGCGGCTCCGCCTCCGGTCGGGCTGTCGATCGCGACGTTGTCGTGGATCTTCTTGCCGTTCCAGACGACGGTGATCCGCGCGTCGGCCGTCTTCCTGCCGTCGGCGTCGTAGCGCGCCGCGCGGAAGACGATGTCGTACGACTGCCACGTCTCGGGCGCCGTGGCGGCGTTCACGTCGGGGGCCTTCTTCAGGTAGATCGCTCCTGCCTCGTTGTTGTCGAGCGTGGTGTCACCGAAGGAGTCCAGGATCTGGAGCTCGTAGCGGTCCTGGAGGTAGACGCCGCTGTTGGCGCGGTCCTGTCCCGTCACGTCCGGCGGGAGCTTGGGCAGCCGGAACTCCACGTGCAGCTTGAAGTCGTCGAAACTGTCCTTGGTGCGGATGTCCCCGCAGCAGACCTCCATCGCGCCGTCGGCCACCGGCCACTGCGCCGGGCGGCCGTCGGTGTGCTGCCAGCGGTCGAGGCCGCCGCCGTCGAACAGGGCGACGGGGCTGCCGTGCGGGTCGACGGTGATGAGGTCGAGGTTGACGTGGCCGGTGTCGCCCTCGTCGTACCGGTAGGCGATGGTGTTGTGGCCGGCCCGCAGGGGCAGGGCCTCCCGCTGCGTCGACCAGGTGTCCCAGTTGCCGGTGTCGCGCAGCTCGGTCTGTCTCACCTTGCGTCCGTTGACGTACAGGGAGAGGGACTTGGTGCCCCGGAAGGGGTCCGGGCCGTTGGCGTAGCGCAGCCCCACGTCGTACGTTCCGCGCTTGGGCACCTCGACGTCGAAGGCGGTGGTGGCGCCCCGGGTGGCGTACCGGTCGACGAAGCCGCTGCCGGAGTGGCCCGGGTGGTTGGTGTTGATGCCCGCCGCTCCGGTGATGGCCGCCTCCTCGGCCTCGTACAGCGACGACGGTGCCGGCTGCTTGCCGGGCACGGCGTTCAGCGTGTACCAGGCCTCGGTGCTCCACAGGGACTCGCCGGACGCCGAGCTGAACGGACGCGGGGACCGCAGGTGCACGACGCGGCCCGGCTTCAGCCCGTCGAGGGCGAGGGTCACCTTCTTGCGGTCGTCCGACAGCTTGGCCGACGTCACCTTCAGGGTCTCCTCGGCGATCTTGGGGCCGCCGTAGTCGCTCGTCGGGGTGTAGCGCCACTGCTGGGCCTCGTAGTGGCTGACAAGGTTGTCAGCGGTCTCCTGCGACAGGGGCTGGGTGTACTCCAGCTCGAAGCCGCCCTTCTTCGCCCGCATGGCCTGGATGTCGAAGGTGTTGCCGCCGTTGGGCGACAGCTTCTGGAGACCGTACTTGAGCTTGCCCTCCTGGCCCCAGTTGCCGTCCGCGCCCAGACCGCCGGCGTAGATCGCGCCGTCGGGGCCCATGGCGATGCGGTTCACACCGGCTTCCAGGCCCTGGGTGAAGCGGAAGACGGCGCCCTGGTACTGGCCCTTGACCTTCTCCAGGTAGGCGCGCTGGATGCCGCCGTAGGTGACGTCACCGAGGAGCAGCTGGCCCTTGAACCTGCCCTTGGTCAGATACAGGGGCGTGCTCGGCGAGTTGGCGATCTCGTTCTGCGGCAGCCAGAGCACCGGCTGGGTCACCGGCTCCGCGTCGAAGGGGCCCGCGGGATTGGTGTAGTGGTTGAAGAAGCGGTCCTGCTTGATGTGGACCAGCTTGGACGCGGGCAGCCAGCCGCCCTGGTTGTCGGTCGCGAAGATGTCGCCGCCGGGACCCCAGCCGATGCCGTTCGGGGTGCGGAGGCCGCCGGCGATGTAACTGACCTTGCCGGTCTTGCGGTTCACCTTGATGGTCGAGCCCCGGCCGGGTGCGGGCTGCGGGTCCGTGGTGGCGCCGCCGTAGTTGATGGCCACGGACAGGTTCAGGTAGAAGTGGCCCTCGCGGTACAGCAGTCCGAAGGCGAACTCGTGGAAGTTGCCGCCGTACGGCCAGGTGGCGATCGTCTTGGACTTGTCCATGACGCCGTCGCCGTCGCTGTCCCCCAGCTCCGTCAACTCGTGCTTCTGGGAGACGAAGATGGTGCCGTCGACGACCTTGAGGCCCATCGGCTCCTTGAGCCCCTCGGCGATCCTCGTGGCCTTCACCTTGTCGGGGCCCGTGCTGCCGGCGGTGTCGTCGAGGACGTAGACCTCGCCGTCCGTGTTGTCGGTGCCGCCCCAGGTGCTCACCACCAGACGGCCGTCGGGCAGCCAGTCCATGCCGGTGACCTGCGGTTCGAAGCCCTCGGGACGGAGGTCGGTGAGGGTGTGGTCGGGGCGCACGGAGTTGAGCGGGAGGCCGTCGCCCGGCGCGTCCCTGAAGCCCTCGCACTCCTTGCGGCCCGGGGCGGTCACCCGGACCACGCCGGCGTCGGTGCTCAGTGCCGTCCGCGGTACGGTCTCGAAGCCGTCGGCGCCCGGGGGCTGCCAGGCGAGGGTGATCTGCTGGTCGCCACCGCGCTCGAAGTGGTCGATGCGCAGCGAGTGCATCCCCTCGGTGAGCTGGACGGTGCC
Organism: Streptomyces sp. NPDC016640; assembly: GCF_043076215.1. Taxonomy (NCBI): domain Bacteria; kingdom Bacillati; phylum Actinomycetota; class Actinomycetes; order Kitasatosporales; family Streptomycetaceae; genus Streptomyces; species Streptomyces sp. NPDC016640. The sequence goes on from NZ_JBIBRG010000019.1 coordinate 112,571, forward strand.
GTCCTTGGGCTCCGCGCCGTGCAGTCCGTCGTGGTCGACGACCACCTTGTCGTCGATCAGCAGCCGTGAGCCGTCGTCACTGGTCAGCCGGAAGGTGTACGAACCGTCCGCCGGCGCGTGGATGTTGCCGGTGACCTGGGTGACGAAGTTGTCGTTGAACCCTCCGAAGTCGTCGGTCGTCTTCCAGTCGACGGTCGGCATCAGCCGGTCGACGTTGGGGGTCTGCCCCGGCTTGAGGGTGCAGATCTCGTCGAGGGGGACCTGGACGTCGAAGACGCGCAGGGTGACGCCGGGCTCCTGTGGCGGCACGTCGGCCTGCGCCGCGGTGCCGGGTTGTGCCGAGGCCGGGGGAGGTCCCCAGAGCCCACCCGCGGCGAACGCGCCGACGAGCAGCCCTGTCAGACATCTTCGGGCGCGCCGGGACAGCCGTGCGCTCATGCTTCCTCCTGTGGGTCGACCGGAGGGCCGGAAGACTCCGGTACCGAAAAACGCCAGCGGTTGCGGCCGACACGCTAGGAGACTTCTGCTGAGCGCGTCCATACTTTGTCATCGATGAGTTCAAAGTCCGTGCCGGGACGAACAATCGAGGGGCGTGCCGATCCGGCACGCCCCTGGGGGTCCCGGGCCGGGCCCGCCGCGGCGTACGCGGTGGTCACCCCCGCTGGGGGACGGTGGGGAGCCGGTGGACGAAGACGTGGGAGCGCGACTCCGCGGTGAACTCGGCGCCTGTACAGTCCGCGTGCCCGCTCTCCGGGCCGAAGCCGGCGAGCCGGGCCGTGAGATGGAGTTCGGCCGGCCGGTTGGCGCGGTGGGGGCCGCGATCCGGTGGCCGGTGCGCGGGGCAGGGCGGCGCACCGTTCTCGTGGCAGGCGTCCCGGGCCCGCTCGACGACGGGGCCGGCGCCCCGCGAGCCGTCGTCCGCGCGCAGGGAGCTGCCGGACGGCGGTGCGGCCGTCAGCACTGCGTACGGTGCCACCGGTCGTCGGCGCAGCGGCTCAGGAAGGATCCCGCCCCGGGGGCCCCGGGCGCCGGCCGCGCCGTCTCAGGGCCTGTAGGAGCCCGGACAGAGCCAGCAGCGACGCGCCCAGGGCCGCCCAGGCCGGCCCGTCCCACCAGGCGGGGACGAGGTCGTGGGTGGCGCCGCTCGGATAGACGCACGTCGCCTGCGCGGGGAACACCGACCGCCGCACTTCCAGGGCTCGTTCGTGGACGCCCGTGACGGACGCCGAGCAGACGGACAGCGGCTCACGGCCGGGCGGGGCCATGACCACCGGGGCGGCCGCACGCGGGCCCGCGTCACCCGGACGGCGACCGGTGACGGGCCGGACGGCCGTGGGGATGCGACGGTGGTCGGGCCATCACTGCCCCTGGGAGACGACGTGACCCGTTACGACCGACGCGATCTGGGACTGCTGCTGCTCCGGCTGGGCACGGGAGGGGTGCTCGCGGCGCACGGCGCGCAGAAACTGTTCGGCTGGTTCGGCGGCGGCGGCATCGAGGGCACGGGACAGTTCATGGAGTCCATCGGCTACGTCCCCGGGCGGGCCAACGCGATGGCGGCGGGGATCGCGGAGGCCGGCGGCGGCACGCTGCTGGCGCTCGGCCTGGCCACCCCTGCGGCGGGTGCGGCGGCGGCCGGCGCGATGGCGGGCGCGTCAGCCGTGCACGCGCCCAACGGCTTCTTCAACCAGGAGGGCGGCTTCGAGTACGCCGCGTCCCTGGGCCTGACGGCGGCCGGCCTCGCCGTGACCGGTCCCGGCCGGTTCTCCCTGGACCACGCCCTCGGCCACGCGGTCAACCGGGGCTGGATGGTTCCGGTGGCCTTCGCCGTGACCGCGGCGGCCGCGGTGGTGACCGTGGGGGCGCGCGGCAGGCGGCTGCGGAAGGCCGAGGAGGGCGAGCAGGAGGCACTGTTCGAGGAGTAGGCGGAGGCGGCGTGCCCGGCCGTGCACCTCGCGGGGCCCGCGCGCCCATGGGCGGAGGGCTTCAGCAGCCCGTCGACTCCACGCAGGACCCGGATTCGGGCAGATACCTCTCGGCCCACCTGCCGAGCTCCTTGAGCGCGGGCCCCAGCGCCGCGCCCGATTCCGTCAGACGGTAGGTGACCCGCAGCGGCGGCCCCTCGTCGACCTCACGGGTCAGCAGTCCGGCGGCGCCCAGCTCCGTCAGCCGGTCGGAGAGCATCCGCTCGCTGATGCCGGGGACGGCCCGGCGCAGATCGGCGAAGTACGCGGGCTGCTCCACCAGCACGGCGACGATCGGTCCCGTCCACCGCTTCCCGAGCAGCTGGAAGACGCGGGTGATACCGCCGTCCACCCGCTTGCATGCCGATGCCTCGTGCGCCTGCTCGACCGCCATGTCTCAAGGGTACTACCTCGGCACAAGGGGATGAAAAAAAGTAAGTATCTGTGTTACTTATAGTCGAGTACGAAAAGTCAGCGGTGGCGTGACACGCCTCCGCCCTGCGCCCCTGGAGACATCCCCGATGGCCACCCTTCTGCACATCGACTCGTCCGTGTTCCCGGCGTCCGCCTCCGCCTCCCGCGCCGTGGCGGCGACCTTCCGCAAGGCCTGGGAGGAGCAGCACCCCGAGGGCACGGTGATCCACCGCGACCTCTCCGTGAACCCCGTTGCGCACATCACCGCCGACGCCCACACGGCGGGCTTCGCGGACCCGGCGGCGCACACCCCCGGGCAGGCCGCGGCCTTCGCCGAACGCCTGAGGCTGATCGAGGAGTTCGAGCGGGCGGACGCCCTGCTGATCGGCGCCCCCATGTACAACTTCACGATCCCCTCGACGCTCAAGGCGTGGCTGGACAACGTGATCCTCATGGGCCGCACCGCCGGCGAGAACCCCTCCGCCCAGGGCACCCCGGTCACCGTGATCGCCAGCCGCGGCGGCTCCTACGCGCCCGGCACCCCCCGCGAGGGCTTCGAGTACGTCCAGAACTACCTGCGCGCGGTGCTCGGCGACGGCCTCGGACTCGACGTCGACTTCATCGTCCCGGAGCTGACCATGGCCCCGCACAACCCGGCGATGGGCGAGCTGGTCCCGCTCTTCGAGAGCTCCCGCGAGCGCGCCCACGACGACGCGGCCGCCAAGGCCAAGGCCCTCGCCGGGCGGCTGACGGCGTAGCCCCGGTCACGGCGCGCCCGACGCCGGGTCACGCCCGGCGCCCCCGGTCCGGGTGAACCCTCCGAGTGCGCCTGGCCGCCGGCGGCCAGGACCGGGGATCACGGCATCCGCGAGCCGGCCGAGGCGGTCCGCACGGCGGACCGTCTCGGCCGACCCGCCCGTCGGCTCTTCCTTACGCATTAGTAAGTTTACTCTCGGGTAAGTAAGCAGGGCAGCACCAGCACGAGAGCATCAGCCGCGACCGGGAGCCGTCATGGGCGTACGCAGGGATCTGGAACGGGCGAGACGACGCACCGATCCGGCGGGCCGTACCAGAGCCGAGACCGTCAGGGACGAGCGGGGCGTCGTGCGCGAGGCCCGTACGGCGCCCCTCGCCCCGCCGGCCACCGGCACCACCGCCGACATCCCGTACACCAACGCGGCCGAGGCGCCCGACGCGGTGGTCCTGCGGCGCGAGGAGCACGGCACCTGGCGTCCGGTCACGGCGGCGGCCTTCGCCCAGGAGGTCACCGCCGTGGCCAAGGGGCTGATCGCCGCCGGCCTCGAACCGGGCGACCGGGTCGCCGTGATGTCCCGTACCCGCTACGAGTGGACGGTCCTGGACTTCGCGATCTGGTCCGCCGGCGGCCGGACGGTGCCGGTCTACGCCACCTCGTCCGCGGAGCAGGTGGAGTGGATCGTGCGCGACTCCGGCGCCCGGTACGTCGTCACGGAGACCGCGGAGCACACCGCCACCGTCACCACCGGCACCGCCGCCCACCCCTCGCCCCCGCGCGTGTGGGAACTGGAGGCGGACGCCCTCGCCGACCTCACCACGCTCGGCGAAGGGGTCCTGGACGAGGAGGTCACCGAGCGCCGCGCGGCCCTGACCCCCGACACCGTCGCGACCCTCTGCTACACCTCCGGCACCACCGGTCGCCCCAAGGGCTGTGTGCTCACGCACGCCAACCTGCACGCCGAGGCCGCCAACACCGTGGAGTTGCTGCACCCCGTCTTCAAGGAGGTCACCGGCCAGGTCGCCTCGACCCTGCTGTTCCTCCCGCTGGCCCACGTCCTCGGCCGCACCATCCAGATCGCCTGCCTGCTCGCGCGCATCGAGATCGGGCACTGCCCGAGCATCAAGCCGGACGAACTGCGGCCCGCGCTCAAGTCGTTCCGCCCGACGTTCCTGGTCGGTGTCCCCTACCTCTTCGAGAAGATCCACGACACCGGCCGGGCCACCGCGGAGAAGATCGGCCGCGGCGCCTCCTTCGAACGCGCCCACCGCGTCGCCGTACGCTTCGGCGAGGCCCACCTGGACCGGTTCCTGGGCCGCGGAAAGGGCCCCGGCCCCGGTCTGTACGCCGCCTGGGCGCTGTACGACCTGCTGGTCTACCGCCGTGTCCGCGAGGAACTCGGCGGGCGCCTGCGCTACGCCATCAGCGGCGGTTCCCCGCTGGAGCGCGACCTCAACCTCTTCTTCTACGCGGCCGGAATCATGGTGTACGAGGGCTACGGCCTGACCGAGACCACCGCCGCCGCCACCATCGTCCCGCCGCTGGGCCCCCGCCCCGGCACGGTCGGCCTCCCGGTCCCCGGCACCGCGGTCCGGATCGCCGGCGACGGCGAGGTGCGCGTCAAGGGCGGCATCGTCTTCGGTGCCTACTGGAACGATCCGGCCGCCACGGGGGAGGTGCTCGACGACGGCTGGTTCACCACCGGCGACCTCGGCTCCCTGGACGAGGACGGCTATCTGACCATCACCGGCCGCAAGAAGGACATCCTCGTCACCTCCGGCGGCAAGAACGTCTCCCCGGCCGTCCTGGAGGACCGTCTGCGCAGCCGCCCGCCCGTCGGCCAGTGCCTCGTCGTCGGCGACAACCGTCCCTTCGTGGCCGCGCTGATCGCCCTCGACCCCGAGACGGTCGCCCACTGGCTGTCGGTCCGCCGGCTGCCCGCCGGCACCCCGATGTCCGAGGTGGTCCGCGACCCGCGGATGCGGGCCGACGTGCAGCGGGCCGTCGACCACGCCAACGAGGCGGTCTCCCGCGCGGAGTCCATCCGCGCCTTCGCCCTCGTCGAGGGCGGGTTCACCGAGGAGAACGGGCTGCTGACCCCCTCGCTCAAGGTCAGACGACAGGCGGCGCAGGAGGCGTACGCACGGGAGATCGAGGCGCTGTACTCCTGACCCGCTCCGTCACGGCGAGGAACGGAGGCACCGCGCGCGGACGCGGTTCCGGGCCGGCAGCAGGAGGGGGAGGAGCTGCCGCCAAGGGCCCGCCGGCGCGGCCCGGACGTCCTCTCCCCGCCCGGTCGTCACGGTCGCCTCGAACCGGCGGAGGCCCGGGCGGGGAGGCGGGCCGGAGCGGGGCGTCCGGGGCGGTGGCGCCGCGGGGGCCGTAGGTGAGGCCGGTGACGTCGCCGTCACCGGCCATGCGCCCCCGCCGTCCGTCCGAGGAAGGCGGACAGGCCGGCCAGGAGGCGGTCGACGTCCTCGCCGCTGGTGTAGGGCGCGAGGCCGAGGCGGAGGCCGCCGGTGTCCCCGAGGCCGAGACGGCGGGAGGCCTCCAGCGCGTAGAACGAGCCGGAGGGCGCGTGGACGCCGCGTTCGGCGAGGAAGCGGTAGGCGTCCTCGGTGCGGTGGCCGTCGAGGGTGACCAGCAGGGTCGGGGTGCGCCGGGCCGCGCGGGACAGGACGGTGACCTCCCCGAAGGCCGCCAGACCCTGCTCCAGCCGGCCCCGCAGCGTGCCCTCGTGTTCCTCGATCACCGCGAACGCCGAGCCGAGCCGTTCCCGGCGGCTGCCGCCCGGCCGCGCCGCCAGGCCGGCCAGGAAGTCGACGGCCGCGCGGGTGCCGGCGAGGAACTCGTAGGGCAGCGTGCCGAGTTCGAACCGCTCGGGGACCGCGTCCGCGGAGGGCAGCAGCTTGTCCGGGCGCAGTGTCTCCAGCAGCTCGGGGCGGGCGGCCAGAACGCCGTGGTGCGGGCCGAGGAACTTGTACGGGGAGCAGACGAGGAAGTCCGCGCCCAGCGCCTCGATGTCGACCAGGCGGTGGGCGGCGTAGTGCACGCCGTCGACGTACAGCAGCGCGCCCGCCTCGTGCACGATCTCGGCGATCTCGGCGACCGGGGGGATGGTTCCGATCAGGTTGGAGGCCGCGGTGACCGCCACCAGCCGGGTGCGCTCGCCGAGCACGGCCCGGACGTCGTCGGCCGTCAGTTCACCGGTGGCCGGGTCGAAGTCCGCCCACCGGACGGTGGCGCCGGCCCGCTCCGCCGCCTGCACCCACGGGCGGATGTTGGCGTCGTGGTCCAGCCGCGTGACGACCACCTCGTCGCCCGGCGACCAGCTCCGGGCCAGCGTGCGGGAGAAGTCGTAGGTGAGCTGGGTGGCGCTGCGCCCGAAGACGATGCCCGCCGGGTCGGCGCCCAGGAGATCGGCCATGGCGCGGCGGGCCTCGACGACGAGGGTCTCGGCGTTGCGCTCGCCGGGCAGGCCGTCGCCCCGGATCGAGAGGGGCCGGGACAGCGCGGCGCCGATCGCCTGGATCACGGGCAGCGGCGTCTGGGTGCCGCCGGGGCCGTCGAAGTGCGCGGTGCCGGCGGCCAGTGCGGGAATCCGGGCACGCAGGGCGGTGAGGTCGTACGTCATGGGGGCCTTCCTGTCGAACACGGCCTGGGGGGTGGGGCGGCACGCCGGTCAGGTGCGCGGCCCGTCGGCCGCCGGTTCCCGCGGCGGGTCGACGAGCTGCTCGCGCAGATAGTTCCAGACGACCGCGACCAGCGCGGCGACCGGTACGGCGAGCAGACTGCCGACGATGCCGGCCAGGCTGCCGCCCAGCGTCACCGCGAGCAGGACGACCGCCGCGTGCAGACCGAGACCGCGGCTCTGGATCATGGGCTGGAACACGTTCCCCTCCAGCTGCTGCACCACGATGATGACGGCCAGCACGATCAGCGCGTCCGTCAGTCCGTTGGACACCAGCGCGATCAGCACCGCGACCAGACCGGCGAACAGGGCGCCGATGATGGGCACGAACGCGGCCACGAAGGTCAGCACGGCCAGCGGAAGCACCAGCGGTACGTCCAGGATCCACAGGCCCAGGCCGATCAGTACGGCGTCGAGCAGGCCGACGAGCGCCTGGGAGCGCACGAACGCCCCCAGCGTGTCCCAGCACCGCGCGGTCACGACCGGGACGTCGGTGGCGAGCCGGCCGGGGAGCTGCCGGCCGAGCCACGGCAGGAAACGCGGACCGTCCTTGAGGAAGAAGAACATCAGGAAGAGTCCCAGCACGGCGGTCACCACACCGTTGAACACGGTGGTCACTCCCGTGACGACCGTGCCGACGATGGTTCCGGCACTGTCCTGGACGCGGGCGGTAGCGGTGTCGAAGGCACCGGCGATCCGGTCCTCCCCGATGTTCAGCGGCGGCCCGGCGGCCCACTCGCGCAGCCTCTGGATGCCCTCCACCACGCCGTCCGTCAGCTCACCGGACTGCGACGCCACGGGCACCGCGATCAGCGCCACGGTGCCCGTGGCCACCAGCAGGAACAGCACGGTCACCAGGGACGCGGCGAGCGCCGGTGGCAGACCGCGCCGGCGCAGGAAACGGGCGGGGGGCCAGGTGAGGGTGGTGAGGAGGAGACCGACTATGAGCGGCCAGACCACCGACCACATGCGGCCCAGGAGCCACAGCACCACCGCGGCGGCCACCAGGACCAGCAACAGCTCACCGGAGACGCGCGCCGAAGTGCGCAGCGCGGCGCGGGTTCTCCCCGCGTTCAACGTGGCAGACATGGAGGCACCCTATGGGGCCCGCCGGCCGGGTGATCGCCCGGGACCCGTGCCGGGGAGCCCGTCCGGCGGTGTTCCATCGTGCCGGCCGGGACCGGGCGGGCCGGGTGGGGCAGACTGGGGTCATGGGCGACGTCAAGGCCCGCGGGACACCGTCACGTCGGTTCCCCCCGGCGCCGGAGAGCGCGGCGGAGGCCCGGCGGTTCGTGCGGGCCCTTCTCGGCGAGGCCGCGCCGGACCTGATGGACACCGCACAGCTGCTGGTCAGCGAGCTGGTGACCAACGCGGTGCTGTACGCCCGCACGGAGGTCGAGGTGGCGGCTCGTCTCGAGGACGGCACCGTCCATGTGCGGGTGAGCGACCGGCGCCCGGACCGCGGGCTCGTGCCGCACGGCTGGTCCCCGTACTCGGGCACCGGTCACGGTCTGCCACTGGTCGCGCGGCTGTCCTCGCGGCGTGGTGTCGAGACGGACGACGAGGGCAAGACGGTGTGGTTCGAGCTGCGGCCCGAGGGACCTCCGCGGTACCCGGGCGGCTGGGAGCCCGTCGTGGCGCCCGCGGGCACCGGCGGGACCGTGACGCTGCTCGACGTGCCGTCGGCGCTCTGCTCGGCGTCCCAGCAGCACCGGCACACCCTGCTGCGCGAGGCCGCCCTGGCCGCGGCCGCGGGACGGGATCCGGCGGTGCCGCCGGACGACCTCGACGTCGCCCAGGACATGAGCGGCCTGATCACCGCGGCCGTGACGGACGCGCTGCGCCGGCGGCCCGCCGAGGGAGCCGTCCGGTCGCTGCCCCTGTCGCTGCCGCCGGACGCCGGGCCGTCGGTGCAGAGGCTGCGCGCGGTTCTGGACCTGGCCGAGGAAGGCGCCCGCGAGGAGCGTCTGCTGACCCTCCCGGCGCTCCCCCGGCAGCGTCTCTTCCACCGGTGGCTGTTCGACCAGATCGTCGGCCAGCTCGCCGGGGCGGAGCCCACGGCGTGGACGGTGGTGCCCGGTGAACCCGGTGTCCGTCCCTCGGAGCCGGCGCCGTGGGACGCCGGACAGGTGCGGGCGAGCAGGGTCCCGACGATCGCCGTGGACGAGCGCGACCGGATCATCGCGGCGAACGGACCGGCGGCGGACATGCTCGGGTGGCACCCGGACGACCTCGTCGGGCGGCCGCTCACCACGCTCATCCCGGAGCACCTCCGCAGCCGGCACAGGACGGCGTTCACCTCCCTGCTGCTGCGCGGACAGCCCCGGATCCTGGGCCGCTCGGTGCCGCTCCCCGCGCTGCACCGCGACGGCCGGCTGATCCCCGTACGTCTGGTCGTCCTGCCGCAGGAGACGGCCGACGGCCGCACCGTCTTCGTCGCCCAGCTGCTCCCACGGGGGGCCGCCCCCGGCCCTGCCGCGCACCCGGCCGGCCGGGTGCGGCCGGCGGCGCGGCCGGAGCGGGACCGGCGGCCCCCACCGGCCGGCGGCGGAGGCGGCCGGGGCGCGAGCCGGGCGGACGGGTCCGCGCTGGAGCGGCTGACCCTGCTCGCCGACACCGCGACCGCGCTCAGCAACGCCGCGGACCTGGCCGAGGGCCTGCGGGACGTGGGCCGGATCCTCACCCGGCGGCTGGCCGACTGGTGCACCGTGGACCTGGTCGTGGACGACGCCCGGGTGGAACGGGTCGCCATCGTCCACCGCCTCGAGCACGGCCCGTGGCCCGAGGAGTACGGGGGCCCGCTGCCCCCGGTGACCGCCGCCGCCCGGGGCCCCCTGGCCCGTGCGCTGCGCGGGGCGGGCCCGCTGCTGCTCACCGGGCCCCCCTCGCCCGGCGAGGTCGCGAGCCCTGTGGACGCCCACTACCTGGGACTCTTCCGGACCATGGGGGCGGACAGCGGCATCGTCGCCCCGCTCCGGGCCCGCAGACAGACCATCGGCGCCCTCACCCTGGCCCGCCGCGGACCGGACCGGCCGTTCACGGAGGAGGACCTGGCGCTGGTCCACGACCTGGCGCGCGGTCTCGCCCTGGGGGTGGACAACATCCGGCTGCACCAGGAGACCCGCACCATCGCCGAACGCCTCCAGCGTTCCCTGCTGACCGCGCTGCCGGAGGTCGGGAACCTGCCGATGGCGGCCCGCTACGCGGCCTCCTCCGCCACCGCCCAGGTCGGCGGCGACTGGTACGACGGCTTCGTCCTGCCCAACGGGGACACGGCGCTGGTCATCGGCGACGTCACCGGGCACAACCTCGACGCGGCCATCGCCATGAGCCAGCTGCGCAGCATGCTGCGCGCCATCGCCGTGGACCGTCAGGAGCCGCCGGAGGAAGTGCTGCGCCGGCTGGACATGGCCAACCACCACCTCTACCGGGAGGCCACCGGCACCTGTGTCTACGCCCTGGTCGAGGGCGCCCCTGACGGTCCCTGGGACCTGGTGCACTCCTCCGCGGGACATCTGCCGCCGCTGCTCGTCGCCGAGGACGGCCGCGCCCGCTACCTGACGGACGGCGCGGGGCTGCTGCTCGGTGTGGAACCCGACAGGCCCCGTCCCCGCGCCCGGGACGCGGTGCCGGCCGGGTCGACGGTCCTGCTGTACACCGACGGCCTCGTCGAACGCCGCGACGAGCACCTGGACGACGCCCTGGAGCGGCTCCGGCGACGGGCGTGCGCGCTGGCCCGCGAGCCCCTCGACGTGTTCTGCGACGAGCTGCTGATCGGCCTCGGCGCCGACAGCGCCGACGACATCGCCGTCCTCGCCCTGCGGCCGGCCCCGCCGCGCCGGGCGAACGGGCGTGCCGCCCGCGGCTGACGCCCCCGGACGGTCCTTCCCGCGGCCGGCGTGCCGCGCGGGCTGCCCGGCGACGGGATCGTCTCCGCCCGGGCGGCCCCGTCCCGGTCCGCGCGGCGGCGGTCCGGGCACCTCGGGAAGCCGGGGACCAGAGACCGGCCGGCGCGGGAACGCGCCCCGCGGCGCCCCGTCCGGACGACACCGGTGGCGGCGCCCGGACGGGGCACCGCCACCGGTGCGGTGTGTCCGCGGAGGAGCGGTCAGTTGAACGGGTCGAGCGTGATGGAGGCCTGGCGCGGGTTGCCGTCGTGGACGAGCGACTCGTGGTTGCCCACGTCGTCGAAGGCGAAGGCGTAGGCCCTGCCGTCGGCCATGTGCGCGTGGATGGCCCGCGCGTAGTGGTTGGTGACGGCGTCCTGGTAGAAGCCGGCCGAACCGGAGTCGGGCTGGTTGGGGTTGCTCAGCAGGGTGGAGCGGTGGAAGCCCGCACACAGGGTGCGCGAGATCGGGCCGCGCACCTGGTCGTTCGGCGCGTCGAGCCGCCCGTGGCAGCCGAAGATGGACGAGGCGTCGGGCTTCTGGAAGCTGGTGACGACGGCGCCCGTGCCGTTGGTGAAGTTCATGACGCCACCGGAGACCCGGCCGTAGTACTTGATGTCGGGCCGGTCGCCGAAGGGGGTGACCGTCAGGGTCTGGCCGGAGTACTTCTGCCAGACGCGGTTGACGTAGTCGTCCATGACCGACGCCGGCAGGGCGCCCGTCTCCACCCCGTACAGCGGGGACAGCGCCCGCAGCACGGTGCCGTCGGACCGGGTGTGGATCAGATTGGCCCAGCCGCCGGACTGTGCCCTCAGGGCGTTGAAGACCCCGTTGTAGCCGCCCGCCTTCAGCCGGCCGGTGGTCGCCGTGCTGCCGTCGGCGCGCTGCACCCCTACCGAGTAGGGCGCGGAGAACATGTCGACCTGGGTGCTGTTGAGCCACAGCCCCGAGTCGTTGAGCGTGTACTCCGTCCAGTTGAACAGGATGTTGCGGTTGGGGTCGCTCGGGTTCTGCACGGCGGGCTGCACCAGGCCGCCCGTGGTCAGCTTGAACACGAGCTTCTGGCCGTAGGAGAAGTAGATGCGGCCGGAGAACTTCGGCATGCGGATGGTCGCGGACCGCCCTGCCGCCGGGCCCGTTATCGACGCGTCGGGGGCGGGGGTGGGCGGGTTGCCGCCCGCGGGCCAGGGGTGGAAGGTGCCGCTCGCGTCGGCCCAGCCCTGACGGCCCGTCGACAGTTCGGTGCCCAGGTTGTAGACGTAGACCTGCTCACCGCGGCCGGAGTTGTTGGTGATCTGCAGGGGGATGGTGGCCGGGACTGCCGCCTCGGCGGCCCCGGCGGGCGCGGCCGTTCCCGCGGTGAGCAGCGAGCCGGCGAGGATCGTGGCGACGGCCGTTCCCACGGTGAGGGCGCTCCGTCTGAGCAAGCGGAACATGCTCTGTCTCCATTCGACTGTGTCGGTGGGGGAAGGATGTGAGAGCGCTCTCAGAGTTACGCCTTGATCTAGACCTGTCAACGGTTTGAGGGTGACGGACCCGACGGTGCCGGGTCCGTCACCCTCCGCTGCGTGCGCCCCGGGGCGGGGCGCACGGGGGACTACAGCCGTTCGGCCGGGAGCGACGCGTAGAGCTCGGCCAGAGCGGTCACCGCGGGGTGGCCGGCGGGGAAGCGGAGGTCGTCCACCCGCGTGACGGGGAGGACCCCGACGGCGGCGTTGGTGGCGAACACGGCTTCGCACTCGGCCAGTTCGGGCAGCGTGACCCGGGCGGCCGTCCCGGCCCCGGCGCGGCGCAGGAGTTCACGGGCGGTGCCCGCGAGGGCCGGGCCGGCGGGCCAGACCACCCGGCCCTCGCGGACGACACCGACGTTCCAGGTGCTGCCCTCCAGCACCGTCGCGTCGCCGTCGGTGAACAGGACGTCGTCGAAGCCGGCCCTGCGGGCCTCGCGCCGCAGCCGCAGCACGCCGAACAGACCGACGCCCTTCACCTCGGGCAGCTCCCTCAGGTGGACGGCGGACCGCACCCGCAGCGGCTCCTCCCCGGTCGCGGGCGCCGGTCTGGCCGTCACCAGGACCTGCGGGTCCGCGTCCTCGGCGATGGTGCCGAGGTGGAGGGACGGATCGAAGACGGTGATCCGCACGGTGCACCGGCCCTCCGCCGGCACCGCCCGGCGCACCCAGGCGCGGACCCGCCCGAGGTCGAGCGGCGCGTCGAAGAGGACACGGCAGTCCCGGGCCAGGCGTTGCAGGTGCAGCTCCAGTCCGCGGACCCTGCCGTCCTCGACCGCCATGGTGGTGAAGTGGCCGTAGTTGGTCAGGGCCAGTGTCCGCAGTGCCTCCGGGCCGGCGGGCGAGCCGTTCAGTTCGGCCGGGGAGCCCACCGTGCCGCCTGCCGGGAGGAGTCCCTTCACCGCTCGCCGCCTCGGCCGGGCGCGCGCCGGCCGGCGCGGAGCGGGCTCATTTGATGAAGTCCTCGACGACCTTCGGCGGCCAGGTGCCGACCTTGAGCACGCCCATGGAGTAGGCACGGGACACCAGGGCGGCCCGGTTGGGTACCTTGAGCTTACGGAGCAGGCCGGAGACGTGGTATTCCACTCCCTGGCGGCTGAGGTAGAGGCGGGAGGCGAGGGGCACGGTGGAGACACCGGCGGCTATGCCCTCGAGGATGCGGGCGTCGACCTCGCTGAGGAGCTTCTTCTTCGGCACCACCACCCCCGAGTCCGCGCTCTCGCCGTCCGCCGCGGGCAGCATCACCAGGATCGCGGCGACGTCGGGGATGTGACTGCCGCGCACGGCCATCGCGGTCAGCGGAAGCGTGCGCGCGGTGTCCTGGCCCACGGTGATGACCTCGGTGGCGAACCGGTGCCTCTTGCCCTCCAGCATGCGCGAGAACTGCTGCATCAGCGGCTGCTGGACGCTGGGGTGCACCAGATCGCAGAAGGGCCGGCCGCAGAGGTCCTCCACGGGGCTGCCGAACCGGCGGTCGAACTCCTGGTTGACCTGCTGGATGGTCAGGCTGGGATCCAGGCACGCCACGGAGGTGTGGGAACCGTCGACACCGGCGACAGCGGCGTCCAGCGGCCCCTGGGTCCCTCCTACGGCGTGCGGACGATCCAAGACGAGGTCGTGGGGGGAGAGCGTCAAGGAACTCAGGCCCTTCTGCGTTGTGCGGCAAGGAGAACCAAGAACACGGAGGTCATTCGACGGGAGGGCGTTGAGGCCCCTGATCCCACTGAATCGCCGTGCTGGTGAGTGGAATGTTCCGGAGATTACGGAGACGGGTATCCACAGGTCAATGTGAACCGGGGTGGGCCCGCCAATACTGTGGTCGCCCCTTCGGTAGGTACGGTCCCGTACCGAAAGGTTTCGGTGTGCGGGGGTTCGGTGTGACCGGGGTGACCGCACGCAGGCGCACCGCCCTTACCGGGCGAAATGCCCGGCGGGAGCACTCAGGGGAAGGGACGCGGCACACTGGGTCGACGATGCGGGCCCGAGGGGGGCGGCCGTGGCCACACCGGGCGGGCGGGCGTACCGCGGACGGTGCCATTGCCACACGGCGGGCTCCGCACACGGAAACACCCGGGCACGCTCGTTGAATTAAACGAACGGTTCCCGGGCGTTCCTGGGCGGCTCATTCCCCCGACGGGGACGGAAATTACGCGCCGGAAAACAGCGCGATGAGTTCTCGGCGACCTGCGATCCCGAGTTTTCGGTAGGAATGGGTGAGGTGCTTCTCCACGGCCCGGGAGCTGACCCCGAGGGTCTCCGCGATCTCCTGGTTCGTCAGTCCCTTGCAGGCGAAGGCCGCCACCCGGCGTTCGGTACGGGTGAGGACGGCCTCCGGCGCGGGGACGGCGGAGAGGGACTGCGCGCCGCCGACGGCGGCGCGTTCCGCCAGCCACGGCGCGCCGCACGCGGTGGCGAGCGTGGCGGCCTCACGGGCCAGGGCCTGCGACTCCACTCCCCCGCCCAGCCGTTCGGCGAGCGAGAGCAGGGCACGGGCCAGTTCCAGCTGGTTGGCGGAACCGCGCAGCACGGCGACCGCCTGCCGCAGCAGCGCCGTTCCCCGTCCGCCCTCCTCCAGGCGGCCCAGCAGGCGCAGCGCGCGGCCGAGGCCCACCGGAGCGCCCCACTGCTCGGCCCGGGCGTGCTCCTCCTCCGCGAGGGCGCGCGCCGCCCTGAGGTCCCCGAGGCGGCGGTGGACTCCGATGGCCCAGGGACGCCAGGGGAACAGCACCGGGTTGTGCCAGCCGGCGGCCTCGAGACGGCGGCCGCAGGACTGCAGGGAGTCCAGGGCCCCGGTGAGGTCACCGGCGGCGACGTCGCCGGCGGCCTGCAGCAGGCGCAGCATCGCGGTGACGGTCAGGCCCTGGGGGCGGATGTTCTCGGCGCGCCGCAGCACCTGCCGGGCCGGCCCGGGGTCCCGGGTCTCCAGCGCCACCATGGCGTGCGCGAGCGTGGCGATGCTGCCGAGGCTGTGCCGGTCGGACTCGGTCATGCCGAGGGCGATCTCCGACTGCTCGCGGGCCTGGGTGAGCCGGCCGCGGCCGATGTGGATCAGGGCCCGCTCGATGTGCACCAGCGCGTCGGCCGGCGCGGTGTGCTGCTCCCGGGCCCGGTACTCGACGGCGAGCCAGGAGTCGAGCGCCTCCACGGAGTCGGCGGCGACCATGGTGATGACCACCAGGGGAAGGGTGGACTGGACGCGGGCGGAGGTCGCCGGTTCGCGGTCGAGGACGCGTTCCGCGCGTCGCACCACGTCCGCGGCCGGCAGGCTGCCGCCGAAGGTGGCGGCGACGAGCAGGGCGATCGTCAGCTCCCGCTCGCCCCCGGTGTCCAGCGGCGGTTCGGGGCCGAGCCGCCTCAGCCGTTCGGCGGCGTCGGCGAGCTCGTGGGGGTCCTCGTAGGCGCAGTGGCGCAGCCGGGCCTCCAGGCGCAGGGCGAGGTCGCGCTCGGTTCCGGTGAGCGCGGCGGCGGGTCCCAGCCCGTCCGCGGCCTGGAGCAGCAGCTCGACGACGCCGGACGGAGCGGGCCCGAGCGGAGTCGGTGAGATGCGCAGCACCGCCGCGGCCCGGTCACGGGGCTCGGGCAGCAGGGCCGTCGCCTGCGCGATGTGCCGTTCGCAGGCGAGGGGGTCGAAGGCCCGCTCGGCGGTGCCGAGTTCGACGAGCAGGCGGGCGCGGTCCACGCCCTGGGCGGCGCTGTCGAGCAGGGCGCGGCGCAGGTAGCGGGCGGCCGCGTCGGGGGCCCCGCGGCGCAGCGCGGTGTCGGCGGCGGACCGCAGGACGTCCACGATCCAGGGCTGATGGCGGGTGACGGCGGCCATCAGCTGGGCGGCGACCTGCTCGGCGGGACGACCCCTGCGGTACAGCAGGGCGGCCGCATCGTCGTGGAGCTGTTCGCGCTGGACCATGGTCAGGGTCGACTCGGCGGCGTCCCGTACGACGCGGTGGACGAAGCGTGGTTCGGGGCCCGGGCGGACGAGTCCGAGGGCCGCGAGGGTGCGCAGTGCGGCCGCGTAGCCGACGGGGTCGAGGCGGGCCAGGTCGGCGGCGTTCTCCGGGTCGACGTGGTCGCCGAGGACGGCGATGGCGGCCGCGAGGTCACGGACCGGCTGTGCCTGGGTGCGCAGGATGCTGGCGAGGCGCTCGCGCAGCTGGGAGGGGCGCAACGACCGTGCCCGGTCGGCGTGTTCGGCAAGCGGCCGCAGGCCGTCGTGCTCCATGCGGAGCAGGATCGACAGCAGGAACAGGGGGTTGCCGACGGAGGTCTCGTGGCAGGCGCGGACGAAGGCGTCGTCGCCCGGCTCGCCGAGCCGCTCCTGGACCAGCCGGCGGGTGGCGTCGAGGCTGAGGGAGGCGGGCCGCAGGGTCTGGGTCGCGGCTTCCCTGACCTCCCGGACCAGGGTGTGGTGGGTGCGCGGGTCCCCGTCGCGCAGGGCGCACACCACGACGGCGCGCAGGCCGTGCAGTCGTTTCGCCAGGTAGGTGAGCCAGCGCAGGGAGGGCACGTCGGACCACTGGAGGTCGTCGACGAGGATGAGGAGTCTGCCGTCGGCGCTGACGTTGGCGAGGAGGGAGAGCAGGCCGTGCAGGACCGCCTCGGTGGCCGCGGCGGCCTGGTCGGCACCCGGTGAGGCGCTGTCGTCGGCGAAGACGTGCCGGGCGAAGGACGCGTGGGCGTCCATCCAGCGGGCGCGGGTGTCCTCGGGGGAGACGGACAGCAGGCTCTCGAAGAGCTGCCGCACGACTCCGAAGGCGAAGTCCTGCTCCATGGGGGCCGCGTTGGCGCGCAGCACCCGGATGTCGTCGTGCCCCTCGGCGAGGGCGGGCAGGGACCGCAGCAGGGCGGACCGGCCGATGCCGAGCGGTCCGGTGATGAGGATCAGGGAGGATCTGCCCTGGTCGGCGGCGGCCAGTGCCGCCTCGACCAGGGACGTCTCGGTGGTGCGCTCCAGCAGCATGCGGTCAGTCGTCCTCCGTGCCTTGGGCCAGGGCGCGCAGTTCGTCGCGTCCTCGGATGCGCAGCTTCCGGTAGACACTGCTCAGCCGCAGTTCCACGGTGCGGGTGGTCACCGACAGCGCGGCGGCTATCTCCCGGTTGGCGAGGCCTCGCGCGGCGAGCACGGCGGCGGCCCGCTCCCCGGGTGAGAGGGACGGCCATACGGGCGGCAGCGGACCGGGCCGGACCGGAGCGGGTGCGGGCGCCGGTACGGGCGAGTGCAGTGCGACGACGGCGTGGTGGCCGGCGGACGGGACGCCGGTGCCGGCCGTGCCGTACGCGGGTGGGGCGAGGGCGGTCACCCGCTCGGGTTGCGCGCCGTTCCCGGCGGAGGCCAGGGCCACGACCGCGCGGGTGTACGCGGCCCGGTCGGGAGCCCGGCCGAGGTGCTCGACGGCCGACCGGAGCCGCTGGACGCGGTCCTCACCGCTCATCATGGCGAGGGAGAACTGGGCCGCGCCGATCGCCCCGGGAGCTCCCCAGCGTTCGGCGAGCTCGAGCTCCTCCCGCGCCGGTTTCAGCGCCTGGGCGGCGTCACCGAGGGCGTGCGCGGCCTCGGCGGCCCGGGAGCGCCAGGGCAGGAGGGCCGGGTTGACGCAGCCGTACTGCAGGAGCCAGCGCCCGCAGGCCCGGAAGAGGGCCGCGGCCCGGTGGGGATCGCCGTCGGCCTCGGCGAGCAGGCCGCGGGCGTACAGCAGGTGGGCGCCGGTGACGGACTCCTCGGCCGGCGGCGGCACGGGGCGTTCGGCGGCCGCGCGCGCCCGGTCCGTCCGGCCGTTGGCGAGGTCGGTGACGACGCCGAGCGCCGTCCAGTACGGGTAGGACAGCGGATGCCTGCTGTCCGGGGGCAGTTCGAGGTCCGCGGCGGACAGGTCGCGGGCGGCGAGGTCGGGGCGGCCCTGGCGCAGGTGCAGTTGCGCGCGGAGGGCGAGCACCCGGGCGACGGTCACGGAGCGGCGTTCGCGGTGGGCCTCGGTGAGCAGGGCGCACAGGTGGGTCTCGGCGTCGTCCAGGTCCTCGGTGAGGAGCAGGGTGCGGCAGGCCAGCAGCCGGGGCACGGTGAGCGGGGGCCACCCGGCGGGGTGGGGGCCCAGCGCGGCACGGGCCAGCCGGCGGGCCTCCTCGCGATCCGCTCCCCGCGCGGCCGCCTCCCACGCGCGCACACCGCTCGCGGCGGGTGTCAGCGGGGCGCGCGGTGGTTCCGGCGCGGGCGGGACGGCGATCTCGGCGAACGTCCGGCGGAGCGGCTGCGCCACCCGCAGCAGGGCCGTCAGTTCCTCGTGCCGGGCCGCGGCCTCCTGCGCCGCCCCGGGCTCCTGCGGCAGTTCCCCGCTCCCCGCGGGCCCGTCCTCGGCGAGGCATTCGGCGAGGGCGCGCCAGGCGGTGTCCGTGTCGCCGCCGAGGAGGCACAGGTCGGCGGCGCGGGACCGGTGGGCGGCGTACTCCTCTGCGGGCTCGCGCATGATGCCGTGGATGCGGCGTCCGGCGGCGACGGGCGCGATCACCAGTTCCGTTCCGGCCAGCTGGAGCTGGACGCGGACGCGGGTCCTCGGGGGCAGCGGTTCGTCCAGGGCGCGGGAGAGGTAGGCGGCGGCACGGTCGCGGTCGCCGCCGCGCAGCGCGGCGCCCGCGGCGCGGCACAGCGTGTCCACCGCCCACGCGGCGCCGACCGGGCGGGCCCGCAGCAGCAGATCGCCGATGCCCTGGTCGTCGGCGGCCGCCCGGTGGGCGAGCTCGGCGGCGCGTGCGTGGAGGTCGGCGCGCTCGGCGGCGGGCATCTCCTCGACGATCCGGTCCCGCACGACCGGACCGCTGACCCGGAACCGGCCGTCGGACACGGCGACGAGTCCACTGTCCAGCAGGGCGGCGCGCAGCCGGGTCTCGGGCACGGCCCCGGACCCGGCCAGGGCCACCACCAGGGGGAAGTCCAGGAGGTCGCCGCAGACGGCGAGGGCGCGCAGGACGTCGAGGACCACGGGGTCGCGCAGGGAGCCGAGCGCCGAAGCCGCGAGCTCACCGGTCACCTCGGCCGCGATGACGCGGACGTGGTGCACGTGATCGGCGTCCGGCGTGTGCCCGGCCCGGGTGAAGCGGCGCAGGGTGTCGCCCACGACGGTGGGGTTGCCCCCGGTGGCGTCGACGACGGCGTCGACGAAGGAGCGGTCGCCGACGGTGCCGCAGACGGCCCGGACGGCGGTGCCCGTGCCGGTGCGGGTGAGGCCGGGCAGCGCCAGCTCGACGGTGGTGGCCGAGCCGGTGAGGGGGCTGCCCGCCCACCAGTCCGGGCCGGCGTCGGCCGTGCAGGTCCTGCCGGTGAGCAGCGCCAGCGGCGCGTGGGGCAGCCGGCGCGCCAGGGCCTCCAGCCAGCGCAGTGAGTCGGGGTCGAGCCGGTGCACGTCCTCCACCACCAGGAGGGTGGGCCGCTCGCGGGCCGCACCGAGCAGCCGGGTCAGCCCGGGGAACCGCCCGGGCCGGTCCCGGTCGAGGAAGAGATGGGGCAGATGGTCGGTGAACGCCTGGTGGCCCGCGAGCAGTTGGCCGACCACGCCGTAGCGCAGGTCCTGTTCGGCGGGGGTCGCGCGAGCGGTGAGGACACGGATGCCCCGCTCGGTGGCGTGCCGGGCCGCCCATCTCAGCAGTTCGTTCTGTCCCGCTCCGGGCTCGCCCGTGACGGTGACCAGGGCCGGCCGGCCCGCGCCCAGTTCCCCGATCACGGCGGACAGCAGCGCCTGCTCGCGGTCGCGTTCCAGGAGCAGGAGGCCGGCGGCCGGCAGGGCGTGGGCACGGGGACGTCCGGGAGCCCGCCGCTGCTCCCCCGGTGCGGTGTTCTCCCGATCGTCCGGTTCCCCCATGGCGCTCACCGGGGAGTGTCGCGTCCGGCGGGCCGGCCGGGGAGGTCCGCGGCGTCCTCGCGCAGGACGTCCGCGAGATCGGCCCGGCGGGTGACGCCGAGCTTGCGGTAGATGCTCGTGAGATGGAGTTCGACGGTTCGCACGGTGACGAAGAGTGCTTCCGCGGCCTCTCGGTTGCTCACCCCCGACGCGACGAGGGCGGCCACCGTGCGTTCCGTGCCCGTCAGCATGTCCAGCGGCGACACGGTGATCTCCCGCATGCGTCCGCCGGCTCCGACCAGCTCCTCGCGTGCCTGCCGGGCGAGCGCCACGCAGCCGCAGCGCAGGGCGAGGGCGACCGCGTTCCGCAGGTGTTCGCGGGCCTCGCGCGGCGCGCCGTCGGCCAGCAGCGCCCGGCCCAGCAGCAGCAGCGCGCGGGCGTGGTCGGCGCGGGCCGGTGAGGCCGACAGCAGCCGCACCGCCTCCTCGAGCGCGGCGGTTCCGGCCGGGCCGGGCGTGGCGGCGCCGCGGGCGAGGGCGGCGTAGCCCAGGGCGCGGGCGCTTCCCCAGCGCCCGGCCAGTACGGCACCGTGACCGGCCGCCGCCCGGGCCTCCTCGAGGCGGCCGGACTCCGCCAGCAGGCAGGCGGCGTCCAGCCACCAGGGGGCGAGCACCGGGTTGGCGAGTCCGGCCCCGGCGAGGGAGTCCCCGCACGCGCGCAGGAGGTCGAGAGCGCTCCCGGTGTCGCCACGGGCCCGGCGGGCCCGCGCCCGGGCCATGAGGTACCAGTGGTATTCCCACGCGAAGTCCTCGATGCGCGGCCGCTTGACGGTGTCGAGCACCGCTTCGGCCCGCTCGGGCTCTCCGCGTTCGGTGAGGGCGAGCGCCAGGACGGTGTGGGGCATGACGGCGCTCTCCCCCCAGTCCTCGCCCTCGCAGAGGTCCAGGGCGGTCTGGGCGTCCGCCATGGCCTGGGGGATGCCGCCCTGGTCGAGGTGGACGGAGGCGCGGGTGGCGAGCGCGAGGCCGTAGGTCCACACCGCCGCGGCCCGCCGGCTGTCGCGCAGCACGGTGTCCAGGGCGTCGAGCGCCTCGTCGGTCTCGTCGGCGAGGGACAGGGCGAGGGAGGCGGGCAGCAGGGACCACGCGCCGAGCGGCAGCCCCGGGGAGCGCAGGGCGCGCCGGGCCTGCCGCACCGACTCGGCGGCGGACCGGCCGTCCATGGCGGTGAGCACGGTGAGCATGGCGAGCTGCTGGCGCTGGGCGGGCGTGTCCCCCGGCGGCGGGGTCAGCCGGGCGGCCCGCTCGCGCACCGCCGGCAGGGTGGTCTTCTCGTCGGCGCCGACGATCAGCAGGGTCGCTTCGACCATGGTGAGGAGTTCGCGGTCGGCGGGTTCGGGGTCGGTGCCGAGTTCGGCGGTGAGGGCGTCCAGGGCCTCGGACAGCACGCGGGCCCCCTCGGGCGACTGCTGGACGCGCAGACAGGTCAGGCCGAACCGGACCGCGGCCGTCGCCCGGGTGCGGACGTCGCACGCGAGGGCCAGCGCCTCGCGCAGCAGGGTCAGGGAGCGTCCGGGGTCGGTCTCGGCGAGGACCCCGGCGAGCCGTATCCGGACCTCCGGCGCGTTCGGCCGGGCCTTCTTGACGCGCTCCAGGTAGCGTACGGCGGCCTCGGGGGCCCCTCGTTGCTCCGCCTGTGCGGCGGCGTCCAGGAGTACGGCGGTCATCCACGGCTGGTCGGCCCGTGGCAGGAGCAGCAGCTGGCCGGCGATCTGCTCGGGGGACCGTCCGACGTCGCTGAGCAGCTGGGCGGCCCGGGTGCGCAGCGCGGCGAGGGCCGCGGGGGCGACCGTGGACAGGACCGCCGCGCGCACCATGTCGTGCACCATGTCGGTCCGGTCGTGGTGCACGAGAGCGGCCCGCCGCAGGACGTCGAGGGCCTCCTCGGCCTGTACGGCGGACACCCCGGCGAGGGCGGCGAGGTGTTCCGGCCGCTCGGGGCCGAGTACGGCGAGGGCCCGGGCCACCTCCCGGACCCGGCCGGGCTGGCCGTCCAGGACGTCGTGCACCGTGGAGGCGACGATCCGTCCGCCGAGCTCGGTGACGCGCCGGGCACCGGCGTCGTCGGGGTCCACGCCGGTCATGCGCAGCTTGTGCAGGAGCCTGTTCAGTTCCAGCGGGTTGCCGCCGGTCACGTCGGTGAGGGCGCCGACGAAGGACGGCTGCGGGGAGGCCTCGGGGAAGGCCCGGCGGACGAGTTCCCCGACGTCGCCGGCCGACAGCGCTGCCAGGGGCAGGGTGAGGGGCCGGTGGTGGGCCACCAGGTCGGTCAGGGCCGGTCCGGCGGCCCGGCCGGAGTCGGTGCGCCGGGCGAGCACGACGAGCAGCGGCATCCCGTCGGCGCGGCGCAGGAGGAAGTCCAGCCAGCGCAGGGAGCGCTCGTCGCACCAGTGGGCGTCGTCGAGGGCCAGCACCAGCGGGCGGTCCGCCATGAGGTTGGCGGCGAGCCAGTACAGGCCGTTCAGCACGGGGAAGGTGGCGCCGGGCGTGCTGTCCGCACCGGCGGGATCGGGGGCGAGCGCGGGCAGGGCGTGGCGGGCGCCGCCGCGCAGCAGGGAGGCGGAACGGCCCCGGCGGGCGGTGAGGTTGAGCGGTCCGAACAGGGCGCGCACGCCGCTGTAGCCGATGCCGGAGTCGACGGCGCGGCAGGCTCCGTACAGCACGGTCATGCCGTCGCAGGGTCCGCCGGGGTCAAGGGCGGTCCGGAGCAAGGAGGTCTTGCCGACCCCCGCCGGTCCGTCGAGGACGACCATCTGGGGCTGTCCGGCACGGGCGGCTGCGGCCCGGGCGGAGAGCGTTCCCAGGTGGGCCGAACGGCCGACCAGGGGAAGGGACGGGCCGGTGGCCCGTTCCCGGTTGGTCACGTGGTCTCCCTTGCGTCGTGCTCATGCCGGGACGGCGCTCCGGTGGGCAGCCCCCGTCATTCGGCGCGTACGGAACGCTCGGTGCGCCCCACCGTACAGGGAACACAGGAGTTCCTTGGACGGGCCGCCCCAGCGGTCCCGCACCCGGCGCCTTCCCCCTCCGCGGGCGAAGTCTAAGGATTTCCCGGTTGTGCCCGTGAGATCAAGGTGTGGTGCGGTCGGCGCCGCCCGAACCGGGCCCCGGCCGACGGGCCGCACACGGACCACTCCGTCCTGCCCGCCGGTCGTGCCCGCGCGGGTGGGACCGGCGACTTCGGCAGCCATTGAAAGGGCCTCCATGGAAACCGCCGCACGGCCGATCCTCTTCGTCGGTCTCCCCGAGAGCGGGCTGCTCAACCCGTTGCTGGTGCTGGCCGGTGAACTGGCCCGGCGGGGTGTGCCCGACCTGTGGTTCGCCACCGACGAGCACCGGCGCGCGGACGTCGAGGCGCTGGCCGCCGACTCCGCGGTGTCGTTCGCCTCGCTGGGCGAGGTGGTGTCCGAGCTGTCGGCGGTGACGTGGGACGACGCCGTGTACCGGGAGGTCACTCAGTCCTCCCGGTTCAAGGCGCACCGCGCCGTGGTCCGGCAGTCGTACAAGCCGGCGCTCCAGGCGCGCAAGTACCGCGCCCTGGAGAAGGTGGTCGAGGAGGTCCGGCCGGCGCTGATGGTGATCGACTGTGTGAGCGGCTTCGGTGTCGACCTGGCGCTCACCCACCGGATCCCCTATGTGCTGTCGGTGCCTTTCGTCCCGAGCAACGTGCTGACCTCGCACAACCCGTTCGGCGCGTCCTACACCCCGAAGAACTTCCCGGTCCCGAACTCCGGTCTGCCGCTGGAGATGACCCCCCGGCAGAGGCTGGCGAACACGCTGTTCAAGTGGCGGACGCTCTTCATGTTCCTCCACCCGTCGATGGGCAAAGTGCTCAAGGAGGACGCCGCGATCCGCAAGGAGCTCGGCATCGCCCCGCCCAACGCCCTGACCCGGGTGGACGCGGCCGAGATGGTGCTGTGCTCCTCCATCCCGGAACTGGACTACCCCTTCGACGTCCCGGACAAGCTCCGCCTGGTGGGCGCCCTGCTGCCGCCGCTGCCGGAGTGCCCGGACGAGGAGGACCTCCGCGGCTGGCTGGACCGGCAGTCGTCGGTGGTCTACATGGGCTTCGGCACCATCACCCGGCTGACCCGCGAGGAGGTCGCGGCGCTGGTGGAGGTGGCCCGCCGGATGTCGGACCGGCACCAGTTCCTGTGGAAGCTGCCCAAGGAGCAGCAGCACCTGCTGCCGCCGGCCGGGACGCTGCCCGGCAATCTGCGGGTGGAGAACTGGGTGCCGTCCCAGCTGGACGTGCTGGCCCACCCGAAGGTGTCGGTGTTCTTCTCGCACGGCGGCGGCAACGCCTACCACGAGGGCGTCTACTTCGGTAAGCCGCAGGTGGTGCGGCCGCTGTGGGTGGACTGCTTCGACCAGGCGGTGCGCGGCCGCGACTTCGGCATCAGCCTGACCCTGGACCGGCCGGGGACCGTCGACCCCGACGACGTCGTCGACAAGCTCACCCGGGTCGTCGAGGACCCGTCCTTCCGCGAGCGGGCGGAGCGCCTCGGCGCCCTCCAGCGCGCGGCCGGCGGGCGCAAGGCGGCGGCCGACCTGGTCCTGGGCCTGCTGCCGAGGCCATGACGCCCCACCGTGCGCCGGCCGGTGCCGAGCCGGCCGCCCCCTCCTTCCAGCCACCGCACGCACCACCGCAGCGAGGACGCATGTCTTTCACCCATCCCGTCTCCCGGCCCACTCTGGGCGGGCGCGAACTGGAGTACGTCACCGACGCCGTCACCGGCGGCTGGATCTCCTCGCAGGGCCCCTACGTGCGGCGCTTCGAGGAGTCGTTCGCCGAGTGGAACGGCGTGGCGCACGGCGTCGCCTGTTCCTCCGGCACGGCCGCGCTGACCCTGGCGCTGCGCGCGCTGGGCATCGGGCCGGGCGACGAGGTGATCGTGCCGGAGTTCACCATGGTGGCCTCCGCGTGGGCGGTGACCTACACCGGGGCGACGCCGGTCTTCGTGGACTGCGGGGACGACCTGAACATCGACGTCTCCCTGATCGAGGAGAAGATCACCCCGCGCACCAAGGCGCTGATGCCGGTGCACGTCTACGGGCGCCGCTGCGACATGGACGCGGTGATGGACATCGCGCACCAGTACAACCTGCGGGTGGTCGAGGACTCGGCGGAGGCGCACGGAGTGCGGCCGGTCGGGGACATCGCGTGCTTCTCGCTCTTCGCCAACAAGATCATCACCGCGGGCGAGGGCGGCATCTGCCTCACCGACGACCCGCGGCTGGCCGGGCAGCTCGCGCATCTGCGGGCCATGGCGTTCACCCGCGACCACAGTTTCCTGCACAAGAAGCTGGCCTACAACTTCCGTATGACCGCCATGCAGGCGGCCGTGGCGCTGGCCCAGGTGGAGCGGCTGGACGAGATCCTGGCCGCCCGCCGCGAGATCGAGGCCCGCTACGACGCGGGGCTCGAGGGCATTCCCGGGATCACGCTGATGCCGCCGCGGGACGTGCTGTGGATGTACGACCTGCGTGCCGAGCGGCGCGAGGAGCTCCGGGCGCACCTGGCCGAACGGGGCATCGAGACCCGGCTGTTCTTCAAGCCCATGAGCAGGCAGCCCGGTTACCTCGATCCGGTGTGGCCGTCCCTGAACGCGCACCGTTTCAGCGAGGACGGCCTGTACCTGCCCACCCACACGGGACTGACCGCCGCCGACCAGGAGTACGTGACCGGTGCCGTCCGGGAGTTCTACTCCGCGGGCTGACCGCCGGGACGCACCGCGGGATCGCGCGGCGCCCCCGGAAACCTCAGGAAGAGGAAGAAGGAACGGACATGACGACCAGCACCGACCCCACGGTGGTCGGGTTCCCCCGGCGCACGCCGGAGGAACCGCTGCCCCTGTCCCAGTACGCGAGCCACCGCGAGCAGAACGGTCTGGTGCTGTCCCACCTGCCGAACGGGGTGCCGATCTGGCTGGTGACCCGGCACGAGGACGTGCGCGCGGTGCTCACCCACCCGAAGATCAGCGCCAATCCGGACAACGAGGGCTTCCCCAACGTCGGTGAGACGATGGGCGTGCCCAAGCAGGACCAGATCCCCGGCTGGTTCGTCGGCCTGGACTCACCCGAGCACGACCGGTTCCGCAAGGTGCTCATCCCCGAGTTCACCGTGCGGCGCGTCCGGGAGCTGCGCCCGGCGATCGAGCGCACCGTGGACGAGCGCATCGACGCGATGCTCGCCGCGGGCGACCACGCCGACCTGATCAGCGACTTCGCTCTGCCGGTGCCGTCCCTGGTGATCTCCTCGCTGCTGGGTGTGCCGCCGGCGGACCGTGACTTCTTCGAGTCCCGCACCCGCACCCTGGTCGCCATCCGCACCTCCACCGACGAGGAGCGGGCCACCGCCACCCGGGAACTGCTGCGCTACATCAACCGGCTGATCGCCATCAAGGAGAAGTGGCCCGGTGACGACCTGATCAGCCGGCTGCTGGCGACCGGGCAGCTCACCAGTGTGGAGCTGTCGGGCGTGCTGCTGCTCCTGCTGATCGCGGGACACGAGACCACCGCCAACAACATCGGCCTCGGCGTGGTCACCCTGCTCGCCAACCCGCAGTGGATCGGCAACGAGCGGCTGGTGGAGGAACTGCTGCGGCTGCACTCGGTGGCCGACATGGTGGCGCTGCGCGTCGCGGTCGACGACGTGGAGATCGCCGGTCAGCTCATCCGCAAGGGCGAGGGCATCGTCCCGCTGCTGGCCGCCGCCAACCACGACACCGAGGTGTTCGGCTGCCCGCACGCCTTCGATCCGGAGCGCTCCGAGCGCCGGCACGTGGCGTTCGGCTACGGCGTCCACCAGTGCCTCGGCCAGAACCTGGTCCGGGTCGAGATGGAGATCGCCTACCGCAAGCTGTTCGAACGCATCCCGACACTGGAACTGGCCGTCCCGACGGAGGAGCTGGCCTTCAAGTACGACGGGATCCTGTTCGGACTGCACGAGCTGCCGGTGCGCTGGTAGGCCACCGGCCCCGGGTGCCGCCGGACGGTCCCGGCGGCACCCGGTTCCGGCCCGCCGGCCCGGCACCCACCCCCCGTACCCACGCCCACGTCACCACCCCTCAAGGAGCAACGAGCATGCGCGTCACCGTCGACAGCGAACGGTGCGTCGGAGCGGGCCAGTGCGCGCTGAACGCGCCACAGGTCTTCGACCAGGACGACGACGGGATCGTCACCCTGCTGGTGGAGGAGCCCGAGGAGGCGGACGCGGAGGGCGTCCGGGCCGCGGGCGACCTGTGCCCGTCGGGCTCGATCACCGTCCATGAGGACTGACCGCCCCCGGTCCGGGCGGGACGGCGGGGCGCGCGCGCCCCGGGGCGGCGGACGGGAGGACTTCCGTGGCGGGACGGGGCGACAGCGCCGGCCCGGCCGCGGTCTTCCCGGCGGGACGTACGGGGTCCGAAGGGCCCGGACGTCCCACCGGGAACGCAGGGGCCCGCGGCGGGCCGGCGCGGGAGGTGCGCCCGTCCCGGACCGCCACGGACCCTCCCGGCCGGCGGAGCACCGCCGGCCGCAGCATCACCGAAGGGACTCATACCGTGACCACCGCTGACGACACCGGGGCCCTGTGGCTGCGGCGCTACCACCCGGCCGACGCCGACGCGGTACGGCTGGTCTGCTTCCCGCACGCGGGCGGTTCGGCCAGCTTCTACCACCCGGTCTCGGCTCGGTTCGCCCCGGCCGCCGAGGTCCTGTCGCTGCAGTACCCCGGCCGCCAGGACCGGCGCAAGGAGCCCTGCGTGGAGGACCTCGGCCGGCTGGCCGACCTGGTCGCCGAGCAGTTGCTGGCGCTGGACGGCCGGCCCACCGTGTTCTTCGGGCACAGCATGGGCGCGGCGCTGGCCTTCGAGACGGCGTGGCGACTGGAGCAGAAGAACGCCGGACCGCTCACCGTCATCGCCTCCGGCCGGCGCGGGCCGTCGACCACGCGTGCCGAGGAGGTGCACCTGCGGGACGACGACGGGATCGTCGCCGAGATGAAGCGGCTGAACGGCACCGCCGCGGGTGTCCTCGGCGACGAGGAGATCCTGCGCATGGCCCTGCCGGCGCTGCGCGGCGACTACCGCGCCATCGAGACGTACTCCTGTCCGCCGGACCGGACGGTGCACTGCGGGATCACCGTGCTCACCGGCGACGGCGACCCGCTCACCACGGTCGGGGAGGCCGAGCGCTGGCAGGACCACACCGAAGGCCCGTTCCGGCTGCGGGTGTTCACCGGCGGCCACTTCTTCCTCACCCAGCACCTGACGGCGGTCAACGGCGAGATCGCCGACGCCCTCGACCTGGCACGCTCCGCCCCGGCGTCCTGACGTCCGCCCGGGTGGTGCCGCCGTACGGCACCACCCGGGCAGGCGCAGGAGTCGTGGTCGACCCACCACCGGAGAGCCCGCACACGGCCGGACCGTCACCCGCGTCCGTCACGTTCCACGTCACTTTCCGCTCACGCGCCTCCCGGACAGGAAACGCTCATGCGCACACTGCTCGTCGACAACTACGACTCGTTCACCTACAACCTGTTCCACTACCTGTCCCGGGTCAACGGGCGGGAGCCGGAGGTGATCCGCAACGACGACCCGGCGTGGCGGCCGGGGCTCCTCGGCTCCTTCGACAACGTGGTGCTCTCCCCCGGCCCCGGCACACCGCACCGGCCCGCCGACTTCGGGCTGTGCGCGGGCATCGCCGAGGAGGGCCGGCTGCCCGTGCTCGGGGTGTGCCTGGGCCACCAGGGCATGGCGCTGGCCCACGGTGCCTCGGTGGGCCGCGCGCCCGAGCCGCGCCACGGCCGGACCTCCGCCGTACGGCACGACGGCACCGGCCTGTTCGAAGGCCTGCCGCAGCCGCTGGAGGTGGTCCGCTACCACTCCCTGGCCGTGACGGACCTGCCGCCGGAGCTGGAGGCCACCGCCTGGTCCGCGGACGGGGTGCTGATGGGTCTGCGCCACCGGACGCTTCCGCTGTGGGGCGTGCAGTTCCACCCGGAGTCGATCGGCACCCAGGAGGGCCACCGGCTGCTGGAGAACTTCCGCCGGCTGACCGAGGAGCACGGCCGCGCCCACGGCGGCGCGTCCCGGTCCGCCGCCGCGAAGGGCGTCCCCGCGCAGCGCCGGTCGCCGGAGGTCCCCGGCGCGACGCCGGCGGTGGCCGGACCGGGTGCGGTGGCGGCCGGGGACGGTGACCGGGAGGCGGGCGGCGGCTCGCCGCGGCGGCTGCGGGTCCTCGTCGAGCGGCTGCGCACCCGCTGGGACGGGGAGGTCGTCTTCGACCGGCTGTTCCGCGGCGGCGACCACCCGTTCTGGCTGGACAGCAGCCGCCCGGGCGGACGCCTGGGGCAGCTGTCCGTGATGGGGGACGCGTCCGGGCCGCTGGCCCGCGTCGCCAAGGCGGACGTGGGGAACGGCACCGTGACCGTCACGGAGGGCGGCACCACGCGCGTCGAGCGGTCGCCCTTCCTGTCCTGGCTGGAGCGGGACCTGGCCGGGCTGCGCACCGAAGTACCGGAACTGCCCTTCGACTTCGCGCTGGGCTGGGTCGGCTGCCTGGGCTACGAGCTGAAGGCCGAGTGCGACGGGGAGGCGGCGCACCGCTCCCCCGACCCGGACGCCGTCCTCGTCTTCGCCGACCGTGCCCTGGTGCTCGACCACCGTACCGACACGACGTACCTGCTGGCGCTGGCCGAGGACGGCGACGAGGCGGCGGCCCGGTCCTGGCTGGACGCGGCCGCCGGCACCCTGGAAGGCGTCGCGGGCCGGGAGCCGGAGCCCTACGAGGCGCCCGCGGCCGGCGGTACCGGTCCGGTCGTGCTGCGCCACGACCGGGACGCCTACCTCAAGCTGATCGACGTCTGCCAGCAGGAGATCGCGGCCGGCGAGACGTACGAGGTGTGCCTGACCAACATGGCCGAGGCGGACACCGATCTGGACCCGTGGCAGGCGTACCGCTGTCTGCGGCGCGTGAGCCGGGCGCCGTTCGCCGCGTTCCTGCACTTCGGGCCGATGGCCGTGCTGAGCACCTCGCCCGAGCGGTTCCTGCGCATCGACCGGAACGGTGTGATGGAGTCCAAGCCCATCAAGGGCACCCGGCCGCGGGCCGCCGATCCGGCGGAGGACGCGCGGCTCGCCGGGGACCTGGCGGCCAACGAGAAGGACCGCGCCGAGAACCTGATGATCGTCGACCTGGTCCGGCACGACCTCGGCCGGTGCGCGGAGGTCGGCTCGGTCGTCGCGGACCCGGTGTTCCAGGTGGAGTCGTACGCGACGGTGCACCAGCTGGTGAGCACGGTGCGGGCGCGGCTGCGCCCGGATCTCAGTCCGGTCGCCGCCGTGCGCGCCGCGTTCCCCGGCGGGTCGATGACCGGTGCCCCGAAGATCCGCACCATGCAGATCATCGACCGGCTGGAGGGCGGTCCGCGCGGGGTGTACTCGGGCGCCATCGGCTACTTTTCGCTGACCGGGGCGGTGGACCTGAGCATCGTCATCCGCACGGTGGTGCTCAGCGGGAACCGGCTGCGCTACGGCGTCGGCGGCGCCGTCATCGCGCTCTCGGATCCCGCGGCGGAGTTCGAGGAGACGGCGGTGAAGGCGGCGCCGCTGCTGCGGCTGCTCGGCGCCGCGTTCCCGGGACGCGAGGACCTGGCGGGCGGCACCGTGGCGGACGTGGCGCCGGCGGGCTCGTAGGCGGAGCCGGGGGCCGTCCCCCGTTGCCGGTCCCCGCATGCCTGCGGCGGCCCATGTCTAGGGAAAACCCGGGGTGCTGGGCAACAGCCTGGGA
Organism: Streptomyces sp. NPDC016640; assembly: GCF_043076215.1. Classification (NCBI taxonomy): domain Bacteria; kingdom Bacillati; phylum Actinomycetota; class Actinomycetes; order Kitasatosporales; family Streptomycetaceae; genus Streptomyces; species Streptomyces sp. NPDC016640. The sequence goes on from NZ_JBIBRG010000019.1 coordinate 143,445, forward strand.
AGGTCCCCCGTTCGCCGGAAACGCTCGACCCCCGGGAGTGATGGTGCCCGTCCACGCCGACGACTACGAGATCCAGCCGCCCGGTGCCGCCGAGGGCGAGCTGGACGGTCTCACCCTGCCCGACGTCTTCGCCGCCGCCGTGCGCGGCGGCGGCGACGCGGTGGCGCTGGTGGACGGGGAACGCGCCCGCACCTGGCGGGAATGGCGGGCCGACGTGGACGCGCTGGCCCGCGCGCTGCAGGAGGCCGGTGCCGGGCCCGGCGACGTGGTCGCCCTGCACCTGCCGAACTGCTGGGAGTACGTCACGCTGCACCTGGCGGCGGCGTCGGTCGGGGCGGTCACGCTGCCCGTCCACCAGGGCAACGCCCCCGCCGACGCACGGGCGTTGCTGGAGCGGGTCGGTCCGACGGTGCTCGTGCTGCCGCCGGGCACCCAGGAGCCGGGCGGCCCGCTGGCCGCGGCGGCCCTGCGGGAGGCGCTGCCGTCGCTGCGCACGGTCCTCGTGACCGGCGACGACCCGGCGGAGGGCACGGAGTCGGTCGGGGACCTGCTGGCACGCTGGACGGGCGAGCGGCCCCGGCCGGTCCGGGTGCGGCCCGACGCGCCGTTCCTGCTGTTCCCCTCCTCCGGCACGACGTCCGCGCGGCCCAAGATCTGCCTGCACACCCACGACTCGCTGCTCACCAACTCCCGTGCCGCCACCGAGGACAGCGCCGGGGCGTTCGCCGGCACCCTGATCACGGCCTGCCCGCTGACGCACTGCTTCGGACTGCAGTCGATGTACTCGGCGCTGTTCCGTTCCGGCCGGCAGGTGCTGCTGCGCGCGTGGGACGTGGACCGGTTCCTGGAGCTCGCCCGGTCGGTGCGGCCGAGCGTGGTGGTCGCCGTGCCGGCGCAGCTGCACGACGTGGTGTCCCGGGTCCGGGAGTCGGAAGGGGGTGCCGGGTTCCGCCCGGAGCGGGTGCTCACCGCCGGCGCCGCCCTGCCCGCCGCCCTGGTGCGCGACGTGCGCGAGACCCTTCGGACCGCGCTGGTCGTGGTGTGGGGGATGTCGGAGGCCGGGAACGGCACCAGCAGCCTGGCCGGGGACCCGCCGGAGGTCGCCGCGCACAGCGTGGGGCGGCCGGTCCGGGGCGCGCGGCTGCGCGTCCTCGGCGAGGACGGCCGGCCGTGCGCTCCCGGCGAGGCCGGGGAGCTGTACTACCGCAGCCCCAGCATGTTCCGCGGGTACTACGGGGAGCCGGAACTGACCCGGTCCGTGGTGTCGGAGGACGGCTGGCTGCGCACCGGTGACCTCGCCTCGATCGGCGAGGACGGTCTCGTGGTGTTCCACGGCCGCTCCGCCGAACTGATCAACGTCGGCGGCCGCAAGTTCAACGCCGTGGAGATCCAGGGCCTGCTGGCGGACCTGCCGGGCATCGGTCCGCTGGCGGTGGTCGCCAAGCCGGATCCGCGGCTCGGGGAGTACCCCTGCCTCGTGGTGACCGCCCGTCCGGCCGGCCCGTCCGCGGCGCCGGATGCCGGGGACGTGCCGGAGAGCCCGGTGGGCCTCGGGGAGGTGACGGCGTTCCTGCGGGAGCGCGGCGTCGCCGAGTACAAGATCCCGCTGGAGCTCGTGGTGCTGCCGGACCTGCCGCGCACGCCCGCCGGGAAGCTCAACCGGCGGGCGCTGGAGCAGATCCTGGCCGACGCCGCCGCGCACCCCGGGCCGGTTCCCGCCGACGCGCCCCGCCCGGACCCGCGCACCGCCCTCGACCTGGTCGTGGCCGCGGTCGCCGAGGTGCTCGGGAACCCGGAGGGCGCGGAGCCCATCGGACCGGACGTCACCTTCCGCGCGCACGGCCTGGACTCGGTGGCCTCGGTGCGGCTGCGCAACGCGCTCGCCGGGGCGACGGGCCTGCCGCTGCCGGCGGCGGTGGCCTTCGACTTCCCGACCCCGGCCGCCCTCGCCCGGGAACTGGCCGGGCTGAACCGCCGGGACGAGGAGCCGGCGCCCGGCCGGGTGTCCGGTGACGAGCCGGTGGCGATCGTGGGCATGGCCTGCCGGCTGCCCGGGGGCACCGCCTCCCCGGAGGCGCTGTGGGCGCTGCTCGGCGAGGGCGGCGACGCCGTGTCGGGGTTCCCGACCGACCGTGGCTGGGACCTGGACACCCTCTTCGACGACGACCCGGAGCACCCGGGCACCACCTACGCCCGCGAGGGCGGCTTCCTGCGCGACGCCGCCCACTTCGACGCGGGGTTCTTCGGCATGTCGGCGCGGGAGGCGCTCGCCACCGACCCGCAGCAGCGGCTGCTGCTGGAGGTCGCCTGGGAGGCCGTGGAACGGGCCCGGATCGATCCGCTGTCGCTGCGCGGCAGCCGTACCGGTGTGTTCACCGGTGCCATGTACCACGACTACGCGACGGGGGCGACCGATCCGTCCGGGGAACTGGAGGGGCTGCTGCCGGTGGGCACCTCCGCCGGTGCGCTGTCCGGGCGGATCTCGTACACCCTGGGCCTGGACGGCCCGGCGCTGACCGTGGACACGGCCTGCTCCTCGTCGCTGGTGGCGCTGCACCTGGCGTGCCGGTCGCTGCGGTCGGGGGAGTCGGAGCTGGCCCTCGCCGGCGGCGTGGCGGTGATGGCGACGCCCGCGCCGTTCGTGGGCTTCTCCCGGCTGCGGGGCCTGTCCCCGGACGGCCGCTGCAAGTCCTTCGGCGAGGGCGCCGACGGGGCCGCCTGGTCGGAGGGCGCCGGTCTGCTGCTGCTGGAGCGGCTGTCCGACGCGCGGCGCAACGGCCATCGGGTGCTCGCCGTGATCCGCGGCTCGGCGGTCAACCAGGACGGCGCCTCCAACGGCCTGACCGCGCCCAACGGTCCCGCCCAGCGCCGGGTCATCCGGCGGGCGTTGGCCGACGCGGGGCTCACGGCGGCGGACGTCGACGTGGTCGAGGCGCACGGCACCGGCACACCGCTGGGCGACCCGATCGAGGCGCAGGCGCTGCTCGACACCTACGGGCGGGAGCGTCCCGAGGGGCGTCCTCTGTGGCTGGGCTCGGTCAAGTCGAACCTGGGCCACACCCAGGCGGCGGCCGGCGTGGCCGGGGTGATCAAGATGGTGCTGGCGCTGGAGCACGGGGTGCTGCCGCGCACCCTGCACGCGGACACCCCCAGTCCGCAGGTGGACTGGTCGTCGGGGACCGTGCGGCTGCTGAGCGAGGCGCGCGAGTGGAGGGCCGGGGAGGGCAGGCCCCGCCGGGCGGCCGTCTCGTCGTTCGGCATCAGCGGCACCAACGCCCACCTCGTGCTCGAGGAGGCCCCGGCCGAGGCCGGGGCCGCACCGGCCGGCCGGGCGGGGAACACCGGGCGGGCCGTCGTGCCGTGGCTCGTGTCGGCCCGGGACGCGGCGGCACTGCGGGGCCAGGCCCGGCGGCTGGCCGAGTACGCCGAGGCGCACCCGGAGGTGCCGGCCCGCGACATCGCGTACTCCCTGCTCACCACCCGTTCCCTGCACGGCCGTACGGCGGTGCTCACCGGGGCCGGCCGGGACGCGCTCGTCGCGGCGGCCGCCGCCTTCGCCCGGGGCGACGGCACCGGGGCGGCGGGCCGGGGCGCGGGCGGCGGCTCCGCGGAGACCGCGTTCGTCTTCACCGGTCAGGGCAGTCAGCGTCCCGGCATGGGCCGCGCGCTCGCCGCCGCGTTCCCGGTGTTCGACGCCGCGCTGCGCGAGGTGTGCGCGGAGCTCGACCCGCTGCTGGAGCGGCCGCTGACCTCGGTGATGTGGGCCGGCCCGGACAGCGAGGAGGCCGGGCTGCTGCACGGCACCGGCTACGCGCAGCCCGCCCTGTTCGCCTTCCAGGTGGCCCTGTACCGGCTGCTGGCCTCCTGGGGGGTGACGCCCGCCCGGCTGGTGGGCCATTCGGTGGGTGAGATCGCCGCCGCGTACGTGGCGGGCGTGCTGAGCCTGCCGGACGCCTGCGCGCTGGTCGCCGCCCGCGGGCGGCTGATGCAGTCGCTGCCGCCGGGCGGGGCGATGGTCGCCGTCCGCTGCTCCGAGGCCGAGGTGCGGCCGTGGCTCGAGGGGCGCGAGGCGGACATCGCCGTCGCCGCGGTGAACGGCCCGCGCTCGGTGGTGCTGTCCGGCGCCGACGGTCCGCTGGCCGACCTGACCGGGGAGCTGACCGCCGCCGGGCACAAGACGCGCCGCCTGGTGGTCAGTCACGCCTTCCACTCGCCGCTGATGGACCCGGTGCTCGACGAGTTCCGGGCCACCGTGGCGTCCCTGTCCTTCGCCGGGCCCGAGGTGCCGCTGGTCTCCGGGGTCACCGGCCGCCCGCTCACCGCCGAGGAGGCCCGCGATCCCGGCCACTGGGTGCGGCACGCCCGGGAGGCGGTCCGGTTCGCGGACGCGGTCGGGCACCTGGCCGACGCGCGGACCGGCGTCTACGTCGAGCTGGGCCCCGAGGCCGCGCTCACCCCGATGGTCGACGAGTGCCTGGAGGAACGCCTCGGGCAGCGGGAGCCGGGCACCGGGCCGGTGGTGGAGCCGCTGCTGCGGGGCGGGGAGGACGAGGAGGGCGCCCTGCTCGCCGCCGCCGTGCGGCTGCACGCGCACGGCCTGTCCGTCGACTGGCCGGCGGTGCTGCCCGGCGCGCGGACGGTCCCCCTGCCCACGTACGCCTTCCAGCGCGAGTCGTACTGGCTGGCCTCGGTGCCCGCCGGCACGGTGACCGTGGCGAGCCCCGAGACGGTGGGGGCGGCGGACGCGGCACCGGCGCTGGCCGAGCGGCTGGCGGGCCTGACGGAGGCGGAGGGCGAGGCCCTGGTGACGGAGCTGGTGCGCGGCGAGCTGGCGGCCGTGATCGGCGGGGAGCTGCCGCCGGACGCCGGTGCGGGCCTGGCCTTCACCGAACTGGGCGTCACCTCCGTCACCGCCGTCGAACTGCGCAACCGGCTCACCGCCGTCACCGGGGTCCGGCTGCCGCCGACCCTGGTCTTCGACCACCCCTCCCCCGCCGCGGTGGCCCGGCTGGTGTGCGACACGCTCCGGCGGTCCGGGCCGGTCCGTGTCCGGGACGCGGGCGCCCTGGTCGACGAGCTCGAGGCACTGCTCACGTCGGGCGCGGACCTCGGCTCCGGGACGGCGGTGCGGCTGAGGACGCTGGCCGCCCGCTGGGCGCCGGCCCGCGCCGACGGCGGGGAACCGGCCGTCGGCCCCCTGGACCTGGAGGACGCGACGGACGAGGACCTGTTCCGCCTCATGGACGGGGCGGCCGGTACGGACGCGCCGGGCGGCCGGTAGACGGTCCCCGGCGTGTCCCCACGTGCCCCTGTCCCGTCGCCCGGCGGGCGGCGGCTTCCACGGGCCGGCCGGTGGCCGGTCCTCCACCCAGCGCACATCCACCAGCGGGAGATCACCTCATGAGCGGGCTCGTCACGCCCCCCATCACCCAGCCCGGAGCGGGGGCCGGATCCGGCCCGGGCTCCGGCTCCGGCGGCGATCCGATGATCGTGGCGGATTCCGTCAGCAAGTCGTTCGGCACGGTCAAAGCCCTGGACTCGGTCAGCGTCAGCGCCCACCAGGGCACGGTCCTGGCGCTCCTCGGCCACAACGGAGCCGGCAAGACCACGCTCGTCAACATTCTCACCACCGCGCTGCCCCTGTCCTCCGGACGGGCCTCGGTGGCGGGGTACGACGTGACCCGCGACCCCTTCGAGATCCGCCGCCGTATCGGTCTGACCGGCCAGTTCGCGTCGGTGGACACGCAGCTCAGCGGACGGGACAACCTCGTCCTGATCGCCCGGCTGCTCGGGGCGGGACGCCGGGCCGCCCACTCCCGGGCCGGGGAGCTGCTGGAGCTGTTCGAACTGACCACGGTCGCCGACCGGCGCGCGAGCGGCTACTCGGGCGGCCTGCGGCGCCGCCTCGACCTGGCCGTGTCCCTGGTCGGCGGCCCTCGGGTGATCTTCCTCGACGAACCCACCACCGGTCTGGACCCGTCCAGCCGGCTGAAGCTGTGGGAGATCGTCGAGGGCCTGGTCGAGCAGGGGGCCACGGTCCTGCTGACCACGCAGTACCTGGAGGAGGCCGACCGGCTCGCCGACTCGATCGCGGTGCTCTCCGCCGGCAAGGTCGTCGCCTCCGGCACCGCCGACGAGCTCAAGGCCACCGTCGGCCGGCGCACCGTCACGCTGACGCTGGACAGCGACGACGCGCCCGCGCGGGCCGGGGCCGCGCTGCGCGGCGCCGGGTTCGCGCCGGTCGGCGGCGAGGACGGCACCCGCAGCCTCGTCGTCCCGATCGACACCACCCGGGAGATCGCGGACGTCATCCGCGCGCTGGACCAGGTGGGCGTCGAGGCCGACGAGCTGACGTTCGGCGAACCCACCCTGGACGACGTGTATCTGACCCTCGCCGAGCAGCACGCCCGGACCCCGGCGTGACCGCCACCCGACGCCCTCTGTGGAGGACCTCTTGACCACGCACCTCACTCCCGCCCGGCGTCCGGACGCGCCCGCGGCCGTCGCACTCAAGGCACTCGACTTCGGCGGGAGTTCGTTTGTCGCCCAGGTGCGGGTGCTCACCGGGCGGTCGCTGCGGGCGATGGTGACCGACCCGGGCATCGTGCTGTTCGGCCTGATCCAGCCGGTCGTCATCCTGTTCGTGCTGACCCAGGTGTTCAGCAAGATGGGCATGCCCCCGCACTTCCCGGACGGTGTCAGCTACCTCGACTTCGTGCTGCCGGCCGTCCTGGTGGACAACGCCGCCCAGTCGGCGATGCAGTCCGGGGTGGGCCTCGTGGAGGACCTGCGCAACGGCGTGGTCGCCAGGCTGCGTTCGCTGCCGGTGCACCCCGGGGCCCTGCTGGTCGCGCGCAGTCTCGTGGGGCTGGTGCGCAGCGCCGTGCAGATCCTGGTGATCATGGTGCTGGCGATGACGGTCCTGGGCTACTCCCCCAACGGGGGCATCGCCGAACTCGCCCTGTCCGCCGGGCTGACGCTCTTCATCAGCTTCGCCCTGGGCTGGGCCTTCATCGCGGCCGGCGCCTGGCTGCGGCGCGCGGAGCCCCTGCAGAACCTCGCCCTGATCGTGATCTTCCCGCTGATGTTCGCGTCCAGCGCGTACGTGCCGGTCGCCGACCTGCCGGACTGGCTGGCGGCCGTCGCCCAGGTGAACCCGCTGACGTACGCCATCGACGCCACCCGCGCCCTCGCGCTGGACGTGCCGGGCCTCGACCACGCGATTCCCGCGCTGCTCATCGGCGCGGTGATCAGCGCGGCGGGCGCGATCGCCGCCCTGGCCGGCTTCCGCCGGCCCCTGTAGTTCCGCACCGCTCCCCCGCCCGGGGGACCCGGCCCGTGGGTGCCTTCCGGCACCCACGGGCCCTTTTCGTGTGCGGGCACGGACCTCGCCGTGCGGGCTGCGGGGCCCTCCTCGTGTGCGGGCCACAGGCCCTCGTCGTGCGGTTTCCGGCCCCTTGTTCACGCGGACTCCCGGCCCTTTTTCCGTGCGGGCGCGGTGCGGGGGGCCGAACGGGCGCACCAGAGCCGTGACCAGGGCACGGAAGGGGGGTCCGCGCGGGGCGGACCGCGGACGCCCCGCCTCCCGTGCCGGTCCCGCCGCCCGCGTCCCGGTCGGGCGCGGTGCGCGCCCCGGGTTCGCGGGGAGTCCGCGGCCCCCTGCCCGCCACGGTCATCGACCGCCCCTGAACGGGCGGGGTGAGGTGTCGGGCCGACGGCAAAAACGCTGTTCAGAGGGGTGCGCACCGATCCGCACCCGCTCCGAACGGGCATCCGGAGAGCGGGAAACGGGTCGACCTCCCTGTTTTCAGGGGTGAAGCGGTGCCCGCGAGGACGCGGGGAGCGGCCCGCCCACGCGTTCGGCGTCCCACGGCCGCCGGTGGACCGGGGGCGGCTGCCCGGTCCGGGGACGGCCGCCCGCGACGATGCCGCCCTCCCCGCCGGTGGCGGGGAGGGCGGCATCGTCGGCGCCGGGGCTCCGCCCGGACGACGCGTGGCTAGGAGAGGCCGAGTTCGTTGTCGAGCATGTCGAACACCTCCTCGTCCGTGGCGGAGTCGAAGTCGAACGCGTCGTCCTCCTCGCCGGACGCGGCGGACGCCTCCGTGCGCAGCGACTGCCACTTGCTGCGCAGCACCTCCAGCCGGCCCGCGACCTGTTCGAAGAGGTCGGCGCCCACTTCGATGCCCGTGATGCTCTTCTCCAGCCTGTCCAGCTCCGCCAGGACCGCCTCCGGTCCGTCGGACGGGGCCGGGGCGACGCGCGCGTACAGGTGGGCGACGAGTTCGCTGGGCGTGGGGTAGTCGAACAGGAGGGTGGCCGGGAGGCGGGTGCCGGTGAGCGCGCCGAGCCGGTTGCGCAGTTCGACGGAGGTCAGCGAGTCGAAGCCGAGGTCCTGGAAGGGCCGGTCCGGTTCGACGGCGGCCGGGTCCAGGTGACCGAGGACGGTGGCGATCTGACCGCGCACCAGCTCCAGCAGTGCTTCCCGGCCCTCCGCCGGGGTGAGTCCGGACAGCCGCTGGGTGAGGTCCGCGGCGGCGGCCGCCGTCCCGGCCGCCGGGGCCGTACGGCGGGACGCCACCCGGATCAGTGACCGGAACAGCGGCGGGACCTCGCCGAGGGACCGCAGGGTTCCCAGGTCCAGCCGCACGGGCAGGACCGCGGCTCCCGCGTCGGCGGCGCGGAGCGCGTCGAACAGGGCCAGGCCCTGCTCCGGCGGCATCGGCGGCATGCCCGCCCTGGTCATCCGCGCGATGTCGGCCTCGCCGAGCTCGCCGGTCATGCCGCTGCCCCGGGTCCAGGGGCCCCAGCCGAGGGACAGGGCGGGCAGGCCCCGGTTCCGGCGGTGCCGGGCGAGGGCGTCCAGGAAGGCGTTGCCCGCCGCGTAGTTGGCCTGTCCCGCGTTGCCGAGCGTGCCGGCCACCGAGGAGAACAGCACGAACGCGTCGAGCGGGAGGTCCGCGGTCGCCTCGTGCAGGTGCCAGGCGGCGTCCGCCTTGGGCCGCAGCACGGCGGCGAGCCGCTCGGGCGTGAGGGTGCCGATCATTCCGTCGTCCAGGACGCCCGCCGCGTGGATCACGGCGCGCAGCGGCCGGTCGGCGGGCACCTCGGCGAGCAGCCGGTCGAGCGCGGCGCGGTCCGTCACGTCGCAGGCGGCGACGGTGACCCGGGCACCCTCCGCCTCGAGAGCGGCGGCGAGTTCCCCGGCGCCGTCGGCGGCGGGGCCGCGCCGGCTGACCAGCAGCAGGCTCCGCGCGCCGTGCTCGGTCACCAGGTGGCGGGCGACTGCGGCACCGAGACCGCCGGTCCCTCCGGTGACGAGGACGGTTCCCTCGACGTCCCAGCCGCCCGTGCCCTGCGGCTCGGGTGCGGTGACCCGGACCAGCCGGGGCACGAGCACCCGGCCCTCGCGCACCGCAAGTTGCGGTTCGTCGGAGGCGGGCGCGAGAACGGCGGACGGAAGTACCGCCTCCGTTCCCGTCCCCTTCTCCGTGCCCGGGTCCGTGGCCGTGTCCGGGTTCTCCAGGTCCAGCAGGGTGAACCTGTCGGGGTGTTCCGCCTGGGCCGCGCGCACCAGGCCCCATACGGCGGCCGCGGCCGGGTCGGCCCCGTCGGTCGCGCCCCGGGTGACGACGACCAGGCGGGAGGCGGCGAACCGGTCGTCGGTGAGCCAGGTGCCGAGCGTCTCCAGGACGTGGGCCGTCGCGGTGTGCGCGGCCCGTGCCCTGTCGGCCGGTGCGCTGCCGGTGTGGACGGGCAGGAGGACGACCGGCGGTACCGGTTCCTCCGCCGCCGCGCCGGCCAGTGCCGTCAGGTCCGCGTACCTGCCGGCAGCGGCGGCGGCGTTCCGGACGGCCGCGTCGAGGACGCCGTCGTCCGGGCCGATCAGGGCGACCCGCGCGGCCGCGTTCCCGCTCCCGGCCGTGGATCCGGCCGTCGGTGCCTGGGACGGCGTGCCCGCCGTCTGCTCCGGCGCCGGGATCCAGTCCAGGGCGAACAGGGAGTCCCGGTCGGCACCCGCCGCGCCGCCGAGCTGCTCGGCGGAGATCGGGCGGGTCACCAGGGAGTTGACGGTGGCCACGGGGGCGCCGGTGGTGTCGGCGACGGCGATCGCGAGGGTGCCGTCGTCGCCGCGGGAGAGCCGGATACGGACGGCGGAGGCGCCGACCGCGTGCAGGGACACGCCGTTCCAGGAGAACGGCACCCCGCCGCCCTGCGAGGTCCCGCCGTCCTGCGGCGAGTCGCCGTCGGGGGCGGTGCCGGCCAGTGCGGTGGCGTGCAGTGCGGCGTCGAAGAGCGCCGGGTGCAGGCCGTACGCACCGCCGTCGGTGCCGTCGGGCAGGGCGACCTCGGCGAACACCTCGCCGTCGCGCCGCCAGGCGGCCCGCAGGCCCCGGAACACCGGCCCGTAGGTGAAGCCGGAGTCCTCGAAGCGTTCGTACAGGCCGTCGGTGTCGAGCGGTTCGGCCTTCTCGGGCGGCCAGACGGACGCGTCGAAGTCGGTGGCGTCGGAGGCCGCCGGGCCGGTCGCGAGGGTGCCCTCGGCGTGTGTCGTCCAGGTGGCCCCGGGGTCGTCGGCGGGCCGGGAGTGGATGCCCAGGGAGCGGCGGCCGGAGTCGTCGGGGGCGCCGATGCCGACCTGGAGCCGGACCGTGCCCCGGGCGGGCAGGACCAGCGGTGCGGCGAGGGTGAGTTCCTCCACCAGCTCGCAGCCCAGGGAGTTCGCGGCGTGCACCGCCAGCTCCAGCAGGGCGGTGCCGGGGACGAGGACGGCGCCCATGACGACGTGGTCGGCGAGCCAGCCGTGCGTGCCGACCGACAGCCGTCCGGTGAACAGGTGACCGTCGGATCCGGCGAGTTCGACCACACCGCTGAGCAGCGGGTGGTCGGCGGGCGTCAGACCGGCGGCCTCCGCCCCCGCGCCCATGTGCATCTCCGTGGGCCAGAAACGGCGCCGCTGGAAGGCGTACGTGGGCAGGGCGACCCGGCGGGCGCCCAGGCCGGCGAAGAACGCGGCCCAGTCGACGGGCACGCCGTGGCCGTGCAGCCGGGCGAGGGCGTCGACCAGGGCGGTCTCGCCGGGGGTGGTGCGCCGCTGGGCGGCGACGGTCACGGCGTGCTCGGGCAGCGTCTCGCGCGCCATGGCCGAGGCGACGCCGTCGGGGCCGAGTTCCAGGAACCGGGTGACGCCCTGTTCGTGCAGGGTGTGCACCCCGTCGGCGAAGCGGACGGCCTCGCGGACGTGCCGTACCCAGTAGTCGGCGGAGCACAGCTGGTCCTCGGTGGCGAGGGCTCCGGTCAGGTTGGAGACGACGGGCAGGGCGGGCGGCCGGGGCGACAGCCGCTCCAGCACGGCCCGGAACTCCTCCAGCATCGGTTCCATCAACGGGGAGTGGAACGCGTGCGACACCCGCAGGGCGGTCGTACGGCGGCCCTGCTCCCGGAAGACCACGGTCACCTTCTCCACGTCCTCCGTGACACCCGACACCACGACGGAGGCGGGGCCGTTGACGGCGGCGACACCGACGCCGTCGGTGAGGTACGGCAGCACCTCGGCCTCGGTGGCCTGCACCGCCGCCATGGCACCGCCGGCGGGCAGCGCCTGCATCAGCCGGCCGCGGGCGGCGACCAGCGCGCAGGCCTCCTCCAGGGTGAAGACCCCGGCGACGTGGGCCGCGGTGATCTCGCCGATGGAGTGTCCCGCCACGTACTCGGGGACGACACCGAACGACTCGGCGAGCCGGTACAGGGCCGTGCCGAGGGCGAAGAGGGCGGCCTGGGTGTAGGCGGTGCCGTTCAGGGTGTCCTCGTCGTCGCCCCAGACGACCTCGCGCAGCGGCCGGTCCAGGTGCTCGTCCAGTCCGGCGCAGGCCGCGTCGAAGGCCTCGGCGAACACCGGGAACCGGTCGTACAGGTCCCGGCCCATGCCGAGCCGCTGCGATCCCTGGCCCGGGAAGAGGACGGCGAGCAGCCCCTCGCGGGCCGTGGTGGCCGGTTCCTCGCCCCGTGCGACCGCGCCCAGGGCCGCCAGCAGCCCGTCGCGGTCCGCGCCGACGACCGCGACGCGGTGTTCGAACGCCGCGCGGGTGGTGGCCAGCGAGTACGCGATGTCGAGCGGGCGCGGCGCGTCCGCACCGGCCGTCCCGGCCCCCTCGATGTGCGCCAGGAGGCGTTCGGCCTGGGCGCGCAGGGCGTCCTGGTCGCGCGCCGACAGCAGCCACGGTACGACCGCGGCCGGCGCCGGGCCCGCGTCGTCCGCCCCGCCGGGTGCGGCGGGGGCCGCCGGCGCTGCGGCAGGTGCCTGCTCGACGATGACGTGGGCGTTGGTTCCGCTGATGCCGAAGGAGGAGACACCGGCGCGGCGCGGGCGGCCGGTGCCGGTCCACTCCCGCTGCTCGGTCAGCAGCGCGACGGACCCGGTGGTCCAGTCGACCTGGTCGCTGGGCGCGTCCACGTTGAGGGTGGCGGGCAGCACACCGTGCCGCATCGCCATCACCATCTTGATGACGCCCGCGACGCCGGCGGCGGCCTGCGTGTGGCCGATGTTGGACTTCACCGAGCCGAGCAGCAGCGGCCGGTCGTCCGGGCGGTCCTGGCCGTAGGTGGCCAGCAGCGCCTGCGCCTCGATCGGGTCGCCGAGCGTGGTGCCCGTGCCGTGCGCCTCGACCGCGTCGATCTGGTCGGCGGCGAGCCGCGCGTTGGCGAGGGCCTGCCGGATCACGCGGCGCTGGGCGGGGCCGTTGGGGGCGGTGAGTCCGTTGCTGGCGCCGTCCTGGTTGACGGCGGAGCCCCGGACCACGGCCAGCACCTCGTGCCCGTTGCGCAGCGCGTCGGACAGCCGCTCGATCACCAGGAATCCCGCGCCCTCGGAGAAGCCGGTGCCGTCGGCCGCCGCGGCGAACGACTTGCACCGTCCGTCGGGCGCGAGCCCGCCCTGCCGGCCGAACTCGACGAACACACCGGGCGTGGCGAGCACGGTGACACCGCCGGTGACGGCGAGCGAGCAGTCGCCCTGCCGCAGTGCCTGCACCGCGAGGTGCAGCGCGACCAGGGAGGACGAGCAGGCGGTGTCCACGGAGACCGCCGGGCCCTCGAGGCCGAGCTTGTAGGCGATGCGGCCGGTGACGACGCTGCCGTTGCCGTCGCTGCCGGGGTAGTCGTGGTACATCACGCCGGCGAAGACACCGGTGCGGCTGCCCTTGAGCGAGCCGGGGTCGATGCCCGCGCGCTCCAGCGCCTCCCAGGACAGCTCGAGCGCCAGCCGCTGCTGCGGGTCCATCGCCAGTGCCTCGCGGGGCGAGATGCCGAAGAACCCGGGGTCGAAGTCGGCCGCCCCGTCGAGGAAGCCGCCCTCCCGCGCGTAGTAGCCGTCGGGGTGCCTGGCCTCCGGGTCGCGCAGCATCGACAGGTCCCATCCCCGGTCCTCGGGGAACGGGGTGATGGCGTCCGCGCCGTCCGTCACCAGCCGCCACAGGTCCTCGGGCGAGGTCACTCCGCCCGGGTAGCGGCAGGCCATCCCGACGATGGCGATCGGCTCGTGCTGGGCGGCGGTGAGCCGTCGGTTGTCCCGGCGCAGCCGCGCGGTCTCCGCGCGGGCGGCACGCAGGGCGTCGGGGGCCGCGGGAGCCTGGGAGGGCTCGGGGAGGAGGTCGTCCTGGGCGTCCGGGACGGCGTCGACGGTGCCGTCGGCGTCGTCGTCCGGGCCGGTGCCGTACTCCTCCCCGTCTGCGACGGCCCCCGCGTGCGCCGGCGCTCCTTCGTCGTCGGCGAGTTCGAGGAGGACGTCCATCAGACCGGCGTCCCGCAGGCGCCTGGTCGGGATCGACCGCAGTGCGCGGCGGATGCCGTCCTCTCCGGCGTCGCCGTTCGCGTCGTCGCCGGACGCCGGGTGGGCGGCGGCCAGTTCGGCCTCCACGAACTCGGTGACGGCGAGGGCGTTGGGGTGGTCGAAGACCAGGGTCGCGGGGAGTCGGAGTCCGGTGAGGTTGTTGAGCTGGTTGCGCAGTTCGGTCG
>NZ_JBIBRG010000020.1:0-141677 GCF_043076215.1 Streptomyces sp. NPDC016640
TCCCGCCTCGCCGACCCCCACACCCTGCACCACACCCCCATCGGCGTCTTCCGCTCCACCCACCGGCCCGTCTACGACACCCTCATGGCCGACCAACTCCACACCGCCACCCGACAACACGGCACAGGCGACCTCACCACCCTCCTCACCGGCAACGACACCTGGACCGTCGTCGGCTGACGCCTTCCGGAGGCCGCAGGGGGCCCGGGCGGGCTACTCCGCCCGGGCCTCGTCGTACGCCTGCCGGGCGGCGAGGACGTCGGCCGTGCGCCGGTCGGTCCACAGCGCCAGGTCGCGCACCTGCTCGGCGGCCTCGCGGCCCAGGCCGGTGAGGGAGTAGTCGACGCGGGGCGGGATGACCGGCTTGGCGTCGCGGTGGACCAGGCCGTCGCGCTCCAGGGTCTGCAGGGTCTGGGTGAGCATCTTCTCGCTGACCCTGCCGATCGCCCGGCGCAGTTCGCTGAAGCGGTACGGGCGCTCCAGGAGCTGGATCAGCACGAGCACGCCCCAGCGGCTCGTCACGTGTTCCAGGATCAGCCGCTGCGGGCACATCGCCTGGCCGTCGCGCCACCAGCCGTCCGCGTTCACCTCACTTACCGTCATGGCAGTACCTTACTCCAAAGTGGGTACTTTCCAATAGTTAGCGCTTCTCCTAGGGTTAGTGGCACCCACCCCACAAGGAGTTGTCGCATCATGAGCATCGTCGTCACCGGAGCCACCGGAAAGCTCGGCCGTCACGTCGTGGAACAGCTGCTGGAGAAGGTGCCGGCCGAGCAGGTCACCGCCGTCGTCCGCAGCGCGGAGAAGGGGGCGGACCTCGCCGGGCGCGGAGTACGGATCGCGGTCGCCGACTACAACGCCCCCGAGACCTTCGAGGGCCTGTTCGCGGCCGGCGACAAGGTGCTGCTGATCTCCGGCAACGAGTTCGACAAGGGCAGGGTGGGGCAGCACCAGGTCGTCATCGACGCGGCGAAGGCCGCCGGTGTCGCCCTGCTCGCCTACACCAGCGCCCCCGGCACCCTGACCGCCGCGCTCGCCGACGACCACCGCGGCACCGAGGAGGCGCTGCTGGGCTCGGGCGTGCCGTACGTGCTGCTGCGCAACGGCTGGTACCACGAGAACTACACCGAGAACCTCGCCCCGGTCCTGGCGCACGACGCGGTCGTCGCCGCCGCCGGGGAGGGCCGGGTCTCCTCCGCCGCGCGGGCCGACTACGCGGCCGCCGCCGTCGCCGTACTGACCGGCGAGGGGCACGAGAACACGACGTACGAGCTGGGCGGCGACCAGGCGTGGAGCTTCGCCGAGTACGCGGCCGAGCTGAGCCGGCAGACCGGCCGGCAGATCTCCTACCACACGGTCACGCCCGAGGAGCTGACCGGCATCCTGGCCGGTGCCGGACTGCCCGGGCCGATGGCCGCCGTCCTCGCGGGCGTGGACGCCTCCATCGAGAAGGGCGAGCTGGTCGTCGACAGCGGCGACCTGTCCCGGCTGGCCGGCCGTCCGACCACCCCGCTCGCCGAGGCCGTCGCCACCGCGCTCGAGGCCTGATCCGGAGGGCCTCGCACGCCCCACCCCCGCTCGTCATGACCGTATGCCGGTACGGACATGACAGGCGGGGGTGCCCGGCGTTACCGTCGACCGCGAGCGTTGCGCGCGCGTCCGGCGTGCGTCGCCCGAGGACAGGGCACGCGTCAGGCACGAAGGAGGGGCCCGTGACCGGGAAGTCGGCCGCAGAGCGGCGAACAGGACTGCTGAACGGCTTCGCGGCGTACGGCATGTGGGGGCTCGTCCCCCTGTTCTGGCCCCTGCTCAAGCCCGCCGGGGCAGTGGAGATACTGGCCCACCGGATGGTCTGGTCGCTGGTCTTCGTGGCCGCGGCCCTGCTGGTCATCCGCCGCTGGGCCTGGGCCGGCGAGCTGCTGCGGCAGCCCCGCAAACTGGCGCTGATCACGGTCGCCGCGGCGGTCATCACCGTCAACTGGGGCGTCTACATCTGGTCCGTGAACTCCGGGCACGTCGTCGAGGCCTCCCTCGGCTACTTCATCAACCCGCTGGTCACCATCGCGATGGGCGTGCTGCTGCTGAAGGAACGCCTCCGGCCCGTGCAGTGGGCGGCGGTCGCGGTCGGCGCCTCGGCGGTGCTCGTCCTGACCGTCGGCTACGGCCGCCCACCGTGGATCTCGCTCTGCCTCGCCTTCTCCTTCGCCGTCTACGGACTGGTGAAGAAGAAGGTCAACCTCGGCGGCGTCGAGTCGCTGGCCGCCGAGACCGCGATCCAGTTCCTGCCCGCGCTGGCCTATCTGCTGTGGCTGAGCGCCCGGGGCGACTCCACCTTCGCCACCGAGGGGTCGGGGCACGCGCTGCTGCTGGCGGCGACCGGGATCGTCACCGCGTTCCCCCTGGTCTGCTTCGGCGCCGCCGCGATCCGGGTGCCCCTGTCCACGCTGGGGCTGCTGCAGTACCTGGCGCCGGTCTTCCAGTTCCTCCTCGGCATCCTCTACTTCAAGGAGGCCATGCCGCCCGAGCGCTGGGCCGGTTTCGCGCTGGTGTGGCTGGCGCTCACCCTCCTCACCTGGGACGCGCTGCGCACCGCCCGCCGGACGGCCCGCGCGCTCGCCGGCCGGGCCGGGGCGCCGGGGACGCCGGCGGCCACCGGAACCCCCGTGCCCGCCGGGACGGCGGGCGCGGCGCCGCCCACCGGGCGCACGCCCGCCGCGTACGGGACGGACCCGCTGGAGACCAGGCCGTAGACCGCGGCCGCCACCGGGGGCCGGAGCGCCCGGCCGCGCGGTACCGGAGCCGGGCCCTATAACTGGTCCCATGACACAGACACCCACGCCGTCCACGCCGGTGCACTGGAAGGTCGTCGTCGACGCGGCCGACCCGCACGCCCAGGCCGACTTCTGGGCAGCCGCCCTGCACTACGTGGTCGAGGACAACAGCGTGCTCATCGGACAGCTGCTCGGCGCCGGCGCGGTGCCGGCCGACCTCACCGTCGAGTCCCACGGCCGCCGCGCCTGGCGCGACCTCGCGGCGGTACGGCACCCCGACGATCCCCACGACGAGGACAGCGGCACCGGTCGCGGGCGACGGCTGCTGTTCCAGCGGGTGCCGGAGGCGAAGACGGTCAAAAACCGGCTCCATCTCGATCTGCACCCCGGTGAGGGGCGGCGCGAGGAGGAGGTCGCGCGGCTGGAGGGGCTCGGCGCGCGGGTGCTGCGGCGGGTGGAGGAGCCGTCCGGGGGGTGGCTGGTGATGACGGACCCGGAAGGCAACGAGTTCTGCCTGCACTGAACGAGTCCCGCCCGCACCGGGGGCGTGTGCGCGGGCCGCGGCGGAGTGGCGCCGTGGGACACGAGCCGCTCAGGCGCCCGGGCTGCCCGCCCGCTCGGTCAGGCGCCCCATGCGGACGCGGGCGCACTCCAGTTCCTCGATCTCGTCGGCGGCCGGGCCGTCCTCGGCGGTGAGTTCGGTCCACAGCGCGATCAGCTCGTGCCCGAGCCGCAGTCCGAGCTGCGGGTCGCGTACCGCGCGCCACGCGGTGGCCGCGCTGCGGACGTTGCCGTAGGCGGCCTCCGCGTCCTCGGCGCGCCGGCAGATCACCGCCAGGTCGAGGGAGATCCGGAAGGCGCGCAGCGGCTCGCCCGCCAGGTAGGCGATGTACGCGGTGAGCTCGCGCAGCCGGAGCACCTCCGGGTGCTCGGGCCCGAGGGTCACGGACGCCTCCGCCATGGTCTCCCCGGCCAGCCGGGCCGCCGTGTCGATCCGGCCGGCCCGGACGGCGTCGTTGACGCGCGCCATGGGCTCGGCGAGGTGGTCACCGGAAGCACCGGGGGGGGCGTCACCGAGCACGGCCTCCGCCACGGCGTCGAAGCCCCGGGGCGGGGTCGGCCTGGGATCGGGGCCGAACGCGAGCTCGGGCTCGGGATCGGGATCGGGATCGGGCTCACGGGGCGGTTCGGCTGCCCGCGGGGACGGACGGGACAGCTCCGGGGCGGGGTGCGGCCTCGCGTCCATCGGCGGGGGCGGACCGAACGCGCCCGTCGGCGGCGCGACGGTGCCGGGCGGCGCGGCCTCCGCCGACCCGGGTACGGCCCGCAGCCGGGCGGTGGGTACGGAGTCCCGGGGAGCCTGCGCTCCGGGCAGGGGGCGCAGCGTGAAGGTGGGGGTGGAGTCCCGTACGGGCGCGGGCTCCGTCACCGGCGCCGGCGGCGTCTGCGGTTCCGGCACGGAGCGCAGCAGGTGCGTCGGCCGGTCCGGGCCGGGTGCCCGCACGGGCCCTCCGTCCCGGGCGGGCTCCCGGGCCTCGTCCCGGGCCGGCTCCCGGAGCTGCTGCCCGCCCGCCTCCCGGGCCTGGTCCCGGTCCCGATCGAGGGCCCGGTCCCGGCCCGGCTCGAGGGCCTGGTCCGGAGAAGGCTGTTGCCGGTCCTGCGCCGGTCCCGTCAGGACCGGCTGCGCCGTGAAGTGGCTGGAGCCGTCCGGCTCGACCCGGAGCGGGACGACATAGCCGATGCGTTCGTCGTGCACGGTGGCGAGGACGGCGTGCCCGGAGGCGATGGCGAGGCGGTGGAGGCGGTCGAGCACCACCTGCTGGATCTCCTCCCCCGGCCCCGGGATCACCGGTACCCCGCCGACCGACGCCCCGCCCGCGCCCTCCCCCCCGACGGGGACACGGACGTCGATCGGCGCTGCCGCGCGGTTCGCCGCATGTGCGGCCTGCTGCTGTTCCCGCTTGTTCTCGCGGCTGAGTCGGGACATCGTTCCCTCGATCGGGTCGTACACCTGGTGTCGAGTCTGTCCGTTCGCCCGCGCTTCTCACGTCACCGCGGTGTCACAGCCTCGTCCCAACGGCCGCCCGGCGCGGTTCCGCCGCCCGCCCGGCGGCATGAAGACCGGGACGACGAGCAGGAGAGGGGGCATGCGGACAGGCATGCGGCAGGGACCGGAGATCTGGATCCGAGGACCGGTGGCGGTACCGGAGGCGGCCCCGCCGGGACCCGCCCACCCACGGGCGGCGGCCCGGCGCTTCTCCTGGGTGGGACTGCACGGCGGCGCCGGTGTCTCCACCCTCGCCGCGGTCTACGGCGGCCATGACGGCGGCCGTGCCTGGCCCGGCCCCGCCGATCCGCGGTCGGTGCTGCTCGTCGCCCGGACCCACGCGGCCGGCCTGGACGCCGTGGTTCCGGCGGTGGAGGTGTTCCGGCGCGGCGAGGCGCCGCACGGGCTCGGCCTGGAGGCCGTCGTACTGGTGGCGGACGCGCCGGGACGCCTGCCGCGCCCCCTCGCGCAGCGGGTCCGGCTGATCGGGTCGGTGATCGACGCGTACCGCGTGCCGTGGGTGTCCGAGTGGCGCCTGGGCGACCTGAGCGGTCGGCCGCCCCGCGAGACGGAGCCGCTGGCCCGCCTGACGGGCGCGACGCGCTGAACGCCGCGGAGCCGCCCGGGGCGGAAACCGGCGCACCGGACGGCCAGGGGTACGGCGCACTCGGCGAGCACGGCCGGCACGGCGGCGGGGCGTCCGCGTCGGTCGAGGAGATCGTCTCCGCCGTACGCGGGCGGGGACCGCGGGCCGTCGACGTCGTCGCGGCGGCGCTGGAGCGGATCGCGCGGGCCGATCCCGGGCTGTGCGCGTTCACCGAGGTGTGGGACGAGGAGGCACTGCGGCGGGCGGCCGAGGTGGACGCGCGGGTCGGCGGCTCCCGGGAGGCGGGTGAGCGGCTGCCGCTGGCCGGGGTACCGATCGCCGTCAAGGGCCGGGGCGGGCTGCGCGCGGCGGGAGAGCTGCTCGCGGCCGGTGCCGTCGCCGTGGGCGCCACCTCGGTGCCCGGTCCGGGAACGCCCTGGCAGACCTGGGGGCTCGGGACGCACGGCCGTACCGTCAACCCGTGGCGGGCGGACCGCACGCCGGGCGGGTCCTCGGCCGGGTCGGCGGTGGCGGTGGCCGCCGGGCTGGTCCCCCTGGCGACGGGCGGTGACGGGGCGGGCTCGGTGCGGATCCCGGCGGCGTGGTGCGGGGTCGTCGGCCTGAAGACCACGGCCGGCCGCCTCCCCTCGGCCGACCCCACGGGTCTCGCCACGCGGGGAGTCCTCGCCCGCACGGCCGCGGACGCGGCGGCCTGGTGGCGGGTGGTGTCGCGGCGGCAGACGCCCGGCGAGGCCCCGGGGCCCCTCCCCGTCGCCGCCCTCTGGTCCCCCGACCTCGGTTTCGCGGACCCCGACCCGGAACCCGTCGCGCTGGCCCGCGCCGCGGTCGGCCGGCTCGTCGACGCCGGAGTCGTACGGCTCGTACGGCCGTCGGCGGCACCGTCGCTGCTGGATCCCGCCCCGGCCTGGCTCGCCCTGCGCACCCCGGGCGCGGATCTCGCCGGCGCCCACCGCGTCCGGGCGGAGAACGACCGGCGCCTGGAGCGCCTCTTCTCGGCCGCCGAACTGCTGCTCACCCCGACGACGCCCACCGCCCCGCACGGCCACGACGGCCCCGGTGACACCTATTCGACCGCGCTCACCTGGGCGTTCAACGTCAGCGGGCATCCCGCGCTGAGTCTGCCGGCCGGGTTCGGCGCGGACGGCTGCCCGGCGGGGCTGCAGTTGGTGGCACCGCGCGGGCGGGAGGCGCTGGTGCTGGCCGTGGCGCGGGAGGCGGAGCGGCGCGGGGCCTGCCCCTGAACCCCGGGGGCGCCCGGAGCCCCGCCGAATCCCCTTGGCCATTTGATTGCATGCGCATATAATGCAGATGCTTGTTATTGGCGTGCGCCGACTTCTCTGGGGATGACCATGACTCGCCGTTTCCTCTTCGTCCTGGGCAGTGCCCGTCCCGACGGCAACACCGAACTGCTGGCCCGCCGGGCCGCCGAACAGCTGCCCCCGGACGTGGAGCGGCAGTGGCTCGACCTCACCGCCCACCCCGTGCCCGACTTCGAGGACCTGCGCCACGACAGCGACCACGTGCGTCCCACCGAGGGACCCGTGGCCCGACTCCTGGACGCGACCCTGGCGGCGACGGACGTGGTGATCGCCTCGCCGCTGTACTGGTACTCGGTGTCCGCGCAGACCAAGCGCTACCTGGACCACTGGGCGGGCTGGCTGCGCACCCCCGGCCTGGACTTCAAGGCGGCCATGGAGGGGCGCACCCTGTGGGGCGTCACCGCCCTCGCCCACGAGGAACCGGAGGTCGCCGGCCCGCTGATCGGCACGCTGAACAACTCGGCCGCCTACCTGGGCATGCGCTTCGGCGGCGTACTGCTCGGCAACGGCAGCAAGCCGGGTGACGTGCTGAAGGACACGGAGGCGCTGGCGCGGGCGAAGACGTTCTTCGCCCAGGACGCGCCCCTCGCCCGGTTCCCCTACGAGGCCGGCTGATCCGCCGGGCGGGCCCCGGTCACGCGGTGATGTCCTTCGCCGTGAACCGCGCCCAGGCCGCCGAGCCGAACACGGTCGCGTACAGGGCCTGGAGGCCGAGGTTCCTCGTCAGGTCCTCCCAGTAGACCGGTTCGCGCATCAGGTCGGCGAAGGACAGCCAGTAGTGGGGGAAGAGGTAGGGGTGGAGGGCGTGCAGCTGCGGGATCTGGTCGATGATCTGGACCGTGATCAGCAGCCCGACCGTGGTCGCCATCGCCGCGATGCCGCTGTCGGTCAGCGTCGAGACGAACAGGCCGAGCGCCGCCACCCCGATCAGTGACACGGCGACGACCAGGGCGATCAGCAGTGCTCTGGCCAGGCCCTCGGCGAAGCCGATCCGGGTGCCCGAGATGGTCGTGAGATCGCCCAGCGGGAACAGCAGCGCGCCGGTGATCAGCGCCGAGAACGCCACCACGAGCGTGGCGACCAGGCAGAAGGCCATGACGGTCGCGTACTTGACGAGCAGCAGCCGGCTCCGTCCGGCGGGGGCGACCAGGAGATAGCGCAGGGTGCCGGCGTTCGCCTCGCCGGCGAGGGCGTCGCCCGCGACGACCCCGATCGCCATGGGCAGGAAGAACGGCAGGGTGGCGGCGAGCGCGGTGAAGACCAGGAACAGGCCGTTGTTGGTGACCTGCGAGATGAACGCCGGTCCTCCCCCGCCGCCTCCGCCCGCCGAGCCGTCGTCACCGGTCTCGATCCGCACCGCGACACCGACCAGCACCGGTACGGCGGCCAGCACCCCGAGCAGGGCGAGGGTGCGCCGGCGCCGGAAGGTGACGACCAGTTCGCTGCGGAACAGGCCGAGGGTCCACAGCGGGCTCGCCTTCCGCACCGCTTCAGCCCGCGACATCGAAGCCCTCCCCGGTCAGCGCCACGAACGCGTCCTCCAGCGAGGCCCGTTCGACCCCGAAGCCGCGGACCCGGACCCCGGCCGTCACCAGTGCCGCGTTCACCTCGGCGAGGTCACGCCCGGGCGTCTCGCCGGTCACCCGGTCCTCGGCCACGACGACGTCGGCCACCCCCTGCTCCTTCAGCACCCGGGCCGCGTCCGCCGGGTCCGGCGTGCTCACCACCAGCCGGCCCCGGGTGCCCGCGGACAGGCCGGCGACGGATCCCTGGGTGATCAGCCGGCCCCGGGCCATCACGGCGGCGTGCGTGCACACCTGCTCGATCTCGTCGAGCAGGTGTGAGGAGAGGAAGACGGTGGTGCCGTCGGAGGCCAGTTCACGGACGAGGGTGCGGATCTCCCGCATGCCCTGCGGGTCGAGGCCGTTGGTCGGCTCGTCCAGGACGAGCAGCCGGCGCGGCCGGAGCAGGGCGGCCGCGAGGCCGAGGCGCTGCTTCATGCCGAGGGAGTACGCCTTCGCCTTCTTGCCGGCGGCGGCCGTGAGGCCCACCCGGTCCAGTGCGGCGGCGACGCGCGTGCGCCGGGTGCGCGGATCGGCGGTCGGGTCGGCCGCGTCGAAGCGCAGCAGGTTGTCGCGGCCGGAGAGGAAGCCGTACAGGGCCGGACCCTCGATGAGGGCGCCGACGTGGGGCAGCACGGCGCGCGCGGAGCGCGGCATGGGGCGCCCCAGGACGTGCGCCGTGCCCGAGGTCGGCTCGATCAGGCCCATCAGCATGCGGATGGTGGTGGTCTTGCCGGACCCGTTGGGGCCGAGGAAGCCGAAGACGCTGCCCGCCGGCACGGTCAGGCGCAGACCGTCGACGGCGAGCTGTCCGCCGCGGTAGCGCTTGGTGAGCGCGCGGGTGACGATGACGCCGTCACCGGCGTCCGCGCCCCGTCCCGTGTCCGCGCCGCCGTCCGGCTCCGTGGCGGACGCCTCGCCCATCGGCTCCCCCGTTCCCTCACTGCGTCGGTGGGTCCGGGGACCTACTTCCCCGCGTCGGCCGCCTTCACCAGCGCGTCCTTGGTGACGGCGCCCACGTAGACCTTGCCGTCCTCGGTCATCAGGGCGTTGACCAGGCGGGTGCTGAACACCGTGCCGGTGCCGAAGTCGCCCTTGACCTGGTCGCCGAGCGAGCCGAGGAAGCCGCCGAGGTCACCGCCCGCCTCACCGGTGGGCAGGCCGCCCTCGCCGCCGGTGTCGAAGACGGCGACGGAGTTCCAGCCCTCGCCGAGCATCTTCAGCCCGTCGAGGCCCTTGGCCAGGTCCTCCTCCGGCTTCGGGGCGTTCTCCGGCTTCCCGGAGCGCTCCCGGCCGTGGTCGAGTTCGCCGTCCTCGGTCACCTCGGCGCCCTTGGGCGGGGTGAACGCGAAGGTCGACGCGGCCGGCCGGTCGAAGCTCACCTTGGTGAAGCCGACGTCCACGACGGCGGCACCGCCGCTCGCCGGGGTCAGCGTGAACTTCAGCGGCATACCGGTCCTGTGATCGACCGCGATGCTGATCGCGCCGACCGTGGAGCCGGACTGCCTGGGCTTGACGACCAGCTTGTACGCGTCCCGGCCGGCCACCTGCGCGGTGCCGTCGACGGCCACGGACGTGGTGTCGTCGACCGCCTTCAGCGCCTCCTCGGCGAAGTCCTTCGGGGTGGCCGGGGGCTTCTGCGCCCGGTCCTCGCCGGACCGGTCGACGGTGCTGTGGTGGACCGCGTTGGACGCGCTGTCGTAGCCCCAGACGTCCTTGCCGTTGTGGATCAGGCTGTACTCGGCGGCGTTCTCCAGGAGCGAGAGCTTCTGCCGGTCCGGGCCGTCGGCCGCGACGCGCAGCGTGTGCGTGCCGGAGGCCAGCTCGGTGAGCTTGGCGGACGGGTCGGCCGAGGAGCCGCCCTCGCCCTGCTCCGTCGCGCCGGAGACCAGGCCGCTCTCCAGGCCGCCGAGGTCCGGCAGCCCCAGGTCCGTGGTGATCTTCACCGTGCCGGACAGCTGCTGGACGTCCGACGTGGCGATCCTCTCGATGAGCTGCACGGCGGTGATCTCCGGCAGATCGGGGTCGCCGGAGTCGGCGATGGCGGGGACCAGCCCGATGGTCGCGGCCGCCACTCCCATCACCGTGACCGGGACGACGTACCGCGCGGCCCTGCGCCGTCCCGCGCGCGGCTCGTCGGCCTCCCCCGCGGTCGTCGTGTCGTCGGTTTCGTACGGTGCCATGTGTGCCCTGCCTTCGTGGTCGGCGGCGGCTTCCGTCTCGTGACCTCGCGCCAGTCTCACCCTGAGCCGCCATTCTCACCCGAACCGGTGAGAAGTGGTGTTGTCCGTCGTGGTCCATCTGACCAAATCCGGCACGCGGAATCGTCAGACCCGGGGCGCAACTCCGTGTACTGCTGCGGTATGACACGGGGGGTGGTTTTCTCCCCCGACCAGTAGGGGTCGAGGGGGAGTTCGGGAGACGGCCGGGTCAGCCGGCCCGGTGCACGACCGCGTCGCACAGCTGCACGAGCGCCGCCTTCGCGTCGCACTCCCGCAGCGGGGCCAGCGCCGCGCGGGCCTCCTCGGCGTACCGCACGGTGTCCCGGCGGGCCTGCTCCAGCGCGGGGTGGACCCGCAGCAGCCGCAGCGCCTCGGCGTGCCGGGCGTCGTCGGTGAGGTCGGAGTTCAGCAGCTCGCACAGGGCGATGTCGCCGGCCAGCCCGAGGCGGGCCGTGCGCTCCCGCAGCCGCAGCACGGGCAGCGTGGCGATGCCCTCGCGCAGGTCAGTGCCGGGGGTCTTGCCGGACTCGTGGGAGTCGGAGGCGATGTCCAGGACGTCGTCGGCGAGCTGGAAGGCGACGCCGAGCCGCTCGCCGTACTGGGTGAGCACGTCCACCACCGTGTCGTCGGCGCCGGACATCATCGCGCCGAAGCGGCAGGAGACCGCGACCAGCGAACCGGTCTTGCCGGCGAGCACGTCCAGGTAGTGGTCGACCGGGTCCCGGCCGCCCTGCGGTCCCGCGGTCTCCAGGATCTGCCCGGTGACCAGCCGCTCGAACGCCCCGGCCTGTACCCGCACCGCCTCCGGGCCGAGGTCGGCCAGGATGTGCGAGGCCCGGGCGAAGAGGAAGTCGCCGGTGAGGACCGCGACGGAGTTGCCCCAGCGGACGTTCGCGCTGGCGACTCCGCGCCGTACGTCGGCCTCGTCCATCACGTCGTCGTGGTACAGCGTGGCCAGATGGGTCAGCTCCACGACCACGGCGGACGGTACGACACCGGGTGCGTAGGGATCGCCGAACTGGGCGGCCAGCATCACGAGCAGCGGGCGGAACCTCTTGCCGCCGGCCCGCACCAGGTGCTGGGCGGCCTCCGTGATGAAGGGCACCTCGCTCTTGGTGGCCTCGAGCAGGCCCTCCTCGACAGCCGTCAATCCGGCCTGGACATCGGCTTCCAGAGCCTGGTCCCGCACGCTCAGCCCGAACGGCCCGACGACGGTCACGAGGGGTCTCCTGTCTGCTGGTGTCTGCTGGCGATCACACGGTTCGTCGATAGGTCGCTGCCCTCACTCGAGTCAGCGTATCCGGTCACGTTTCGATCACCGTCAGCGCCCGGGGATACCGGGAGAGCGGCACGGGACCGGAAGCGGGGGTGATGCCGATCGACCGGCCATGCGGGACATTCCCTGACTTTCCGGACGCGGCACCCTCTCCTCGCCCCCGGCGCTTCGAGCCCTCTCCCGGCACACACGCCACCCCTCCCGCCCCGGCGTCCGATGCGCGGCTATTGCCGGCGAATATCCCATTGGCCGGAAATGGCTCCACGGTTCCCGGTCAGTGAAGTGGGTCACGGCGGCCCGGCGGCCCGGCCGCTCCCCGGCGCACGCCTTTCCCCTTCACCCGGAGCCCAGTTGACCCCTGGTGAACAAAAAGGATCAAGCATCCCAAACACCCCGTTCCACGATCGAACGGCGTGCGGTGTGACATCCGCACTTGTTCCCGCCCCGTGCCCTCGCATACGTTCCCGGCCTGCCGGGCGGACGCCTAGTCCTGCCGCCGCCCGCACCACACCCGACGACGAACTCACGCACGGCAGGAGCGGGGGACCCAGGCAAGCCGCCGGACCGGGCAACGCACCGGAACGGCTCGGGGTGAAGCCGTGCCCGCAGGGCACGGCCGGGCACTCTCCCGCCCGAACCCGACAGCTCACCCCGCAGGCGTAGGAGAGGAACCCAGACATGCCCGCACAGGGTCAGCACCGCCACTCCGGCAGCCGCCGCCTCGTCCGCTCCCTCGCCGTCGCCGGCACCGGCGTCGCCATGGTCGCCCTCCCGCTGTTCGGCGCCACCAGCGCCGCCGCGGACACCACGACGGCCACCGCGACGGCCACGACGGCGTACCCGGACAACCTCGACGGCTGGATCCGCGAGTCGCTGTCCGTCATGGCGCAGCACGGCATCCCGGGCAGCTACGAGAGCATCCACCGCAACATCCTGCGCGAGTCCTCCGGCAACCCCGCCGCCATCAACCTGTGGGACTCCAACGCCGCCGCCGGCACCCCCTCCAAGGGGCTGCTCCAGGTGATCGACCCGACCTTCGCGGCCTACCACGTACCCGGCACCGTCTTCGACCCGTTCGACCCGGTGGCGAACATCACGGCGGCCTGCAACTACGCCGCCGACCGCTACGGCTCGATCGACAACGTCTTCGGCGCGTACTGATCCGGAGCCACCCGCTGCCGGCCCGGCCCGCCGAACAGCCGCTCGAGGACGACGGCCACGCCGTCGTCCTCGTTCGACGCGGTGACCTCGTCGGCCACCGCCTTCAGCTCGAGGTGGGCGTTGGCCATGGCGACGCCGCGGGCCGCCCAGTCGAACATGGGGATGTCGTTCGGCATGTCACCGAAGGCGACGGCGCGCTCCGGGCTCAGCCCGAGGTGTTCGGCGGCCAGCGCCAGCCCGGTGGCCTTGGTGACCCCGCACGGCTGGAGCTCCACCGTGCCCGGCCCCGACATGGTGACCGTGGCCAGCGAACCGACCACCGACCGCGCCGCCGCCGCCAACGCGTCGTCGGTCAGCCGCGGATGGCGCAGCAGCACCTTGCTGATCGGCCGGTCCCACAGATCGCCGCGCCGCTCGACCCGTACGGCGGGGAGGGTCGGGTGCGGCATCAGATAACCGGGCTCGATCAGCGTCAGCCCGTCGACCCCGTCCTGGTCGACCGCGGCGTACACCTCCCCCACCTCGGCCTCGATCTTGCCGAGCGCGGTCTCCGCCAGTTCCCGGTCCAGCGTGACGGACCACAGCATCCGGTCCGCGCCGGCGTCGTACACCTGCGCTCCCTGCCCGCACACCGCGAGCCCCGTGCTGCCGAGGTCGTCCAGGAGCGGCCGCACTCTGGGGGCCGGGCGCCCTGTCACGACGAGGTGCTGGGCACCGGCCCGAGCCACCCGCGCGAGCGCTGCGCGGGACCGGTCGGAGAGGGTGTCGTCGCCGCGCAGCAGCGTCCCGTCCAGGTCGGTGGCGATGAGTGAATATGCGGTGGGTACGGCCATGATCAGAGAATACGGACAACCCCACGATCCGCCTCACGCTGCCCGGAACCGCTTGCGCGACCGCGTCCGTCACGCTAAGGGACCTTTCCGCCATCGCCTGGTACGGGCGGGTTGCGGACCTCTTTCCCCGTTCGGCGAGAACATGCTCCGCTGTCTACCGTCCGCCCGGTCCCGGGCGGTACCTTCCCAGTGTCCAGGGGGGACTTGATCGGGGGGTCAGGTGAGCGGTGGACGCGTGCGCGTGCTGAGACCCGGGGAGCTCGGCGAGGGGGAACGGAAGCGCTGGCGGGAACTGCGCGCCGCGACGGACGCACCGCGCAGCCCCTTCATGGAACCGGAGTTCGCCACCGCCGTGGGCCGGGTGCGGTCACAGGCCCGGGTCGCGGTGCTGTACGAGGGAGCGGAACCGGCGGGCTTCCTGCCGTACGAGCGGGGCGTGCTGGGGCAGGGCCGGGCGATCGGGCTCGGGGTGTCGGACTGCCAGGGCGCGGTCCTGGCCCCCGGCGCCGCACCGGAGACCGGTGAACTGCTGCGGGCCTGCTCGGTGTCGAGCTTCGCCTTCGACAACCTGGAGGCGGGCCAGGGGCTGTTCGTGCCGTACGCGGCCGAGGAGCACACCACGTACGTCATCGACGTGGAGAAGGGGTACGGGACCTACGAGTCCGTGCTGCGCACCCGGTCGCCGAAGTTCCTGAAGAGCACCCTGGCCAAGGAGCGCAGACTGGGCCGCCGGACCGGACCCGTGCGGTTCGTCTTCGACGAACGGGACCCGGCCGCGCTGCGCGTGCTCATGGAGTGGAAGTCGGCGCAGTACCGCAGGACCGGGCGCCGCGACCGGTTCGCGCAGGAGTGGATCGCCCGGCTCGTGGGCCGGCTCGCCGGGACCCGGGCGCCCCAGTGCACGGGCACGCTGTCGGTCCTGTACGCCGGCGGCCGTCCCGTCGCCGCGCACTTCGGCCTGCGTTCGGCGTCGGTCCTGGCCTGCTGGTTCCCGGCGTACGACACGGAGTTCGCGAAGTACTCGCCCGGTCTCGTGCTGCATCTGCGGATGGCCGAGGCGGCGGCGGCCGAGGGCATCGGCATGCTCGACATGGGGCGCGGGCCGGCCGCCTACAAGGACGCGCTGAAGACCGGCGAACTCGCCGTCTACGAAGGGGCGGTGACCCGTCCGGGCGCGGGCGCCGTCCTGCACTGGCTGGGCCGCGAGCCCGCGCGCCGCGCGCACGGCTTCGTGCGCGCCCGCCCGCGCCTGGCGGCGCTGGCGTCACGGACGTTGAAGGGCGCGGCACGGCTGCGCCGGTCGTGAGGAGGGGAGGACGCATGTCCGGCGGAACACGAGCGGGCGCGGGGGCGGACGCGGGGGCGGGCGGACGAGGGGGCGCGCGGGCGCGTACGCGGGAGGAGATACGGCGGTTCCTGGCGATCGGCGCGGTGCAGGTCGCCGAGGTCGACCTGGACGGCGACGAGGCCGGTCCGAGACCCGGCCCGGGCAGCCCGCCGGTGACGCACGGCGAGGTGTTCCTGCTGGTCAGGCGGTCGGGCCGACCGGTGGGGACGCTGCTGACGCGGGTACCGCAGGGCGCGGACCCGCGGGCCGTCCTCATGACGGCGGCACGCGAGGCCATGGCGGGATCCCTGTCCCGGGAAGGTGTGGGGCCCGTGCCGGAGGGAGGTCCCGGAGACGTGCGGGGCGAGGGGGGGCTGCCGTTCGTCTCGGTGGTCGTGGCCACGCGGGAGCGGGCCGGGCAGCTCGCCCGGGCGCTGGACTCGCTCCTCGCGCAGGAGCACCCCCGCTTCGAGGTGGTCGTCGTCGACAACGCGCCGTCGACCGGCGCGACCCGGGAGCTGGTGGAGCGGAAGTACGGCGAGCGGGTGCGGTACGTGTGCGAACCGGTGCCCGGACTCGCCGTCGCGCACAACAGGGGGCTGGCGGAGGCCGGGGGCGAGGTGATCGCGTTCACGGACGACGACGTGGTCGCCGATCCCCGCTGGCTGGCCGAGCTGACCGCGCCCTTCGCCGCCGACCGCCGGACCGGCTGCGTCACCGGCCTGATCCTGCCGGCCCGGCTGCGCACCCCGGCGCAGGTCCTGCTGGAGGGTCACGGCGGCTTCGCCAAGGGCTTCACGCCGACGACGTACGACCCCTTGGACCCGCCCCGCGACGAGCCGCTGTTCCCCTTCACCGCGGGCCGCTTCGGATCCGGCGCGAACATGGCCTTCCGTACCGGGGTGCTGCGTGCCGTCGGCGGCTTCGACCCGGCCACCGGCGCGGGAACGGCCGCCCGGGGCGGTGACGACCTCTACGGGTTCGTGCGCGTCCTCGCCGACGGGCACCGGCTGCACTACACGCCGTACGCGCTGGTGTGGCACCACCACCGGGAGACCTGGGCCGACCTGGAGACCCAGGCCTACGGCTACGGCGCCGGCCTCACCGCCTACCTCACCGCGATCCTGGTCAACCGCCCGGCGCTGCTGCCGGCGTTCCTCGCCCGGCTGCCGCGCGGCCTCGCCCACGCCCGCGCGCTGACCGCCGTACGCGACACCGGCGGTGGCGGCGGGGCGCCGGGGACGCACGGCACCCGCACGCATCCCTGGCCACGCCGGCTGTCACGGCTGCAGCGCAGGGGGATGGTGTACGGGCCGGTCGGCTATCTGCGCGCACGGCGGGCGTCGGCGAACACCGCGGAGGGGGGGACGGGATGAAACCGGCCATACCCGTCTTCCTCTATCACGCCGTGATGGACGAACCACCGGACTGGATCGCCGAGTTCACCGTCTCGCCCAGGCAGTTCGCGGCCCATCTCGGTGCCGTCGTGGACAGTGGCCGCACGCCCGTCACCATCAGCGCCCTCGCGGACCACCTCACCGGACGGGCTCCCCTGCCGCCCCGGCCGGTGCTGCTCACCTTCGACGACGGCTTCGCCGACCTGCCCGGCCCCACCGCCGACGCCCTCGCCGAGCGCGCGCTGCCCGCCACCGCCTACCTCACCACCGGTGCCATCGCCCCGGGCGGCCGGAGCCTGCTGCCGCCCGCCCCGATGATGCCGCTGAGCCGAGTGGCCGAGCTGGAACGTTCCGGCGTGGAGATCGGCAGTCACACGGTCACCCACGCCCAGCTCGACACGCTGACCGCCCGGCGGTTGCGCACCGAACTGGTGGACTCCAAGGCGGTGCTGGAGGACATCCTCGGCCATCCCGTCCCCCATCTCGCCTATCCGCACGGCTACAACAGCCCCCGGGTGCGCGCCATGGCCGCCCGCGCCGGCTACCGGACGGCGACCGCCGTCCGGCACGCGCTCAGCTCGGACCGGGACGAGCGCTACCGCATCGCCCGTCTGATCGTGCGCCGCGGCCACACCGTCGCCGACGTCGAGACCTGGCTGGCGGGCGACGGCGTGCGGATCGCCCCCTACCGGGACGGCCCGAGGACGATCGCCTGGCGCTGGTACCGGCACGGCCGGGCCGCCCTGCGCGGGCCGGAGTTCGCGGGCTGAGCGGCGGCCGGGGACGTCACCTCAGCGGCTGGTTCAGGTACGGATCGGCCACCACCTCGCGCAGGCTCCGCCACGCCGCGTCGTCGGCCAGGGACAGATCGCAGTGGGGCCCCGGGTCCCGGTAGTTCCACTGGAGCGCCGCCTTGACCCCCTCCAGGTCCTTCAGCACCCGCGGGACCTGCGCGTACCACTCGGCCTGCCGCTCGGGGCGGGCGGAGTCGACCGCCGTGCCGAACTCGGAGAGCATCAGCGGTTTGTCGTCGGAGATGTTCCGGCGTATCCACTCGTGGGTGGTCGTCTGGGTCTGCTCGAAGGTCAGCCAGTCCGTCCTGTGGCAGCGGTAGTAGTTGTACTGGTTGTAGCCGATCCAGTCGACGTAGTCGTCCCCCGGGTACATCCGCTCGAACAGGCCGGCGTGGTCCAGGTATCCGGTGATGATCCACGTCCACACCACGTTGTCGGCGCCCAGCTCGCGGAACCGGTCGTGGATGTGCCGGTGGGCCCCGACGTACTCGGCCGGGGTGCCGTTGTCCGGGGTGCGGGTGTCCATCTCCAGGTCGAAGGAGAGGAACACCTTCTTCCCGGTGCGCTCGCCGTACTCCTTGATCCGCCGGGCCTGCACGTCGATGACGGAGGCGTCCAGCTCGCCGGCCGCGATCTCCTTCCACGTCGGCTGCTGCCGTTTCGCACCGCCCCACCACTTGCTCTCCCAGGACAGCAGCAGCATGCGCTCGTCGCCCACGCGCTGCTCCTCGGGGGTGAGCAACTGCCCCTCCCGGCGGGTGCCCTCGGGCAGGGACATGTCGTGGTACGTGTAGACGATGTCGAGCCTGCGGCCCACGCGTTCCTCGTAGGCCTCCACCCTGTCCTCCAGGTCCGCCCGGTCGTGCGGCACGAACGCGCCGAACCAGGCGCCGCAGGGCGGTTCGAGCAGCGCGGTGGGCGCGCATTCCCCGTCCGTCCCCGAGGGCCGCGGGTCCGACGGTCCGGAGGCGTTCCGGAGGGCGAGCACGGCGACGAGGACCGCGCTGACGACCGTCGCGGAGGTGAGCAGCAGCCGACGGTGCCGCGACACCGGCCCGGGTGCCGGCCCGGGCTCCTGCCGTGCGTACGGCCTGCGGTGCCGGCCGTCGGCGGTGCGCGTGCCGCCGTCGCGGCGCAGGGGACGGATGAACCTCACAGAGCGGAACCCTTCCGTGTCGCCGGCGCCCGCGGGGAGGCGCGCAGCCGCGGGCAGAACGCGGCGAGCGTGGTCAGGAGTGTCAGCGTCAGCAGCACGCGCCGCGCGCTGAAGGTGTGGGTGGCGATCAGCACCGTCGCGACGACCATCACCGCCGAGACGCTGAGGAGGACGCTCAGCATCAGCCGTTCCAGCTGGTCGGAGCGGCGGGCGAAACCGGGGTGGCGGGACTCGACGGGCCCCCGCCCGGCCCGTGCGCGCAGCGCCGGGCCGCAGACGCCGACCAGCGCGGCGCCGGGGCCCGCCGCCAGGAACACGGCGACGGCCGCGCCGCGCAGCGGCGAACCACCGGGCAGGGCGAGCGCGGCGAGCGCCAGCCAGCCGCCGAACGGCGGGAGCATCCGCACCACGAGGTCCTGCGGTGTCATCGCTCCGCTCCCCCTTCGCGCCTCAGTTCGTAGACCACGCCCGCGTCGTTCTCCGCCACCAGCCGGAACCGCGGCGAGGCGGCGACGGACTTCCGGACACGGTCCAACTGGTCGGCGGTGAGCTGCCCGTTCATCTCGGAGTTGGCCGACTGGCCCTGTGTCAGCAGGAAGTAGGCGCGGCCCGGGCGCTCCACCC
Organism: Streptomyces sp. NPDC016640; assembly: GCF_043076215.1. Classification (NCBI taxonomy): domain Bacteria; kingdom Bacillati; phylum Actinomycetota; class Actinomycetes; order Kitasatosporales; family Streptomycetaceae; genus Streptomyces; species Streptomyces sp. NPDC016640. Next base: position 19,097 of record NZ_JBIBRG010000020.1, read on the forward strand.
CGCTCATGTCGCGGGCGAGGGTGGCGGCGGGGGCACGGAGGATCTCGTCCACGTGCCGCCGGGCGTCGTCGAGGAACCAGTAGTGGTCGATGGTCCCGTACGACTCGTGGGCGAGCGGGTAGTTGCGGTTGGCGGCGACGATCAACGAGCCCCCGGGGGCCCCGTCGAACAGCTGCTGGACCAGGGCCACTTCCGCCGGCGGGAAGTAGTTGATCCGGTCCTTGCCCGAGTAGCTCGGGACGAAGGCCAGGGTCCCGGCGAGGAGGACCGGCAGCGGGCCCCACACGCCGATGCGCAGGCGCGCGGCGGCCGGTGCGCGGGCCCGTGCCCCCCGCGCGCGGGCACCGGCTCCGGCGTCGGTGGCAGGTCCGGCGTCGGCGGCTCCGGCCCTGGCGGCGGCTCCGGAGGCGGCTCCGGCCGCGTTCTCCGCCTCGGCTTCGGCGGCGAGGGTGCGCACCTTGGGCAGCAGCGCCGCGGCGGCGAAGAAGGCGACGCCGGGCAGCATGAACATCAGCACCCTGAAGATCATCTCGCTGCCGTAGCTGCTCGCCGCGAACATCGGCAGCGGGGCCGCCGCGATCACCAGCAGGGGCATCGCCCGGCGCCGCAGCACGCGCTGCCGCCACACTCCGGCCACCGCCAGCAGCAGCACCGTGCCCGACAGCAGCCGGGCCGCCCAGGAGGTCGCCACCGCTCCGGTACCGGTCGGGGTGGCGCCGTATCCGGTGGCGACATTGCCGCCGACGTCCCCCACCGAGCGGATCATGTCCGGCATCGCGGCGGACAGGAAGGGCAGCGCGGCCGTCAGACACCAGGCCAGGAAGATCACGACCGTGCTGACCAGCGGCACCCAGTCCCGGCAGCGGCGGACCAGGCACAGGGCGAGCAGCGAGACGGCGAGCATGCCGGGGGTGAGCTGGTGCGAGATGACGATCGCCGTCACCAGCGCGCTGGTCACGACCGTCCAGAGGGCCTGCCGCTGCCGGCCGCGCGCCCCGCCGTACCCGCCGTACCGGCGCAGGACCACGGCCAGGACGCCGAGGTGCAGCACGAAGGCCACCGACTGGGGGGAGAAGTAGTCCTGGCCCACCCAGTTGGCGGCGCAGAAGAGCCAGACCGCGGTCCAGGTCAGCCGCCGGTCCTCGGTGAAGGTGCGGTAGACCAGCAGCAGCGGGAGCAGCAGCATCAGGCTGGAGACCAGCGGCCACCAGGCCATGTACATCGCCGCCGACTCCACGCCCAGCAGCCGCACCAGCGCGGCCTGGGCGGCGAAGAAGCCCGGCCACTGGTCGTACACGGCCATGTCGCCGACCCGGTCGGCGCCCTGGAGCCCGCCGTCCGTCAGCAGGTGGCCGACGACGGCGTCGTGCTTCCACGCCCAGGCGTACAGCGGGGTCGGGTAGAGCACGGCCTGGGTGGCCCGCTCCATCACCAGCAGCCCGAGCACGTACGCCGCCGGCCAGCCGTCCGGCCGTCGCGGATCGCGGACCGTGAACCAGAAACCGGCGGTCAGGACCGCCAGGCCGGCCCAGAAGCCCGGGTGGAGCGCGGTGACCAGACCGAAGTCGTCGAGCCGCGACACATCGGTGTGCCGCACCGCGTACCCCCACAGGACGAGCGCGGCGAGCAGCGGGACGCCGGGCCGGGCGGCGGCGAGGCCACGGCGGCCGGGCCGCACGGGCGGGAGACCGGAAGGATCCGTCACGGGTTCACGGGCGGAACCCGACGGCTCGGGCGAGGAGAGGGACCGCGGCCCGGTGACGTGCTCCGGTACCGCTTCGTCATGGGTGACCGGCACCGGCCTGCTCCCCGGCGCGGGCTCGGACGCGGATCTCCCGCGAGGCGTGGCTGGCGGACGCACGGTGGTTCCCCCCTGGCGGTTCGGCTCTGCGGCGTGATCAGTCCTCGGGCAGGTCGTTCGGCGCCCCCTCCGGCTCGGGGCGGTCCCCTGCCGTCCGTCCGTCGTCCCGCCGGTCCGCCCCCTCGCGCTCCGGCCCCCCGCCGGCCGTGCCGCTCCGGGCCGCCGGACCGGCCGCCCGCGACGTGGCGTCCCCGTCCTCCGGAGCGGGCGCCGCCGCCGCGTCGTGCGGCCGCACGACGAGCGCCGGCGTGTCCGCCCGCGGCGCCTCCCGTTCGTACCCGGGGCGGCCGATGGACAGCGCAGCCGTGTCCTCGGCGTCCTCGGCGTCCTCGCCCCGGTACGCGGCGCGGCGGGCCCAGCCCGTGCCGTACCCGGCGGTGGCGTTCAGCCGGGCCCAGCGGGTGCCGTAGGCCGGGGCGTCGGCGGGCAGCCGGTCCACGGGCCGGCCGGTCCTGCCGCGCAGCGCCGCACGCAGCCCGAGCACCGAGACGACCGCGATCAGCGTCATGCCGGTCAGCACCGCCCACCCGGCCCCCGCGATCCCCGCCGGCGTGAACAGCACGGCCGCGCTGCCCAGCACCAGCGCGCACATCGCCCCCTGGAGCGCCGCGAGCACACCGGTGCGCCCCTGTACCCGCAGCACCCCGATGTACAGCTCCACCACCACCCGGGGCAGCGCCCCGAGGGCGAGCAGCCGCAGCACGGTCGAGCCGTGCTCGGCGTAGTCCGCGCTGAACGGCGTGAGGATCTGCGGTGCGAAGACCACCAGCACCGCGACCACCGGAACCAGCAGCAGCGTCATCCGGCGCAGCGCCCCCCGCACCCCGTCGGCGAGCTGACGCGGGTCGTGCGAGGCGTGGGCGGTGAGCGACGAGGCCATGTTGATGGCCATGAACTCCATCGTGCCGCCGACGGTGTACGCCACGTAGAAGTAGCCGTTCTCCGCGGCGCTGAAGCGGACGGCGACCATCACCGGCAGCAGATTGATCATCGCCAGGCTGAACAGCGCCCCGAGCGAGTCGCCGGCCAGGAAGCGGCCCATGGCCCGCAACGCGGGCGGTTCCGCGTCCCGGTCGGCGGCGGCCTGGCGCGGGATGAGCCGGCGGAAGACCAGCCAGCCGAGCGGGAGCGTGGAGAACGCGATGGCCACGGCCCAGGACACGAAGACGCCCAGCACGGGCAGCGCGCTCGCGAAGACGGCCAGCAGGGCCAGCTTCCCCAGCGAGAACACCGCGTTGCCGGCCGGCACCCACGCGGCCCTGCGCAGCCCGGTGAGCACCCCGTCCTGCAGCGTGAGCAGCGCCCAGCCCACGCACGCCGCGACGAACAGCGCCCCGGCCGCCGGGGCACCGAGGGGGGCGTAGGAGGCGCCCCACTGGTCCAGCGTGAGCAGGAAGACACCCGCGGCCAGGGCGACGACCAGCGAACTCGCCCCGTACACCCCCCACACCAGGCGCGCGGTCCCGCGGCCGGCCCGCGGTACGAAGCGGACCACGGCGCCGATCATCGTGGTCGCGGTGATGCCGGCGAGCAGCCGCATCGCGGCGATCGCGGCGGAGCCCCGGCCGACGGCGTCCTCGGAGTAGTGGCGGGCGGCCACCAGCCAGAACCCCAGGCCGAGCACGGCGGAGACGCCCGTGCTGAGCATCAGGAAGTAGGCGTTCCTGAACAGGGAGCCGGAGGCCGGGCCGCTGCCGGCGGGCCGCGGCCCGCCGCCGGAGCGCACCGCGGCGGGCTCCTGCACCTGGATGTCAGTCACGGGACGGCCCCAGCCCCCTCGCCGTCGTGCCCGGCCGGGCCGGGTCCCGCGGAAGGCCGGCCGGCCGCGCGCCGGACCGCTCCAGCGCGTCGGCGGCCTCCCGCGCCCGCAGCGGGTCGGCCGGCAGCGCGTGCCGGGCGAACCAGCGGGCGGCCCCGGGCGCGGGGTCCGTGAACGCCTGCCCCGCGTAGTCGTCCAGGGGCGGGCCGCAGAGGTAGCCGGTCACGATCCGGATCACGTCGTCGTCGACCGGCGGCCTCAGCACCCGGCCGCCCGGCGGGCACCAGTGACGCAGCGCCGCATGCAGCCCGAACCTGCGGGACGGCGCGTACGCACAGTCCCGGCCGAGCCGGCCGCGCACGGTCTCCCCCAGCCGCTGTGGCCGCGAGCCGTGGCGCACCGGTCCCGGGCCGGCCTCCCCGATGGCCATCAACCCCCCAGAGTGCCGTCGGAACGCCCCCTCCCCGAGGCCTTCCGGCACCCGCCCAGAGTCGCCCCGTTCGCACCACTGCGTCAAGATTGCATCGCGTCCCGTGGACGACTTCCGGTGCACAAGTGGAAGCGGTACGTGAGCCGTTGCGCCGTCGTACGCCCTGCCCGCCGGCCCCTTCCGCCTCCGGACCACCGCTGCGGCCCTGCACAGGACCGCCGTCTCACCCGTAACGTGTGGCACGGCCACGGACACGTGGAGCACCCGCGCACACGAAAGCGAGGCAGCACCCGATGCCCCCCTTCGACGTCCCCGAGGGCGACCCCTTCGGCCCGCACAACCTGCCGTACGGCGTGTTCTCACCCCCTGGCTCGTCGGAGCGGACCGTGGGCGTCCGGCTCGGCGACCACGTCCTCGACGCCGGCGCGGCGGCCCACGCCCTCGGCTCGCCCTACGCCTCCCTGCTCGCCCGCCCCACCCTGAACCCGCTGCTGGCCGCGGGCCGTACGGCCTGGTCGGACGTGCGGCGGGCGCTCACGGCGTGGGTGACGGTCCCCGCGCACCGGGAGACCGTCGAGCCGCTGTTCCACCCGCTGTCCGAGGTGACCCCGCACCTCCCCTTCGAGGTCGCGGACTACGTCGACTTCTACGCCTCCGAGAACCACGCCCGCAACGTCGGCCGCATCTTCCGCCCCGACGCGGAGGACTCCCTGACCCCCAACTGGAAGCACCTGCCGATCGGTTACCACGGCCGCTCCGGCACGGTCGTGGTGTCGGGCACCGACGTCGTACGCCCCTCGGGTCAGCGCAAGGCGCCCACGGACCCCGCTCCGGTCTTCGGGCCGTCCGTGCGGCTGGACATCGAGGCGGAGGTCGGTTTCGTGGTCGGCGTGCCGTCCGAGCGGGGCCGGCCGGTGCCGCTCGGCGACTTCCGCGACCACGTCTTCGGCCTCTGCCTCCTCAACGACTGGTCCGCGCGCGACGTCCAGGCCTGGGAGTACGTGCCCCTCGGTCCGTTCCTCGGCAAGTCCTTCACCACCTCGGTGTCGGCCTGGATCACCCCGCTGGACGCCCTGGAGGAGGCCCGGGTGGCACCGCCGGAGCGCACCCACGGGCTGCTGCCCTACCTGGACGACGCGGGCGAGGAGCCCGGCGGGTACGACCTGCGGATCACCGTCGCCGTCAACGGCCACGTCGTCTCCGAACCCCCCTTCTCCACCATGTACTGGACGGCCGCCCAGCAGCTCGCCCACATGACCGTCAACGGCGCCTGCCTGCGCACCGGCGACCTGTACGGCTCCGGCACGGTGAGCGGTCCCGCCGAGCGGGAACGCGGGTCGCTGCTCGAACTGACCTGGAACGGCCGGGAGCCCCTCGAACTGCCCGACGGCAAGCGGACGTTCCTGGAGGACGGGGACGTGGTGACGCTGTCGGCCTGGGCGCCGGGCCCCGGCGGCGTCCGCGTGGGCCTCGGCGAGGTCACGGGACGGGTGGTCCCCACGGTCTGACCTCGTCGGGGCCTCCCGATCCCGCACGATCCCTGCACTCGCACCGCCCTTCGCCGTCATACTTGGCGTCGGGCGGTGTGCGCCTTCGTACCGCGCGCCCTCAGTACCTCACGCACGCCCCCTCCAGCACGACCCGAAGCCGCCCTCTGCCGAAGAGATCCGGAGCCCGTGGCATGACCGTCTGCCTGCTCCTGCTGAGTGTTGTCGCCGTGACGGCCGCCGTGCCCGTCCCCCGGGCCCTGACCCGGGCGAAGTGGCCGGAACGGGAACCCGTGGTGGGCCTGTGGGTGTGGCAGTGCCTGGTCGCCACCGTCCTGCTGTGCTGTCTGACGGCCCTCGCCCTCGGCGCCGCCGCCGTCTTCGGCACCGTCCGCGCCCAGCTCTTCGCCCCGGCCCCGCCCGCCGTGACCGCGGCGTACGACCTGTCCGCCGCGCCGGTCTGGGCGACCGCCCTCACCGTGCTGCTGGCCTGCGGGGCGGCCTGGACGGCGGCCATGCTCGGGCGCGAGCTGGTCGAGGCCCGCCGCCGGCGCGCCCGGGCCCGGGCGCACCTGCGCGAACGAGCCCCCGAGCTGCCCGCGGGACTTCCCGAGGCCCGCGGCCCCCTGCTGGTGCTGGAGGACGAGTACCCCGACGCCTGGTGGATGCCGGGCAGCCCGCCCCAGCTGATCGTCACCACCGGCGCCCTGCGGCGCCTGACCGGCCACCAGGTGGACGCCGTCCTCACCCACGAACGCGGTCACGCCCGCGCCCGCCACGACTGGCTGCTGCACCTGTCCACCGCCCTGGCCACCGGGTTCCCCCGGATCCCGCTGTTCGCGCACTTCTGCGACCAGACGCACCGCCTGGTCGAGCTGTCCGCCGACGACACGGCCTCCCGCCGCTGCGGCCACCTGACCACGGCCCTGGCCCTGATCGAGCTCAACCAGCACCGCGGCGTGCTCTCCTGCGCCTCCAGCCACCGTCTGCTCGGCGAACGCGTCGACCGCCTGCTGGAGCCGCCGCCCCGCCTCGAGCGCCACCACCGCGCCCTGACCACCACGGCGGCGGCCCTGGTTCCCCTCATCCCCCTCCTGATCACCTTCGCACCGGGACTGACGGCCCTGCCGTAGCCGCCGCGCGGTCGCGGGCCGGCGCCCCGGTGGCCGGCCCCGCCGCGGCCACCGCACGCCGGACCTCCGACGCCCTCGCACATCCGTTCCGTTCTCAGGTGTCGCGGAGCGAACGGGAGGGTAGATGCCACCGCTCGAGCCCTTTCAAGCGTGGCGTTGATCACCATGTCGCCGAATGATCATCGGAGGTAGCTTGTGCGTCTGTGACGGACACTCAGCTCTCCCCCCACCACGACGTGCCGGCCGAACTCGCCACCGCTCTGTTCGGTAGCCGCTCCGCCGCTGCCCACCACTCCTGGAAACGGCTGTTCGGCTCCGCCCCGTTCGCCTATCAGGAAGGCCTTTCCCACGAGGAGCGCATCCGGCTGTCCTACGAGCGTCTGCGCCTGGTCGATCACCATCTCGACGACCCGCTGGCCTTCGCCTGCGATCCCACCGCGCTGAGCGCGATGCACGAGTGGGCCGGCGTCGTCGACGCCGGCATGGCGACCTGCGCCAGCATCCACTACAACTTATTCCTCGGCAGCCTCCTCGATCACGACCACGACGACCGGGATCTGACCGCATACGCCCGGATGTCCCGCGTCGGAACGTTCCTGTGCACCGAACTCGCCCACGGCAACGACGCCGCCCAGATGGAGACCACCTGCACCTTCGACCGGGCCACCGGCGGCTTCGTCCTCGACACCCCCCGTCCCGAGGCCTGCAAGTGGATGCCCAACACCAGCGCCGTGGGCGGGCCCAAGGACGCCGTGGTCGCCGCCCGCCTCCTCGTCGACGACCGCGACCTTGGCGTGTTCCTGTTCCTCACCCCGTTGCACGATGCCCACGGCACACCGCTGCCCGGCGTGGAGATACGCCGGCTGCCCCAGACCGCCAGCAGCCCCGTCGACCACTGCGCCACCAGCTTCCACCACGTCCCCCTGCCCTACACCGCGCTGCTTCAGGGCGAGCACGGACGCCTCACCCGTGACGGACGCTTCACCAGCAGCCTCGGCAGCCCCCGCAAACGGTTCCTGCGCTCCATCAGCCGCGTCACCATGGGCAAGCTCTGCATGAGCGCCTACAGCCTCGGCACCACCCGCCACGCCCTGACCGTCGCCGTCCGCCACGCCCACAACCGCCACACCTCCGGCATGACCGGCGGGCACAAGGTGCCGCTGTTCGCGCACCGCAGCCACCACGGGCCCCTGCTGGAGGCCACCGCCACCGCCTACGCCGCCACGCTCCTGCAGCGCGACGTGACCCGGCAGTGGGCCGACGACACGGACGGCGACGTGGAGGACCGCGAGCGGCTCATCGCCGTCGCCAAGGGATGGATCACCTGGCAGGCCCGCGCCGTCATGACCGAGTGCCGCGAGCGCTGCGGCGCCCAGGGCCTGATCCTGGCCAACGGCATCGCCGGCCAGCTCGCCGCGAACGAGGGCACCATCACCGCCGAAGGCGACAACAAGGTGATCTGGGTCAAGGCCGCGGGCGAGATGCTGCTCGGTGGCCTCGTGCTCAAGCCGGTCAGTGAGATCCCGCCCGAGCTGCGCCCGCTGACGGACCCGCAGCACCTGCAGGACCTCCTGGCGGACATCGAGCGGATCTGGCACGAGCGGGCCCGCGCCCGGCTCCGCACCGGCCGGGCCCCCTCACCCCTGGCGCGGTGGAACGCGACCGTCACCCCCGCGCTCGAGCTCGTCGACGCACACGCCCACCGACTGGCCGGCCAGTCGCTGTCCGACGCGGCGGGCCGGGCGGTCGGCGCACGGACCCGGCACCTGCTGACCGACCTGCACCGGCTGTTCGCCCTCCGCCGGATCGCCGCGCACAGCGGTGACCTGCTGGCCCAGGGGCGGATCACCGCGGAACAGGTCCAGCAGCTGCCCGACGCTGTTGACAACGTAGTCATGGCTCTGGAGCCCCACGCGCTGACGCTGGTCGAAGGGTTCGACGTGCCGGAGGAACTGCTGAGCGGCCACCCCGTGCTGCACGCCGCGCGTGGGGCGGATCCGGTGCCGGCGTAGAAGCGCGGAGGCCCGTCCGGGCCGGTCAGCCGTACAGGGCACGGTGGCAGGTGTAGCCGAATTCGTCGCCGGCGCTGAGGACGTACACGACGCGGCCGCAGAAGTCGCGGTAGTCGGCCCGCTGGGCCTCGTCGAGGGCGAGGGCGGTGACCGGCCCGGCGGGCGAGGCCCGCCGGAGGACCTCCAGCAGACGCCGGGGGGCGCTGAGTTCCATCACCTCCACCGCGCGCCGGAAGCCGTCGACGAGGTCCGGCCCCTGGACGGCCAGGTCCTCGAGGGCCTCCGCCAGGGGGCCGTCGGTCCTCGTCCGTGCCTCTCGCAGCATGTCGCAGCAGGCCCGCAGGGCGCACAGGTGGCCGAGGGGCAGCTGCACGGCGTACAGGCTGGGCAGCTCACTGCCGTCGGGGGCGTGAAGGACGTGGCCCGCGGTCGTGTGCTGCCCGGGGCCGGCCCCTGCGGTGGTCTCCGGCCACCGCAGGGGGACGGGCAGGCATCGCTGGATCCGGTCCCAGCTGTCGTAGGCGGCGCGGATGAGCTTGGCGTCGGTGTTGTCGAGGTCGGACAGGTAGAAGTAGTACAGGTGGTGCAGCAGGGGCTGCTCGATCGCGGTGAACCTGCTCATGAACACCGGGTCGTCGGGGACCAGGATCTGCATCGCTCACCCTTCTGCTCGTCGGCGGTGCAGGGGTTCGGGCGCCGGGTGCGAACAAGATAGTGAGGCTGCGGGATCCCGGGGCGGGGGCCTGCGAAGTCCGCCACCCGGTTCCGGCGCCGGCGCAGGAGCGGGCGGCGGACGCGGGCCCACGGCCGGCGCGACCCGGCAGGCGTCCTGGCGCCGGCGGGCCGCCCGGCCGCCGTGCACGCGTCCTTCGGCGGACCCTTCGTCCCGCTGCGTGGCCACTGCCCGCGTCCCGGCCGCGGCCGGGACGGCACACCTAGGTCCAGTCGGGCTCCGGCTCCTCCTCGGGCCAGTCGTCCGGACCGGGGCCGTCCGGGCCAGGGGCGTTCCGGACGGGGCCGTCCGGACCGGAGTCGCCCGGGTCGGCGCCGCCGGGTCCCTCCAGTCCGGCCAGCACGGCCACCACGCCCTCCCCGTAGGTGGCCAGCTTCTTCTCGCCCACCCCGCTGATCCCGCCGAGCTCGGCCACCGACGCGGGCCGGACCGCGGCGATCTCCCTGAGCGTGGCGTCGTGGAAGATGACGTACGCCGGAACGCCCTGCTCGCGGGCCTGCTCGGCACGCCAGGCGCGCAGCGCCTCGAACACGGGCAGGAGGTCCGCGGGCAGCTCGGCGGCGGCGGTCTTGGCCTTGCGGTCCCCCCGGGCACTCGTGCCCCGGGCCGCCGCCGGCTTCTTGGGCTCCTTGCGCAGCGGCACCTCCCGCTCCCGCCGCAGCACCGCACCGCTGGCCTCGGTCAGCACCAGCGTGCCGTACTCCCCCTCGACGGCGAGCAGCCCCTGGGCGAGCAACTGGCGGACGACGCCCCGCCATTCGGCCTCGGTCAGCTCCTCACCGATGCCGAACACGGAGAGCTGGTCGTGGTCGAACTGGATGACCTTGGCCGTGCGCCGCCCCAGCAGGATGTCCACGATCTGCACCGCGCCGAACTTCTGCCCGCGCTCGCGCTGCAGCCGCACCACCGTCGACAGCACCTTCTGCGCCGCGACGGTCCCGTCCCAGGTCTCCGGCGGGGCGAGGCACGTGTCGCAGTTGCCGCAGGCCGCCGAGTCGGCGTCCTGGCCGAAGTAGGCGAGGAGCCGGCCGCGTCGGCACCGGACCGTCTCGCACAGCGCGAGCATCGCGTCCAGGTGCTGGTTGGCCCGCCGCCGGAACGCCTCGTCGCCCTCGCCGGACTGGATGAGTTTCCGCTGCTGCACGACGTCGTTCAGCCCGTACGCCATCCAGGCCGTGGACGGCAGTCCGTCGCGCCCGGCGCGGCCCGTCTCCTGGTAGTAGCCCTCGACCGACTTGGGCAGGTCGAGGTGGGCGACGAACCGGACGTCCGGCTTGTCGATGCCCATGCCGAAGGCGATGGTCGCCACCACGACCAGGCCGTCCTCCCGCAGGAAACGGGCCTGGTGCGCGGCGCGCGTCCCCCCGTCGAGTCCCGCGTGGTACGGCACCGCCTCGACGCCGTTGCGCGAGAGGAACTCGGCGGTCTTGTCCACGGAGTTGCGCGAGAGGCAGTAGACGATGCCCGCGTCCCCGGCGTGCTCCTCGCGCAGGAAGTTCAGCAGCTGCTTCCTGGGGTCGGCCTTGGGCACGATCCGGTACTGAATGTTCGGCCGGTCGAAGCTCGCCACGAAGTGGCGGGCGTCCGGCATGTCCAGCCGTTCGGTGATCTCCCGGTGCGTGGCGTGCGTGGCGGTCGCCGTGAGCGCGATCCGGGGCACGTCCGGCCACCGCTGTCCGAGCACGGCCAGGTTGAGGTAGTCCGGCCGGAAGTCATGCCCCCACTGGGACACGCAGTGCGCCTCGTCGATCGCGAAGACGGAGATCTTCCCGCGCGAGAGCAGGTCCAGGCTGCTGTCCAGCCGGAGCCGCTCCGGCGCCAGGTACAGCAGGTCCAGCTCGCCGGCGAGGAACTCGGCCTCGACGGTCCGCCGCTCGTCGAAGTCCTGCGTGGAGTTCATGAACCCGGCGCGCACGCCCAGGGCCCGCAGCGCGGTCACCTGGTCCTGCATCAGCGCGATGAGCGGGGAGACGACGACTCCCGTACCCGGTCTGACCAGGGCCGGGATCTGGTAGCAGAGCGATTTTCCGCCGCCGGTCGGCATGAGCACGACCGCGTCACCGCCCGCCACCACATGTTCGACCACCGCCTCCTGCTCACCGCGGAAGGCGTCGTATCCGAACACCCGGTGCAGGGTGGCCAGCGCCTCCCGGTCCGTCACTGTCATCTCGGCGGTACCGCCCGTCCCCTGCATCGTCCCGTCCCCCGTGCGTCGTCCCTCGACCACTGCGTCCACGATAGGCGCCCGCACCGACAGTCCCGCGGTCGTCCACAGGTCCGCCCGGGACGGCAGCGGCCCGGCACCCCCGTGGCGGGGGTACCGGGCCGCTCCCTCGTCCGGCGGTGACGGGGTCAGCGCACGAACACCCCCGCGTCCCCCGCCAGCTCCAGGAAGTACTGCGGTGCCACGCCGAGCACCACCGTGACCGCCACGCCGACCCCGATCGCCGTCGTCGTCAGCGGTGACGGCACCGCGACGGTCGGGCCCTCGGGGCGCGGCTCGCTGAAGAACATCAGGACGATGACGCGGATGTAGAAGAACGCCGCGATGGCCGACGAGATCACACCGACCACGACCAGCGGGGCCGCTCCGCCCTCCGCCGCCGCCTTGAACACGGCGAACTTGCCGGCGAAGCCGGAGGTCAGCGGAATGCCGGCGAAGGCCAGCAGGAACACCGCGAACACCGCCGCCACCAGCGGGGAGCGGCGGCCGAGCCCCGCCCACTTGGACAGGTGCGTCGCCTCGCCGCCGGCGTCCCGGACCAGCGTGACCACCGCGAACGCGCCGATCGTCACGAAGGAGTACGCCGCCAGGTAGAAGAGGACCGACGAGACGCCGGACGGCGTGGCCGCGATGACGCCCGCGAGGATGAAGCCCGCGTGCGCGATCGACGAGTAGGCCAGCAGCCGCTTGATGTCGGTCTGCGTGATCGCCACGATCGCACCGCCCAGCATGGTGACGATCGCCACGGCCCACATGACCGGCCGCCAGTCCCAGCGCAGGCCCGGCAGCACCACGTACAGCACCCGCAGCAGCGCACCGAAGGCCGCCACCTTGGTCGCCGCCGCCATGAACCCGGTCACCGGGGTCGGGGCGCCCTGGTACACGTCGGGCGTCCACATGTGGAAGGGGACGGCGCCGACCTTGAACAGCAGGCCCATGACCAGCAGCGCGGCGCCGACCAGCAGCAGCGCGTCGTTGCCCATGGTCTCGGCGAGCGCCGGGGTGACGTCCTGGACCGTGCCGTCGACGACCTGCGCGATCGTCGCGTACGACATCGAGCCCGAGTAGCCGTACAGCAGCGCGATGCCGAACAGCGTGAACGCGGAGGCGAACGCGCCGAGCAGGAAGTACTTGACCGCCGCCTCCTGCGACATCAGCCGCTTGCGGCGGGCCAGCGCGCACAGCAGGTACAGCGGGAGCGAGAAGACCTCGAGCGCCACGAACAGCGTCAGCAGGTCGTTGGCCGCCGGGAAGATCAGCATGCCCGCGACGGCGAAGAGCAGCAGCGGGAACACCTCGGTGGTGGCGAACCCGGCCCTGACCGCCTGCTTCTCGCTGTCGCTGCCCGGTACGGACGCGGCCTGCGCGGCGAAGGAATCGACCCGGTTGCCGTGCGCCGCCGGGTCGAGCCGGCGCTCGGCGAAGGTGAACAGGCCGACCAGGGCGGTCAGCAGGATGGTGCCCTGCAGGAACAGGGCCGGTCCGTCGACGGCGATGGCGCCCATCGCCACGATGCCCGCCTTGGTGGTGGCGTACCCGTCGGCGGCGAGCGCCACGACCGCGGCGAAGGCCGCGACGAGCGCGACCACGGCCACGAACATCTGCGCGTAGTAGCGGGATTTGCGCGGCACCAGTGCCTCGACCAGCACCCCGGCGATCGCCGCGCCGACGACGATCAGAGTGGGCGCGAGCTGCCCGTACTCGATCTTCGGCGCGTCGATCTTCGAGATCGGGTCGGCCGCGGTGGCCGCCGTTGTCCACAGGCTGTGGACGGCTGCTGTCGCACTCACTTGGCCGCCTCCGCCTCGGGCTGGGGGTCCTTCTTCTGTACGTCGGACATGGTCTGCTCCACCGCCGGGTTCACGACGTCCGTGACGGGCTTCGGGTAGACGCCCAGGAAGATCAGCAGCAGCACCAGCGGAGCCACCACCGCGATCTCCCGCACCCGCAGGTCGGGCATCCCGGCGACCTCGGGCTTCACCGGGCCCGTCATCGTCCGCTGGTAGAGGACGAGGGTGTAGAGCGCGGCGAGGACGATGCCGAAGGTGGCGATGACGCCGATCACCGGATAGCGGGTGAACGTGCCGACCAGGACCAGGAACTCACTGACGAAGGGGGCGAGCCCCGGCAGCGAGAGGGTGGCCAGACCGCCGATCAGGAACGTGCCGGCCAGCACCGGGGCGACCTTCTGCACACCGCCGTAGTCGGCGATGAGCCGGGAGCCGCGCCGCGAGATCAGGAAGCCGGCGATCAGCATCAGCACGGCGGTCGAGATGCCGTGGTTGACCATGTACAGCGTCGCACCGGACTGGCCCTGGCTGGTCATCGCGAAGATGCCCATGATGATGAAGCCGAAGTGCGAGATCGACGCGTACGCGATCAGCCGCTTGATGTCGCGCTGGCCGACCGCGAGCAGCGCTCCGTAGATGATGCTGACGAGCGCCAGGACGAGGATCACCGGTGTCGCCCACTTGCTCGCCTCCGGGAACAGCTGGAGGCAGAAGCGGAGCATCGCGAAGGTGCCCACCTTGTCGACGACCGCCGTGATGAGCACGGCCACCGGCGCGGTGGACTCCTGCATGGCGTTGGGCAGCCAGGTGTGCAGCGGCCACAGCGGCGCCTTCACCGCGAAGGCGAGGAAGAAGCCGAGGAAGAGCCAGCGCTCGGTGCCGGTCGCCATGTCCAGCGAGCCGTCGGCCCGCGCCGCGGCGATCTCGGTGAGCGAGAAGTTCCCGGCGACCACGTACAGCCCGATCACCGCGGCCAGCATGATCAGACCGCCGGCCAGGTTGTAGAGCAGGAACTTCACGGCCGCGTACGACCGCTGCGTGGCCGCCGCCTGCTCCCCGTGCTCGTGGGCCCGGTCCCCGAAGCCGCCGATGAGGAAGTACATCGGGATCAGCATGGCTTCGAAGAAGATGTAGAAGAGGAAGACGTCGGTGGCCTCGAAGGAGAGGATCACCATCGCCTCGACGGCCAGGATCAGGGCGAAGAAGCCCTGCGTCGGCCGCCACCTCGTGCTCCCGGTCTCCAGGGGGTCGGCGTCGTGCCAGCCCGCGAGGATGATGAACGGGATCAGCAGGGCGGTCAGCGCGATCAGCGCCACCGCGATGCCGTCCACGCCCAGTTCGTAGCGGACCCCGAAGTCCGCGATCCAGGCGTGGGACTCGGTGAGCTGGTAGCGGTCGCCGTCCGGGTCGAACCGCACCAGGACGGCGATCGCCGAGGCGAGCGTGGCGAGCGAGAACAGCAGGGCCAGCCATTTGGCGGCCGTGCGCCGCGCGGCCGGTACGGCGGCCGTGGCGATCGCCCCGATGGCCGGGAGCGCCGCCGTCGCCGTCAGCAGAGGAAAGGACATCGGTATCAGACCGCCCTCATCAGCAGGGTCGCGGCGACGAGGACCGCGGCGCCGCCGAACATCGAGACCGCGTAGGACCGGACGAAGCCGTTCTGCAGCCGGCGCATCCGCCCGGACAGGCCGCCCATCGAGGCCGCCGTGCCGTTGACGACCCCGTCGACCAGGGTGTGGTCGACGTAGACCAGCGAGCGGGTGAGGTGCTCACCGCCGCGCACCAGGACCACGTGGTTGAAGTCGTCCTGGAGCAGGTCGCGCCGGGCGGCCCGGGTGAGCAGCGACCCGCGCGGGGCGACGGCCGGCACCGGACGGCGCCCGTACTGGGCCCAGGCGATCGCCACGCCGATGACCATCACGGCCACCGTGGCGGCGGTCACCGTCAGGGCGCTGATCGGCGCGTGACCGTGGTCGTGCCCGGTGACGGGCTCCAGCCAGTGCAGGAAGCGGTCGCCGATGCTGAAGAACGCGCCGCCCGCGACCGATCCGACGGCCAGCACGATCATCGGGACCGTCATGGCCTTCGGCGACTCGTGCGGGTGCGGGGGCGTGTACGCGCCGTGCGTCCCGGCGGCGGGCTCCACGTCCGGCTCGGCCGGGGACGGCGCCGGGGCGTTGCGCCAGCGCTCCTCGCCGAAGAACGTCATCAGCATCACGCGCGTCATGTAGTACGCGGTGACGGCCGCGCCCAGCAGGGCGCAGGCCCCGAGGATCCAGCCCTCGGTGCCGCCCTTGGCGAACGCCGCCTCGATGATCTTGTCCTTGGAGAAGAAGCCGGACAGGCCCGGGAAGCCGATGATCGCGAGGTAGCCGAGCCCGAAGGTGACGAACGTGACCGGCATGTACCTGCGCAGTCCGCCGTAGCGGCGCATGTCGACCTCGTCGTTCATGCCGTGCATCACCGAGCCGGCGCCGAGGAACAGCCCGGCCTTGAAGAAGCCGTGGGTCACCAGGTGCATGATCGCGAAGACGTAGCCGATGGGGCCGAGCCCCGCGGCCAGCACCATGTAGCCGATCTGCGACATGGTCGAGCCGGCCAGCGCCTTCTTGATGTCGTCCTTCGCGCAACCGACGATCGCACCGAAGAGCAGCGTGACCGCGCCGACGACGGTGACGGCCAGCTGTGCGTCCGGGGCGCCGTTGAAGACCGCTCCGGAGCGGACGATCAGGTACACGCCCGCCGTCACCATGGTCGCCGCGTGGATCAGGGCGGAGACCGGGGTCGGGCCCTCCATCGCGTCCCCGAGCCAGGACTGCAGCGGTACCTGGGCGGACTTGCCGCAGGCGGCGAGCAGCAGCATCAGCGCGATCGCGGTGAGCTTGTCCTCACCGGCGGCTCCGGCGAGTCCGGCCTCCCCGTGGCTGCCGAGCACCGGCTCGAAGGCGAAGGTGCCGAACCACAGGAACATCAGCATGATCGCGATCGACAGGCCCATGTCGCCGACGCGGTTGACCAGGAAGGCCTTCTTCGCGGCCGTCGCGGCACTCGGCTTGTGCTGCCAGAAGCCGATCAGCAGGTAGGAGGCGAGACCGACGCCCTCCCAGCCGACGTACAGCAGCAGGTAGTTGTCGGCGAGGACGAGGATCAGCATCGCCGCGAGGAACAGGTTCAGGTAGCCGAAGAAGCGGCGGCGCCGCTCGTCGTGCTCCATGTACCCGACGGAGTACAGGTGGATCAGCGAGCCGACGCCGGTGATCAGCAGGACGAAGGTCATCGACAGCTGGTCGAGCCGGAAGGCGACGTCGGCCTGGAAGCCCTCCACCGGGATCCAGCTGAACAGGTGCTGGGTGACGGTGCGTTCCCCGGCGTCCTTGCCCAGCAGGCCGGTGAACAGCACCAGGCCGAGCGCGAAGGAGACGGCCGCGAGCAGCGTGCCGATCCAGTGGCCGACGGCGTCCAGCCGGCGTCCGCCGCACAGCAGCACCGCCGCTCCGAGCAGGGGCGCCGCCACCAGCAGCGCAATCAGGTTCTCCACGATGCAGCGCCCCTCACAGCTTCATCAGGCTGGCGTCGTCGACCGAGGCCGAGTGGCGGGAACGGAACAGGGACACGATGATCGCCAGCCCCACCACGACCTCCGCGGCGGCGACGACCATCGTGAAGAAGGCGATGATCTGGCCGTCGAGGTTGCCGTGCATCCGGGAGAAGGCGACGAACGCCAGGTTGCAGGCGTTGAGCATGAGCTCGACGCACATGAACACGACGATCGCGTTGCGCCGGATCAGCACCCCGGTCGCGCCGATCGTGAACAGCAGCGCGGCCAGGTACAGGTAGTTGACGGGGTTCACTTCGACGCCTCCTCGGCCCGCTTGAACGTCGGCGCGTCGATGGCGCGACGGTCCAGACGCTCCTCCGCGCGCTGCTCCATCGCCCGCAGGTCGTTGATCGCCTCCTGCGACACGTCACGGACCTGGCCGCGGTCCCGCAGCGTCTTGCTGACGGTGAGGTCCGAGGGGGTGCCGTCGGGCAGCAGGCCCGCGATGTCCACGGCGTTGTGCCGGGCGTACACACCCGGTGCCGGGAGCGGCGGCAGGTACTTGCCGTCGCGGACGCGCTGCTCGGACATCTCCCGCTGGGTCCTGGCGCGCTCGGTGCGCTCCCGGTGGGTGAGCACCATGGCACCCACGGCGGCCGTGATGAGCAGGGCGCCGGTGATCTCGAAGGCGAAGACGTACTTGGTGAACAGCAGGGCCGCGAGGCCCTCCACGTTGCCGCCCGCGTTCGCCTGGCCGATGCCGCTGAACTCACCGAGCGAGGCGTTGCCGATCCCGCCGATCAGCAGGACGCCGAAGCCGAGCCCGCACAGCAGGGCCAGCCAGCGCTGGCCCCTGATGGTCTCCTTCAGGGAGTCCGCCGCGGTGACGCCGACCAGCATCACCACGAACAGGAACAGCATCATGATCGCGCCGGTGTAGACGACGATCTGTACGACGCCGAGGAAGTAGGCGCCGTTGGCCAGGTAGAACACCGCCAGGATGATCATGGTGCCGGCCAGGCAGAGCGCGCTGTGCACGGCCCGCTTCATGAAGACGGTGCACAGGGCGCCGATCACCGCGATCGTGCCGAGGATCCAGAACTGGAAGGCCTCTCCGGTGGAGGTGGAGTAGGCCGCGAGCTGCCCGGTCACCGTCCGATCACCTTCCCGGACGCCGGTTCCTCCGCGCCGAAGGTCGAGTCGGCCTCCTGCACCACCTCGCCCTTGGAGTGGGCGGCCTGCTGTTCCGTACCGGGTGCGGCCTCGGTCACCAGGCCCCGGTAGTAGTCCTGCTCGTCGGTGCCCGGGTACATGGCGTGCGGGGAGTCGACCATGCCCTCCTCCAGACCGGCGAGCAGCTGCTCCTTGGTGTAGATGAGGTTGGCGCGGCTGGAGTCCGCCAGCTCGAACTCGTTGGTCATCGTCAACGCGCGCGTCGGGCACGCCTCGATGCACAGCCCGCACAGGATGCAGCGGGCGTAGTTGATCTGGTAGACGCGGCCGTACCGCTCGCCGGGCGAGTAGCGCTCCTCGTCGGTGTTGTCCGCGCCCTCGACGTAGATCGCGTCGGCGGGGCAGGCCCAGGCGCACAGCTCGCAGCCGACGCACTTCTCCAGGCCGTCCGGATGGCGGTTGAGCTGGTGCCGTCCGTGGAAACGGGGAGCGGTGGTCTTCTGCTGCTCCGGGTACTGCTCGGTCAGCCGCTTCTTGAACATGGCCTTGAAGGTCACGCCGAAGCCGGCCACGGGATTCTGGAAACCGGGCTTGGTCTCCTTGGGCTCCTCAGCCATCGGACGCCTCCTTTCCATCCGTAGATCCACCCGGGGATTCGTCACCCCGGGTATCGGGCCCACCGCTGACGATCAGCTCCCGCTCGCGGTGCGAGGGGCGCCGCGGCACCGGCGGCAGTTCCTGTCCGGGCAGCGGCGGCACGGGGAATCCGCCCGCCATGGGGTCGAAGGCGGGCGCCTCGCCGGGCTCCTCGGCCTCCTTCGCCCGGAACATGTCGGCGACGAAGGACAGCAGGAGCAGGGTGAGGACGCCGGCGGCGACGTAGAGCGCGATGTCGGCGAAGTCGTAGTTCTCGTTGCGCAGGGCGCGGACGGTGGCGACGGCCATCAGCCACACCAGCGAGACCGGGATGAGGACCTTCCACCCGAGCTTCATCAGCTGGTCGTAGCGGACCCGTGGGAGCGTGCCGCGCAGCCAGACGAAGAGGAACAGCAGCAGCACCACCTTGGCCGTGAACCACAGCAGCGGCCACCAGCCGTGGTTGGCGCCCTCCCAGAAGGTGCTGACCGGGTACGGGGCCCGCCAGCCGCCCAGGAAGAGGGTCACCGCGACGGCCGAGACGGTCACCATGTTGATGTACTCGGCGAGCATGAACATCGCGAACTTGATCGACGAGTACTCGGTGTTGAAGCCGCCGACCAGGTCGCCCTCGGACTCGGGCATGTCGAACGGGGCGCGGTTGGTCTCGCCGACCATGGTGACGACGTAGATGATGAAGGAGACCGGCAGCAGCAGGATGTACCAGCGGTCGGCCTGCTGTTCGACGATCGTCGACGTCGACATCGACCCGGAGTAGAGGAACACCGAGGCGAACGCGGCGCCCATGGCGATCTCGTAGGAGATCATCTGCGCGCAGGAGCGCAGGCCGCCCAGCAGCGGATAGGTGGAGCCGGAGCTCCAGCCCGCCAGGACGATGCCGTAGATGCCGACCGAGGCGACCGCGAGGATGTAGAGCACGGCGATCGGCAGGTCGGTGAGCTGCATCGTGGTGCGGTGGCCGAAGACCGAGATCTCGTTGCCGGCCGGCCCGAAGGGGATCACCGCGATCGCCATGAAGGCCGGGACGGCGGCGACGACCGGCGCGAGGACGTACACCGCCTTGTCCGCGCGCGTGACGATGACGTCTTCCTTGAGCATCAGCTTCACGCCGTCGGCGAGCGACTGGAGCATGCCCCAGGGCCCGTGCCGGTTGGGGCCGATGCGCAGCTGCATCCAGGCGACGACCTTGCGCTCCATGACGATGGAGATCAGCACGGTCACCATCAGGAAGGCGAAGCAGAACACCGCCTTGACGACGACCAGCCACCAGGGGTCGCGGCCGAACATCGAGAGGTCTTCAGCGGCGAGGTACGGGCTCATGCCTCCACCTCCTTGGGGGCCTCGCCGGCGGGCGTCGCCGGTCCGATGCGGACGAGGGAACCGGGCCGTTCCCCGGTGTCGGAGGCGACGCCGCGGCCGGCGGAGTTCAACGGGAGCCACACCACGCGGTCGGGCATCTCGGTCACCTCCAGGGGCAGTTCGACCGTTCCGGCGGTGCCGGTCACGGCCAGCACGTCACCGGCCCTGACACCGACCTCGGCGGCCGTGGCGGCCGACACGCGCGCGCGGGCGGCGTGCCGGGTGCCGGCGAGCGCCTCGTCGCCCAGCTGCAGCAGGCCCTGGTCGAGCAGCAGCCGGTGCCCGGCGAGCACCGCCTCCCCGGCGGCCGGCCGGGGCAGCGCGCCCGCGGTCTCCAGCGGGTCGCTCGCGCGGGGGCCGGCCCAGGCGCCGAGCCGGTCGAGCTCCGCGCGGATCGTGCGCAGATCCGGCAGCCCCAGGTGGACGTCCATGGCGTCGGCCAGCATCTGCAGCACGCGCGCGTCGGTGGGCGCGAGCCGCCGGGTCATCTGGTCGGGCTTGAGCGCCGCCTCGAACATGCGGACCCTGCCCTCCCAGTTGAGGAAGGTGCCGGCCTTCTCGGCGACCGCGGCGACGGGCAGCACCACATCGGCGAGCTCGGTGACCTCACCGGGCCGCAGCTCCAGGGAGACCACGAACCCGGCCTCGGCGAGTGCCGCACGCGCGCGGGCCGGGTCGGGCAGGTCGGTCACCTCCACACCCGCGACCAGCAGCGCCTGGAGTTCACCGCGTGCCGCCGCCTCGACGATCCGGCCGGTGTCCCGGCCGTAGCGGTGCGGCAGTTCGGCGACGCCCCAGACGGCGGCGACCTCCTCGCGCGCACGGGGGTCGGTCGCCGGGCGGCCGCCCGGCAGCAGCGACGGCAGCGCGCCCGCCTCGACGGCGCCCCGCTCCCCGGCCCGGCGCGGGATCCACACCAGCCGGGCGCCGGTCGCGGCGGCCGTCCGCACGGCCGCGGTCAGGCCGCCCCGTACGGCCGCCAGCCGCTCGCCGACGACGATGACCGCGTCCTCGGTCCGCAGCGCCTCGGCGGCCCTGGCCCCGTCGCCCTCCAGGCCGACGCCGCTCGACAGCGCGTCCAGCCATTCGGTCTCGGTGCCGGGGGCGGCCGGCAGCAGCGTGCCGCCGGCCTTGAGCAGACCGGGCGTGGCGTGCGTGGCGAGGGCGAAGGTCCGCTGCCCGTGCCCCCGCCAGGCCTTGCGCAGCCGCAGGAAGACGCCGGGCGCCTCCTCCTCGGACTCGAACCCGACCAGCAGGACGGCGGGCGCCTGCTCCAGGGAGGTGTACGTGACGCCCGTGCCGTCGAGGTCGCGGCCGCGGCCCGCGACCCGTGCGGCGAGGAAGTCGGCCTCCTCACCGCTGTGCACGCGCGCGCGGAAGTCGACGTCGTTGGTGTCGAGCGCGACGCGCGCGAACTTGCTGTAGGCGTAGGCGTCCTCGACGGTGAGCCGGCCGCCGGTCAGGACACCGGTGCGGCCCCGCGAGGCCAGCAGCCCCTGGGCCGCGATCTGCAGCGCGTCGGGCCAGGACGCCGGCCGCAGGTCGCCCTCGGCGTTGCGCACCAGCGGCGTCTCGAGCCGGTTGCGCTGCTGGGCGTACCGGAAGGCGAAGCGTCCCTTGTCGCAGATCCACTCCTCGTTGACCTCGGGGTCGTGGGCGGCGAGGCGCCGCATGACCTTGCCGCGCCGGTGGTCGGTGCGGGTGGCGCAGCCGCCGGAGCAGTGCTCGCACACCGACGGCGAGGAGATGAGGTCGAAGGGGCGGGAGCGGAACCGGTAGGCGGCCGAGGTGAGCGCGCCGACCGGGCAGATCTGGATGGTGTTGCCGGAGAAGTACGACTCGAAGGGGTCGCCCTCGCCGGTGCCGACCTGCTGGAGCGCGCCCCGCTCGATCAGCTCGATCATCGGGTCGCCCGCGATCTGCTGGGAGAACCGGGTGCAGCGGGCGCACAGCACGCACCGCTCGCGATCCAGCAGCACCTGGGGGGAGATCGGGACGGGCTTTTCGTAGGTGCGCTTCTTGCCCTCGAAGCGGGACTCGGCGTGGCCGTGCGACATCGCCTGGTTCTGCAGCGGGCACTCGCCGCCCTTGTCGCAGACCGGGCAGTCCAGCGGGTGGTTGATGAGCAGCAGCTCCATCACACCCTGCTGGGCCTTCTCCGCGGCCGGCGAGGACAGATGGGTCTTCACCACCATCCCGTCGGTGCAGGTGATGGTGCAGGAGGCCATGGGCTTGCGCTGTCCCTCGACCTCGACGATGCACTGGCGGCAGGCCCCGGCCGGGGCGAGCAGCGGGTGGTCGCAGAACCGGGGGATCTCGATGCCGAGCTGCTCGGCGGCCCGGATGACCAGGGTGCCCTTGGGCACGCTGATCTCCGCGCCGTCGATCGTCAGCGTGACGAGGTCCTCGGGCGGCACCGCCGCCTCTCCTCCGCCGGAGGAGGCGCTCGTGGTGACGGTCATGCGTTCACCTCCGTACGGTGGTCGGCCCAGGCCGTCGACCTGGCCGGGTCGAAGGGGCAGCCGCGGCCCGTGATGTGCTCCTCGTACTCCTCGCGGAAGTACTTGAGCGAGGAGAAGATCGGCGAGGCGGCGCCGTCGCCGAGGGCGCAGAAGGACTTGCCGTTGATGTTGTCGGCGATGTCGTTCAGCTTGTCGAGGTCGGACATCCGGCCCTTGCCGGCCTCGATGTCGCGCAGCAGCTGCACCAGCCAGTACGTCCCCTCGCGGCAGGGCGTGCACTTGCCGCAGGACTCGTGGGCGTAGAACTCGGTCCAGCGGGTGACGGCGCGCACGACGCAGGTCGTCTCGTCGAAGCACTGCAGGGCCTTGGTGCCGAGCATGGAACCCGCGGCGCCCACTCCCTCGTAGTCCAGGGGGACGTCGAGGTGCTCGTCGGTGAACATCGGCGTCGAGGAGCCGCCCGGCGTCCAGAACTTCAGCCGGTGGCCCGGGCGCATCCCGCCGCTCATCTGCAGCAGCTGGCGCAGCGTGATGCCGAGGGGCGCCTCGTACTGGCCGGGGCTCGCGACATGGCCGCTGAGGGAGTAGAGCGTGAAGCCGGGGGACTTCTCGCTGCCCATGGAGCGGAACCATTCCTTGCCCCGGCTCATGATGGCGGGAACCGAGGCGATGGACTCGACGTTGTTCACCACGGTGGGGCACGCGTAGAGGCCCGCGACGGCGGGGAAGGGGGGACGGAGCCGCGGTTGGCCCCGGCGGCCTTCGAGCGAGTCGAGCAGTGCGGTCTCCTCACCGCAGATGTACGCGCCCGCGCCCGCGTGCACGGTGAGTTCGAGGTCGAGTCCGCTGCCCAGGATGTTCTCGCCGAGGAAGCCGGCTTCACGGGCCTCGCGCACGGCCTCGTGCAACCGCCGCAGGACGGGGACGACTTCACCCCGCAGGTAGATGAAGGCGTGCGACGACCTGATCGCGTAACAGGCGATGACGATGCCCTCGATGAGGCTGTGCGGGTTGGCGAAGAGGAGCGGGATGTCCTTGCAGGTCCCCGGCTCCGACTCGTCGGCGTTGACGACGAGGTAGTGGGGCTTGCCGTCCCCCTGGGGAATGAACTGCCACTTCATCCCCGTCGGGAAGCCGGCGCCGCCGCGCCCGCGCAGACCGGAGTCCTTGACGTACGCGATGACGTCGTCCGGCGACATGGCGAGCGCCTTGCGCAGCCCCTGGTATCCGTCGTGCCTGCGGTAGACGTCCAGCGTCCAGGACTCCTCCTCGTCCCAGAAGGCCGACAGCACGGGTGCGAGCAGCTTCTCCGGGCCGGTGTCCTTGAGTTCGGGTGCCAAGGTCATCACTCCCCCTCCTCGGCGACAGGTCCCGCCGGGTGGGAGGGATCGGAGGCCGATGTGTCCTGCGGCGCGTCGTGTGAGCTGAGGTGCTCCGTGGGCGACGGCTCGTGCGGCGGGGTGTCCCGCGGTGCCGCGCCGCGCGGGTGCACCACACGGGCGGGCGCCTCTCCCTTGGCCAGTTTCAGGCCGGCCAGCGACGCGGGGCCCGCGCTCCCCGTGGCGTCGACGGCGCCCTCCCGCTCGTCGGGGAAACCGGCCAGGATCCGCGCGGTCTCCCTGAAGGTGCACAGGGGCGCGCCGCGCGTGGGCGCGACCGGGCGGCCGGCGCGCAGGTCGTCGACGAGGCGCTTGGCGCTCTGGGGGGTCTGGTTGTCGAAGAACTCCCAGTTGACCATCACCACGGGCGCGAAGTCGCAGGCCGCGTTGCACTCGATGTGCTCCAGGGTGACCTTGCCGTCGTCGGTGGTCCCGCCGTTGCCGACGCCCAGGTGCTCCTGGAGCTCCTCGAAGATCGCGTCGCCGCCCATGACGGCGCACAGGGTGTTGGTGCACACCCCGACCTGGTAGTCACCGCTCGGCCGGCGCCGGTACATGGAGTAGAAGGTGGCGACCGCGGTCACCTCGGCCGAGGTGAGGCCGAGCATGTCCGCGCAGAACCGCATGCCGGTGCGCGTGACGTGGCCCTCCTCCGACTGCACCAGGTGCAGCAGCGGCAGGAGGGCGGACCGGGAGTCCGGGTAGCGGGCGATGACCTCGCGCGCGTCGGTCTCCAGCCGGGCCCGGACGTCGTCCGGGTAGGCGGGTGCGGGCAGTTCGGGCATGCCCAGGCTGACGCCCCGCTCCGAAGAAGAGGTGGTCACCGGTCGACGCCTCCCATCACGGGGTCGATGGACGCGACGGCGACGATGACGTCGGCGATCTGGCCGCCCTCGCACATCGCCGCCATGGCCTGCAGGTTGGTGAACGACGGGTCACGGAAGTGGACCCGGTAGGGGCGGGTGCCGCCGTCGGAGACGACGTGCGCCCCGAGTTCGCCCTTGGGCGACTCGACCGCCGCGTACGCCTGTCCCGGCGGGACGCGGAAACCCTCGGTGACCAGCTTGAAGTGGTGGATCAGCGCCTCCATGGAGGTGCCCATGATCTTCTTGATGTGGTCGAGGGAGTTGCCCAGTCCGTCCGGTCCCAGGGCGAGCTGGGCGGGCCAGGCGATCTTCTTGTCGGCGACCATGACCGGCCCGGGCCGGAGCCGGTCCAGGCACTGCTCGACGATGCGCAGCGACTGGCGCATCTCCTCCAGCCGGATCAGGAAGCGGCCGTAGGAGTCGCAGGTGTCGGCGGTCGGGACGTCGAAGTCGTAGGTCTCGTATCCGCAGTACGGCTGCGCCTTGCGCAGGTCGTGCGGCAGGCCGGTGGAGCGCAGGATCGGGCCGGTGGCGCCGAGGGCCATGCAGCCGGCCAGGTCGAGGTAGCCGACGTCCTGCATCCGGGCCTTGAAGATGGGGTTCCCGGTGGCGAGCTTGTCGTACTCCGGGAGGTTCTTCTTCATCTTCTTCACGAACTCGCGGATCCGGTCCACCGCGCCGGGCGGCAGGTCCTGCGCGAGTCCGCCGGGGCGGATGTACGCGTGGTTCATCCTGAGGCCCGTGATGAGCTCGTAGATGTCGAGAATGAGTTCACGGTCACGGAATCCGTAGATCATGATCGTGGTGGCGCCGAGCTCCATGCCGCCGGTGGCGATGCACACCAGGTGCGAGGAGAGCCGGTTCAGCTCCATCAGGAGCACCCGGATGACCGAGGCGCGGTCGGGGATCCGGTCCTCGATGCCGAGGAGCTTCTCGACCCCCAGGCAGTACGCCGTCTCGTTGAAGAACGGCGTCAGGTAGTCCATGCGCGTCACGAACGTGGTGCCCTGGGTCCACGTCCGGTACTCGAGGTTCTTCTCGATGCCGGTGTGGAGGTAGCCGATGCCGCAGCGGGCCTCGGTGACCGTCTCGCCGTCGATCTCCAGGATCAGGCGGAGCACGCCGTGGGTGGAGGGGTGCTGGGGGCCCATGTTGACGACGATGCGCTCGTCGTCGGCCCGGGCCGCGGTCTCGACGACCTCGTCCCAGTCGCCACCGGTGACCGTGTACACGGTGCCCTCGGTGGTCTCCCGGGGGAAGGCCGTCGAGGAGGCGGTCCCGGAGGGACTCGACGAGGGGTGGTCGCCGGGCGACGGGTGGGGAGTGCTCATGAGTACGACCTCCGCTGGTCCGGAGCCGGGATCTGGGCGCCCTTGTATTCGACGGGGATGCCGCCGAGGGGATAGTCCTTGCGCTGCGGGAAGCCCTGCCAGTCGTCCGGCATCATGATCCGCGTCAGGGCCGGGTGGCCGTCGAAGACGATGCCGAAGAAGTCGTAGGTCTCGCGCTCGTGCCAGTCGTTCGTCGGATAGACGGAGAACAGCGACGGGATGTGCGGGTCGCTGTCGGGGGCGCCGACCTCGAGCCGGATCACCCGGTTGTGGGTGATCGAGCGCAGGTGGTAGACGGCGTGCAGCTCGCGGCCCCTGTCGTTCGGGTAGTGCACACCGCTGACGCCGGTGCACAGCTCGAAGCGCAGGGCGGGGTCGTCGCGCAGGGTGCGGGCGACCCGGACCAGGTGCTCGCGTTCGATGTGGAAGGTGAGCTCGCCGCGGTCGACGACCGTCTTCTCGATGGCGTGGGCGGGGAGCAGGCCCTGCTCCTCCAGCGCGCCCTCCAGCTCGTCGGCGACCTCGTCGAACCACCCGCCGTAGGGGCGGGCCGCCGGTCCCGGGAGGCGGACCGAGCGGACCAGTCCGCCGTATCCGGAGGTGTCGCCGCCGTTGTCGGCGCCGAACATGCCGCGCTGGACGCGGATCTCCTCGCCGCCCCTGCCGCGCTGGCCCGGGAGGTTCTCGGCGGAGAGGTCCTTCTCCGGATTGACCCCGTTGCCGTTCGCGTCGCTCATCGCAGCAGCCCCTTCATCTCGATCGTGGGCAGGGCCTTGAGCGCCGCCTCCTCGGCCTCGCGGGCCGCCTCCTCGGCGTTCACGCCGAGCTTGGAGCCCTGGATCTTCTGGTGGAGCTTGAGGATGGCGTCCATCAGCATCTCGGGCCGGGGCGGACAGCCGGGGAGGTAGATGTCGACCGGGACGACGTGGTCGACGCCCTGGACGATCGCGTAGTTGTTGAACATGCCGCCCGAGGAGGCACAAACTCCCATCGAGATCACCCACTTGGGGTTCGGCATCTGGTCGTAGACCTGTCGCAGCACCGGCGCCATCTTCTGGCTGACCCGCCCGGCCACGATCATGAGGTCCGCCTGCCGCGGTGAGCCGCGGAAGACCTCCATGCCGAAGCGCGCCAGGTCGTAGCGGCCGGCGCCGGTGGTCATCATCTCGATGGCACAGCAGGCGAGGCCGAACGTGGCGGGGAAGACGGACGACTTGCGCACCCAGCCCGCGGCCTGCTCGACGGTGGTCAGCAGGAATCCGCTCGGCAGCTTTTCTTCGAGTCCCATGGCTAAAGGCCCCTCAGTCCCATTCCAGGCCGCCGCGCCGCCATACGTACGCGTACGCGACGAAGACGGTGAGCACGAAGAGCAGCATCTCCACGAGCCCGAAAAGCCCCAGGGCGTCGAAGGTGACGGCCCAGGGGTAGAGGAAGACGATCTCGATGTCGAAGACGATGAAGAGCATCGCCGTCAGGTAGTACTTGATGGGGAAGCGCCCGCCGCCGGCCGGCGTGGGGGTCGGCTCGATACCGCACTCGTAGGCTTCGAGCTTGGCGCGGTTGTACCGCTTCGGACCGATCAGCGTGGCCATGACCACGGAGAAGATCGCAAAGCCTGCCCCGAGGGCTCCCAGTACGAGGATGGGCGCATAGGCGTTCACCGCTCCTCGCTCCTCTCAGTCGGCACTGACTGCTGGCGGATGGCTCGGGCCCACGACCGCCCCTGCTGCCCCACGAACCACGCCCGCCCCGGCGAAGATCGAGAACATGTGAAGCAGGTCACAAGCCCAACCGCTCCGCATCTTATGCCCGTGGGTCTGTGATCTGCGACACGGGGTATCGCACAACCTTTGTGATCTCCACCACCTGACGAACGATCATGAAGTCGGATGAGCGGCGATCTTCGCACGCGAAGCGTTCGTGCGATCACCAATGGTGACATTTTATCTCGTCGGTGCAGCTCAGAGAGGTTGCCTCAATATCAAGAAGGTTCCTCCGCATGCAAATTGGTGCTGGACCGGATCTCTTGATAGAGGAGCGTTCACACGTCAGGGGGGTCGCGAGGCGGAATGTGGACGTGTGCGCGCGTTCACGAAGTCCCGGCGTCGCGTTCCGGCCACCGGCACCCCCGTCGACCGGAGCGCGGACGGCCGGCCCGACGCGGCTCCGGGGGTGATCGTTCCGTGACCTCCGCCACATCCATGAGGGGCGCGGGAGAAGGGGGGTTGGCCAAGCACCTCAACCGGTGGTAAGCGCGGGGCAATTAGGGCGTAACGATGAAAGTGCGTGATCAAGGGCCGATCACGGGCGCCCGCAATGTCCCTTACGGCGTCGGTAAAGAACGACACGCCCGGGATTCTGAGCCTCGATTGAACAACTGTGGCGCAGCCCACGTTTCTTGAAGATATGAAGCACCCCCTGGTACCGGTTGTTCCCATGTCCCACACCGCTCCCATACGCAGCCACCGGAAGCCCCGCCGCACCGCGCCGTCCACGATCGCGATGCGGGCCGGAGTTGCCGGTGGCGTCCTCAGCACCCTGGCAGTGGCCGGGGCGTCCGGTTCGGCGAACGCCGCCGAGCCGGTGACGCAGACCCTCGAACTGCCCACCCTGACGGCAGACCTGGCCGCTCAGGTCGCCCAGTCCGCGGACGCCACCCAGCAGGCCGCCGCGAACTACCAGCTGCAGGCCGAGCGTGACGCGGCCGCCACCCAGGCCGCCAAGGAGGCCAAGGCGGACCTCGCCGAGGCCAAGAAGAAGGCCGAGGCGAAGAAGAAGGCCGCCGAGGAGGCCCGCAAGGCCGCCGCCGAGCGCGCCGCCCGCGACGCCGAGCGCACCACCCTCTCCGCCGCGACGACGGCCACGGCCGCGGCCACCACCACCACGACCGCCTCCGCTCCGGCCGGCGGCAGCGTCGCGTCGGTCGTCGCCTTCCTCAGGGCACAGGTGGGCGACGCCTACGTCATGGGCGCCACGGGTCCCAACGCCTGGGACTGCTCCAGCCTGGTCCAGGCCGCGTTCCGCCAGGTCGGCGTCGACCTGCCGCGCGTCTCGCAGGACCAGTCGATGGTGGGCACCGACATCCCGCTGTCCCAGATCCAGGTCGGCGACATCCTCTACTGGGGCGGCAAGGGCTCCGCGTACCACGTGGGTGTCTACATCGGCGGCGGCCAGTACCTGGACGCCGCCAACTCGGCCAAGGGCGTCGTCATCCAGGACCTCTCCGGCTACCCGGCGTCGGGTGCCGTGCGCGTGCTCTGAGCCGCGCTCCCTCACGGGCCGAAGGGCCGCTGCCGCTCGGGCAGCGGCCCTCCCTCTTTCACCGCCTCGGTCCGGGGTGAGATCGCCCGATTGCCCGGATCATCCCCCTCCCGGGGCGGGTTGGCGGTGCCGGCATGCGCCGGCGGAGCCCCGTACGGCCCCCTGACGGCCGCTCACGGCTCCCGCCGCGGACGCCCGACGCCCGGGTGCCCGCCCTCAGGGCCCCGGCCGTCCACAGCGCCGTCCGCAGCGCCGGTCACCGCGAGGTGGCGGGCGCCGGGCGCCGGCACCGCCGGACCGCCCCTCGCGGGCCCCGGAACCACGACCGGGCCCGCGCCGGGACCCGGCAGCACCGCCCCGCCGGTCGGCGGCGTCCCGCCGTGCCCGGTGGACGCCGGTGACGTCACGCCTTCGGCGCCACCTTGCTCAGGCCGTTGATGATGCGGTCCATCGCGTCGCCGCCCGTCGGGTCCGTCAGGTTGGCGAGCAGCTTCAGGGTGAACTTCATCAGCATCGGGTGCGTCAGCCCGCGCTGGGCGGCGATCTGCATGATCTTCGGGTTGCCGATGAGCTTCACGAAGGCGCGGCCGAGCGTGTAGTAACCGCCGTAGGCGTCCTTCAGGATCCGCGGGTAGCGCCGCAGGGCGATCTCCCGCTGGGCCGGCGTCGCCCGCGCGTGGGCCTGGACGATCACGTCGGCGGCCATCTGCCCGGACTCCATGGCGTAGGCGATGCCCTCGCCGTTGAACGGGTTCACCAGGCCGCCCGCGTCACCGACCAGCAGCAGCCCGCGCGTGTAGTGCGGCTGGCGGTTGAAGGCCATGGGGAGCGCGGCGCCGCGGATCGGGCCGGTCATGTTGTCCGGGGTGTAGCCCCAGTCCTCCGGCATCGAGGCGCACCACGCCTTGAGGACCTCGCGCCAGTCCAGCTCCTTGAAGGAGTCGGAGGTGTTGAGCACGCCGAGGCCGACGTTGCTCGTCCCGTCGCCCATGCCGAAGATCCAGCCGTAACCGGGCAGCAGCCGGTCCTGGGGGCCTCGGCGGTCCCACAGTTCCAGCCAGGACTCCAGGTAGTCGTCCTCGTGCCGCGGCGAGGTGAAGTACGTGCGCACCGCGACGCCCATCGGGCGGTCCTCGCGGCGGTGCAGGCCCATCGCCAGGGACAGCCGGGTGGAGTTGCCGTCGGCGGCCACCACCAGCGGGGCGTGGAAGGTGACCTCCCGCTTCTCCTCGCCGAGCTTGGCCTGCACGCCCGTGATGCGCCCGGTGCGGTCGTCGACGATCGGCGCGCCGACGTTGCAGCGCTCGTACAGCCGGGCGCCGGCCTTCTGCGCCTGCCGGGCGAGCTGCTCGTCGAAGTCGTCCCGCTTGCGCACCAGGCCGTAGTCGGGGAAGGAGGCGAGATCCGGCCAGTCCAGCTGGAGGCGGACGCCGCCGCCGATGATGCGCAGGCCCTTGTTGCGCAGCCAGCCGGCCTCCTCGGAGATGTCGATGCCCATCGACACCAGCTGCTTCACGGCGCGCGGGGTGAGGCCGTCGCCGCAGACCTTCTCCCGCGGGAACTCGGTCTTCTCCAGCAGGAGCACATCGAGTCCTGACCGGGCCAGGTGGTAAGCGGTGGTGGAGCCGGCTGGCCCCGCGCCCACGACGATCACATCGGCGGTGTTGTCGGAGAGGGGCTCGGTCACGGCGGGATCTCCCCAAGGTTCGGAATGTGCGTGCCGACCGGCACTGGACACGGGCAGTCTATTCAGCAGAATTGATCACCCGGCTGAAGGGCTGCCCCCGTGAACCGCGCTCTCCCCGCTGTACGGCTGCGTGTACCCACCCACGAGGACGCCGTCGCCTGGCACCGGATCTTCGACGACCCCGACGTCATGGAGTTCCACGGAGGCGCGTCGGCGGAGCTGTCGGTCTACGAGGAGCTCACCGCGCGCCAGCGGCGGCACGACGCCGAGCTCGGCTTCTGCCTGTGGAGCATGCTGGACGAGTCCGGCGAGGTCTTCGGCTTCACCGGAGCCCAGCCGTGGGAGCGCGACTGGGGTCCGGCCGGCGAGATCGAGATCGGCTGGCGGCTGGCCCGCGCGCGCTGGGGCAACGGGTTCGTCACCGCGGCGGCCCTGGAGACGCTGGAACGGCTGCGCGCGGCGGGCCCGAAGAGCGTGGTGGCGATGGTGGACGCCCGCAACTCCCGCTCGGCGGCGGTCGCCCGGCGGCTGGGGATGCGCCTCGCCGAGACGTACACGACGCCGGTCTCGGGCCGCGAGAGCCACTGCTACCGACTGGAACTCTGACTTCCATTTGAGTCACTCACGGTAATAGATTGTCACGGAACGCCACGGGATGCTTCCGGCGGCCCCGCCCCGGGTCTACTCTGCCGGTACCGCTGGGGGGTGACGTCCGTGCGCATGACACCCAGGACACCCGAGGTGCGCGTGCCGCGCCTGGTCGGCCTGATGGCCGTGGACGCGCGCGAGTCGGCCCGGGCGCGGGGCCTGTCCGTGGACGCTCCGGACCGGCCGGACTTCGCTCTCGCCGTCGTCGACTACGTCGTACGCCAGTACCCGCAGCCCGGTACCGAGGTGCCGCGGGACTCCGTGGTCCACGTGTGGTTCGACTTCGGCGAGGGCGAGGGCGGCGGCGGGGTGCGTGAGCCGCGTGGACCCGCGCCGCCGGCGGGCGGGTCCGCGCGGCAACGGGCGGAACCGGGCACCGCCCCCTCCGCCGTCCTGCTGCTCAGCTCTCCTTGAAGCCCCGGTGCAGCGCCACCACGCCGCCCGTCAGATCGCGCCAGGCCACCTTCGACCAGCCGGCGCCCCGCAGCCGTTGGGCCAGCGCGGGCTGGTCGGGCCAGGCGCGGATCGACTCGGCGAGGTAGACGTACGCGTCCGGGCTGGACGACACCGCCCGGGCGACCGGCGGCAGCGCGCGCATCAGGTACTCGGTGTAGACGGTGCGGAACGGCGCCCACGTCGGGTGCGAGAACTCGCAGATCACGATGCGCCCGCCGGGCCGGGTCACCCGGTGCATCTCGCGCAGCGCGGCGTCCGTGTCCTGCACGTTGCGCAGCCCGAAGGAGATGGTGACGGCGTCGAACACGTCGTCCCGGAACGGCAGCCGGGTCGCGTCGCCGGCGGTGTACGGCAGCCAGGCGCGGTTCCGCTTGCCGACCCGGAGCATGCCGAGGGAGAAGTCGCAGGGGACGACGTAGGCGCCGGTGCGGGCGAAGGGCAGCGACGACGTGCCCGTGCCGGCGGCCAGGTCCAGCACCTTCTGCGCGGGCCGCGCGTCGACCGCCTTCGCGACCTCCTTGCGCCATCGCCGGTCCTGGCCGAGGGACAGCACGTCGTTGGTCAGGTCGTACCGTTCCGCGACGTCGTCGAACATCGAGGCGACTTCGTGCGGCTGCTTGTCCAGGGATGCGCGGGTCACGGGCCCATTCTTGCAGCCCGCTCCCACGGCAGGAGCGCCGGCTTCCCGCGCGCGGGCGAGGCGTACGGCACGGCGCTGGACGCGGCCCGCGCACCCGCGCCGACTTCGACGCCGAGGGCGGCGGACCCACGACTCCGCGTCCGTGGACCCGCGTTCGGAGGCGATCGCCCCGCTGCAGCAGGAGCGCGGGCATCGCGTGGGTGCCGATGGGGCCGGCGTTCCGGGACCGGCCCCGCGAGGCCTCCACGGCCCGCGCTCCCTCCGGGGCGCGTTCAGCGCCGGCGGTGCACCAGGCGGCCCGCGCACACCGTCGCCACGCACGCACCCGTGTCGTCGAAGACCGCCAGGTCCGCGCGGCCGGTGCGGCGGATGCGGGGCTCCCAGGACGGTGAGGGCCTCTCGGGCCACACCACGACGCCGTTCCGCTCGGCGGCCGCGCGCAGTCCGGGTGTGCCGGCGTGCTCCTCCACCACCACCACGGCACCCAGCTTCAGCACCGCGTGGATGCGCTCGCGAGGCGTCGGCGCGGCCGGCAGCGGGCCCTCGTGGACGCGTGCGGGGCCCAGGACGCCCGGCCATCGGCGCACGCGCGCCCCCGGGAACCGCTCGCGCAGTTCCTCGAACGTCCCGACGTCCCCGATCCGGTCCCGCCCCACCACGACGGCACCGTCCCTGATCGGCTCCGAGCTCCAGCTGACCCGGAGCTCGCCCGCCGTGTGGATGGTCTCCAACCCGGTCCGCCGCCGGATCAGTTGGAGGCGAGGAGCGTCAGCTCCGGGTGGGCCGTGCCGCCCTCGATGGCCGTGGAGGAGAGGTGGGAGACCACGCGGTCGTCGACGGGGTCGTTCGCCGGGTCGTCGTGCACGACGAGGTGCTCGTACGTCGTCGACCGCTGGGCCGGAACCCGTCCCGCCCGCCTGATCAGGTCGATGATCTCCAGCCGGTTGGAGCGGTGCCTGGCACCGGCGGAGGAGACCACGTTCTCCTCCAGCATGATCGAGCCGAGGTCGTCCGCCCCGTAGTGCAGGGAGAGCTGGCCGACCTCCTTGCCGGTGGTCAGCCAGGAGCCCTGGATGTGGGCCACGTTGTCGAGGAAGAGGCGGGCGACGGCGATCATCCGCAGGTACTCGAAGACCGTGGCCTGGGTGCGGCCCTTCAGGTGGTTGTTCTCGGGCTGGTAGGTGTACGGGATGAAGGCCCGGAAGCCGCCCGTGCGGTCCTGCACGTCGCGGATCATCCGCAGGTGCTCGATCCGCTCGGCGTTGGTCTCGCCGGTGCCCATCAGCATGGTCGACGTGGACTCGACCCCCAGGCCGTGGGCGATCTCCATGATCTCCAGCCAGCGCTCGCCGGACTCCTTCAGCGGCGCGATGGCCTTGCGGGGACGCGCGGGGAGCAGTTCCGCGCCCGCGCCGGCGAAGGAGTCGAGGCCCGCCGCGTGGATCCGGGTGATGGCCTCCTCGACCGGCACCTCGGAGATCCGGGCCATGTGCTCGACCTCGCTCGCCCCCAGGCTGTGGATGACGAGCTGCGGGAACTCCTTCTTGATGGCGGCGAAGTGCTTCTCGTAGTACTCGACGCCGTAGTCCGGGTGGTGGCCGCCCTGGAACATGATCTGCGTGCCGCCGAGCTCGACGGTCTCGGCGCAGCGCCGCAGGATGTCGTCGAGGTCGCGGGTCCAGCCCTTGGCGGTGTCCTTGGGCGCAGCGTAGAACGCGCAGAACTTGCACGCCGTGACGCACACGTTGGTGTAGTTGATGTTCCGCTCGATGATGTACGTCGCGATGTGCTCCGTACCGGCGTACTTCCGTCTGCGTACGGCGTCGGCGGCGGCGCCCAGCGCGTGCAGCGGGGCGTCGCGGTAGAGGTCGAGAGCCTCTTCGGGGGTGATCCGTCCACCGGCGGCGGCACGGTCGAGGACGGTCTGAAGGTCGGCCTTCTCGGTCACCGGCGTCCCTTTCGGAAGGGTTGTGGGCGGACCGATCCAGCGTACGTCAGCCGGATTGCGCGGTTCACGTCAGGCCGCGAAGGCGCCGATCAGCAGCCCGGCGAGGGCGCCGCTGATCAGGAACGGTCCGAACGGGATGGCCGTCCTGCGCCCCGCCCGCCGCGCGACGACCAGCGCGCCCCCGTACAGCGCCCCGGACAGGAACCCGGCGAAGGTGCCGAGCATCACCGTCGGCCAGCCGTACCAGCCGAGGACGGCGCCCGCGCCCAGGGCGAGCTTCACATCGCCGAAGCCCATGCCGTTCGGGTGGATGAGGAACAGCACGAAGTAGCCGGCCCCCAGCGCGAGCGCGCCCAGCAGGGCGGTGGTCCACTCGCCCGCGTGCCCGGGGACCAGGGCGGCCAGGCCGAGCAGCAGCAGGGCGGCCCCGGCGAAGGGCAGGGTGAGCGGGTCGGGCAGCCGCTGCACCCGGAAGTCGACCACCGCCAGCAGCACGCCGGCGGGCGCGAGCAGCAGCCAGACGAACAGCTCGGGCCGGGCCCCGGTGGCGGCGGCGAGGGCGGCGCAGACGAGGGCGGTGACGGCGGCGGGAGCGGCGCCGGGCCCGTACGGCGGTCCCGCGCACGGCCCGCACCGGGCCCGCCCGAGCCAGCCGCCGACCGGGTGCCCCGCCGGGCACGCCGTCCGCCACTCCTCCCCCGACGGGGCGGAGAACCGGTAGGCCGCGCGGGGCAGCACCGCGCCGGCCGCCGCGCCCCACAGCGCGGCGGAGACGATCAGCACGGCGTTCAGGTGGTCGCTCATCCCGCCGCCGCGACCGCGTGGCGCCGCGTCTGCGGCGGCGTCCTGTTCCCCGGAGCCGTCGGGCCGGACGGGCTGGGACTGCGGCGTCGCGGCATGACGGGTCTCCTGGGGGTGGGGGAGGAGGGCCTGCTGAGCCTCCGGAGATCCTATGGACTCGAACGGCCACGGTCGAAGGCCCCCTCCCGCCGCGGCTTCCCCGACGGCAACGGCGGACCGGCCGGTCGACCGCCGGACGGGTCCTCGGCCCGGGTGGCGTGAACGGCCCGCTGGGCCGGCGTTCGAGCTGATCGAGGTCGGTGCAGGCCTGGACCCGCTCCCGTACGACGTCGGGCACCGGAATTCCCCGCCGCTCCGGAATGCGCAGCGTCATCGCGGCACGATCCTCGGCCCGGTCCTCTTCCCTGCCTTCTGCTCGGAAAGCGGCGACGGCAACAACTGCGTGGGAACAGCGCGTTCTTCCACCCGCACAGCCCTGCGCGCCTTAAGGCACCCCGCCCGCGGCCCCCGCTCCTTCCCGGCCCCCGCTTTCAGCACATTCACCGAAGCCCTCGAGTCAGGCGGTGCACCGGCAGGGGTGAAGGGAGGTTCTCCAGGTCGTACGAGGACGGGGCCTGCGACAAACGAGCCGGGCCCCGGCCCGCGAACAGGCCGGGGCTCCGTACACGTGCTCAGAGCATCGTGGCGCGCACCTCACCCGTGGGGCTCACCGAGCCGCCGAGACCGGCGGAGACGCTGAGGGAGCCCGCCTCGGCGCACACACCCACACCGACGGCACCGTGGTCCAGGACGACGGCCACACCGGCGTCGATGCCGGCGGAGACGGCCTGACCACCGGAGAGGTCGTCCAGTTCCGCGTCGGAGATCTCGGCCGTTTCTACCTGCGGGACGAAAGTCATGGCTGGCCTTTCCGTTCGTATCAGGAAGCGCAACGGCGGGGAATTCACCGGAGGCCCGGAATCGGGGCCGATCACCGGCGAGCCGTGCGCACCGATCAAAGCACGCCGGCGAACGGCCGACCACCGTCACGCTGTTGGCGGACGGCCTCCCTGCGTCACCGAATTCACCAGTGTGGCAGTGACGTCACGGAATGAACCGACGCCTTCACATCATCCGCCGGTTCACCCGCCGACCGGGCCGACGTGAACCGGATTTCCGCGTGGCTCCTCACCCTCGGCTCCCGGTTCTCCCGGTTCCCTCGCGTTCCGTACGGTCTCCGGGTGAACGGTGTGCAGGTCCGGGGGATGTCTCGAGGCGGACGCAACCGTGGGGCATGCGCCCGGGGTCGGACGGCCGGCAACGCGCGGACCCCGGGTCCACGGGTGACCAGCAGGGCCACCGGGCGAACGCGCCGGGTGCACACGTCCCATGCCGCCGGCGCCCGGTCTTCGCAGCAGGCGGTGACTGCCCAGCTCGCGAGGGCCGTCCGGCTGCGGAGTCCCCGGGTGGCCTTCCCCGTCGTGATGCCCGTGCGGCATGTGCTGCGCCCGGTGTCGTTCGCCGACGCGGGCACATCAGTGAGGAGCGGGAGACGGACAGCGGCCGGGAGGAACCGAAGGCACTTACCCGGTCTTCGACAGCCGGGCCTTCGGCGGACCTTCCAGCAGGGTGGTGCGCGGGCCGCCCGCCGCCTCATGGACGCAGCAGATCGACCTTCACGTCCGCCGCGAACCCCGTCGTCGGCCCCACCCGGCGGGCGAACTCCGCGACCGCCGCCAGCTGCGGGGCGCCGAAGCTGAAGTCGAGGGTGGTGAAGTACTGGGCCAGCGTCCGCTCGTCGAAGGCCTCCCAGCGGGCCGCCTGCTCGGCGACCTTGCCGACCTCCTCCAGGGAGAGGTTGCGGGAGGCGAGGAAGGCCTCGTGCACCTTGCGGGTGATGACCGGCTCGCGCTCCAGGTAGTCCCGTCGCGCCGCCCACACCGCGAAGACGAACGGCAGGCCCGTCCACTCCTTCCACAGCGCGCCCAGGTCGTGCACGTCCAGGCCGTAGCGGGGCCCGTCGAGCATGTTGGCCCGCAGCGCCGCGTCCCCGATGAGGACGGCCGCCTCGGCCTCCTGCATCATCAGGCTCAGGTCGGGCGGACAGGTGTAGTAGTCGGGCTGTACGCCGTACCGCTCGGCGAGGAGGAGCTGCGCGAGGCGTACGGAGGTGCGGGAGGTCGACCCGAGGGCGACCCTGGCCCCGTCCAGCCGGTCCAGCGGGACCTGCGAGACGATCACGCAGGACATCACCGGGCCGTCGCAGCCGACGGCGATGTCGGGGAAGGCGACCAGCCGGTCGGCGTGCTTGAGGAACTCGACGAGGGTGATGGGCCCGATGTCGAGGTCGCCTCGCACCAGCTGCTCACTGAGCTTCTCGGGGGTGTCCTTCGTCAGCTCGAAGTCGAGGAGCGTGCCCGTTCTCGCGAGCCCCCAGTAAAGGGGCAGACAGTTCAGGAACTGGATGTGGCCGACACGCGGCCGGGTGCGAGGATTGTCCACATCGTGAGGCTAGCCCTCGGCCGGAGCGGCAGGACCTCCGCCCCCGCCTCCGCTCCGGACCGTCCCCGGCCCAGCCCTCTCGGACGCCCGGGCCGTCCCCGGCCCACCTCCGGGCCGCCCTCTCGGACGCCCGGACGCCTGTGGCGAACGAGGCGTTCAAACATTCGGGTGAAGTGATCTTGGCCTCTCTTGCATTCCGGCGTCTGCGTGCTAGGCTCATCGCAAGTTGCAGTTTGGTTTCCCTTGCAGTACAGAGCCTGCGGAGCATGTGACCGCGGGCTCTCGTCGTTCTCAGACGGATGCAGTTGTGCAGAATTCAATCTTCACACTTGCTGGTTCTGGAGCAGGGCAACCCTTTGGGCCCAAGGAGGGCTTATGGCTACCGGAACCGTGAAGTGGTTCAACGCCGAAAAGGGCTTTGGTTTCATCGCCCAGGAAGGCGGCGGCCCCGACGTCTTCGTCCACTACTCCGCGATCAACTCGAGCGGTTTCCGCTCTCTTGAGGAGAACCAGCAGGTGTCTTTCGACGTCACGCAGGGTCCGAAGGGCCCGCAGGCGGAGAACGTCACCCCGGTCTGATCCCTCTCCGATCCGGGAACGACTAGCAGTACCCAAGGAGCCCCGCGCCGTCAGGCGACGGGGCTCCTGCCTTTCGGCGACCGGCCCCACCGGGCGCGCGCCGGGCCTGTTTGGATTTCCGGCGAATTCCCCTCATACGTGCTGCATGATCGGCACGAATCCCGTGCCGGCCTCCCCTGCGTCGTACGGAGGGGGTGCCGGCGTGGTGGCGGGCGCCGTCCGCCGTGTGGTCCTCGGGACGGCGGGGACGGCGGCGGTGCTGCGGGCGGCCGGGGTCGAACGGGCCCCGGAGTGTCAGCGGGTGCCGGTAGCGTGCCCGCCATGACCGCCGCCGACACCGCCCGCACCAGCGGCCCCGACGCGGACACCGGACACGCTCCCGGCACGGACACCGAGCACACCGAGCACACCGAGCACGACGATCACATCGTCGCCACCCGCACCTTCTACGACGCCATCGCCGAGGACTACGCCACCCTGTTCCGCGACGTCCTCGTCACCTCGCCGCTGGACCGGACGCTGATGGCCGGTTTCGCCGAACTGGTCGGGGAGGGGGGCGAGGTGGCCGACCTGGGCTGCGGCCCCGGCCGGGTGACCGCGCACCTGGCCTCCCTCGGTCTCTCCGTCTTCGGCCTCGATCTGTCCGCGTCGATGCTCGGGATCGCCCGCCGGGAGAACCCAGGTCTGCGCTTCGAGCAGGGCTCGATGCTGAGCCTGGACGTCCCCGACGGCGCACTCGCCGGAGTCGTCTCCTGGTACTCGTCGATCCACACCCCGCTGGACGAACTGCCCGCGCTCTTCGCCGAGTTCCGCCGGGTGCTGGCGCCCGGCGGCCATCTGCTGCTGGCGTTCCAGGCCGGGGACGAACCCCGCCGTCTCGAGGAGCCCTTCGGCCACCCGGTCACCCTCGACTTCCAGCGCCGCCGGCCGGAACGGATCGCCGGACTCCTGGAGGCGGCCGGCTTCGCCCTCGTCCTGCGCACGGTGCGCGCGGCGGAGACGAAGTGGAACGAGTCGACGCCGCAGGCGTTCCTCATCGCCCGCACCCCGCCGACCACCCCCTGACCGGCCCGCTATCCCCCGTACAGCCCCTCGACCTCCTCGGCGAAGTCCCGCAGGATCCGCTCGCGCCGCAGCTTCATCGAGGGGGTCACGTGGCCCGCCTCCTCGGTGAAGTCCGTGGGCAGGACGGTGAAGCGGCGGATCGACTCCGGGCGGGAGAGCATCCGGTTGGCCTCGTCGACCGCGCGCTGGAGGACGGCGCGCAGTTCCTCGTCGTCGGCGACGAGTTCCGGGGGCGCCGGGTGCCTGCCGTTCATCCGGCGCCAGTGGGTGATGCCGGCGGGGTCGAGGGTGATCAGGGCGGAGACGTAGGGGCGGTTGTCACCGACCACCATGACCTGGGAGATCAGCGGGTGGGCGCGGAGCCAGTTCTCCAGCGGGGCGGGGGCGACGCTCTTGCCGCCCGCGGTGATGATCAGCTCCTTCTTGCGGCCCGTGATGGTCAGGTAGCCCTCGTCGTCCAGTTCGCCGAGGTCGCCCGTGGGCAGCCAGCCGTCCGCGGCGGCGGGGACGATCCCGCCCGCCCGGGTGTCCCAGTAGCCGCGCAGCACGTGCTCGCCGGCGACCAGGACCTCGCCGTCCGCCGCGATGCGGATCCGGGTGCCGGGCAGCGGCCAGCCCACCGTGCCCAGACGGGGTTTCAGCGGCGGCGTCACCGTCGAGGCGCCGGTGGTCTCGGTCAGGCCGTAGCCCTCGAAGATCTCGATGCCGGCACCGGCGTAGAACGAGGCGAGGCGGCGGCCGAGCGGGGAACCGCCGCAGATGGCGTAACGGACCCTGCCGCCCATGGCGTTGCGGATCCGGCGGTAGACCAGCGGGTCGTAGAAGGCGCGGGCGGTCCGCAGGGCGCGGGACGGGCCGGGGCCCGTGCCGGTCTGCCGGGCCTCGACGGCCTCGCCGAAGCGGCGTGCCACCGACACCGCGCGGTCGAAGGCCGTCAGCCGTCCGCCCGCCTCCGCCCTGGCACGGGCGGTGTTGAAGACCTTTTCCAGCATGTACGGGATGGCCAGCAGGCAGGTGGGCCGGAAGCTCGCCAGGTCCGGCAGCAACTCCTCGGACTGCAGGCTGGGCGCGTGACCGAGGCGTACCCGGGCGCGTACGCAGGCGACGGCGACCATGCAGCCGAAGACGTGGGACATGGGCAGGAAGAGCAGGACGGAGGCCTCTTCGCTGGTCCGTGCCTTGAAGACCGGGTAGAGCAGCTCGATCGCGTTGTCGACCTCGGCGAAGAAGTTGCCGTGGGTGAGGGCGCAGCCCTTGGGCCGGCCCGTCGTGCCCGAGGTGTAGACGAGCGTGGCGAGGGTGTCGGGGGCCGCCATGCCCCGGCGGATCTCCACCTCCTGGTCCGGGAGGTGGGTGCCGGCCTGCGCGAGTGCCTCGACGTGGCCCTTCTCCACGGTCCACACGTGCCGCAGGTCGGGCAGGTGGGGCCGTTCGGGGCCGAGGGAGGCGGCCTGCGCGGCGGTCTCCGTGACCAGGGCGACCGCGCCCGAGTCGTGCAGGATCCAGCGGGCCTGGAAGACGGAGGAGGTGGGGTAGATGGGGACCGTGACCAGTCCGGCCGCCCAGGCGGCGAAGTCGAGGAGCGTCCACTCGTAGATGGTGCGGGCCATGACGGCCACCCGGTCGCCCGGCGTCAGCCCCTCGGCGATCAGCCCCTTCGCCACGGCCCTCACCTCGGCGGCGAACCGCCCCGCCGTGACGTCGCGCCACCTGCCGTCCGCCGTCTTCCGGCTGAGCACCACCGCGTCCGGCGCCGTGCTCGCGTTCTCGAACGGCAGGTCGGCGAGCGACCCGTGCCGCACCGGCTTCGCCAGCGGCGGTACGGACGCTTCCCTGACGACTCCGTCCAGCCGTCTGGTCTCGGGCTCGACCGGGACGGGTGCTCCGTGGACGTCGTCGTCGGGAGCGGAGGAATACGCGGTGGACACGGGCGGCTCCTGAGGCGGGCAGTGCGACTGCTTGGTGCCACGACGTACGTGCCTCGCACGCCGAGGCGCTCACCGGCGGCTCCGGGAAAGGAGATCGCCACCGGTCGGTGCCGGGATCGTACGGCCCCCGCGTGGGGGGTCCGTGCGGGTATGGGGATGGTCCGGAGCCGGGTGTGTGCAGTGCCGGAGGTTACCTGAGGGTCACTCAGGTACGTTCCAGGATCGCCGTCACGCCCTGTCCGCCCGCCGCGCAGATGGAGATCAACCCCCGTGCGGGGGCGTCCCGTTCGGCCAGCAGCTTCGCCAGGGTCGCCACGATGCGGGCGCCGGTGGCGGCGAAGGGGTGGCCGGTGGCGAGGGACGAGCCCGCCACGTTGAGCCGGGCGCGGTCCACCGGTGCCAGTCCCCGCTTCTCCCAGGCGGCCAGCGTGGCCAGCACCTGGGAGGCGAACGCCTCGTGGATCTCGATCAGGTCGAAGTCCTCGATGCCCAGCCCGGCCCGCTCCAGCATGCGCGGCACGGCGTACGCCGGTGCCATCAGCAGGCCGTCCTCGCCGCCGGCGACGTCCCCGCCGACGAAGTCCACGGCGGCCGTCTCGTACGCCGTCAGGTGGGCGAGCGGCTCCAGTCCCCGCCGCGCCGCCCACTCCTCGCTCGCCAGCAGCACCACCGCCGCGCCGTCCGTGAGCGGGGTCGAGTTGCCCGCCGTCATGGTGGGTTCGGGGCCGTCGAGGCCGAACACCGGCTTGAGCGAGGCGAGTTTGCCCACCGTCGAGCCCGGGCGCAGGTTCTGGTCGCGGGCCAGGCCCCGGAAGGGCACCACCAGGTCCTGGAACAGGCCGCGTTCGTACGCCGCCGCCAGCCGCTGGTGGCTGGCGGCGGCCAGTTCGTCCTGCGCCTCGCGGGTGATGCCCCAGGCGCGGGCGGTGACCGCGGCGTGCTCGCCCATGGAGAGGCGGGTGCGCGGTTCGGCGTTGCGCGGGATGTCGGGGACGAGATGGCCCGGGCGCACCTTCGCCAGGGCCTTGAGGCGGGCGCCGGGCGACGTGGCGCGCCGCGCCTCCAGCAGCACCTTGCGCAGGTCGTCGTTGACGCCGAGGGGTGCGTCGCTCGCGGTGTCGGCGCCGCCCGCGACCGCGGCCTCCGTCTGGCCGAGGGCGATCTTGTTGGCGGCGGCGACGACGGCCTGGAGACCGGTGCCACAGGCCTGCTGGATGTCGTACGCGGGGGTGCGGGCGTCCAGGTGCGAGCC
The DNA here is from genome assembly GCF_043076215.1 of Streptomyces sp. NPDC016640. Classification (NCBI taxonomy): domain Bacteria; kingdom Bacillati; phylum Actinomycetota; class Actinomycetes; order Kitasatosporales; family Streptomycetaceae; genus Streptomyces; species Streptomyces sp. NPDC016640. The sequence continues at coordinate 62,037 of NZ_JBIBRG010000020.1, forward strand.
GAGGACCGTCTCGCGGGCGAGGTTGAAGTCCCGGCTGTGCTTGAGCACCGCCCCGGCGACGAACTCGCCCACCGCGCCCGGCTCCCGCAGGCCGTACCGCTCGACGAGGCCGTCCAGGGCGGCGGTGAGCATCTCCTGGTTGGAGGCGGTGGCGTAGGGGCCGTCGGAGCGGGCGAAGGGGAGGCGGCTGCCGCCGATGACCGCGACGCGCCGGACGGCTGCCGGCTTCGGAGTGCTCATCTCGACCTGCTCCTCACCGTGACATAGTCTTACCCGCGGTTACCTTACTCCAGAGTCAGCACTGGGGTGGGTGTGCCGTGCGCGTACCCCGTGAGCCCTTCGCACCCCCGCTGGGAGTCCCCCATGGCCGACCGCTATCTCAGCTTCACCGGCACCGCCCCCGGCCGCTTCCTGACGCGCCGGACGGGCCTCCCCCAGCCCGCGGCGCTGCGACGCTGGTCGCCCGGCCGGCCCGGTCTGGACGGCGGCCTGCTGCAGCTCACCGCGGGGAAGTCCGATCTCGACCTGCCGCCCGTCCTGGCCCGCGCGGGACTGGGCGAGGACGTCACGGGCCGGCCCGCCGCCGTCGTCCTGGACGCGAGCGGGATCCGGGACGTCGAGGGGCTCGCCGAGGTGCACGCGGCCCTGCACCCGGTCGTCCGGTCGGTCGCCGAGAGCGGCCGGATCGTGGTGCTCGGCGCCCCGCTCGACCCCGCCGACCACCATCAGGCCGCGGCCCAGCAGGCGCTGGAGGGCTTCACCCGCTCCCTCGGCAAGGAGATCGGCGGGGGCAGGACCGTGAACCTGGTCCGCCTCACCGACGCGGCCGCCGCCGGGTCCACCCTGAGCTTCCTGCTCTCCCCCAGGTCGGCCTACGTCAGCGGCCAGGTGATCGAGGTGGGGGAGCACGAGTCCGTCGCCCCGCACGACGTCGAGCGCCCCCTGGCCGGCCGCACCGCCCTGGTGACCGGCGCCGCGCGCGGCATCGGCGAGGCGGTCGCCGGGACGCTGGCCCGGGACGGCGCGAAGGTGGTCGTCCTCGACGTGCCGCAGGCGGAGCAGGACGCGCGGCGGGTCGCCGAACGGCTCGGCGGCGTGGCGCTCCCCCTCGACATCACCGCCCCCGACGCGGGCGCCCGGATCGCCGACGCCCTCCCCGACGGCCTCGACATACTCGTCCACAACGCGGGCATCACCCGTGACCGGCGCCTGGTCAACATGTCCGCCGAGCGCTGGATCCAGGTGCTGGAGGTGAACCTGGCGAGCGTGGTGCGCACGACCGACGCGCTGCTCGGTGCCCGGGCTCTGAAGCGGGGCGGGCGGATCGTGGCGACGGCCTCCATCGCGGGCATCGCCGGGAACGCCGGGCAGACCAACTACGGGGCGAGCAAGGCCGGTGTGACCGGCCTGGTCCGCTCCCTGGCGCCGCGCGCGCTCGCCGAGCACGGGGTGACGGTGAACGCCGTGGCACCCGGGTTCATCGAGACCAGGATGACGGCCGCCGTTCCCCTGTTCATCCGCGAGGCGGGACGCCGTATGAACTCCCTGGCGCAGGGCGGGCTGCCGGACGATGTCGCCGAGACCACCGCCTGGCTCGCCCACCCGGCCTCGGGCGCGGTGAACGGGCAGGTCGTACGGGTCTGCGGCCAGAGCCTGCTGGGGGCGTGAGCGCCATGACGTCCGTGCCGACGCCCCCGGCCGGGGTCCGGCTCACCGGGATGCCCGCCCTCGCCCCGCTCCTCGCGCGCGGCGCCGTGCTGTCGCCGTTCAAGCGGCCCCGTCCCGACGCCGCTTTCCCCCGCACCCGGCTGGTGCTGCCCGGCCTGCGGATCGACCCCGCCCGGCTCGCGCGCTACGAGCGGGTGTGCGGCTTCCCGGCCGGGGAGGAGACGCTGCCGGTGACGTACCCGCACGTGCTGGGCTTTCCGGCGGCGATGCGGCTGATGAGCGCGTGGGACTTCCCGCTGCCGCTGCTGGGGCTGGTGCACACGTCGCTGCGGATCACCAGGCACCGGGCGCTGGCGACCACCGGCGCGTACGAGCTGACTGTGTACGTCGACGCCCTGGCCCCGCACCGGCGCGGCACGGAGGCCGCCGTGGTCACCGAACTGCGGGAGGCCGGGGACGTGGTGTGGGAGTCACGCAGTACGTACCTGGCCCGGCACCGGACCGCCGGACCGCCCGCGCGGCAGGAGGCGCCGGAGCCCGGTCCCCTGCCCGCCGTCGAGGAGTGGCGGCTGGCCGGGGACGTCGGACGGCGCTACGGTGCCGCCTCCGGCGACCGCAACCCGATCCATCTGCACCCCCTCACCGCGCGGCCCTTCGGCTTCCCCCGCGCCGTCGCGCACGGCATGTGGACCGTGGCCCGCTGCCTCGCCGCGCACGGCACCCCGGACGCGACGCGGGTGCGGGCCGGCTTCAGGGCGCCGGTGCCGCTGCCGGGCACGGTGACGTACGCGGCGAAGGACGGACGCTTCGAGCTGCGCGGCGCCGGCGACCGGGTTCACCTGACCGGGGAGATCCGCCCGGCCTGAGCCGCCACCGGGCCGCCACGGCGGGCCCCGTCGGGGCCGTCAGGGCCGTCAGGGCCGTCAGGGCTCGCGGTGCCGTCGGGGCCCGCCATGTCGCCGGAACCGTCGGTGTCGTTCCCGGGCGGCGTCCAGTGACGGCCGGCCATCAGGTTGCCCAGTCCCGCCCAGGCGAAGTTCATCAGCGTGGCCGCCGACTGCCGGGCCGTGACGCCGGGGGTGGCGTTGGCCCAGTCGGCGAGCGACTCGGCGGCCCCGACCAGCGCCTCCGCGAGCCCGGAGACCTCGCGTTCGGGGAAGTCGCGGTCGGCGGGGGCGTCCCCTGCCCGAGCGCGGCCGGGAGCCGGGGGGAGGGCCTCGCGGGCCGCGGCGAGGATGAGCTGGGTCACGAACGCCACGATCCCGGCGCGCGCCTCGGCGACCTCGGCGGCGAACACCTCCCCGTGCGTACGGGCCTGCAGGTGCAGCACGGCCCAGCCGTCGGGGTGGCGCGCGGTGTGCGTGAAGAACGCCGTGAGCCCCGCCCAGAGCTGCCGGTCGGCGGGCAGCCCCGGGCGGGCGCCCGCGCGCACCGCCTCGGTGAGGGCCTTCGCCTCACGCCGGATGCACGCGGTGAACAGGTCCTCCTTGGAGTTCAGGTACAGGTACACCAACGGCTTGGACACGCCCGCCAGTTCGGCGATCTCGTCCATCGACGCGGCCCTGTACCCCCGTTGGCCGAAGGTCCGCACTGCGGCGTCCAGCATCTGCTGCTCACGGACCGCACGCGGCATCCGCTTGGTCTTCACGGCACCCATGGAACACAGCGTACGGTCCGCCTCCCCCGCGGGCCGTGGCCGTCGTCGTCCGCGCGAGGGGCGCGCCCCGGCACGGTCACCTCCCGGTGCCGGCCGTGACGCGCCCCTCGTGCCGGGGACCCGGGACGTCAGACCGCTGCGGGGACCCGCCGGGGCCCGTCGTCCGCGGCCTCGTCGGCCGGGGACTCCTCGGCCGGGCCCTCGTCGACCGGCGAGGCGTGGACCGAGTCGTAGGCGGCACGGTCGAGCAGGCCCTCGCGGGCGGAGACGATCACCGGGACCAGGGCCTGTCCGGCGACGTTCACCGCCGTGCGGATCATGTCCAGGACGGGGTCGATCGCCAGCAGCAGGCCGACGCCCTCCATGGGCAGGCCGAGCGTGGAGAGGGTCAGGGTGAGCATGACCGTCGCGCCGGTGAGGCCGGCCGTGGCGGCGGAGCCCACCACCGAGACGAACGCGATCAGCAGGTAGTCGCCGACGCCGAGCCGGACGTCGAAGATCTGGGCGACGAAGATCGCGGCGATGGCGGGGTAGATCGCGGCGCAGCCGTCCATCTTCGTGGTCGCCCCGAACGGGACGGCGAAGGACGCGTACTCCTTGGGCACGCCCAGGCGTTCGGTCACCTTCTGGGTCAGCGGCATGGTGCCGACCGAGGAGCGGGAGACGAAGGCGAGCTGGATCGCGGGCCAGGCGCCCTTGAAGAACTGCACGGGGTTGACCTTGGCGACGGTCGCGAGCAGCGCCGGGTAGACGCCGAAGAGGACGATCGCGCAGCCGATGTAGACGTCGGCGGTGAAGGTGGCGTACTGGCCGATCAGGTCCCAGCCGTAGGTGGCGATCGCGTTGCCGATGAGGCCGGCCGTGCCGAGCGGGGCCAGGCGGATGACCCACCACAGGGCCCTCTGCAGGAGCGCGAGGACGGACTCGCTCAGGGCGAGGACCGGCTGGGCCTTCTCGCCGAGCCGGAGGGCGGCGACACCGGCGACGACGGCCATGAAGACGATCTGGAGCACGTTCAGCTCGGTGAACGGCGTGATCACGTCGGTCGGCACGATGCCGGTCAGGAAGTCGATCCAGGACCCGGTCCGCTCGGGCAGGGAGCCGTCGGCGGGCGTGAGGCCGGTGCCCGCGCCCGGGTTGGTGACCAGGCCGATGACCAGGCCGATCGCCACCGCGATCAGCGAGGTGATCATGAACCAGAGGAGGGTGCGCGAGGCCAGCCGGGCCGCGTTGTCGACCTTCCGCAGGTTGGTGACGGACACCAGGATCGCGAAGAAGACCAGCGGGGCGACGGCGAGCTTCAGCAGGCCGATGAAGGTGCCGCCGACCTTCTCCAGGGTGGTGACGAGCCAGGAGAGGTCCTGGCTGCGGGCGAGCCAGCCGAGCAGGACGCCCAGGACGAGGCCGGCGAGTATCTGGGCCCAGAAGGGCGCGCGTACGGGCAGCTTGAAGGACTGCGTGTTCGTGGACACGGACATGCTCCGGTGAGGGGGACGCGTGAGGGATGTGACGTGGGACCCGGGTGGCGGAACGTCGTGACGTCGGCAGGGCGTGACGTCGGTACGGCGTTCGGGACGTCAGGGACGACAGTTCGCGGAAGTGACCCGGCAGAGGTCCACGTGCAGGCGCGCCACGAGCGGAACACTCCGGGGCGTGGGGAACACGGCTGCTGACTTCACCCGGAGACCGTAACACCGAAGCTTTGGGATCCTCAAAGGCTTGCTTTGGGGGATGGGGGGCCGAAGGCGTCCGCATCACGCAAAGCGCCCCGGTTCCAAGGCGGTTGGGAACCGGGGCGCCGACGCGCGGTGTGCGGGTGTGACGGAGGTTACGAGGCCTGGCCCTGGGTCCGCCCCTGCGCGCGGGCGGTGTCGTCGGCCGCGTCCTCCTGGTTGCGGTTGGCCTCCAGGTTGGCCTTCGCCCGGTCCACCCGCCGGACGATGCGCTCGGAGGCCCGGTCCCGCTCCTCGCGCAGCGCCACGAGGCTGATCGGGGCGGAGACCAGCAGCGCGAGCAGCACGATCCACAGACCGTTGGAGTCGCCGAGGCCGCGCGGGGCGAGGCCGGAGTGGACGAGGCCCCAGACGACCACGAGGCAGCCCACGAAGATCCCGAGGCGCATCAGCGTGTAGCGGAGCATCTCATCCACTCTTCCTACGTACGGCCAGAATATCCCAAAGGGACGGCTTCCAGTGAAGCACGGCCGGAGCGCCGTCCCGGCAGGGGGGTGCGGGGCTCAGGTCAGCGGCAGCAGCAGGATGACGTCGTCCCGCTCGTCGCCCGGCGCCACCCGGATCGCCCCGGGGACGCGGCCGACCTCCTTGTAGCCGCAGGAGGCGTAGAAGCGCTCGAGCCCGAGACCGCCGCGGCAGTTGAGGCGTATCGCCTCGATGCCGTCGAGGCCGCGGGCGGCGTCCTCGGCGGCGGCCAGCAGGTCGCGGCCGTAGCCCTTGCCCTGGTGCCGGGGGTGGACCATGACCGTGTAGAGCCAGATCCAGTGGGTCATGAGCCGGTGGCCGTTGAAGGTGAGGAACGCCGTCGCGGCCACCCGCCCGTCCTCGTCGCGCCCGACGAGCAGGCGGGAGCGCTTCTCCTCCATCGCCACGAACTGCCGCACCAGCTCGGGGCGGATGTCCTCACGCGTCACGGGCGGCACGAAACCGACCGCTCCGCCCGCGTTGCTGACATCGGCCCACAGGTCCAGGATGCCGTCCCGGAGTTCCGGGGTGACATCGGGATCGAGTGCAAAGGTAAGGGGCATGTGAGCACGTTACCTGTTACTCAAGCGCTCGTGCCGCGCATTTTCCCCGGGGGCGGAGCGCCACTTCACATCCGCATCGGCTGCGGCGATTCGCGGCGCGCCGGGTCGGGGCCGTCGTACTCCCGGATGATCTCGTACCGCGTGTTCCGCTCCACCGGCCGGAACCCGGCGTCCCTGATGAGGTCGAGCAGGTCCTCACGGGTCAGCTTGTTCGGCGTGCCGTAGTTGTCCGCGTCGTGCGTGATCTTGTACTCGACGACCGAGCCGTCCATGTCGTCGGCGCCGTGCTGGAGCGCGAGCTGTGCGGTCCCCACGCCGTGCATCACCCAGAACACCTTGACGTGGGGCACGTTGTCGAAGAGCAGCCGTGACACGGCGAAGGTCTTCAGCGCCTCCGCGCCGGTCGCCATCTGGGTGCGGGCCTGGAGCCGGTTGCGTACCTTGCCGTCCTTCATGTCGACGAAGTCGTGCTGGTAGCGCAGCGGGATGAAGACCTGGAAGCCGCCGGTCTCGTCCTGCAGTTCACGCAGCCGCAGCACGTGGTCCACGCGGTGGCGGGGCTCCTCGATGTGGCCGTAGAGCATGGTGCACGGGGTCTTCAGTCCCTTCTCGTGCGCCAGGCGGTGGATGCGCGACCAGTCCTCCCAGTGGGTGCGGTGGTCGACGATGTGCTGCCGCACCTCCCAGTCGAAGATCTCCGCGCCGCCGCCGGTGAGGGACTCCAGGCCGGCGTCGATCAGCTCGTCGAGGATCTCGGAGGCGGACAGCCCGGAGATGGTCTCGAAGTGGTGGATCTCGGTGGCGGTGAACGCCTTCAGGGAGACGCCCGGCAGCGCGGCCTTCAGTTCCCTGAGCGAGCGCGGGTAGTACCGCCAGGGCAGGTTGGGGTGCAGCCCGTTGACGATGTGCAGTTCGGTCAGGTTCTCCGGCTCCATCGCCCTGGCGAGCTTCACCGCCTCCTCGATGCGCATGGTGTACGCGTCCTTCTCCCCCGGCTTGCGCTGGAAGGAGCAGTAGGCGCAGGAGGCGGTGCACACGTTCGTCATGTTGAGGTGGCGGTTGACGTTGAAGTGCACGACGTCGCCGTTCAGCCGCGTCCGCACCTCGTGGGCCAGCCCGCCGAGCCAGGCCAGGTCGTCCGACTCGTACAGCGCGATGCCGTCCTCACGGGTCAGGCGGACACCCGCCCCGACCTTCTCCTCCAGCTCGCGCTTGAGCCCGACGTCCATGCCGATCCCTCTTTTCCTCGACCGCTTCAGGCAGACCCCGTCAACCGTACGCCCCGGTCACTGCACCTCTTCGGGCAGCTCACCGACCCGGTTCTCCCACTTCGTGGAGAGCACGATCGTCGTACGGGTCCGGGAGACCCCCTTGGTCCCGGACAGCCGGCGGATGATCTTCTCCAGCCCGTCCACGTCGGTCGCCCGCACCTTGAGCATGAAGGAGTCGTCGCCGGCGATGAACCAGCAGTCCTCGATCTCCTTCAGGTCCCGCAGCCGCTGCGCCACGTCCTCGTGGTCGGCGGCGTCGGAGAGCGAGATGCCGATCAGGGCGATGACGCCGAGGCCGAGCGAGGCGGCGTCCACGGTGGCGCGGTAACCGGTGATGACACCGGCCGCCTCCAGCCGGTTGATGCGGTCGGTGACGCTGGGTCCCGACAGGCCGACGAGGCGTCCCAGCTCCGCGTAGGAGGCCCGGCCGTTCTCTCTCAGGGCCTGGATGAGCTGCCTGTCCACCGCGTCCATCGAATCGGAGCCTTCCGCTGAAGAGGTACGAACGTTCCTGAAGAGGTGGTGCTGTGCGGCCGCCGGAGGGCTCACCCGGTGCGGGACCCGCCGCCGAGTCCGCCCTCCCAGCGGCGGTAGAGGCGGTGCTCGACGCCCGCCGCGTCGAGTACGCGCCCGGCGACGAAGTCGACCAGGTCCTGGATGTGCGTCGCGCCCGCGTAGAAGGCCGGTGAGGCGGGCACCACGGTCGCGCCCGCGTCGTCGAGGGCGACCAGGTGCCGCAGGGTCTGGCCGTTCAACGGGGTCTCCCGCACGGCCACCACCAGCGTGCGCCCCTCCTTGAGGGTCACGCTCGCCGCCCGCTGCAACAGGTCCTTGGACAGCCCGATCGCCACCCCGGCCACGCAGGCCGTGGAGGCGGGCACGATCAGCATGCCCTTGCTCGGGTACGACCCCGAGGACGGCCCGGCCGCCAGGTCACCGGCGGCCCAGTGCCGTACCCCGTCGAGGTCGGCCGAGAAGGTGTCCGGCTTGCCGTCCGCGCCCCGGGAGAGCCACTGCCGCAGGTCGTCACGCCAGTGGGCGTCACGGAAGGAGATGCCGGTCTCGTCCAGCAGGGTGAGCCGCGAGGCCCGGCTGACGACCAGGTCGACGTTCTCGCCGGCGGCGAGCAGCCCGCGCAGCACAGCGGCTGCGTAGGGCGTCCCGGATGCCCCCGACACCCCCACGATCCAAGGCTTGCGCCGCATTTCTCCTGCGTTCACATCTCGAGCCTACCGGTGGAGCGGGGGGTGACCGTGCTCAGGACCGGTCGGGGCCCGTGGGTCCACGGGCCGCCGGTGGGCCGCAACGTACTCAGACGGTCAGACCGCGAACCAGCAGATCCAGCAGCGCGCACCCGAACAGGGCAATGCCGATGAAGCCGTTGACGCTGAAGAAGGCCCTGTTCAGGCGGGACAGGTCGGTCGGGCGGACGAGGGTGTGCTCGTAGACGAAGGCGCCGGCGACGATCAGCAGGCCGAGCCAGAAGAAGGCGCCGGCACCGGTGAGGACGGCGTACCAGACGAGCAGGGCCGTCGTGACGGTGTGGCAGGCGCGGGCGCCCCGGATCGCGGCGGGGACGCCGAAGCGGGCCGGGACCGACCTCACGCCGGTCTCGCGGTCCGCCTCGACGTCCTGGCAGGCGTAGATCAGGTCGAAGCCGCCGATCCAGACACCGACCGCCAGGCCGAGGACCACCGCGTCCCAGGACCAGGAGCCGGTGACGGCGAGCCAGCCGCCGATCGGGCCCATCGCCTGCGCGAGGCCCAGGATGGCCTGCGGGAAGTCGGTGAACCGCTTGCCGTACGGATACACCACCATCGGGATCACGGCGACCGGCGCGAGGACGAGGCAGAGCGGGTTGAGCAGTGCCGCCGCGCCCAGGAAGACGACGAGGGCGATGAGCGCGCCGGTCCACGCGTGCTTCACCGACATCGCGCCGGTGACCAGCTCGCGGTGCGCGGTGCGCGGGTTGCGGGCGTCGATCTCGCGGTCGATGATCCGGTTGGCGGCCATCGCGAAGGTGCGCAGGCCGACCATGGCGAGGGTGACCAGCAGCAGCCGGCCCCAGTGGATGTTCCCGTCCCACTCGTGCATCGCGGTCAGCGCGGCGATGTAGGCGAAGGGGAGGGCGAAGACCGAGTGCTCGATCATCACCAGGCGCAGGAAGGCCCTGGTGCGTCCCGGCTGCCGGGGAAGCGCGGCGGAGGCCGGGGTCACAGTCCGTACTCCTTCCAGCGGCGGTCGACCAGCGCGGCCGTGTCCGGGTCGGACTCGACCATGTCGGGCCAGCCGCCGTCGCGCGTGTACCCCTCCTCGGGCCACTTCCGCGTCGCGTCGATGCCCGCCTTGCCGCCCCAGAACTGCTGGTAGGAGGCGTGGTCGAGATGGTCGACGGGGCCCTCGACGACGGTGAGGTCACGGGCGTAGTCGGTGTTGCCGAGCGCCCGCCAGGAGACCTCGTGCAGGTCGTGCACGTCGCAGTCGGCGTCGACGACCACGATCAGCTTGGTCAGCGACATCATGTGGGCGCCCCAGACGGCGTGCATGACCTTCTGCGCGTGCTTGGGGTACTTCTTGTCGATCGAGACGATGGCGCAGTTGTGGAAGCCGCCGGACTCGGGGAGGTGGTAGTCCACGATGTCCGGGACGATGATCTTGAGCAGGGGCAGGAAGAAGCGCTCCGTCGCCCGGCCCAGCGGACCGTCCTCCGTCGGCGGGCGGCCGACCACGATCGACTGGAGCAGCGGCCGCTTCCGCATCGTCACGCAGTCGATCGTCAGGGCGGGGAAGGGTTCCTGCGGGGTGTAGAAGCCGGTGTGGTCGCCGAACGGCCCCTCGGGCAGCGTCTCGCCCGGCTCCAGCCAGCCCTCGAGCACGACCTCCGCCTGCGCCGGGACCTGGAGCGGGACCGTCTTGCAGTCGACCATCTCGATCCGCCTGCCCTGCACGAACCCGGCGAACAGGTACTCGTCGATGTCGCCGGGGAGCGGGGCGGTGGAGGCGTAGGTCACGGCCGGCGGGCAGCCGAAGGCGATGGCGACCGGGAGCCGCTCACCGCGCCGGGCGGCCACCTGGTAGTGGTTGCGGCTGTCCTTGTGGATCTGCCAGTGCATGCCGATGGTGCGCTTGTCGTGGCGCTGGAGGCGGTACAGGCCCAGGTTGCGGACGCCCGTCTCCGGGTCCTTGGTGTGGGTCAGGCCCAGGTTGAAGAAGGAGCCGCCGTCCTTGGGCCAGGTGAACAGGGCGGGGAGCTGTTCGAGGTCCACGTCGTCGCCGGTGAGCACGATGTCGTGCACCGGGGCGTCCTTGACCTTCTTCGGCGGTACGTGGGTCATCGCGCCGAGCTTCCCGAAGGCCTCGCGCACACCGACGAAGCCCTGCGGCAGCTCGGGCTTGAGCAGTCCGCCGATCTTCTCGCCGATCTCCGCGTAGGACTTCAGGCCGAGCGCCTTCAGCAGGCGGCGGTCGGTGCCGTACACGTTCATCGCGAGGGGCATGCGCGAGCCGCGTACGTTCTCGAAGAGCAGGGCGGGACCGCCGGCCTTCTGCACCCGGTCGACGATCTCACCGACCTCGAGGTACGGGTCGACCTCGGCCTTGATGCGCTGGAGGTCGCCCTCGCGCTCCAGCGCCCTGAGCAGGGAGCGAAGATCGTCGTAAGCCATGGGGCCAAGTATCCCCGAGCGGTTACCCTGGCCCTGTACCGCCCACCGCTTTCGCTGGAGAGGACCCATGCTTCGCGTGCTGATGTTCCTCGTGCCACTGGCCCTGAGCGTGTACGCGTTCATCGACTGCATCAGTACGAAGGACGACGACATCCGTCACATGCCCAAGCCACTGTGGGCGATCCTGGTACTGGTGTTCCCGCTGGTCGGTTCGATCTCGTGGCTCATCGCCGGGAAGAAGCGGCATCCCGCGGGCGGCTCCGCCGGCACCACGTGGGGCCGGGGCGGCGGCCGGCGGCAGTGGGTGGCCCCCGACGACAACCCCGACTTCCTCAAGTCACTGGGCGACGACAGGCCCGGGGGCGGCAAGGACGTGGACAGGGACCGGGACGAGAACCGGGACGAGAACCGGGACGGGGACAAGGACGGGCGCGACCGGGGCGAGTGAACCTGCCCGACCGGATCCGGTGTGAAGGCGGGCGGGACCCCGTGGCGGGTCAGCCGAGTTGCTTGACCCGGGCGCCGGTGAGGGCCCGGTCGAAGGCCCGTGCGTCGCGGACGGCGCCGGGGAAGAAGTCGCCCGCCACCCCGACGCCCGCCCCGACGTCGGTTCCGTCCGCCCCGCAGGTCGGGGAGCGCCGGCCCGCTCGTGCTGGACGGCAGCGCGGGCGTACGGGGGTGGTTCCTGGACCCGGTCCCGCCGGGCCGGGCGCCGGTCGGCACCGGGGTGTGTTTCGGTACGCAGGCGGGCCGGGTCGGTGTCCTCGAGGTGACCGCCGTTCCGGACCCCGGTCACCTGATGGTCGCGGTGACGGTCCGGCAGCTGCCCTCGTGAGCGGCGCCGCCGTGTCCCGCCCCGCGGGGGCTGCGCCGCGAGGGCGTCAGCGCAGGCGGGACGAGGACAGGATCGACAGCAGGTGGGCCGGGACCATCACCCACGTGATGACGGCGAGCGCGCCCAGGGCCCAGCGGGTCGGTTCGATGCCGCCGGTCACCTCGTCGGCGACCGCCGCGACGAGGAGGACGAGGGAGGCCTCGATGCCGTTGGTCACCCGGTGGATCCTGAACGCGGCGGCGATGCGGCGCACGGTGGCCACGCCCTGGGAGCGCGGGCGGGTCGACTCGTCGTCGGCCACGGCCAGTCCGCGCCGGGCGCGGGCGACGTCCACCAGGTCGGTGGACGCCTTGAGCAGGACGACGCCGAGGGCGGCGGCGATGCCGACCGACAGCCAGCCGCCGGCGCCCGACTCGGCGGCGCGGTAACCGGCGCCCGCCAGCAGCGCCGCGTCCGCGAGGTACGCGCCGAGCCGGTCGACGTAGATGCCGGCCGCGCTGTTCTGGCCCTTCCAGCGGGCGACCTCGCCGTCCACGCAGTCGAAGAGCAGGAACAGCTGCATGAGGATCACGGCGAGGACCGCGCCGGTCAGGCCCGGGATCATCAGCGCGGCACCGGCGGCGACACCGCAGACGACCATGGTCCAGGTCAGCTGGTCCGGGGTGACCGGTGTGCGCACCAGGTGACGGGTGGCGCGCAGGGAGATCCTGCGCATGTACAGCCGGCCGGCCCAGTGCTCGCCGTTGCGGCTCGCCAGCTTGGCCTGCGGCTGGCAGACCTCCCGCAGCTCCTCAAGTGCCGGAGCACCCATGACCGTTCCTCCCACCCGGGCCCGACTGCCGCCCCTGCGGCGGTGATCGGGCCAGGGTACAGAGCCGGCCGGGCGGGCCCGACGCGGGCCACCGGCGGGAGGGACCGGGCGCGCGGGCGGGTCAGAATCCCGCGGACCGCAGCACGCCCAGGCCGACGTCCGCGTACGAGTGCTTGCCGGAGACGAAGATGTTCACGCCGTAGTAGTTGAACAGCCAGCAGCCGAAGGCGACCAGGGCCAGGTAGGCGGCCTTGCGGCCCTTCCAGCCGGCGGTGGCGCGGGCGTGCAGGTAGCCGGCGTAGGCGACCCAGGTGATGAAGGACCAGGTCTCCTTGGGGTCCCAGCCCCAGTAGCGGCCCCAGGCGTCGCCGGCCCAGATGGCGCCCGCGATGATCGTGAACGTCCACAGCGGGAAGACGGCCGCGTTGACGCGGTAGGCGAACTTGTCCAGCGAGGCGGAGGCCGGCAGCCGCTCCAGGACGGACGTGGCGAAGCTGCCGGGCTTGCCGCCGCCCGCGAGCTTGTTCTCGTAGGAGTCCTTGAACAGGTACAGGATCGCGCCGACCGCGCCGACGTAGAACACCGCGCCGCACAGGATCGCCGTGGAGACGTGGATGTACAGCCAGTACGAGTGGAGCGCGGGGACGAGCTGGTCGCTCTCGGTGTAGAGGACGGTGACGGCCAGACCGAGGTCGAGGAGGACCGAGGTGGTCAGGAACAGGCCGAGCCAGCGCACGTTCTTCCTCAGCGCCAGCAGCAGGAGGTACACGCCGACCGCGGTGGTGGAGAAGGTGATGTTGAACTCGTACATGTTGCCCCACGGCGCCCGCTCCACGGACAGCGCGCGGGCGAGCACCCCGGCGAGCGCGAGCAGGAACCCGAGCACGGTGAGGGAGACGGCGATGCGCCCGTAGAGGTCGCCCTGCTCGTCCCCGCCGTGCGCACCGGGACCGTCGGGCACGTCCCGGGATCCGGACGCGGCCCGTACGACCACCTTCGGCCGCTCCAGTACGGCGGTGCCGCCGGCCTGGTGGACGGTGACGGGCGGTGCCGCCTTCTTCACCGCACCCTTCGGGGTGAGGGCGGCCGCGGTGCGGGCGACCTTGCTGCGGCTACCGAGGATCCACTCCGCGATGTAGGCGAAGAAGGCCAGGGTGTAGACCGCCATCGCGGAGTAGATCAGCACGTTGCTGATCTCCGCGAGGTTCTCGTTGGTCGCGGCGGCGAGAGTCGTCACTGCTGCTCAGCCCCTTCGGCAGGCACGGCTTCAGGATCGGTGTCGGCGGTTTCGGATGTCTTCGGGGAGGCGTGGTCGGGCCCGGGCGTGCCCGGTGCCCGGTCGTACAGGATTCCGGCCAGTTCGCCGAGCTCCTCGGGCACCTTCGCGGACTCGCTGCGGCCGAGCCCGGCCATCTCGACGACCGTGACGCCGTCGGCACCCCGGACCGCCCGCACCCAGACGCGGCGGCGCTGGATGAACAGGGAGGCCGCGAGACCGCCGATCGCGGCGACGGCGCCGCCCAGCGCCCAGCCGCCGCCCGGCTCCTGGACGACCTGGAAGCCGGCCCACTCCTTGATGTCCTTCTCGAAGGTGACCGAGCCGGCGCCGTCGGGGAGCGTCATGGTCTCGCCGGGCGTGAGCAGCTTCTTGAACAGCTCGCCCTCGGCGTCCTTGAACTCCTTCATCTTGGTCTTGTCCATCTGGTACACGCTCTGCGGAATGCCGGAGTCGGCCTTCAGGTCGCCGTGGTAGGCGGACAGGGCGAGCACCGGATAGTCCGGCGCCGGGAACTGGGAGAGCATCGTGCCGCTGGCCGAGCCGCCGAAGGTGGGCACGAAGAAGGCGTTGAAGCCGAGCTGCTCCTTGTCGCCCTCGGGGTTGCGGTAGCCGTCGAGGACCTTGACCACGCCGGAGGAGGTGACGTTGGCGTCCAGCGGCAGCAGCGGCACGGCGTCCTGGAAGACGATGTTCCCCTTGCCGTCGCGGACGGTGACGACCGGCGCGTAGCCGTGGCTGACCAGGTAGACCTTGGCGTCGCCGATCTCCAGCGGCTTGTTCACCTTGATGACGGCCGTCTTCTCCGCGCCCCCGGCACCCTCGGTGTAGGTGACCTCGGACTGGTACGTGCGCGGGGTGCCCTTGTTGGGGCCGGTGCGCTCGTAGGTGCCGGTGAATTCCTTCACGTCGAAGCTGAACGGCACCAGGTCGTCGTTGGTGAAGAGGTTGCCGGACTTGAAGTCGTCGTACTGGGTGAGCGTGTTGGAGAAGCCGTTGCCCTCGACGATCAGCTTGTTGCCCTCGGACTTGAACAGCTGGCCCCAGCCGAAGGCGATCAGCATCACGATCAGCGCGACGTGGAAGAGCAGATTGCCGACCTCGCGCAGATAGCCCTTCTCGGCGGCGACGGCGTCACCGGCGAGGTGGGCGCGGAAGCGGCGCTTCCGCAGCAGGGCGAGAGCGGCCTCGCGGACCTCCTCGGGCTCCGCGCCGGTGCGCCAGGCGGTGTGGGCGGGCAGCCGGGTCAGCCGGCGGGGCGCGCCCGGCGGGCGGCCGCGCAGCTGGCCCACGAACTGCCAGGTCCTCGGGATGATGCAGCCGATGAGGGAGACGAACAGCAGGATGTAGATCGCCGAGAACCACACCGAGCTGTAGACGTTGAACAGGCCGAGCGTGTCGTAGACCGGCGCGAGGGTCTCGTGCCGCTCGCGGAAGGCGGCCACCTCGGTCTCGTCGATCCCGGTCTGCGGGATGAGCGAGCCGGGGATCGCGGCCAGCGAGAGCAGCAGGAGCAGCAGCAGCGCGACCCGCATCGAGGTGAGCTGCCGCCAGAACCAGCGGGCCCAGCCGATGACGCCCAGGGCGGGCAGGTGGGGCGGCTCCTCCCCGGGGGCGGTGGACAGCTGGGCCCCGGCGGCGCCGAGGTCCTGGTCGTCGCCGGTCCTCGGGGTGGTGTCCGTCGTGGTGTCGCTCATCGGTCAGATCCCCACAGTGAAGCCGTTGGACCAGGTCTGCATCTGCGCCACGATGCCGTCCCACGCGCCGGTCAGCAGCAGCACACCGGTCACGATCATCATCGTGCCGCCCGCGCGCAGGACCCAGACGTAGTGCCGCTTGACCCAGCCGAAGGCACCGAGCGCCTTGCGGAAGGCCACGGCGGCGAGCACGAAGGGCAGGCCCAGTCCCAGACAGTACGCGACGGTCAGTACGGCGCCGCGGCCGGCGCTCTCCTGCTGGGCGGAGAGGGTCAGTACGGAGGCGAGGGTGGGGCCGATGCAGGGGGTCCAGCCGATGCCGAACAGGGCGCCGAGGACGGGGGCGCCGACCAGCCCGGTCGCCGGGCGCCGGTGGAAGCGGAACTCGCGCTGGGTGAGCCAGGGCATCAGGCCCATGAAGAAGACGCCCATGAGGATCATGAGGACGCCGAGCACCTTGGACAGCACGCCCGACTGCTCCTGCAGGGTCTGCCCGAAGTAGCCGAAGAAGGCGCCGCCGGAGACGAACACGGCGGTGAAGCCGAGCACGAACAGCGAGGCGCCGGCGGCCATCCGGCCGCGCCGGGCCTCGGCCAGGTCGGTGCCGGAGACGCCGGTGACGTAGGAGAGGTAGCCGGGGACCAGTGGCAGCACGCACGGCGAGAAGAAGGAGACGAGCCCGCCGAGCAGGGCGATGGGCAGGGCGACCAGCAGGGCGCCGTCGAGCACCGTCGCGTTGGGGTCGGTCGCGGCGGCGAGCGTGTGCAGGGCCGTCACGTCACTTCTCCGCGACGACCGGCTCGAGCATCTTCAGCAGGCGTTCCTCGCTGAGCGGGGACAGCGTGCGGGCGGCGATCTTCCCGTCCCGGTCCAGGATCAGGGTGGAGGGGATCGCCTGCGGGTTGAGGGTGCCCTTCTCGAAGCGGAGCATCAGCTTGCCCGTGGGGTCGTACAGGCTCGGGTAGGTGATGCCGAAGTCCTTCTCGAAGGCGAGCGCGGCGCCGGTGCTGGTGTCCCGGGTGTTGATGCCGACGAACTGCACGCCCCGGTCGGCGTACTCCTCGGACACCTTGGCGAAGTACTTGGCCTCCGCGCGGCACGGGTTGCACCAGGAGCCCCAGACGTTGAGGACGACGACCTTGCCCCGGTAGTCGGCGACGTCGAGCCGCTCGCCCTCGAGGGTCTTCCCGGACAGGTCGGGGGCGGCGTCGCGCTCACCCTCGGCGACCGTGGAGATGCCGTCGCTGCCGGTGACGAAGTTGGTGTCGCCGCCCCCGCCGGACGTCGCGCCGGAGCCGCACGCGGAGAGGAGCAGCGCGGCCGCGGCGGCACCGGCGGCCAGGGCGGCGCGACGGCGGACGCGGGGGGCGCGGGTCGAGCGCTGGGGGGCTCCCGCCGAGTACTGGAAGGCTCGGTTCGAGCGCTGGGGGGCGCGGCTGGCGGCACTCATGTGAAAAGTTTCGCATGCCCGTTCCGGGGATCTTGCGCACCCCCCTGACGGGCGGAAAACCGCATATCAGGCAGGTTCCCGCGGGCCCGTTGCGGTGGTGGTGCCCGTGGCCTTCAGGAAGTCCTTCCAGCCACCTGCCGGTTCCTGGCCGACGTCCAGGGTGCGCAGCCGGTCCAGCACCTGCGGCTTCTGCGCGTCGAGCCAGTCGACGAGCTGCCGGAAGGAGACGAGCCTCACGTCGCCGCCCTTCTCCTTCTCCCGCGCGATGTGCTTGAGCGCCGCCTCCACGGCGTCCATGTAGATGCCGCCGTTCCACTGCTCGAAGTGGTTGCCGACGAAGAAGGGCGCCCTGTTCGTCTCGTACGCCCGCCGGAAGCCGGCTATGTACGCCCGGGTCGACTGCTCCCGCCAGCGCGGATGGTGGTGGGCGGGTGCGTTGGTCGAGTTGAGCGACTGGTTGGCGAGCATGTTGTAGTCCATCGACAGGACCTCGAAGGAGCGCCCGGGAAAAGGTATCTGCTGCAGCGGAAGGTCCCACATGCCCTGCTTCTTCGACGGCCAGACCTGCCGCCCGCCCGGTGAGGAGGCGTCGTAGCGCCAGCCGAGCTCGCGGGCGGCGGGCAGCAGGTTGTCCTGGCCGAGCAGACAGGGCGTACGGCCGCCGACGAGTTCCCTGTCGTAGTCGAAGGGCAGGGACTCCAGGTCGGTCCAGCCGGAGTTGGTCCGCCACTCCTTCACGAACGACATGGCCTGCTCCGTCTCGCTGCGCCACTGCCGCGGCGTCCAGTTGCCGACGCTGCCGGGGCCGGCGCAGAAGTGGCCGTTGAAGTGGGTGCCGATCTCGTGGCCCTCGAGCCAGGCGCGGCGGACGTTCCTCAGCGTGTCCTTGATGTGGTCGTCGGTGAGGTAGCCGATGTCGCAGGCGCCGCGCGGGTTGTTCGGCGGGTCGTAGAGCCGCTTCTTCGACTCGGGGAGCAGATACACGCCCGAGAGGAAGAAGGTCATGTGCGCGCCGTGCTCCTTGGCGAGGTCCAGGAAGCGCGGGAAGAGCCCGTTGCCGACCTCGCCGGCCCCGTCCCAGGAGAAGACGACGAACTGCGGCGGGGTCCGGCCCGGCTCCAGCGGCACCGGCCGGGCGGGCTGGTGCGGCTGCCTGCCGGTGAAGGAGGTGGAGCCGTCGCCGATCGGACGGGCCCGCTTCGACGGCTCGGGCCCGGGCGCCCCGGACCGGTCCCCGCCCCCCGGGCGGGAGCCTTCGGCACGGGTCGCGCCGTGCGGGCCGGGGCCGGCGCAGCCGGCCGGCGGGACGGCGGCGGCAGCCGCGCCGAGCCCGATCACCGCCCTGCGGGTGAGAGCGCGCATGACATCCCCGTTCGTCACGTCCTCCGGTGGTCACCCACTCAGAGGACGTGACGGAGGCGGGGGTTCCCCGTACGTGCGGAGGTTTCGCGAGGAAGCCCGGCGGCGTCCCGCGACGGCCGGCCCCTCCGCGCGTCACGCCCCGAAGGCCTTGCCCTTCCCCTTCACCGGCTTGGCGCCGGCGAGCAGATGGGCGGGGACGAGATCCCGGGCCGGCTCGCTGTAGCCGACGGAGACGATCCGGTCGCCCCGGTAGGTGAAGGTGGTCAGCGAGGCGAGCGTGCACTGCCGCTTGCGCGGGTCGTGCCACAGGCGCCGCTTCTCCACGTAGGACCGCACGATCCAGATCGGCAGCTGGTGGCTGACCAGCACCGCCTCGTGCCCGCGCGCCGCGTCCCTGGCCGCGTGCAGCGCGCCCATCATGCGGATGACCTGGTCGACGTACGGCTCGCCCCAGGACGGCTTGAACGGGTTGACGACGTGCTTCCAGTTGGCCGGGTGGCGCAGCGCGCCGTCGCCGATGCCGAAGGTCTTGCCCTGGAAGACGTTCCCGGCCTCGATCAGCCGCTCGTCGGTGGCGATGTCCAGGCCGTGCGCCTCGGCGATCGGCTCGGCCGTCTCCTGTGCCCGCTCCAGCGGGGAGGCGCCGACGTGGACGACGTCCCGGGTGGCGAGGTGCTCCCCCACCCGGTCGGCCATGCGCCGGCCCAGCTCGGACAGGTGGTAGCCGGCCAGGCGGCCGTACAGGATCCCGTCCGGGTTGGCGACCTCGCCGTGCCGCATCAGGTGGACGACGGTGACGTCGTCGTTCTTCTTCCCGGTGCTCACGCGCTCGCCTCCGCCGCCGCCCGGGCCGCCGCCGGAAGGGCGTCGGCGATCCGCTGCAGGGCCCGCTCGTCGTGCGCGGTGGACACGAACCAGGACTCGAAGGACGACGGCGGCAGGTAGACGCCGTTCGCGAGGAGGGAGTGGAAGAAGGCGGTGAAGCGGAACGACTCCTGCGCCTTGGCGTCCTCGTAGTTCCGCACCGCGCGGTCGGTGAAGAAGACGGAGAACATGTTGGAGGCGTTCTGCAGCGTGTGCGCGACGCCCTCCTTGGCCAGCGCCTCGGTGACGAGGGACTGGATCCGCGCCGAGACGGCGTCGACCTTCTCGTACGCCGCGTCGTCGAGCAGCCGCAGCTGGGCGAGCCCGGCGGCGGTGGCCACGGGATTGCCGGAGAGGGTGCCGGCCTGGTACACGGGACCGGCCGGGGCGAGGTGCGCCATGACGTCGGCGCGTCCGCCGAAGGCCGCGGCCGGGAAGCCGCCGCCCATCACCTTGCCGAAGGTCATCAGGTCGGGCCGTACGCCGTCGACGCCGTACCACCCGGCGCGGCTGGTCCGGAACCCGGTCATGACCTCGTCGGAGATGTACAGCGCGCCGTTCGCGGCGCACGCGTCCTTCAGTCCCTGGTTGAAGCCGGGCAGCGGCGGTACGACGCCCATGTTGCCCGGCGAGGCCTCGGTGATCAGGCAGGCGATCTCACCGGGGTGCGCGGCGAACGCGGCGTGCACGGCGTCGAGGTCGTTGTACGGCAGCACGATGGTGTCGCCGGCCTGGGCGCCGGTGACGCCGGGGGTGTCGGGCAGCGCGAACGTGGCGACCCCGGAGCCCGCCGCGGCGAGCAGCGAGTCGACGTGCCCGTGGTAGCACCCGGCGAACTTGATCACCTTGGTGCGCCGGGTGAACCCGCGGGCGAGGCGGATCGCCGACATGGTGGCCTCGGTCCCGCTGGAGACCAGCCGCACCTGCTCCAGCGGCTCGATCCGGGCGACCATCTCCTCGGCCAGCGCCACCTCGCCCTCACCGGGCGTGCCGAAGGACGTGCCGCGCGCCACGGCCTCCTGGACGGCGGCGATCACCTCGGGGTGCGCGTGCCCGAGGATCATCGGCCCCCAGGAACAGACGAGGTCGACGTACTCCCGTCCGTCCGCGTCGGTCAGATACGGACCGCTGCCGGACACCATGAACCGGGGCGTGCCGCCGACGGCGCGGAAGGCGCGCACCGGGGAGTTCACACCACCGGGAGTGACGGCCGCGGCACGATCGAACAGCGCCTGCGAGGCTTGGGCTTCGTACGAATATGGCAGTTCGCTCATGACCTGCGACTTCTCCGACCTTCTCCGACCTTCTCCGACGTCCCGGGTCGTCCCGGGCTCCGGCTGCGTATGACTTGTTCAGGGTAGGCCAGGGGCGACCTGGGGCATCCGGCCCCCGATCCGCCGTCATCTGCGAAACTGGGCTCGATACACACAGCTCACACGGCCGGGACGGCCGGAGGCTGCGAAGATCCCGCGGGCAGATGTTTCGCCGTACGTTTCGGCGGGCGGCCGTGGGGGAGGTCACTGACACGATGATCGGGTTGCGCGGCGGGGGCCACGCGTCCCAGAAAAGCAGTCGGGTGGAGATATGCATCGCGGTGGCGGACTGGGCGAGGGGACTGATGACCTGGGTCCTCGACGTGCCCGGCGGGGAAGGCACCGACGCGAAGCGGAGAACTCGGGAAGTACGGACGAGACACGCCAGCCACGCGGCGCACCCGGCGAATCCGAGCGGATCGACCGGCGGAGCGGCCCTGCGGGAGGGCCGGGGAGCAGGAATGGTGGTCGGGTGGGGGTGACGTACAAGTATTTCGGCGCGCCGGACGGCGCCACCGCGGCCCGTGTCCCGATCTCGATGCGCCCCGAGGAACTCGGCGGCGACGAGCTCGGCATGAACGGCATGTTCACCAAGATCAAGCCGGAAACCATGGCCGCCATGGTCCTCACCGGCATCGAAGGCGTCCCCCTGCACAAGGTCCCGCCCCTGGAACTGATCGTCCTGCACCCCGACTACGCGGTCGTGAGACTCCCCATGACGGTCGTCGACCCCCTGCGCGGCATAGGCGAGGAAGCGGTCGGCGCGGCGGCCTTCATCTGGTCGACCGTCCCGGACCGGGGCGGCCCCCGGGACGCGTTCAACGTGTACCGGCTCCTGCACGAGTGGCAGGACTTCAGCCACCGGCTGCACGAGGCGGGGCATCAGGCGTACTGCCTGGTGTGGCCCTGAGCCGGGGTTTCACCGGTAACGGGCGGGGGCTTCGGGCCTCGTCCCCGTCAGGGGCGGAGAGGGGCCGTCAAACGGCCGGAGCACTCGGTGGACCCGGTGGAGGACGCCGTCGGCGCGCTCCCGCGCCCGAACGGCCGGTCGCGTGTGCCGGCCGGGCGTCGTGGACTGCGCGCGTGACGGCACGGGTGCTGTACCTGATCACCCGCGCCGCGGGCCCCACCCGGCACATCGGCGGCGGGGTACGCGCCGCGCGGAGCGGCGCGGGGCCGCGACCGGTCCCCTGTCCCGGTCGCGGCCCCGCTGTCCTGGGTGCCGGGGGCGGTCACGAGCCGCAGCAACCGCCCGCCGGGATCTCCTCGGCGGCCCCGCCCGCCGCCGCGGGCGCACCGAGCTGGACGAGCTGCGGCGCGGGCGCGCAGCAGCCGCCGCCGTCGGCCTGCGGGGCCTCGGGGGCGTCGAACAGGCCCGCGCCGCCGCAGACCCCGGTCTCCGGGAGGGTGAGTTCGACGCGGTCGGCGGCGTCGAGGTCGCCGGCGATCGCCGCGGCCACGGAGCGGACCTGCTCGTACCCGGTCATGGCGAGGAAGGTCGGGGCGCGGCCGTAGGACTTCATGCCGACCAGGTAGACGCCCTGTTCGGGGTGGGAGAGTTCGCGGTGGCCGTGGGGATGGACG
This sequence comes from Streptomyces sp. NPDC016640, assembly GCF_043076215.1. Taxonomy (NCBI): domain Bacteria; kingdom Bacillati; phylum Actinomycetota; class Actinomycetes; order Kitasatosporales; family Streptomycetaceae; genus Streptomyces; species Streptomyces sp. NPDC016640. The sequence goes on from NZ_JBIBRG010000020.1 coordinate 84,251, forward strand.
GTGCCGCAGGAGTGCTGGTTGGGGTCGATCAGCGGGGCGAGTTCCACCGGGGCCTGGAGGCGCTCGTCGAGGTTCAGGCGGATCTCGGAGAGGAAGGACAGGTCGGGGCGGAGACCGGTCAGCACGATCACCTCGTCCACGGGCTCCAGTCGTCGGCCGTCCTCGCCCACCAGGACCAGGCGTCCGTCGCCGTCGCGTTCGAACGCCTCGGTACGGAAGCCCGTGACGGCGTCCGCGTATCCCTTGTCGACGGCGGCCTTCGCGGCGAGGCCGAGGGCGCCGCGGGCGGGCAGCCGGTCGGCGGTGCCACCGCCGAAGGTGGACCCGGAGATGCCCCGGCGCAGGATCCACACCGCGTGCGTCCCGGCTCCGTCCTCGGACGTGGCCAGGTCGGCGAGGCAGGCGAGCGCGGTGAAGGCCGAGGCGCCGGAGCCGATCACGGCGGTGCGCCTGCCCGCGTACCGGGCGCGGACGGCCGGATCCTTCAGGTCGGGCACCCGGTACGTGATGCGGTCGGCCATCGCCTTCTCGCCGAGGGCGGGCAGGCCGCTGCCGCCGGCGGGGGACGGGGTGGTCCACGTGCCGGAGGCGTCGATCACGGCGCGGGCGGACAGGCGCTCCTCACGGCCATCGGCGTGGGTGACGTGGACGACGAAGGGCTGGGACCCCCGGTCGGCGTCGACGACGCGGTCGCGGCCGGCCCGGGAGACACCGGTGACGGTGGCGCCGGTACGGACCTTGTCGCCGAGGGCGTCGGCCAGCGGCCGGAGGTACCGCTCCGCCCAGTCACCACCGGACGGGTACGTCGCGGGGTCGGGACGGGTCCAGCCGGTGGGGGCGAGGAGCTTCTCGGCGGCCGGGTCGACGACCTCGCCCCAGGTGGAGAAAAGCCGCACATGGCTCCACTCGCGAACGGCCGCGCCGGCGCTGTCGCCCGCTTCCAGGACGAGGGGCTCGATGCCGCGCCCGACGAGGTGGGCGGCGGCGGCGAGTCCGGTGGGGCCGGCCCCGATGACGATGACGGGCAGCTGCTGGGTGCTCATGGTGCTCGGTCTCCTCTGTCGGCGAAACGGGGTCAGCGGGCGTGGGCGAACGCGGCCGGCCGGGCGTGCCGCCGGCGTCCGGCCGCTCGGGCGGCGCTGTCGCCGGCCCGGGCGCGGCCGTCGCGGAAACCGGCGCCGGCCGGGTGGCGGGCTGCGCGGCGGGCCCGCGCCCCGGTGAGCACGGCACGGAGGGTGGCGGCCACGACGACCCCTTGCTTCGATGCCTGTCGATACATCGGAGCTTGCCACCCGTATCGACGGGTGTCAACATAGACACATGTCGAAATCAGAGGCCGTGGAGCTGCCCGTCCCGCGGGACGGCGACGTCGTGCCGTGCTGTCCGCCGATCACCGCCGGGGAGCTGTCCCGGGCGGACGCGGAGAAGACGGCCGCCATGTTCAAGGCGCTGTCGGACCCGGTGCGGCTGCGGCTGTTCTCCAAGGTCGCCTCCCACCCGGGCGGGGAGGCGTGCGTGTGCGACATCGCCGACGTCGGCGTCTCCCAGCCGACCGTCTCCCACCACCTCAAGAAGCTGCGCGAGGCCGGCCTGCTGACCTCCGAGCGGCGCGGCACCTGGGTCTACTACCGGGTCGCCCCGTCCGTGGTGGCGGCCATGGCCGCCATGCTCGCCCCGCGCGACTGACCGCCGCCCGGACCGGGCCCGTGCTCAGCCGCCGCGACCGGGCGGGCGGCAGGTACCCCCGGAGCGCGTCCAGGCGGTGGGCCGCCGCCTGCCACCACCACGTCCACGTGCCGCGTCACGGAGCCGTCGTCACCGCGCCGGCGGTGAACTTCCTGCGCCAGGCGAGCGCGACGTGGACGAGGCCGATCAGGACCGGGACTTCGATGAGCGGTCCGACGACGCCGGACAGGGCCTGCCCGGAGGTGACGCCGAAGGTGGCGATGGCGACCGCGATGGCCAGCTCGAAGTTGTTGCCCGCCGCGGTGAACGCCAGTGTGGTGGTCCGGTCGTAGGCGAGCCCCAGGCCCTTGCCGAGCAGGAAGCTGCCGAAGAACATGACCGCGAAGTAGACCAGCAGCGGCAGCGCGATCCGGGCGACGTCCAGCGGCTGGGAGGTGATGGTCTTCCCCTGCAGGGCGAAGAGGATCACGATCGTGAACAGCAGCCCGTACAGCGCCCAGGGGGCGATCCTCGGCAGGAAGCGGGACTCGTAGCTCTCGCGGCCCGTCCTCTTCTCGCCGATCCGGCGGGTCAGGAAACCGGCCAGCAGCGGGACACCGAGGAAGACGACCACGTTCAGGGCGATCTCCCACATGGAGATGTCCAGGTGCTCGCCGTCGCCCAGGCCCAGCCAGCCGGGCAGCAGGTCGAGGTAGAACCAGCCCAGCAGGCCGAACGCGATCACCTGGAAGACGCTGTTGAGAGCGACCAGGACGGCCGCGGCCTCACGGTCGCCGCAGGCGAGGTCGTTCCAGATGATCACCATGGCGATGCAGCGGGCAAGGCCCACGATGATCAGCCCGGTGCGGTACTCGGGCAGGTCCGGCAGGAAGATCCACGCCAGGGCGAACATCACCGCGGGCCCGAGGATCCAGTTGATGACCAGGGAGGAGATCATCAGCCTGCGGTCACCGGTGACCGCGTCCAGCCTGTCGTAGCGGACCTTCGCCAGGACCGGATACATCATGACCAGTAGGCCGAGGGCGATCGGCAGGGAGATCCCGCCGACCTCCACCTTCGCCAGCGCGTCGTTCAGTCCGGGGATCACCCGCCCGAGCCCGAGGCCGACGGCCATGGCGATGAGGATCCACACCGCGAGGTAGCGGTCGAGGGTGGAGAGCTTCTTGACGATCGAGTCGTCCCCGCCCCCGGCCGGAGCGGAGGCGGTGGTGGGCTCGGTGGAGGTCACGGGCAGGCCCTCTTGTTGTCGGCGGCGGTACGGGCCTGTTCGGCCAGGTCGGCGAACTGCCCGGCGAGCTGGGCGATGACGTCCGCGCGGAGCTTGTAGTAGGTGAAGCGCCCGCACGGCTCGGTCTCCACGACCCCGGCCTCGCGCAGGACCCTCAGGTGGTTGGAGAGGTTGGTCTGCCGGGCGCCGGTCTCCTCGACGAGGTGGGTGGTGCACAGCGTCTCGCGGGCGAGCAGGGTCACGATCCGGAGCCTGAGCGGGTCGGCCAGCACCCGGATCAGGTCAGTGTCGACTGACGTCATCATGGACTGATACTCTCACATCACCCGAAGCTGATATCAGCTGGGGCTGATCCACGGGTCCGCCGAAAGGGCCTCCTGTGTCCGTCGCCCCCGCTCCCGCCCTGCCCGACGAGCGCCTCGCCGCCGGCGCGGCCCGCCTCGCCACCCGGCACGCCGGCCGCTTCGCGGTGGAGACCGTGCGGCGACCGCCCGCCGGCCTGCCGAGCACCTGAACCCCCGCACCGCCTGCCACCACTCCGTGAAGGAAGAACGCATGTCCTCCGCTCCGCTCGCCTCCGTGCTGTTCGTCTGCGTGCACAACGCCGGGCGCTCCCAGATGGCCGCCGGCTTCCTCCAGCACCTCGCGGGCGACCGCGTCGAGGTCCGCTCCGCCGGCTCCGTCCCCGGCGACCGGGTCAACCCCGCCGCCGTCGAAGCGATGAAGGAGGTCGGCGTCGACATCGCCGGCGCCGAGCCGAGGGTCCTCACCGCCGAGGCCGTCCAGGCGTCCGACTACGTCATCACCATGGGCTGCGGCGACGCCTGCCCGGTCTTCCCCGGCAAGAAGTACCTCGACTGGGCCCTGGAGGACCCGGCCGGCAAGGGTGTCGAAGCCGTCCGCCCCATCCGCGACGAGATCAGGACCCGCATCGAGGCCCTCGTCGCCGAGATCGACGCCACGCGGGAGGCGTGACCCCGGCGGCGCCGGCCGTGACCTGGACGCCACCGGCCTGTTCATCGCGATGGCCGCGATCCGCGCACGGAGCTGTTCGAGGAGCGGATGGAGGCGCCGAAGCCGCTTCCCCCGCCACGCGGCCCGGCCGTCGAAGGCACCCCCTCAGGCCGCGGCACCCACCGGCCCGGTCCGCTCGGCGTCGTGCAGCGAGCGGATCAGTGCGGAGCGGGCGCGGGCGACCCGCGAGCGGACCGTGCCGACCGGGCAGTCGCTGAGCGCGGCCGCCTCCGCGTAGGGCAGGCCGACGAGTTGCGTGAGGACGAACGCCTCACGGCGCTCGTCGGGCAGCGCTTCCAGCAGTCCGGCGAGGGCGACGCCGTCGTCGAAGCCGGGCAGTCCGGGTGACTGGGCGCGCTCGGCGGCCGTCTGCCAGTCGTCGGTGTCGGCCAGGCGGGGACGGGCCGCGGCGTACCGGTAGCTGTCGATCACCGCGCGGCGGGCGATGGACAGCAGCCAGGTACGCGCGGAGGAACGGCCCTCGAAGCGGTGCAGGCTGCCGAGGGCCCGCAGGAAGGTGTCCTGGGCCAGGTCGTCGGCGGCCTGGGGGTCGGCGCAGAGATGGGTGACGTAGCGGCGGACGTCTCGGTGCAGGGCGCGGACGAAGCGCTCGACGGCCTCCGGATCACCGCCGCGGGCGGCCAGCGCCCAGGCCGTCACGGATGCATCGGAGGTCGCGTTCTCGTCACTCGTTCCCGCCGCGTACGACGTCTTGTCGCGCGCGGCGGGCGGGGCAGGACTGATCACCTGGTGTCCTCTTCGGGAATCCGGAGATCCGGCGTGCGGGCTTCCGCGTAGGGGATCGCGCAGACGGGCTTCCGGCATCCGGACCGGGGCGTGCGCGGCACGCGGCGGTTCCGGTGATGGCGTGGGAGGGGCGGGTGCGCGCGCTCGGTGGCGTGCACCCGTTGCCCGACACCGTCCCGGGCGCGGCGGGCGCCCGGGACGGTGTCGGGGAACCGGCTGTCTCAGACGACAGCGGTTCCCGCGGGCGGACCCCGGGAGGTGATCGCGTGGACGAGGAGCAGCCGGCGCGGCGTACGGCTGTCGCGACCGCGGCGGGCGACGACGCGCGGCCGGGGCGGGGGCGCGGCAAGGGCGAGGGGCAGCCGCAGCGGGGCGGCCAGCCATCCGGCGACGGCCCGCAGGGTGCGGAAGGCCGCGCGTTCGCCGTACGCGAGCCACAGGCCGCACAGCAGCGCGGCCAGCAGGTGGGCGGCGAGCATGCCCGTGGAGGACGTTCCGCCCGTGGTGTGGCCCGTCCCCGTCAGGGCGTCCATGGACGCCATGACACCCGTGGCGGCCGTCGACGACTCCGCGGTGGCGCCCCCGTGGGCCGCGGAGTGCACGGCGTGCCCCAGGTGCCCCAGGTGCGCCAGGGAGTGCGGGCCGGCGTCCGCGGACATCGGGGGCACGGCCGGACCGGACGGTGCCGCCGACTCCTGCGCGTAGGAGAACCACGTGTGCAGTGCCGTCTGGACGGCCACCACGGCGGAGGAGACGAGGAGGACCCCGCGCTCCCGGCCGGCCAGGCACCACGCGGCACCGCCCGTCGCCGCCGTCGCGGTGCCCAGTGCCCACCAGGGCACCCCGGTGCCCGACATCAGGACGTGCCCCAGGGCGGCGAGCAGCACGCAGACGGCCGCGAAGACCGCGGCCCGTGTCGTGCGGAAACACCACCCGGCAGTCATGGCGGTTCATCCTCGCATTCCCGGCCCTGCCGTCGAGCAGGGGTACGGATCCTTCCCCCGCCCGGCACCCGGCACTCCCGCGGTGATTCACGTCACGGCAAAGAGCGGGAAACTCCGGGGAGTTGGGGCCGGCTTCCTCCTCGGCCGCCCCGCACGGACGCGTCCGTGCGGCCACCGCTCGCCGGCCACGGCTCACCGGCCACCGGACCGCGTGGCCACCGGACCGCGCGGGCGGCGGGCTCGTACGATGGGCGCGTGACCAGGAGCACCCGATACGGCAGCCGCCCGGCCGGGCGGCTGTTCGTGCTGCTGGTGCTGGCGGTTCTGGCCGGTGTGCTCGGCATGCACGGCCTGGCCCCGGGCGGGGCCCCCGCGGCGCACGCGGACGCCGGCCACGCGAGGGTGGCGGCCGCGGCGGACGGGGTGCCGCACCTCACCGGGGGATGCGCCCACCCGGACGGCGGATCGGGGCACCTCGATCACGCCGACGGGACGTGTGCCGCGGCCGGGACCGGTTCGTCGTACGTACCGCCGGCTCCGGCGGACACCGCCCCCGACGCGCTCGCCTCCCCCGCGCCGGCCACGGCGTCCGCCGGGGCGGCGTCCCGGGCCGGCCGGGCACCGCCCGACCTGGCCGAGCTGCAACTCCTTCGGATATAGAGCGGCCCGCCCGGCACCCCTCGCCCCGTGATTCCCCGGTGGCGGGTGCCGTGCCTCCGCGTGCCCTCACATCCGCCCGAACCGCGCGCCGCGAACGGCGTGCGGGAAGGAGTCCTTTCACCATGATCCGCAAGCGCGTACTCGTCCGCCGCACCGTCTCCGCCGTCGCCGCCGGTACGGCGGCCCTCGCCCTGGCCGCCTGCGGCGGCGACGGCGGCGGCCCGTCCGGCCACGGCGGGCACGAGACCTCCGCCTCCTCGCCCGCGTCCCCGTCCGCCTCGGCCCCGCACGGTCGGCACAACGCCGCTGACGTGGCCTTCGCGAAGGGGATGATCCCGCACCACCGCCAGGCCGTCGAGATGGCCGGCCTGGCCCCCGCCCGGGCCGGGTCGGCCGAGGTGAGGAAGCTCGCCGCGGACATCGGGAAGGCCCAGGGCCCGGAGATCGGGACGCTGTCCGGCTGGCTGACGTCGTGGGGCGAGGAGGTGCCCGCCGAGGGTGCCGTGGACCACTCCGCGCACGGCACCGGCGACATGATGACCGACGAGGAGATGAGGGAGCTCGGGAGCGCCTCGGGCAAGGCGTTCGACACCGCCTTCATGGAGATGATGATCAGGCATCACGAGGGCGCGGTCGAGATGGCGAAGGCCGAGCGGGCCGGCGGCGCGTACTCCCCGGCCATCAGGATGGCCGGCGAGATCATCACCTCGCAGAGCGCGGAGATCGAGCGGATGGACAAGCTGCTCGGCGCGGGCTGACCCGTTCCCCGCTCCGGCACGGGGCGGACGCCTCAGGCGCCCGCCCCGTGCCGCCGGCGACGGCCGGGCCCCTCCCGGAATACCCCTAGGGGGTATATGGTTGACGAGCGTGGGACCGAGGAAGTCAGGACGAGACACCGGAAAGGGGATGACGGCCATGGACCACGGCACGCACCACCCGGAAGCCGCGCACGACCACGCCGTCCACCCGCACGGCGCCACCTGGGGGACGGCGGCGAAGGCCACGCTGCACTGCCTCACCGGGTGCGCCGTCGGCGAGATCCTCGGCATGGTCATCGGCACCGCCCTGCTGTGGGGCAACGCGCCGACGATGATCCTCGCGATCACGCTCGCCTTCGTCTTCGGCTACTCCTTCACCCTCTTCGCGGTGATCCGCGCCGGGGTGTCCCCGAAGGCCGCGGTCAAGGTCGCGCTGGCCGCCGACACCGTCTCCATCGCGGTGATGGAACTGGTCGACAACGCCGTCATCGCGCTGACGCCGGGCGCGATGGACGCGCACCTGTCGGACGGGCTGTTCTGGTCGGCGCTGCTCGGCGGCTTCGCCGTGGCGTTCGTGGTCACCACACCGGTCAACAAGTGGATGATCGGACGCGGCAAGGGCCACGCCGTCGTCCACGCCCACCACTGAACCACCGCGCCGGCCCGCAGCACCGGTCCACTGCGCCCACCCGCCGCACCGACCCGCGCCCCTCGGCCCGCCGCTCCCGGCCCACCGCCCTCGGCCCGCCGCCCTCGGTCAGTCCAGCACGTGCCGGAGATAGGCGGCCGGATCGGCGAGGTAGCGGCGCCAGTGGTCGACCAGGGCCAGGTCCTTCCAGGAGGTGCGGCGGAGGCCGTGGTCGCCCACCTCGATGATGTCCGCGCCGGGCAGAGCGGTCAGCAGCGGGGAGTGCGTGGCGCAGACGACCTGGGCGCCGGCGCCGGACAACCGGTCGATGTGGCCGAGCAGTTCGAGGCAGGAGGAGAAGGACAGGGCCGCCTCCGGCTCGTCCAGCACGTACAGGCCGGGACGCAGGAACTTGCCCCGGAAGGCGGCGAGGAACCCCTCGCCGTGGCTGCGCGAGCCGGGGGCGAGCCCTTCCCGGTCGAGGGCGTCCAGAGCCGTCTCGGCGCGCAGGAAGAAGCCCTGGCGGGCGGACCAGGAGGCGAGCATCCGACGGCCCCGGGGGGCCGCGTCGAAGCGGACGCGTTCGCCCAGGACGGACTTGGCGCGGTGGCTCGCGTAGCGCCATTCGTGCGAGCCGCCCCAGGAGTCCAGGCCGAAGCCCTCGGCGAGGGCCTCGACCAGGGTCGACTTGCCCGAGCCGTTCTCCCCGACGACGAAGGTCACCGGGGCGGTGAACCGCAGCCCCTCGCCGAGGAGTTCGCGCACGCAGGGGACGGACCAGGGCCACCCCCCCTCGTCGTACGCGTTCCCGGCCACGTACACACGTTCGATGATCACGGGGGGAGTCTCCCACGGGGCGGAGGACGCCGTCAGCCCGCCGCGCGCCCGTCCCTCACTTCGTCCCCACGGTCCGCAGCACCGTCAGCACCAGCGTCCGCGCGGCCCGGACCACGTCCCGCAGCGACACGTGCTCGCGCTCGCTGTGCGCCACCGCGATGTCCCCGGGGCCGTACTGCAGCGTCGGGATCCCGGCACCCGCGTAGTGCCGCAGGTCGCTGCCGTAGGTGGCCCCGCGCTGCCGCGGCCGGGGGCCGCCCGTCGCGTCCGCGTACGCCGCCCCGACCGCGTCCGCCAGGGCGTGCCCCTCGGGCAGCCGGCCGCTCGCGAACTGCCCGCCCGGCCAGCTCACCGTGGCCGGACGGTCCCGCAGCCAGGGGTCCGCGGCACACGCCCGCGCCACGCACCGCTCGAACTCGGCGCGCGCGTCGGCCGGGTCCTCGCCGAGGCGTACGCCCAGCCGGCCCTCGGCGACCAGCAGATCGGGCACGCTGCTGGCCCAGTCCCCCGCGCGCAGCGTGCCCACCGACAGGGCGTACGGGATCGGGTACTCGGCGAGCAGCGGGGCCGGGTCCCGGTTCCGCTCGGTCTCCAGCGCGGCCAGCGCCCGGTGCAGCGGCAGATAGGCGTCGACGGCGCTGACCCCCTGCTCCCGCGCACTGCCGTGCGCCGCCCTGCCGGGCACGGCGAGCCGGAACGTCAGCGCGCCCGCGTTGGCGGTGATCAGGGTGCCGGCGGTGGGCTCGGCGATGACGCAGGCGTCGCCGCGGTGGCCGCGCCGCAGCGTGCCGAAGGCGCCGACGCCGCCGTCCTCCTCGCCGACGACGAAGTGCGCGGCGACCCGGCCGCGCAGCCGCAGGCCGGCCGCCCGTATCGCCCCGAGCGCGGCGAGGTGCGCGGCGATACCGGCCTTCATGTCACAGGCGCCGCGCCCGTGCACGAGGTCCCCGCTCACCCGCGGCGTGAACGGGTCGCCGTCCCACGCGGCGAGGTCGCCCGGCGGTACGACGTCGACATGGCCCTGCAGGATCAGGGTGGGCCCGTCGCCGCCGTCGGAGGTGGTCCCGACCAGCCCCCACGCCTCGTCCCGGGGCGCCTCGGTGCCCGGGAAGTCCGGGTCGGCGCGGAGCGCGGGCAGATCCAGCGGCCACAGGTCGACGTCCATGCCGAGCCACTCCAGCCGCCCGGCCAGCTGGTGCTGGAGCTCCGACTCCGCGGCGCTCCCCGTCACACTGGGCACCGCGATCAGCTCCAGCAGCGTCCGTCCCAGGGCCTCCTCGTCGACCGCCGCCAGCGCGGCCCTCTCCTGGTCCGTCAGCACGAGCCCTCCCCTCAGCCGGGGAAACGGCACCCGCCGCCCCCACCGCATACCTGCGCAGGGAGGCCCACGGCTACGCCTCGGCCGGGTCACCCGTTCCCGCGCCCGCCGTCCCGCCCCCCACCGTGAAACCGGTGACGGTGCCGCCTTCCGCGCGGCGGTGGGCGTACGGGGCCCCGCCGTGGGCGAGGGCGACCTCGCGGACGATGGACAGGCCGAGGCCCGAGCCGGGCAGGGAGCGGGCGTCGGCGGCGCGGTAGAAGCGGTCGAAGACGCGGACCAGGTCGTCGTCGGCGATCCCGGGCCCCCGGTCGCGCACCTCCACCCGGACCGTGCCCGGGCGGGCCGGCCCCGCGACGTGGATCTCGACGGGCGAGCGGCCGTCCCGGTCGAACTTCACGGCGTTCTCGACCAGGTTGGACAGCGCCCGGGTGAGCATCCCCGGCCGCCCGTGGGTCGTGGTGTCGCCGCTCGCGCGGACCAGTATCCGCCGTCCGGTGCGGCGCCGGGCCAGTCCGGCCACGTCCTCGGCGATGTCCGCGAGGTCGACCCGCCGCGGCGGCTCGGTGTCGGACTGCCCGGCCGCGAGGTCGACCAGCTCGTTGACCAGGTCGGTCAGCTCGACGGCCTCCTGGGTGAGGTCGGCGACGAGCTCCTCCCGGGTGCCGGGCGGGAGTTCGTCGATGCGGCGCAGCAGCGAGATGTTGGTGCGCAGCGAGGTGAGCGGGGTGCGCAGCTCGTGCCCGGCGTCCTGGACCAGCCGGCGCTGGTCCTCCTCGGACTGGGCGAGCCGGCCCAGCATCCGGTCGAAGGCGCGGCCGAGGCGCCCCACCTCGTCGTAGCCGGCGACGGGCACCTGGATGCCGAGCCGGCGGGTGCGGGCGACGTCCTCGGCGGCGTTGGTGAGGACGACCAGCCGGCGCGTGATGCGCCGGGCCACCCACCAGCCGAACAGCCCGGCCCCGACCACCACCGCCGCCATCAGGATCAGCGTGCGCCGCTGGAGCGCCCGCAGCAGGTCCTCGGTGTCGCTGAACTCCTGCGCGATCTGCACCGCGCCCCGGCCGCCGCCCAGCGCGACGGTCGCCACCCGGTAGACGTCGTCGCCGACGTCGACGTCCGCGTGCTCCACCGCGCGTCCGGCCGTGGCCGCGCCCGCGACGCGGCGGTCGGCGGCGACCACCGGCAGCCCGGGGTCGCCGGGGTCGAAGACGCTGCCGTCCGGCCCGAGCACCTGCACGTCGGTCCGCGCGGGCCGCACCAGGTCGTGGCCGGGCGCGGCGGAGGAGAAGTCGACCGGCGCCATCCGGTTCTCCCGCACCTCGTCCCGCAGGTCCTGTACGACCTCGTGGAACACGGACAGCTGGTCCACCCGCACCAGCCGGGCCGCCGCGCTGTACGACAGGATGCCGACCAGGACGGTGACGGTGGCGGTCACGGCGGCGAACGCCACCGCGAACGTGGTGCCCAGCGACAGCAGCCGCAGCCGCCGTCGCGGCACCGGCCGTCCGGGCGCGCGGCCCGGGCCGCCGGAGTGGGCGCCTTGGGACACTCAGCCCTCCCGGAGCACGTAACCCACCCCGCGCACGGTGTGGATCAGCTGCGGTGCGCCGGGCTCGTCCAGCTTGCGGCGCAGGTAGCCGACGTAGACGGCGAGGTTCTTGGAGCCGGGGCCGAAGTCGTAGCCCCAGATGCGGTCGTAGACGGTGGCGTGCTCCAGGACGACGCCCGCGTTGCGGAGCAGCAGCTCCAGGAGTTCGAACTCGGTGCGGGTGAGCTCCAGTTCCCGCCCGCCCCGCCAGGCGCGGCGGGCCCCCGGGTCCAGGCGCAGGCCGGCCGCCTCGACGAACCGTCCGGACGTCTGCGGCGCCGCCTCCGGTGCGGGCCCGGGGGCCGCCGGCGCGGGCGGGGCGACCCGGCGCAGCAGGGCCCGCAGCCGGGCGAAGACCTCCTCGACGTCGAACGGCTTGACGACGTAGTCGTCGGCGCCCGCGTCGAGGCCCGCGATCCGGTCGGCGGTCTCCACCAGCGCCGTCAGCATCAGCACGGGGGTGCGGTCGCCCTCGGCGCGCAGCACCCGGCACACCTGGAGCCCGTCGACGCCGGGCATCATCACGTCCAGCACCAGCACGTCGGGGCGGCTGCGGTGGACCTGCGCGAGGGCCTCGGCGCCGTCGGCGACGGCCGTGACCCGGTAGCCCTCCAGGGTCAGGGCGCGTTCCAGCGCGTTGCGGATGGCTCGGTCGTCTTCGGCGAGCAGAACGGTGTGGGGCACGGGGCCAGTGTGCCAAGACGGCGGGCGGCGCTCCGGGGCCCGGGCCCCGGTGGCCCCGCTTCTCACCGGGCTCTCACCCGGTGGGCCGCAGTGCGGCGAGCCGCTCCTCGAACGGGACGACCTCCCGGAAGGAGTCCCGCCCGGGCGCCGGACGGGCGGTGGACGGCCCCGCCGTCAGCGCCGCCAGTTCCCCGGCCGCGCGCCCGATCCGCCCGTCCAGCCCTCCGGCGCCCCAGTCCTCGGAGGCGGCGTAGACGCCGGTGGGGACGACGACGGCCTTGAGGTGGGAGAAGAGCGGCCGCAGCGCGTGGTCCAGGACGAGCGAGTGCCGGGCGGTGCCGCCGGTCGCGGCGATCAGCACCGGCTTGCCCGCGAGGGCGCCCTCGTCGGTGACGCTCAGGGCGTCGAAGAACGACTTGAACAGTCCGCTGTACGACGCCGAGAACACCGGTGTGACCACGATCAGCCCGTCGGCCCCCGCCACCGCGTCGAACGCGCCGGCCAGCGCCCGTCCCGGGAAGCCGTGGGTGAAGGTGTGCGCGATCTCCACGGCGAGGTCGCGCAGTTCGATCACCGGGACCTCGGCGGGGGCGGGGTCCGGTGCGGTCGCGGCCGGGGCGGCCGCGGCTGCGGCTGCGGCTGCGGCTGCGGCTGCGGCCAGGCGGTCACCGAGCAGCCGGGTGGACGACGGCACGCTCAGTCCGGCGGACACGACGACGAGTTTCACGCCCGCGCTCCTTCCTTGGCGGCGGCGGCCAGCAGCGAGGTGTGGACGGGCGCGTCCGGCACGCCCGCCGGGCGGTTCCTGGCGAACTCCTCGCGCAGTACCGGCACGACCTCCTCGCCGAGCAGGTCCAGTTGTTCCAGCACGGTCTTCAGCGGCAGCCCGGCGTGGTCCATCAGGAACAGCTGGCGCTGGTAGTCACCGGCGTACTCGCGGAAGGACAGCGTCTTCTCGATGACCTGCTGCGGGGAGCCCACGGTCAGCGGGGTCTGCTCGGTGAACTCCTCCAGCGAGGGCCCGTGCCCGTAGACCGGCGCGACGTCGAAGTACGGGCGGAACTCGCGCACCGCGTCCTGCGAGTTCCGCCGCATGAACACCTGCCCGCCGAGTCCGACGACCGCCTGCTCGGGGGTGCCGTGCCCGTAGTGGGCGTAGCGGGTCCGGTACAGCTCGACCATGCGCTTGGTGTGGTCGGCGGGCCAGAAGATGTTGTTGTGGAAGAAGCCGTCACCGTAGTAGGCGGCCTGCTCGGCGATCTCCGGCGAGCGGATGGAGCCGTGCCAGACGAACGGCGGGACGCCGTCCAGCGGACGGGGCGTGGCGGTGAAGCCCTGCAGCGGGGTGCGGAACGTCCCCTCCCAGTCGACGACGTCCTCGCGCCACAGCCGGTGCAGCAGGGCGTAGTTCTCGATCGCGAGGTCGATGCCCCGGCGGATGTCCTGCCCGAACCAGGGATAGACCGGCCCGGTGTTGCCGCGGCCCATCATCAGGTCCACCCGGCCGTCGGCCAGGTGCTGGAGCATCGCGAAGTCCTCGGCGATCTTCACCGGGTCGTTGGTGGTGATCAGGGTGGTGGAGGTGGACAGGACCAGCCGCTCGGTGCGCGCCGCGATGTAGCCGAGCATGGTGGTCGGCGAGGACGGCACGAACGGCGGGTTGTGGTGCTCCCCGGTCGCGAACACGTCCAGGCCCACTTCCTCGGCCTTCAGCGCGATGGCGACCATGGCCTTGATCCGCTCGCGCTCGGTCGGCGTACGCCCCGTGGTCGGGTCGGGCGTGACATCCCCGACGCTGAAGATCCCGAACTGCATGGCCGCTCACCCTCCAGATTGTTGACGGTTCAACTATACCCCTGGAACGGCCTCCCGCCCCCTCCTATTCCCCCGCCCCGGGGCGCCCGGCCGCGACGGCTACGCCGCCCGCCCCCGTACCGCACGAACCCGCCCACCAGGTGACGCGCGGGGAACCGGCGGACGCGTGTGCGAGGCTGCGCGCATGCTCATCCTCCGCTCCGCCGCCCTGTTCGTCCTCGCCGCCCTGCTGGAGATCGGCGGCGCCTGGCTGGTCTGGCAGGGCGTACGCGAACACCGCGGCTGGATGTGGGCGGCCGGCGGCGTCCTCGCCCTCGGCGCCTACGGCTTCGTCGCCACCTTCCAGCCCGACGCCCACTTCGGCCGCGTCCTCGCCGCGTACGGCGGCGTCTTCGTCGCCGGCTCCCTCCTGTGGGGCGTGGTCGCCGACGGCTACCGCCCGGACCGCTGGGACATCACCGGCGCGCTGGTCTGCCTCGCCGGCATGGCCGTGATCATGTGGGCCCCGCGCAACGGCTGATCCCCGCGTACGCCCGGACTCAGCCCGCCGCCTCCGGAAGCAGCCCGAGCTGCTCGAGGAAGGCCATCTGGTCGAAGTAGAGCCGGTAACTGACGATCCTGCCGTCCTCGACGGTGGCGAGATCCACCCCGCGGATCCTGATCTCCTTCCCCGTCGCCGGCACGGTCCGCCCGTCCGGCGACTGCACCGGCCCGGTGTTCCTGCCGGTGTAGTACCCCTCGTCGATCGCGGTGGTGCCGACCTCGAACGCGTGCACCTGCTCGTACCGTGCGCCGGGCACGGCCGTGGTGATCTGGCGCCAGTACTCGACGATCTCGTCCCGCCCGCGCAGTTCCCCGGCCTCGGGCGTGTAGGCGACGACGTCCTGCGCGAACAGCTCCGCCAGCACCGCCGGATCGGCGGTCGTGGTGATCGCCTCGGTAAGCCGGTCCATGACCTCACGCGCCTGTCCCATGCCCCGCCTCCCGCCTCGGAGGATCACCCGTCCCATTCTCCCACCGGGACCCCGCCCCCGCCGCCTCCCGGCCGGTCCGGCCTATGCTGACGCGACGGAGCCCTGCCGCACCGCCCACCCGCGCCGCCACCCGTCCCGCCGTCCCCCAGGAGCAGCCCATGGCCACCGCCGCACCGTCCGCCGCGTCCCGTATCGCCGTCGTCACGGGTGCGAGCAGCGGGATCGGTGCCGCCACGGCCCGCCGGCTCGCCGGGGCCGGATACCGCGTCGTCCTCACCGCCCGCCGCAAGGACCGCATCGAGGCGCTCGCCGAGGAGCTCACCGCGGCCGGCCACTCCGCCGCCGCCTACCCGCTCGACGTCACCGACCGCGCCGCCGTCGACGAGTTCGCCACCGCCTTCAAGACCGTCGGCGTCCTCGTCAACAACGCCGGCGGCGCACTCGGCGCCGACCCGGTCGCCACCGGCGACCCGGACGACTGGCGCACGATGTACGAGACGAACGTCATCGGCACCCTCCACCTCACCCAGGCCCTGCTCCCCAAGCTCGACGCGAGCGGCGACGGAACGGTCGTGGTCGTCTCCTCCACCGCCGGCCACGCCACCTACGAGGGCGGCGCGGGCTACGTCGCCGCCAAGCACGGCGCCCACGTCCTCGCCGAGACCCTCCGCCTGGAGATCGTCGGCCGCCCGGTGCGCGTCATCGAGATCGCGCCCGGCATGGTCAGGACGGAGGGGTTCGCCCTCACCCGCTTCGGCGGCGACGCGGAGAAGGCGGCCAAGGTGTACGAAGGCGTCGCCGAACCCCTGACCGCCGACGACGTCGCCGACACCATCACCTGGGCGGTGACCCGCCCGCCCCACGTCAACATCGACCTGCTGGTCGTCCGCCCCCGCGCCCAGGCCTCCAACACCAAGGTCCACCGGGAACCGCGATGACGGACCCCGGGCAACGCCGCCCGGCCCCGGAGAGGAGAGGAGACGCGGACGCCACGTCCGGTGCCACCTCGCCTGCTCCCTCTCCGGCATCCGCATCGTGGCCTTCGCCATGATCCACGCGTTGACCCGCGCGAAGTAGCGGATCCCGCACGAGAAGAAGGCGGACCCCCGGCAGGGGCCCGCCTCCCTCATCGCCTCAACCCTTCACGCAGACGACCTGCTTCAGCTTCGCCACGACCTCCACGAGGTCCCGCTGCTGGTCGATGACCTGCTCGATCGGCTTGTACGCGCCCGGGATCTCGTCCACGACACCGGAGTCCTTGCGGCACTCCACGCCCCGCGTCTGCTCCTCCAGATCCTTCGTCGAGAACCGGCGCTTCGCCGCGTTGCGGCTCATCCGCCGACCCGCGCCGTGCGACGCCGAGTTGAAGGACTTGGCGTTCCCGAGACCCTTGACGATGTACGAGCCCGTGCCCATGGACCCGGGGATGATCCCGTAGTCGCCGGAACCCGCCCGGATCGCGCCCTTACGGGTCACGAGCAGGTCCATGCCGTCGTAGCGCTCCTCGGCCACGTAGTTGTGGTGCGCGCTGATCTCCGGCTCGAAGGCCGGCCTGGCCTTCTTGAACTCCTTGCGGACCACGTCCTTCAGGAGAGCCATCATGATCGAGCGGTTGTACTTCGCGTACTCCTGCGCCCAGAACAGGTCGTTGCGGTACGCCGCCATCTGCGGGGTGTCCGCGACGAAGACGGCCAGGTCGCGGTCGACCAGGTTCTGGTTGTGCGGGAGCTTCTGGGCGATGCCGATGTGGTGCTCGGCCAGTTCCTTGCCGATGTTCCGGGAACCGGAGTGCAGCATCAGCCAGACGGAACCGACTGTATCCGTGCAAACTTCAACGAAGTGATTCCCGGATCCGAGCGTTCCCATCTGCTTCGTGGCGCGTTCCTGACGGAATTTGACCGCATCCGCCACTCCCCCGAACCGGCCCCAGAAGTCGTCCCAGCCGCCGGTCGCGAAGGCGTGGAAGCGGGACGGGTCGACCGGGTCGTCGTGCATGCCCCGGCCGACCGGGATCGCCTGCTCGATCTTCGAGCGCAGGCGGGACAGGTCCCCCGGGAGGTCGTTGGCCGTCAGGGACGTCCTCACCGCCGACATCCCGCAGCCGATGTCGACCCCCACCGCCGCGGGACACACCGCACCGCGCATCGCGATGACCGACCCGACCGTCGCGCCCTTGCCGTAGTGCACGTCCGGCATCACGGCCAGGCCCTTGATCCACGGCAGGGTGGCGACGTTCCGCAGCTGCTGGAGCGCGCCTTCCTCCACCGTCGCCGGGTCCGCCCACATGCGGATCGGCACTTTCGCACCCGGCAGTTCCACGTACGACATAACGTCCTCATTCCCCCGGAAGGCAAACAGAAGTCCTGAATCGCAAAACCGGCGCCGAGGCCGGTGAAAAGGGATGACGGACCGGCGTCCACGGCAGTGCGTGCGATACACATTGTCTGCGGGGGGCGTCCCCCCGCGGCAAGCGATTAACCAGCGGGGGCACCGGGGAGACCCGGTGGGCACCGGCCCGCACCCATCGTCGAGAGGAGCCCGGCCGTGCAGCGGAGGGCGTACGTACCCGGCGTCGCCGCGCTCCTGGCGGCCGTGCTGGCCGGCTGCACCGGCAGCGCGGACGAGGGCGGCCGGTCCGACGACTCCAACCCGGGCAGCGCCGGTACGGCGACCCAGGCGGCCCAGCCGGGCAAGTACGCCACGCTTCCCGAACCCTGCGGCGCGGTCGACGGCCGGACGCTCGCCGAACTCCTGCCCGGCCTCGGCGAGATGGCCGACGAGACGCAGCGCGAGACGGCCCGGGCGGGCGAGGCGACCCTCACCTACGACACCGACCGCAAGGTGGGCTGCCGCTGGAAGGTGGAGTCGGCCGAGGCGACCGACCACCTGCTGGTCGACTTCGAACGGGTCGTCTCCTACGACAACGCCGTCAGCGACGACGCCCAGGCCGAGCGGCTCTTCGCGACGAAGCAGGCGGCGGCCGAGCTTCCCGAGCCGGAGGTCACGGAGTCCGGCCCCCCCACCACCGGCCCGTCCGCGGACCCCAGTTCGCCGCCCTCCTCGTCCTCGTCCGCCTCCGCCGCCGCCTCCTCCTCGGCGTCCCCCTCGGACGGCTCCTCCCCCTCGTCCGGGGCCTCCTCGTCCTCCACCGACGCGCCGGTCCTCCGGCCCCGCGTCCTGGAGGGCGTCGGGGACGAGGCGTTCCTCGACGACGAGCTGGACAGCTCCGGTTCGACCGCCGAACAGCGCACGGTGACTGTGGCGTTCCGCACGTCCAACGTGATCGTGACCATCGAGTACGCGGAGCAGCCGGTGACCGTCGGCGTCGTCCCGGACAGCGAGGAAATGCAGGACAGGGCCCGGAGACTGGCTTCCGAGCTGGCCGGTTCGCTGGGCGGCTGAGCGCCGTTCAGGGCCCCTTCACCCTCCTGCGCACCACACGCGAAGGAAGTCCACACGGGTGCCGCAGCGCGTACCGTGACCCGTCGGACCCCGTTTTGACCACAGGGAACACAAGCGTCATGAGCGAAGGAACCATGCAGCGACGAGCACAGCGAGACCCGCGTAACAAGCCGGCGAAGCGCCTCCACCGCGTCCTGGTCTGCGCGGCCGCCGTCCCCGTGATGCTGATCGCCGCCGGCTGCTCCTCGGACTCCGGCTCCGAGGGGGGCGAGGAGGGGGGCAAGGGCTCCGGCGCCTCCGCGTCGCAGTCCGCGAGCCCGTCCCCGACCGTGCGGGAGGCGGCGTACAAGCAGCTCCCGGAGGCGTGCGAGGTGTTGTCCGAGAAGACCCTGGACGACCTGGCACCGAAGGCGAAGTCGGGCAAGGAGGGCAACTCGGACGATATCTCCACCCGCGCCAGCTGCTCGTGGAGCAGCCTGGACAACAACGGTGTGGAGGGCTCCCAGTTCCGCTGGCTGAACGTGTCCCTGCTGCGCTTCGACTCGGACACCACGCGTGGTCCGGGCGACGAACTGGCCAAGGAGTACTACGACAAGCAGGTGCGGGACGCGCAGTCGGCCGAGGGCGCCAAGGGTGCCGAGGCGGAGCCGCTGGCCGGCACCGGTGACGAGGCGACGGCGGTGCGGTACGACCTGAAGAAGAAGGAGGGCACCTTCAGGCAGCAGACGGTGGTGGCACGCGTCGAGAACGTGGTCGTCACCGTCGACTACAACGGCGCGGGTCTGGCCGGTGACGAGACGCCGGACGCCGACGGCCTGATGAAGGACGCGCAGAAGGCGGCCCAGGAGGCGGTGGCCTCGGTGGCGAAGGCCAACGGCTCGGGCGCGGCGAGCGGTTCGCCGTCCTCGTCCGCGTCGGGGGAGCCGTCCGAGCCGGCCTCCTCGTCGTCCTCGGCGTCTTCCTCGGAGCCGTCCTCGAAGTCCCCCTCGAAGGTGTCGGCCGAGGGCTGACCGTCCGGAGGATCCGCGGAAGCAGAACCGGCCGCTCGTTCCCCGCACACATGTGCCACCCTGTGGTGCGCAACAACACGCACTGGGAGGGGAGTACGGGTGGCCGGGCCACTGCAGCTGACACGAATGCACCGGGTTCTGATCGGCGTGGTCGTCACCGGTGCGGTCGTCATCGCCGGGATCGGCTTCGCCGGTTCGTACGCGGCGGTCCGCGAACTCGCCCTGCAGAAGGGGTTCGGGAAATTCAGTTACGTCTTCCCGATCGGTATCGACGCCGGTATCTGCGTCCTGCTGGCCCTGGATCTGCTGCTGACGTGGATCCGCATCCCGTTCCCGCTGCTGCGGCAGACGGCGTGGCTGCTGACGGCGGCGACGATCGCCTTCAACGGCGCGGCGGCCTGGCCGGATCCTCTCGGTGTGGGGATGCACGGGGTGATCCCGGTGCTGTTCGTGGTCTCGGTGGAGGCGGCCCGGCACGCGATCGGGCGGATCGCCGACATCACCGCCGACAAGCACATGGAGGGCGTCCGCCTCACCCGCTGGATGCTGTCTCCGGTGCCGACGTTCCTGCTGTGGCGCCGGATGAAGCTGTGGGAGCTGCGCTCCTACGAGCAGGTGATCAAGCTGGAGCAGGAGCGTCTGGTCTACCAGGCCCGGCTGCGTTCCCGCTTCGGCCGCTCCTGGCGCCGCAAGGCCCCGGTGGAGGCCCTGATGCCCCTGCGCCTGGCCAAGTACGGCGTTCCCCTCGCCGAGACGGCCCCGGCGGGTCTGGCGGCGGCGGGCATAGAACCGGCCCTGATACCTCCGGCCCCGGTGGACGCGGTCGCGGGCGGTCCCGCCGGCGCCGCCGTGGACGGCCGTGCCCCCGGGGCGGTGATGACGCCCCCGGGCGAGCAGCGCCTGGAACTGGAGGGCGACCGGCGCCCCGAGTACCGGGAGGCCGTCCCCCAGGAGCAGAACCCCTGGCTGCACGCCCGGGATCCCCAGTCCGTGGAGTATCACGGCGGTTACGACCCCACGTACGACCCGGACGAGGAGTACGCCCGCTGGTACGCGGAACAGCAGCAGGCCGAGCAGTACCAGGACCAGTACGAGGAGGAGCCTCCGGTCCGGGAGCCGTCTCCGGAGGAGACCGGCAGCTTCCCCATCCCGGTGAGTCCCGGCCGTACCCGCGAGCTCGGTGAGGGCGGCGGCAGCCCGGTCGCCGAGCCGGACGAGGAGGCGTACTACCAGGTCTTCAAGAAGTCGATCAACGGCAGCTATCCGACGCCCCGGGAGTTCGGCGACAACGTCGAGGCCGAGTTCAGCCGCACCCTCCCGCCGGAGGAGGCCAGGCGCATGGTCAGCCGCTTCACCAACCGCTTCAACGCGGAACTGGAGGAGGACCACATCGCCTAGCCACCGCGACGACGGAAGGGGGGCGTCCGGTGCTGTCACCGGACGCCCCCCTTCCCGTACGGGGCCGTTACTCCCCGAGCAGGGTCCGCACCCGCTCCTGCCCCACCGCGAGCAGCAGGGTGGGCAGCCGGGGACCCGTGTCCCGCCCGACCAGCAGGTGGTAGAGCAGGGCGAAGAACGACCGCTGGGCGGTCTTGATCTCCGGCGGGAGTTCCTTGGGCGTGGCGTCGGCGGAGAAGCCGGCCTGGACCTTGGGCACGCCGTAGACGAGGTGGGTGAGCCCGTCGAGCGACCAGTTGCCGGCGAGGCCGTCGAGCAGCAGCCGCAGGGACTGCCGGGCCTGCTCGTCGAGGGACTTCAGCAGTTCGGCGTCGGGTTCGGCGCGGACGACGGTGCGCTGGTCGGCGGGGACGTGGGTGTTGATCCACGCCTCGGCCCTGTCGTAGCGCGGCCGGGCCTCCCGCAGTGACGTCAGCGGGTTCGCGGGGTCGAGGTCGCTGAGGATGCGCAGCGCCTGGTCCTCGTGCCCGGCGGTGATGTCCGCCACCGAGGCCAGCGTGCGGTAGGGCAGCGGCCTGGTCGTCCTCGGCAGTTCACCGCTCGCGGTGCGCACCGCGCGGGAGTGGGCGGCGGCGTCGGCGGGCAGCGCGGAGCCGTCGGTGACCTTGGCGTCGAGCCGGTCCCACTCGTCGTAGAGGCGCTGGATCTCCTGGTCGAAGGCGATCTTGAAGGACTGGTTGGGGCGGCGCCGGGCGTAGAGCCAGCGCAGCAGCTGGGGCTCCATGATCTTCAGCGCGTCGGCGGGGGTCGGTACCCCGCCGCGGGAGGACGACATCTTCGCCATGCCGCTGATGCCGACGAAGGCGTACATCGGCCCGATGGGCTGCCTGCCGCCGAAGATGCCGACGATCTGGCCGCCGACCTGGAACGACGACCCCGGGGAGGAGTGGTCGACGCCGCTGGGCTCGAAGATCACGCCCTCGTAGGCCCAGCGCATGGGCCAGTCGACCTTCCAGACCAGCTTGCCGCGGTTGAACTCGCTGAGCCGGACGGTCTCGGAGAAGCCGCACACGGTGCAGGCGTAGGTCAGTTCGGTGGAGTCGTCGTCGTAGGAGGTGACGGTGGTGAAGTCCTTCTCGCAGTTGCCGCAGTAGGGCTTGTACGGGAAGTAGCCGGCGGAGCCGGAGCTGCCGTCGTCCTCGGCGGCGGCGCCGGAGCCCTCGGCGGCCTCCAGCTCGGCCTCGTCGACCGGCTTCTGCTGCTGCTTCTTCGCCGGGTCCTTCTTGGTGCGGTACTGCGCGAGGATCGCGTCGATGTCGCCGCGGTGCCGCATGGCGTGCAGGATCTGCTCGCGGTAGACGCCGGAGGTGTACTGCTCGGTCTGGCTGATCCCGTCGAACTCGACGCCCATCTCGGCCAGCGACTCGATCATCGCGGCCTTGAAGTGCTCGGCCCAGTTCGGATGTGCGGAGCCCTGGGGCGCGGGGACCGAGGTGAGCGGCTTGCCGATGTGCTCGGACCACGTCCCGTCGACGCCGGGGACACCGGCCGGGACCTTGCGGTACCGGTCGTAGTCGTCCCAGGAGATCAGGTGCCGGACCTGGTGGCCGCGGCGGCGGATCTCGTCGGCGACCAGGTGCGGGGTCATGACCTCGCGGAGGTTGCCGAGGTGGATGGGGCCGGAGGGGGAGAGGCCGGACGCGACGACCACAGGTTTGCCCGGGGCCCGGCGCTCCGACTCCTCGATGACCTCATCCGCGAAACGGGAGACCCAGTCGGTGGTCTCGGTGCTCTGGGCCACGATCGGCACGTCCTTCTTTCTGCTGGGGCAGCCGGTACGGTCGCACGGCTGGCCGCTCCATTCTCCCAGCAACGGCGGTGACGGCGAAAACGCCTTTCCACCAGCCCGCCCGGGGGCGCGGGCCGTGCCGGTACACGGCTCCGCCGCGCGGGCGCGACCGGCCCCCGCCCGCCCCGCGGCCGAGAAAACCGCTCCACCCCCCATGGGATACTGGCCGTGTCTATCTGAACCCACGAGGAGAACGGGCACCCCCTCCTATGGCCTCGGTCACATCGCTCACCGATCTCGTCAACCAGCACCTCGCGTCCGCCCTCTCGGCCACCCGCCCCGAGGCCGCCGGCGCGGACCCGCTGCTGCGACGAAGCGACCGGGCGGACTTCCAGGCCAACGGCATCCTCGCGCTGGCCAAGAAGGCGAAGGCGAACCCGCGGGAGCTGGCCACGCAGGTGGTCGGCAACATCGTCACCGGTGCCGTGATCAAGGACGTCGAGGTCTCCGGCCCCGGCTTCCTCAACATCACCGTCGCCGACCGGGCGATCACCGAGAACCTCGCCGCGCGGCACGCGGACAGCGAGCGCCTCGGCGTGCCGCTGAAGGAGGACGCGGGCGTCACGGTCGTCGACTACGCCCAGCCGAACGTGGCGAAGGAGATGCACGTCGGTCACCTGCGGTCGGCGGTCATCGGCGACGCCCTGCGCGGCATGCTCGACTTCACCGGCGAGAAGACGATCGGCCGGCACCACATCGGCGACTGGGGCACCCAGTTCGGCATGCTCATCCAGTACCTGTTCGAGCACCCCGGCGAGCTGGCCCCCGCGGCCGACGTCGACGGCGAGCAGGCCATGAGCAACCTGAACCGCGTGTACAAGGCGTCGCGTGCGCTCTTCGACTCGGACGAGGAGTTCAAGGAGCGGGCCCGGAGGCGGGTCGTCGCCCTCCAGTCCGGTGACAAGGAGACGCTCGAACTGTGGCAGCAGTTCGTGGACGAGTCGAAGGTCTACTTCTACTCCGTCTTCGAGAAGCTCGACATGGACATCCGCGACGAGGAGATCGTCGGCGAGTCCGCGTACAACGAGGGCATGCCCGAGACCGCCCGCCTCCTGGAGGAGAGTGGCGTCGCGGTGCGTTCCGAGGGCGCGCTCGTGGTGTTCTTCGACGAGATCCGCGGCAAGGACGACCAGCCGGTCCCGCTGATCGTGCAGAAGGCCGACGGCGGCTTCGGCTACGCGGCCTCCGACCTGACCGCGATCCGCAACCGCGTCCTCGACCTGCACGCGACCACGCTGCTGTACGTCGTCGACGTACGCCAGTCGCTCCACTTCCGGATGGTCTTCGAGACGGCCCGCCGGGCCGGCTGGCTGAACGACGGCGTCACCGCGCACAACATGGGCTACGGCACGGTGCTCGGCGCGGACGGCAAGCCCTTCAAGACGCGTGCGGGCGAGACCGTGCGGCTGGAGGACCTGCTGGACGAGGCGGTGCAGCGGGCCGCGGAGGTCGTACGCGAGAAGGCGCAGGACCTCACCGAGGACGAGATCCGGGAGCGGGCCGCGCAGGTCGGCATCGGGGCCGTGAAGTACGCGGACCTGTCGACGTCGCCGAACCGCGACTACAAGTTCGACCTGGACCAGATGGTCTCGCTCAACGGCGACACCAGCGTGTACCTCCAGTACGCCTACGCCCGTATCCAGTCCATCCTCCGCAAGGCCGGCGAGGTCCGCCCCACGGCCCACCCGGAGCTGGACCTGCACGAGGCGGAACGCGCGCTGGGCCTGCACCTGGACGCGTTCGGGGGCACGGTCTTCGAGGCGGCCGCGGAGTACGCCCCGCACAAGCTGGCCGCGTACCTGTACCAGCTGGCGTCCCTCTACACGTCGTTCTACGACAAGTGCCCGGTGCTGAAGGCGGAGTCGCCGGAGCAGGTGGAGAACCGCCTGTTCCTGTGCGACGTCACGGCGGCCACCCTGCACCGGGGCATGGACCTGCTGGGCATCCGCACGCCCGAGCGGCTCTGACACTCACCGGCATACGGCACGCGGCCCGTCCCCTCGTCCGGGGGGGACGGGCCGCGGTGGCTTCGTGGGGGCCGGCCGTCAGATGCTGTTGGCCCACGCCTTGAACCCGGACCTGGTCCCGCTGCCCGCGATGCCGTCGATCGCGCCGTTGTAGTCGCCGTTGGCCTTCAGCAGTCGCTGCAGCGCCTTGATCGTGTTGGGGCCGACGATGCCGTCGATCGCGTCGCTGTAGCCCCAGTACCTGGCCAGGCAGCGCTGGAACGCCTTCCAGCTGTTGGTGCCGAGGTACCCGTCGATCTCGCCGTTGTAGTCCCAGTGCGTGGCCAGCCAGCGCTGGACGTTCCTGGCCTCGGCCCGGGTCAGTCCCAGGTTCTCCGTCGCGAGCGGCGCGAACTCGGCGCTCGTCACCTGCTGATGCGCCGAGGCGGGGGCCGCCATGGCCGTGCCCGCGGTCGCCAGGCCGCCGGCGGCCATCCCGATCGCGGCGGTGACACTGACGACGGTCTTCGTGAGAACTCGCATGCTGTACCCCTCCGTTGGCGTGCGGTGGATGGAGCCGGCCGCACCGGCCGGCTCCACGAAGAGACTGCGGGTTCGGCGCGCCGCCCGGCCACAGTTGACGCGGAAGTGACGCCTTCCCGGGACGTCCCACACGCTGACCTGCTGGGACGCGGGCCGCCCTGTCGGTGCGGCGGGACGCGGGCGCGGGGATGTGGCCGGTTCCGCGGGGGAGCGAGGGCGCCGTTCCCGGCGCGCCGTGAGCGCTGATGCAGAATGAGACCGGGACACGGGGGGCCGGACCGGGCCGGCAGTCCTTGACGCGAGTGGGGGGAACGTGTCGCGTTGGAACGAGTTGCCCACGGAACTGCATCCGCATGTACGCCAGTTGATCGTGCGCCTGCGCAAACTGAAGGACCGCGGTGAGCTGAGCACGCGGCAGCTGGCCGTGAAGACCGGGTACAGCGCGAGATCGTGGCAACGCTACCTGAACGGCAGATCGCTGCCGCCCCGGGAGGCCGTCGAGGCGGTGGCCCGTATCGGGGGTGACGATCCGGCCCGGCTGCTGGTGCTGCACGAGATCGCCGCCGACCGGTGGGCGGAGGGACGCGGAGCCGTTCCCCGCGCACCGCGGGCCGCGGGGTCCGCACCGGACCGCGAGCCCCTGGAACAGCGGCCGCACGGGCGTGCCCTGCGTGTCGCGGTCGCGGCGACCACGGTGGCCCTGGTGCTGTCCGTGTCCGTGGCGCTGCTGCTGGCCGTGCGGCTGGCCGAGGCCCGCGCCGCTGCGGGCGGCCGTGGCGGCGGCGCGGCGGCGATCGACACGGTCGCCGACCCGGCGTACGCGCTGCCGGCGCTCTACACCTGCCGGCCGGAGCGGATCGACGGCCGCTGGTACGCGGGCCACAGCCGCACCCGGGACGCCGTCCTGTCGTACGGCCACATGGGGCCGGGGGTGATCGAGGCGCAGTGCCTGTTGCGCCGGGCGGGCGTCCCGCCGGGCGACGTGGACGGCATCTTCGGCCCACTGACCCGGCGCGCGGTCAAGCGTCTGCAGACGCGGGACGGGCTGGCCGTGGACGGTGTCATCGGCCCGCGCACCTGGGAGGCGTTGCGGGGTGCGGAACGGAAGTGAACGGTGAGCAGACGCGGTTGACGGCGGGGCTGCGAGAGCTGAGGGCCCGTACGGGGCTGAGCCTGGCGGCGCTCGCGGCGCGCACGGCGTACAGCAAGTCGTCCTGGGAGCGCTATCTCAACGGCAAGGCCATGCCGCCGCGGCAGGCGGTCCGGGAGCTGTGCCGGGTGGCGGGCGAGCCGGACGCCCGGCTGGTGGCGCTGTGGGAGATCGCGGAGTCGGAGTGGAGCGGACGCGCGGGGGGCCTCGCGGGCGGTCTCGCTCCGGCGTCCGCAGCCGCCCGGGGCGCGGCCCCGATACCGGCACCGGTGCCGACGTCGGTACCGGCACCGGTCCCGGCGCCCGTATCCGCGCCGGCCCCCGCGTCCGCTCCCGGGCCGGTTCCCGCCGGGTCCGGGCCACGCCGGGGGAGACACCGGCTGAGCAGGGGCGGGCTCATGCTGGTGCTGGCGTCGGTGTACGCCGTGATCGCCGGAGGTGCGGCGCTGACGGTCCTGCTGCTGCCGCACCACGACGCCGGGGCGGGCGAGCGGCACCCGTCCTCCTCCCCCTACGTGCTGCTGCCCCGCTGCCACGGGGCCGGGTGCGAGGGCCGTGACCCGATACGCATGGTCTGCGGGGTCGCCCCCGACACCCTCGCGACGCACCGCACCGCCACCGGCGCCCATGTGGAGCTGCGCCACAGCGAGGAGTGCGGCGCGAGCTGGGCCCGGATGTGGGGGGCACGGATCGGCGACCGGGTGGACGTCACGGCGGCCGGCCGGGTGCACGAGGCGCGCGCGGTGGACAAGGTCGACGCGGACACCTACGTCTACACCGTGATGGTCGCCGCCCGCCCCGGCGACACCGTCCGGACCTGCTTCCGGCCCGCGGCGGCGGCCGGCGAGCGGGAGTGCTTCGACGCCCGGGTGGGCGGGGCGGGCCCTGACTGACGCGGCACCGGCGTTCGCGCCCCTGCGGCCGGCCTCCGCCGGGCAGTGCCTCCCCGAGGCCGCGCGGGCCCTCCCTGATCTCGTCCGGAGTCCGGGTCACGAAGCACAGGCGCGGGGTGGCGCGGTCCGGGACGGTGGCGGAGGACGGGGCGCCGGGGACGTACGCCCCGTCGTGCCGGACGGCTTCGGGCGACCGTGAACGGTCCTTTGGCCAGTACCGCCGCTAGGACATGAGGGAGGGCAGAAGCCTCGTCGTGCTCAGTGGTCCACGGCCGCCGGGACGGTACGGCGTCGTCCGGTGACCTTCGAGGCCGGGAGACGTCCGGCCTTGGACGTGCCGGTCAGGGTGTCGCCGTCGACCGTGACCGCGAAGGCCAGGTTCAGGCGCAGGGGCTTGGTGATGGCCTGCTTCCAGGTGAGCCGGTCGCCGTCGAGGGTGATGTCGGCGAGCGGGGCGTTCTCTCCTGCCCCGTGGGCTGTCCCGGTCAGGACACCGGCCCGCCGCGCGAGTTCGACCACGGCTTCGATCCTGCCGATCGGGGTGGAGATGGACAGGTCCCAGACGCCTTCTGCGGCCATGGTGGTGTTCTTCCTCACGAGTGCGGTGCGGTTGACGTGCGGTGCGGTTGACGTGCGGGGCGGTCGACGTGCGGGGCGGCACATGTGGTCAGAGGCCGACGGGCACGGGGCCTTCGTGGCGCCAGACGGTGCCCCGGCGCTCATGGGCGAAGAGTTCTTCGACGGCGTGGGCGATCCGGGGGCCCACCATGCGCTCCAGCAGGTACAGGCCCAGGTCGAGGCCGGAGGTGACGCCGGCCGCGGTGACGAGGTCACCGTCGTCGACGACGCGGGCGCTCACCGCGTGGACGCCGGTGGCGTCGAGCACGTCCAGGCCCATGTGGTGGGTGGTGGCGTAGCGGCCCTCCAGCAGTCCGGCCATGGCCAGGACGAGCGAGCCGCCGCACACCGCGCCGAGCGTCACCTCGGGGTTGTCCCTCGCCGCCTTCAGCAGTGCGGGCAGTCCGGTCGTCAGGGTGCGGCCCAGCAGTACGGGGATGAATTCGTCCTGCTGCCACTGCCCGGCCCCCGCGTCGTGGTCGGGGGCCTCGCCGGGCTCGCCCACCCGGCCCGAGGCGCCGGGGACCAGGACCAGGCCCGCGCGTGCGGGATCCAGGGCGGCCGTGGCACGCAGTACCAGGCCCCCGGTGCCGCTGACCACCTCACGCGGTCCTTCCGCGGAGACCAGTTCCACGCTCACCGCGCCGCCGGAGGCGGTGCCGCCGGCGTACAGCACTTCGTAGGGGGCGATGACGTCGAGCGGATCGAAGCCGTCGAACAGGACGATCTGGGCGTGCATGGAGGAGTTCCTTCGTGGACGGTCGGCATCCGGCCCGTGCCGGAATCGTTCCCGACGCTAACCAGCCGCCGGTCCGTCCCCCAGTGGCATTGGTGACACCTTCCAACGGAATACCGCCAAGGCCGTGGGCAGGGCTGTGAACCGACCGGACCGCAGAAGCTCACGAGGGCCGGGCGAGTGTCGACGGCTCCTCGGCCTAGCCCGCGGCCGGAGCCGAAGGTGCCGTGCCGTCGGCCCCGCCGCCCGCCGGCATCCGGTTCTGCCCGGCCTCGGTCGTGCCCTCCGGGACCCATCCGTCGCCGCCCAGCGGGAACTCGTAGGCGGGGCGCCCGTTGTTGCCGCTGGTGCGGAAGGGGCGGCCCTCGTCGTCCACGGTGAGTGTGCCGCTGCGGGAGCCGCTGGACCACTCCAGCTCCAGGTACCAGCGCACGTCGTAGGCGGAGGCGTCGGCCATGACGTAGTAGACCTCGGGGTCCGACTCGCTCACCGAGAACGGGAAGTTCCGCTGCCCGGCCTCCGGGGTCACGACCGGGCGCGCGGCGTCGAGGGCGACCGAGAAGGAACGCGCGGGCACGCTGCCGCCGCAGCCCACGCCGGGGTAGCCCATGACGAAGTCGTTCCAGGCGAGCGGCGACCGCTTGCCCGCCACCCGCACGGTGAGCCCTTCCACGACCACCGTCTCGTCCCCGGTCCCCTGCACGGTGAGCCGCACGTACTGCTTCTCCGACGAGACGGCCCCGAACGAACTGACCCACGCCGTCGCGTCCGACTCCTCGGGCGGCGGTCTCATCCCGCTCGCCGGCCTGTTGACCAGGTACCGCTGCGAGCAGGGACCCTCCCACTCGTACGGGTTGGTCTGCACGGTCAGCGGCACGGCGCCCCCGTCGCCGTCACCCGCGGGGTCGGTGGTGGCGGGGGCCGAGGCGCGGGGTGCCTCCTTGTCCTTCGCGGAGGGGGACGCGGACGGGAAGGCGGAGGGGGAGGCGGAGGCGGAGGCGGAGACGGAGGGTGACGCGGTGGCGTCCTTGTTCCCGTCCGCCCCGCCGTCGAGGGTCCCGGCTTCCACCGGGCTCCTCCGGCCGTCCCCGCCTCCGCCGCCACCGCCGCCGTCCGACAGGCCCTGGGCGAGCGTGACCCCACCGAGCACGGCGGCCACGGCGATCCCCGCGAGGACGGTGGCACGGGTGCGGCGGCGGGGGCGGGTGCGGGCCTCGCCGGGGCCGGTGAGCGCCCGGATCCCGTCCTCCTGGACCTCCGCTCCCGATACCTCCGCTCCCGGTGCCTCCGCCTCCGGGATCTCCGCCTCGGGGACCTCGGCCTCCGGCGCCTCGGCCTCCGGCGCCTCGACGTCCGGGACCTCGGGCTGCCCGGGCATCGGCTGCCCGGCCGCCGGACGGCCGTCCGGTTCCCGGTCCCGGACCATCGCGTCCTCCGCCGCTGCGCCGGCCGGTGCCGGTGCGCCCGCGGGCGTCGTCTCCCCGGCGGGTGCCGCTCCCCCCGAGGGCGCGCCCTTCCGCCCCCGGGTCGCGTCCGCCAGCACCCATTTCCGGTGCAGCTCGACCAGTTCCTCGGAGTTCGCCCTGCACAGCCGGGCCAGCCGTTCCACCGGCGCGTAGTCCGTCGGCACCGCGTCCCCGTTGCAGTACCGGTGCAGGGTCGACGTACTCATGTGGAGCCGCTTGGCGAGCACCCCGTAGCTCAGCCCGGCGCGCTCCTTCAGCTCCCGTAACAGCGCGGCGAACTCCCCCGCGGCCATGTCTTCCGACACTGTTCCTCCCACCCCGTGTCCCATTCCACCGTTCCAGGGGACGGTCATTTCCCCTGGTCAGAGCGGCGTGAGCATTCCATTGTCCCAGATGTCCCGCCAGATGTGGCGGTCGGGACGGATCACGCCACAAGCTCTGGTCATCCAAGCACGCCGCTTCCGGCCCCCGGTCGGACGGCCACGCCGAACCCCTTCTCGTGACGAGGAATTCACCATGCGCAAGTCCCGCATCCGCCTGTTCGCCGCCACCGGAGCCGCCCTCGCCGCCATGGCCCTCACCGCCTGTCAGGACGGTACGGGTACGCAGGACGAGGGCGCGCCGCAGCCGGCCGCGACGGCGCCCGCGAACGCGGCGTCCGACAAGACCGCGGACAGGACCGCGGACACCGCGAAGAGCGACACCGCCTCGAACGAGCACTCCCGGAACGGCGGGGGCGCCGGCGGCACCGGCAAGGACGGTGCCGAATCGACCGGATCGGGCTCCGGCTCCGACGCCGGTCCCGAGGCCCGCGTCGCCTGCAACGGCTCCCACACCACCGTCACCGCCCAGCCGGTCCCCCGCCCCCTCAACCACATGCTGATCACGGTCAAGAACACCGGTTCGAAGCCCTGTGACCTCACCTACTACCCGGTGCTCCGCTTCGACGAGATGCAGTGGGTGCCGCAGCCGGTCGAGGCGTCGAAGCCGCAGTCCGTGGTCGGCATCGACCCGGGCGAGTCGGCGTACGCCGGTGTCCTGCTGGCCTCCGCCGACGGCAGCGGCGACGGCGGCACCACGGGCCACAAGCTGACCGTCGGCTTCCAGGGCCCCACCCCGAACAGCAGCGGCGGCCCGTCGGCGACCCCCTCCCTGCCGGCGAAGGGCGTGTACTACGACAGCACCCTGGCGGTCACGTACTGGCAGCAGTCGATGGACGACGCCCTGACCTACTGACCCACGGGACCGCTGGGCGCACCTACCGTCCGAGCTTCTGGGCCACCTCGGTGGCCCAGTAGGTGAGGACGTTGCGCGCGCCGGCCCGCTTGATGCCGGTCAGCGTCTCGAGGATCGCCCGGTCCCGGTCGATCCAGCCCTTCTCGGCGGCGGCCTCGATCATCGCGTACTCACCGGAGATCTGGTACGCCGCCACCGGCACGTCCACCGCGTCCGCGACCCGCGCCAGGATGTCCAGGTACGGGCCCGCCGGCTTCACCATCACCATGTCGGCGCCCTCCTCGAGGTCGAGCGCCAGTTCCCGCATCGACTCGCGGACGTTCGCCGGGTCCTGCTGGTACGTCCTGCGGTCGCCCTGGAGCGAGGAGGCGACGGCCTCCCGGAAGGGACCGTAGAAGGCGGAGGCGTACTTGACGGTGTAGGCGAGGACGGCCACGTCCTCGCGGCCGATCTGGTCGAGGGCGTCGCGGACGACGCCGATCTGCCCGTCCATCATGCCGCTGGGGCCCACCACGTGGGCCCCGGCGTCGGCCTGCACCTGCGCCATCTCGGCGTACCGCTCGAGCGTCGCGTCGTTGTCGACCCGCCCCCGCTCGTCCAGTACACCGCAGTGCCCGTGGTCCGTCGTCTCGTCGAGGCACAGGTCGGACATGACGAGCAGGTCGTCCCCGACCTCGGCCCGCACGTCGCGCAGGGCGACCTGGAGGATGCCGTCCGGGTCGGTCCCCGGCGTGCCGAGGGCGTCCTTCTTCGACTCCTCCGGCACGCCGAACAGCATGATCCCGGAGATCCCGGCCGCGACGGCGTCGGCCGCCGCCTTCTTCAGGCTGTCCCGGGTGTGCTGCACGACGCCCGGCATCGACGTGATCGGCACCGGTTCGCCCACGCCCTCGCGCACGAAGGCCGGGAGGATGAGGTCGGCGGGGTGCAGCCGGGTCTCGGCGACCATCCGACGCATGGCGGGAGTGGTCCGCAGACGCCGCGGTCGCGTGCCGGGGAAGGATCCGTACGTCGTCATACCGCCTACGCTACGCCCGCCCCGCCCATGCCTTTGCCGACGCGGAGTCGGTGGCCCCGCGCCCGGGCGCGCCCCCGGCGAGGGGTCCGTGCCGAGGAGAGGGGACCCGCGCGGCCCGGCCCCCGCCTGCTGGCCACCCCCCACCTCGGCTACGTCTCGCAGGCCAACTACCGCACGTACTACGCCCAGGCGGTCGAGGACATCGAGGCCTACCTCTCCGGCGCCCCGCTCCGCCGCCTCGGCTGACGCCGCCGGCTCACGACGGGCCGGCCAGCACCCGCCGTACGAACTCCCCGAGCCGTGACCGCAGTTCGTCCCGGCCCAGCCCGCGCACCCCCGCGAGGTACTCGACCAGGTCCGCCCGTACGGCGGCCAGCAGGGCGTGTGCGGTGAAGTCGCCGTCGGCGAGATCCGGGACGTCCGCCAGCGCGGACCGCAGCAGAGCGTGCCATCGCCCGTAGTGCTCCGCCCGGTAGGGGCTGTCGGCCCCGGCCCCCTCCAGCGCCAGCGCGAGATGGCGGTTGTCGAGCTTGAAGCACAGGACGGCGTCGAGCAGTGCGGGCACGCGCTCCGGCGCGGGCGTGCCGGGACCCAGCGGCGGCGGTCCCTCCGCCACGGCCCGCTCCAGGGGCTCCAGCCGTGCCGCGTACAGCGCGCGGATCAGCGCCGTGCGGTCGCCGAAGGCGCGGAACAGCGTTCCCTTGCCGACACCGGCCGCCGTCGCGACATCGGACATCGTGATGTCGTCGGGGCTCTCGCAGCGGGCGAAGAGCTCGTCGGCGGCGGCGAGCAGCGCCGCCCGGTTGCGGGCCGCGTCCTTGCGCGGCTTGCGCTCGGTCATGCGATCCCCGCTCCTTCCTCCGTGATCGTCCTCCCGCGATTGCAAAGCGGACCGCCGGTCCGTATTGTTCGGGGAGACGAAAAGCGGACCAACGGTCCGCATTCTACGGGACGGAGACACCCATGCCCGCGCTCACCCCCGACGCCTCCCCGGAAGCGGTCTACCGCCAGGGCCTGCGCCTGCTGCTCGACAAGGACGTCCCCGCGTGGGTCGACCTGTGGGCCGAGGACGGCGTCATGGAGTTCCCCTTCGCCCCCGAGGGCTGGCCCCGGCGGCTGGAGGGCAAGGCTGCGGTCGCCGCGTACATGCGCGACTACCCCGACCACATCGACCTCCAGGACATCCCCGACCTGCGCGTCCACCGCACCACCGACCCCGGGACCCTGGTCGTCGAAATGCGCGCCGTGGGCCGTGTCGTGGGCACCGGCCGCCCCTACGACATGACCTACATCGCCGTCGTGACCTTCCGGGACGGCCTCATCACCGGCTACCGCGACTACTGGAACCCGCTCGCCGTGCAGGAGCCCGGCGTCGACTTCACCGGGAGCACCCGATGACCTCCACCGGCACCGTCCTCGTCATCGGCGCCACCGGCACCACCGGCAGCCGCACCGCCGCACGGCTCCTCGCCGCCGGCCACCGCGTCCGCGCGGCCGCCCGCCGGGGCGTCGCACTCCCCGGCGCGGAACCGGCCCGCTTCGACTGGTACGACCCCGCCACCCACGACGACGCCCTCACCGGCACCGACCGCGTCTACCTCGTCCCGCCCGTCGGTGACCCGGACCCGGCGGCGGTCATGCTGCCCTTCCTCGAACGCGCCCGCACCCTCGGCCTGCGCCGCGCGGTCCTGCTCAGCTCCTCTGCCGTCCCCGAGGGCGGCCCGGCGGTGGGCGCGGTACACCGGGCGCTCCCCACGGTCTTCGACGAGTGGGCGGTCCTGCGCCCCTCCTGGTTCATGCAGAACTTCACCGGCGCCCACCTCCACGCCACCACGATCCGCGAGACCGGCACCTTCGCGACCGCCACCGGCGAGGGCCGCGTCGCCTACGTCGACGCCGACGACATCGCCGCCGTCGCGGTACGCGCCCTGACCGACGACCACGCCCCGAACCGCGACCTCGTCCTGACCGGCCCCCAGGCCCTCACCCACGACGACATCGCCACGGCCCTCACCGAGGTCACCGGCCGCCCCGTCACCCACCGGCGCCTGACCGTGGCCGAAGTCCGCGACCGCCTGACCGGACAGGCCGGCGTTCCCCCGGAGTTCGCCACCCTCCTGGCCGACATGGACCACGCCATCGCGAACGGCGCCGAGGACCGCACCACCGACACCGTCCACCGCCTCACCGGCCGCCCGCCCCACGACTTCCGCACGGTCGCCGAACGGGAGACCGCTCGCGTCCCCAGGGAGTCCCCGGTGGCGGACTCCGCCCCGGCGCCGGTCGCCCGTACCCGCTCGGCCTGAGCCGTACTCAACCATGCTGCCAACAGAGCTCGTTGGCATACTGCTCGCCCTTGAGGGCCAGGCTGACCGGTACGACTGCGTCGGCCACGCCCGTTCCCAGAAGTCTGCCGGCCTCACGGCAGGGCCAGCACGTGGGATATCCGCCCTTGGCCGGGCCCCGGCAGACCTGACACACCTCCGGGCCGGGCGGTAACGGGTGGACGAGGAAGTTGGTGTAGCGGGCGGACAGCCCGACGACGGTTGCCATCCGGGTCGACCGATTACGCCCAGGTCAGTTCGCCCGTGGTGGGGACGAGGGAATCGAGTCGGCTGAAGACGTCCTCAGGCCCGTCGATGACGGTGGTGTTCGGCCTGGACGCGTACTCCCTGGCCCACTCGTGGGTGAGGAGAGAGCGCATCAGGAAAACCGGACGGCCGTGCTCCAGCGCGAGGCGGGCCTGCATCCGCGCACCACTGCGATAGGCCGCCTCGATCACGACGGTGGCCAGGCTGTAGCCGCTCATCACCGCGTTGCGCATCGGGAAGGACGTCTTCGAAGGCGGGGCGTCCGGCCAGAACTGCGAGATCAGCAGACCGCGCTCGGCGATCTCCTCCTGAAGCCGCGCGTTCTGGGCCGGGTAGGCACGGCGGAGCCCGGTCCCGACCACGGCGACGGTACGGCCGCCGACGGCAAGGGCGGTGGCGTGGGCCGCGGTGTCGATACCGGCGGCCAGACCGCTGACCACGGTGACACCGCGTTCTGCGAGTCCGCCCGAGATTGCGCGGGCATGGGCGAGGCCCTCGGGGGTCGGAGTACGAGTGCCCACGACAGCGACCCTCAGGTCGTCCTCGACGGGCCGCCCGCGCAGGAAAAGAAACGGAGGGCGCTGGTGGACCAGCCTCAGCAGGAGCGGATAGTCCTCATCAAGAACCGTGACCAGCCGCAGCCCTTCACGCTCCCAGCCGGCGATCTCGGCGGCGACACCGTTCAGGTCGGCTGAGGGCCCGGTGTCGAAGAGCGCGCCCTGCCCGGAACCGTCGAGCACGTTCTCCAGGATTTCGTGGGCACTGCCGACCGTTTCGATCTGATCGGTGAGCTCTGACCAGGGACGATCGCCGCGCCGCAACAGTGCGACGAGGGCGGCTCGCTCCAGTTCCCGGTCCATGCGGCAAGTATAGGAACAGCATCCGAAGCGCCCGGCTGCCTTGTGGGGCGGTGCGGGCGGGCACGGAATCAGGCCGCGCATGCGCCCTCCCCCGGTGTCATGAAGCCGGACCGGCAGTCGCGGCAGTGGCCGGGGGCCGGGGCGCGGAACACCCGGTTGCAGCCGTCGCAGTCCTGGAAAGGGAGCGGGCGGTGCGTGCCACCCGTGGGCGCGCCGGTGTCCGCCGCCGGCACGGGGGCGGGCGGGAGGTGCGGGGGCAGCAGTTCGCGGAGGCGGTAGGCGATCACGCCGGCCGGGTGTTTCATGAGCACCGGCAGGTCGGCGGTCAGGGTGTGGTGGACGGCGGCGGGGGTGGCGCCTCGTGTGAGCCAGTCGATGACACTCGGGGCCATTCTGTTCACGTCGCGGAGGGAGAGGGTGAGGCGCGGGTCCGTGCGGCGCAGGCCGGCGAGCAGCGTGACCGCCTTCTCGTGCAGCCCGTCACGAGGGGCGCCGTCACGAGGCTCGGACACCGGTTCGGGCCGGTCAGGGGTGTGTGGCTCGTGGCCGGGTTGGTCGTCCTCCTGCGACGGTTCCCCTGCCTCCGGAGCTGCCGCCGCCTCGTCCGCCCCCGCGCGGGCCGCCCCCGCAGGCCCGACCGGCCCGACCGGAACAACTGCGTCCGCCAAGCGCACGGACGCCGGCGTGTGGTGGGCGTACGTACGCGTCACCAGGCGGCCCGTCTCCGTGTGCTCGCGCACCCGCTCCAGGTAGCCGTGCGCCTCCAGCTCCCGCAGCGCGAACGCGATCCGGTCCCGCCCCTCGGGGAAGCGCTCCGCGAGGCTGCGGATGTCGACCGGGGTTCCCTCGGGCACCGACAAGATGTGGGCCGCCAGACCGATCGCCGTCAGCGACAGCTCGCGGTGCTGGGCGAGGTGGTTGCCGATCACCACGTACTGACCGGACTGGTACGTGCGTACGTGTGTGACACCGGAGGGTGTGGCGGATCGCCGAACACCCTGAATCGGGCGCGGGGCGGGGCTAGTCTTCTTCTCAGCCATGGGGAAGGTCTCGCTTCCTCGTTGGTCAGGCCCTCGCAGTGGGATGCCAGTCCCGGCGGGGGCCGATGCATGTACGGGCTTGCGGGAGAGCCGAGTCGTCTCGTTGCTCCGAGCCTGAGAGTGCCCGCCCCCATCACCGACGCGCCAGCCGTTCCGGCCGATTTCACCCGGCCGGGTGACGAAAGCGAGGTTTGGTTGGTTGGTTGGGTTTTTCCCCGGAGTTATTAGGTCTTTACCGCCTGCGGCCCCGGCGCCCGGGCCACCGCGCCCCGGTCTTCCCGGCTCCGGTGCACCGCCGTCCGGAGGGCCGCCGCGACAGCCCGGAGCGCCGTCATTCCCCCTGGTCACGCCATTCGCACCGCACTTCCGCCCACACGGTCTTGCACGGCACCGGCCCCCGCACCACACCCCAGCGGTCGGCCAACTCCTCGACGAGCAGCAACCCGTGACCCGACTCCCCGGGCTCCGGTGCGTCACACCCGGCCACGGGAACGCTCTCTCCCCTGGCATCGGTCACCTCGATACGCAGCACGCCGTGCGCGGTGACCACGAGGGTCAGCCGGAAGTCCCGGCCCGGGACACGGCCGTGCAGCACCGCGTTCGCGGCGAGTTCGGCGACGATCAGCCGCGCCGGGTCCAACGGCAGTTCCCAAGAGCGCAGTTGCTCGGTGGCGAGCAGCCGGGCCAGACGGGCACCCCGGCGGGTGGCGGACAGCGGCACGGTGAACTGGTGGAGCGGGGTGCGCGGTACGGCGATTTCCTGATTCACATCACTCAGCGTGTTCGGTCGAGTGCCCGCTGTGAAGCGGGATGTCCCGTGCGACCGGTGGCTGTCCGCGGCGTGTCCGGTTCCGTCCGGGCTGCCCGGGGAGAAGGCGCGGGCGCCGGTGACGACCCGGAACCCTCAGGGCGACGGCAGCGGAAGGCAGGGCACTCGCGGGTGCCGCAGGTGCTGTCCGCCGTCGTGGACGCACAGGGTGAAGGTCTCCGGCCCCGGCCGTCCCGCCGCGTCGTAGGCGTCGAGAACGCACTCGACCCGTTCCCACAGCCGCACCGGACCTCCCTCCCGCACCTGCCAACCGCCACCGGCCGGCGTCAGCGCGGCGGCCGACCCGCTGACCACGTCGATCAGGTGCACGACGTCGCCGACCGTGGTCAGTTGCGCGTCGGGCACCGCGCTCTGCGCGAGGAAGCGCAGAGGGAAGGCCTCCTCGGTCGCGGCGGTGATCCGCTCGGGACCGTGCCGAGCGACCCGCGGCCTTCCCGGCAGCCCGGCCGCCCAGTGGCCGGGGTTGCCGAAGGCCGGCGCCGCGTGCGTACGCGCCGGCATGAAGGAGACCGTGCCGCCCAGCAAGCGCCCCTCGGCGGTGCCGTCCCCGGCGACCGTGAGCAGGACGCGGGCGTACCCGTAGAGCCAGCCCGAGAGCGTCAGCAGGATCTTGCCGCCCGGCCGGGTCTGGGCGACCAGGGCCGGGGGCACGGCCCGGAAGGAACAGGCCGCGACGATCCGGTCGAACGGGCCCCGGGCCAGTACCCGTACAGCCCGTCCGCGACCGCGAGAGCGGGTGTGTGACCGCAGCCGTGCAGCGCGCTCGCGGCCCGCTCCAGCCGGTGCGGGTCCACCTCGACGCTCGTGACGCCGGCCGATCCAAGGCGTTCGCAGGCGAGCGCGGTGGAGTACCCCGTCCCCGTACCGATCTCCAGCACCGTCTGCCCCTCCCGCACGTCGGCGTCGGCCCACATCCGCACCACGAGCGACGGCAGCGTGGAGGACGAGGTCGGGGCTCCTCCGTGGCGCTCGGCCGGGTGCTCCCAGTCGGGTTCGTCACCGTCGAACTGCGTGATGAGCGTGGTGTCGGAGTACGCGGCGGCCAGCCAGCGCCCGTGGTCGAGGCGGGCGGTG
This sequence comes from Streptomyces sp. NPDC016640, assembly GCF_043076215.1. Taxonomy (NCBI): domain Bacteria; kingdom Bacillati; phylum Actinomycetota; class Actinomycetes; order Kitasatosporales; family Streptomycetaceae; genus Streptomyces; species Streptomyces sp. NPDC016640. The sequence continues at coordinate 122,794 of NZ_JBIBRG010000020.1, forward strand.
ACCGGCTGCCACCGGGTCAGCCCCTGCCCGTCGCACTCCTCCCCGGGCAGGTAGAAGCCGGGCACGAACCGGTGCCGGGGCACCTTCTCCACCGCCACCCGCCAGGCCGGATCGTCCAGCGCCCCGCGTACGGCGAGGTCCTCCGCCATGACCGCGCGCAGCCGCGCGGCATCGGTTTCGAGGTCGACGGGCAGCGTCATGAACGGCCCTTCCTTTCCAGGGTGAGAAGGTCGGCGAACGCCTCGGTGATGTCCTCGGCGTCGGGAAGCCGGCCCCACTGTCCGTTCGGGTTGCACTCGATGGCCGTCCAGTGTTCCGGGTCGTCCCCGTCACCGGTGAGCGCGAAGTCGAAGCAGCCGAAGACCAGACCGAACGAGGCCAGGTAGGCGTACAGCGCCGCCTCGACGGGCGGCGGCACGGTGATCGGGGCGTGGAGCAGGGCGCCCCAGTCGCCCCGGCGCCAGTCCAGCGCGCCGTCGGGTGCGGCGATCTGCTGGGCGAAGACACGACGGCCGACCACGGTGACGCGTACGTCACCGGTCTTGGGGATCTCGGCCTGGAACAGGTGGGCGGTCACGGTGAGGGTGTCGTCGAAGGTCTCCGGGTCGACCCGCTGGGTCCAGATCGCTCCGGCGTGCCCGTCGTCACCGGCGGGCAGGCCGCGGAACGTCTTGCAGACGACGGGGCCGTGGGCGGCGGCGAACTCCTCCGCGGCCTTGCGGTCATTGGTGATCAGCGTCGGAGGAATCCTCAGCCCGAGCCGGGCGAACCTCCGGAGCTGGGCGGGCTTGGACTCCGCACGGGCCACCGCGGCCGGGTGGTTGACGTACCGGGCGCCGGACAGGGCGTTCAGGACGCCGCCGAGCCCGTGCCGCGCCTCGGTGGCGGCGAAGTCCCGCTGCTGCCGGGGCAGGTGCGCGAACCGGGCGCCGTACGGAGTGGGGCGGCGGCAGTACACCGCCGCCACCTCCTCCGTCTCCACCTCCCGGCTCGCCGTACGCAGCCGCCCGCTCCACGCCGGACGGTCCGCGTCGGCGCGGAAGCCGAACGTCAGGGCGGGCCCGATGTCGGCGGGTTCGACACGGACGACGGACACCTCGCGCTCGTTCAACGCGGCGACGACCCGGTCCGCGGTGACGTCCTCCAGCGCGGTGACGACCAGGACGGTGGAAGCCATCCGGTCAGTCCGACTCGTAGTCGGTGGTGCTGTCGTCCTGTGTCTGGGACTGCGGACCGTTCCCGTCACCGCCCCCGGACACGGAGGCGGTACCGGTCGTCCTCGACGTCCCGTGCTTGCCCATCTCGACCGGCCGCCCGGCGGTGTCGGCGTAGCGGGCGGTCTGCGTGACGGGGTCGAGCGTCACGGTCGCGTACGGCGGCGGCCCGACCGGCAGCCGGTCGGTGACCAGACGCAGCGCCCGGGGGGTCTCGGGGGCGAGTGTCGTCATGGGGTGTCCCTTCTCTGTCCGCGATGCGGAGTTCCAGATTCTCGCCACCCAGCGTGCTCATGCGTGTGCACACTGTGAATTAGGGCAGCTCGTACGGCCTGTGGCTGTACGCCAGTTGTCCGGTTTCTGTCCGCCCTGCCCGGGGTGACCGGGCGCGGGCGGCCGGAGTTGGTCCGGGGAAGGGCGCGCGACGGAGGGCGGCGAACATGGGTGAGTGGGAAGCAGGGCTGGACGACGAAGAGGCCGGGGCCGTGATGCGGACGGTCACACGGCAGTTGAAGCTGTGGAGGGAGGCGGCCGGCCTCACGCAGGCGGAGTTCGGGGCGGCGATCAAGTACGGGGAGGAGACGGTCTCCTGCGTGGAGCGGGGGCGGCGGATCCCCCGGCCGGAGTACTTGGACGCGGCGGACGAGGTCCTGGGCGCGGGCGGAAAGATCGCCGCGATGAAGAAGGACGTGGCGGAGGTCCGGTACCCGAAGAAGGTACGGGACGTGAAGCGGCTGGAGGCGGAAGCCGTCGAGATCTGCTCGTACAGCAACTCTGTCATTGACGGCTTGCTGCAGACCGAGGCGTACGCGCGGGCTGTGTTCAGCTCTCGGCGACCACCCTTCACAGAAGAGGAGCTGGAGCAGCAGATGGCTGCGCGTACAGCTCGCCAAGAGATCATCAGCGGCGACACCTCGCTGCCCGTCTTCAGCTTCGTTCAGTGCGAGTCGACGTTGCGACGCCCCTACGGGGGCAGAATGGTGATGCGCGAGCAGCTCGAACGACTGTTGCAGTTGGGCAAGTTGCGGAGCGTTGACCTCCAGGTCATGCCTCTTGGGCGTGAGGGGAACGCCGGGGTCGATGGCCCGTTCCGAGTCCTTCGACTCAAGGATAGAACCACTGTGGGATCCAACGAAGTTCAGCTCACCAGCCGTGCGATCGTCGACCCGAAACTCGTTCAGATCCTTGAGATCCGCTACGGGACCATCCGATCTCAGGCTCTCACCCCCGAGGAGTCCCTGGCCTTCATCGAAAAAATGCTGGGAGAGCCATGAGCTTCAAGCCTGCCTTTGAGAACGGGACAGCACTCATGTGGATAAAAAGCAGCTACAGCACGGATGACGGCCCGTCCTGCGTCGAAGTGGCCTGGAAGAAGAGCAGCTACAGCGGCGCTGACACTCCCTCCTGTATCGAGGTGGCCACCGCCCCTGACCACATCCTCGTCCGTGATTCCAAAAACCCGGACGGCCCCCGCCTTGCCCTCACACCCACCACCTGGACCGCCTTCCTGCCGTACGCGTCCGAGCAGTGACGTAGCAAACACACGTGGTCCGCGCCCGGATACACGGGTGCGGGCCACGGGTGCTGTCAGTCGGAGGACGGGGCCGCTACCTCCTTCGACGAGCCCTCTCCCCGGGCCTGCTGCAAGGTCTCCGCGATCGCGGCGACTTCTCCAGAGCGGCGCGACCGTCCCCGGCGGCATTTACGGCAGCGGACCGCGCCATGCGGTGAGCAGCAGTGTGCCGGCCGCTCGCGGCCCCTGCCCGGCAGGCAGGAGGTCGCCGCTGATCCGGGGCACCGGCCACGCCGACTGTGATCAACTCTCTTCGCCGCGGTGGTGACGTCGGAGGCCGGACGAAGAAGGGCGCCCCCGAAAGGGCGCCCCTCCTCACCTCAGGTCGTCGACCGACGCCTCCGCGCCCCCGGCCGCCGCTCGCTCGGCCGGGTCACCGGATCGCCCGCGTCCAGCGCGGCCATACGGCGGCGCATACCGAAGTCGGCCAGGGCCTCCGCCAGCTTGTGGACCGACGGCTCCGGAGCCATGACGTCGACCCGCAGGCCGTGCTCCTCGGCCGTCTTCGCCGTCGCCGGGCCGATACAGGCGATCACCGTCACGTTGTGCGGCTTGCCCGCGATGCCGACCAGGTTCCGCACCGTGGACGACGACGTGAACAGCACCGCGTCGAAACCACCGCCCTTGATCGCCTCACGGGTCTCCGCCGGCGGCGGCGACGCGCGCACGGTCCGGTAGGCCGTGACGTCGTCGACCTCCCAGCCCAGGTCGACGAGCCCGGCGACCAGCGTCTCCGTGGCGATGTCGGCGCGGGGCAGGAACACCCGGTCGATCGGGTCGAAGACCGGGTCGTACGGCGGCCAGTCCTCCAGCAGACCGGCGGCCGACTGCTCGCCGCTCGGCACCAGGTCCGGCTTCACACCGAAGGCGATCAGCGCGTTGGCCGTCTGCTCGCCCACCGCGGCGACCTTGATGCCGGCGAAGGCACGCGCGTCGAGCCCGTACTCCTCGAACTTCTCGCGGACCGCCTTGACCGCGTTGACCGAGGTGAACGCGATCCACTCGTAGCGGCCCGTCACCAGGCCCTTGACCGCCCGCTCCATCTGCTGGGGCGTGCGCGGCGGCTCGACGGCGATCGTCGGCACCTCGTGCGGCACGGCCCCGTAGGACCGCAGCTGGTCGGAGAGCGACGCCGCCTGCTCCTTCGTACGCGGCACGAGCACCTTCCAGCCGAACAGCGGCTTGGACTCGAACCACGCCAGCCGGTCGCGCTGGGCGGCGGCGGAACGCTCACCGACCACGGCTATCACCGGCCGGCTGCCGTCCGGGGACGGCAGGACCTTCGCCTGCTTCAGCGTCTGCGCGATCGTGCCGAGCGTCGCCGTCCAGGTGCGCTGCCGGGTCGTCGTACCGGCGACGGTCACCGTCAGCGGGGTGTCGGGCTTGCGTCCGGCGGACACCAGTTCGCCCGCGGCGGCGGCCACGGAGTCCAGCGTGGTGGAGACGACCGCCGTGGCGTCCGACGCCCCGACCTCCGTCCAGCACCGGTCGGACGCCGTGCGCGCGTCGACGAACCGCACGTCCGTGCCCTCGGCGTCACGCAACGGCACACCGGCGTACGCGGGTACGCCGACCGCGGCCGCGATACCGGGGACGACCTCGAACGGCACCCCGGCCGAGGCGCACGCCAGCATCTCCTCGGCGGCGTACGCGTCGAGCCCGGGATCACCGGACACCGCACGCACGACCCGCCTGCCGCCCCGCGCGGCCTCCATGACAAGATGTGTCGCATCCCTCATCGCGGGGACACCAACGGTTGTCGACGCGCCGTCGACGACCGTCAGCTGGGGCGTGCCCGGAACCGACGGATCGGCGTCCGTGTGCACCTCGGCGACGCCCTGCCTCGCGTGCGTCCGTACGACGTCGAGCACCTCGTGCTCGGCGACGAGGACGTCCGCGTTGGCCAGCGCCTCCACGGCGCGCAGAGTCAGCAGTCCCGGATCCCCGGGTCCGGCACCGAGGAAGGTGACGTGCCCGTGTTCCGGAGGGGCGGGAAGGGTGGTGGGGCTCACTGTGCTCGCTCCCCCATTAGACCGGCCGCGCCCTGCGCGAGCATCTCGGTGGCGAGTTCGCGACCGAGTGCCATCGCCGCGTCGTGCGTCTCGGGCACGGGACCGGTGGTGGACAACTGCACCATTGTGGTGCCGTCGATGGTGCCGACGACGCCGCGCAGGCACATTTCCTTGACAATCTGCCCGTCGGCCTGGGGATTTCCCCGGAGCCGAGCGAAGTCGAGAACTGGCGGAAGGTCGGCCAGTGCCCCCACGGGAGCGCTGCAGCCGGCCTCCAGGGCGGCGAGCAGTGACCGCTCGGCCGTCACGGCGACCCGGGTGAACGGGTCGTCGAGCTCGGCGAGCGCCGCGATCAGGTCCGCGTCGTCCGCGGCGCACTCGATCGCCAGTGCCCCCTGGCCGGGGGCGGGCAGAACCGTGTCGACCGACAGGAAGTCGGTCACCTCGTCGCTGCGTCCGATCCGGTTCAGTCCGGCGGCGGCCAGCACCACCGCGTCCAGTTCGCCCTTCGCGACGTACCCGATGCGGGTGTCGACGTTGCCCCGGATCGGGACCGTCTCGATGTCCAGGCCGTGGCCGCGCGCGTACGCGTTCAGCTGCGCCATGCGGCGCGGCGAACCGGTGCCGACGCGGGCGCCGCGCGGCAGGTCGGTGAACTTCAGCGCGTCCCGCGCCACGATCACGTCCCGCGGGTCCTCGCGCACCGGGATCGCGGCCAGGACCAGTTCGTCGGGCTGCGCGGTCGGCAGGTCCTTCAGCGAGTGCACCGCGAAGTCCACCTCGCCGCGCACCAGCGCCTCCCGCAGCGCGGCCACGAACACGCCCGTGCCGCCGATCTGCGCCAGGTGCTCGCGCGAGACATCGCCGTACGTGGTGATCTCGACGAGCTCCACGGGCCGTCCGGTCACCTGGCTCACGGCATCCGCCACCTGCCCGGACTGGGCCATGGCGAGCTTGCTGCGCCTGGTCCCCAGCCTCAGTGCCTTCTCACTCATGCCGGCCCTCGGTTCTCTGCGTTCTTCTCGGTGCTTTCCTCGGCGCGGGAGACGGAGGCCACCGTCTCGGGGTCGAGGTCGAACAGGGTGCGCAGCGCGTCCGCGTACCCGGCGCCGCCGGGCTCGGCCGCGAGCTGCTTGACCCGTACCGTCGGCGCGTGCAGCAGCTTGTCGACCACCCGCCGCACGGTCTGGGTGATCTCCGCGCGGTGCTTGTCGTCCAGGCCGGGAAGCCGCCCCTCCAGGCGGGCGATCTCTCCGGCCACCACATCGGCCGCCATGGTGCGCAGGGCGACCACGGTCGGCGTGATGTGCGCCGCCCGCTGCGCCGCCCCGAACGCGGCGACCTCGTCGGAGACGATACGCCTGACCTGGTCCACATCGGCAGCCATCGGAGCGTCCGCGGACGCCTCCGCGAGCGATTCGATGTCGACCAGGCGCACCCCGGCGAGGCGGTGCGCGGCCGCGTCGACGTCGCGCGGCATCGCGAGGTCCAGCAGGAAGAGCACGGGCTCGGGACGCGGCGGCTCGGCCACCGGCTGCGGACGGCGCCGCTCGGGGATCCGGCCGACGGCGGACACCGTCGCGGCCAGCGCGCCGATCAGCTCGGCGTCGGCCCCGGGACCGCCGCGTGCGGTCTCCCGGCGGTCGACGGTGGCGCTCGCGACCCACGCGGCGTGCTGCTCCAGCGTCGCCGCGTCCATGCCGGCGACGGCGGCCTCCCCCATCACGGAGAAACCGGGCTGTACGGCGGACAGGTCCAGCGGGCAGTTCTCGTCGCCGCCCGCGGGGGCGGCGGCCTCCACGGCCGGCGCGGGGCCGGCGGCCCGGGCGGGCTCCGTGGTGGCGGGGGGTTCCGTGGCGGGGGCGGCGGGCCGCTCGACCCGGCCCTCGACGCCCGCGGCGATCGCGTCGGCCGTCAGGACCAGTCCCGTCGCGCCGGTGCAGGAGACGACGACGTCTGCACGTGTCAGTTCGAAGGGCACCGAGCCCATCGGCACCGCGCGGGCCGGCACGTGCGTGTCGTCGCCCCCGGTGAGTATCTGCGCGAGACGCTCGGCGCGGTCGGGCGTGCGGTTGGCGATCACGACCTCGGCGACACCGGCCCGCGCGAGCGTGGCCGCGGCCAGCGAGGACATCGACCCGGCACCGATGACCAGGACCTTCTTGCCGCGGGCCCATGCCCCGACCGGCGTACCCAGGGCCAGCTGCTCCAGTCCGAAGGTGACCAGGGACTGCCCGGCGCGGTCGATGCCGGTCTCGGAGTGGGCGCGCTTGCCGACCCTGAGCGCCTGCTGGAACAGATCGTTCAGCAGCCGTCCGGCGGTGTGCAGCTCCTGCGCCCGGGCCAAGGAGTCCTTGATCTGGCCGAGGATCTGGCCCTCGCCCACGACCATCGAGTCCAGTCCGCAGGCCACCGAGAACAGGTGGTGGACGGCCCGGTCCTCGTAGTGCACGTAGAGATAAGGAGTGAGCTCCTCCAGGCCGACCCCGCTGTGCTGGGCGAGCAGCGTGGACAGCTCGGCGACACCGGCGTGGAACTTGTCCACGTCGGCGTACAGCTCGATGCGGTTGCAGGTGGCGAGGACCGCCGCCTCATCGGCCGGTTCCGCGGCGACCGCGTCCTGCAGCAGCTTGACCCGCGCGTCCACGCTCAGCGAGGCCCGCTCCAGCACGCTGACCGGCGCGCTGCGGTGGCTCAGTCCGACGACGAGGAGGCTCATGCCGGCATCACGGCGGGTACGTCCCCGTCGGGCCCCTGGTCGGTGGCGGAATCGGTGCGGGGCGCGGCCGGGACGGCGGCGGCCCCCGCCGCGCCCTCCTCGCCGGCCTTGCGCTGCTCGTGGAAGGCGAGGATCTGCAGCTCGATGGAGAGATCGACCTTGCGCACGTCGACGCCGTCCGGCACGGACAGCACGGTGGGCGCGAAGTTCAGGATGGAGGTGACCCCGGCGGCCACGAGCCGGTCGCAGACCTGCTGGGCGGCACCGGCGGGGGTCGCGATCACACCGATCGAGACGCCGTTGTCGCGGATGATCGACTCCAGCTCGTCGGTGTGCTGCACCGGGATCCCGGCGACGGGCTTTCCGGCCATCGTGGGATCGGCGTCGATCAGCGCGGCGACCCGGAAACCACGGGAGGCGAACCCGCCGTAGTTGGCGAGGGCGGCGCCGAGATTGCCGATTCCTACGATCACAACCGGCCAGTCCTGGGTCAGGCCGAGTTCGCGGGAGATCTGGTACACGAGATACTCGACGTCGTAGCCGACGCCCCTGGTCCCGTAGGAGCCGAGGTAGGAGAAGTCCTTGCGCAGCTTCGCGGAGTTGACCCCCGCGGCGGCGGCCAGCTCCTCGGAGGAGACCGTGGGCACCGAGCGCTCCGAGAGCGCGGTGAGGGCACGGAGGTACAGCGGAAGCCGGGCGACGGTGGCCTCGGGAATTCCTCGGCTACGGGTCGCCGGTCGGTGAGTTCGGCCAGTTGCCACGGTGCTCCTGCGGGTAGAGCGGGGCTTCAGGCGGTCATACGTCCCCGGACCGCCCCGTCGAATGCAGGCTATGCCTTTGTGAACGCGTGCACAAAGATTGTGTCCGATTTGTCCAGCCAACGTGACCGGGGTCACGCGCCCCCGGCGCGCGGGTGGAGAACCGTCGCATGTCCACCACCGTTCCTTGCCTTCTGGGGGCAAAACCGCACACTCTCCTCCGTGAATCCCGCCCCCGAGACCGACCTGCCATCGATCCTAAGCGACTTCCGGACACCTTTGGACTGACCGGTCAGTCACCGAGAGCCCTGCGGAGGCGGCCCTCGTCCACGCGCCAGAAGGTGTGCTGACTGCCGTCGACGAGGACCACGGGGATCTGCTCCCAGTACCGCTCGTACAGCTCCCGGTCCTGGGTGATGTCCTTCCGCTCCCACGGGACGCCGAGCTCCGCGCACACCTTCTCCACCACCACCTGTGCGTCGTCGCACAGGTGACAGCCGGGCTTGCGCACGAGGGTGACGAGCCGGTCCCGCGGGGCGGCCGGGCGGTTGCGGTGGAAGAGAGGGCTCATGCGGGCCATTGTCGCGCGCGCCCCGGCGGCGCGGACCCGCGAAGTTCACGGGGCTCGAACCTCTCCGTCCCGGAACAGCCGGGCGGACTGGCTATGCTCACGCCATGGCCGCTCTAGGATGGCTCACTCCCCGTAGGCGCCCTGCCACGGCGCGGAGTGTGTTGGCAGGCGAGGCCTCCGCGGAGGCAGCGCGCAAGTCCACCCAGGACGTTTCCGAACGCGAACCGGAGTTCCCGGTACACGGCGACGACCAGGCCGCCGCGTTCTTCGACCTGGACAACACGGTGATGCAGGGCGCGGCCCTGTTCCACTTCGGGCGGGGCCTGTACAAGCGCAAGTTCTTCGACACCCGCGACCTCGCCCGGTTCGCGTGGCAGCAGGCGTGGTTCCGGCTGGCCGGGGTCGAGGACCCCGAGCACATGCAGGAGGCCCGCGACTCGGCGCTCTCCATCGTCCGGGGTCACCGCGTCTCCGAGCTGCAGTCCATCGGCGAGGAGATCTACGACGAGTACATGGCCGAGCGGATCTGGCCGGGGACCAGGTCGCTGGCGCAGGCGCACCTGGACGCGGGACAGCGGGTGTGGCTGGTCACGGCGGCGCCGGTGGAGATCGCGCAGGTGATCGCCCGCCGGCTGGGGCTGACCGGGGCGCTCGGGACGGTCGCCGAGTCGGTCGGCGGCGTGTACACGGGCAAACTGGTGGGCGAGCCGCTGCACGGCCCGGCGAAGGCGGAGGCGGTGCGCGCGCTGGCGCTGGCGGAGGAGCTGGACCTGAGCCGCTGCGCCGCCTACAGCGACTCGCACAACGACATCCCGATGCTGTCCCTGGTGGGCCACCCGTACGCGATCAACCCGGACTCCGCGCTGCGCAAGCACGCGCGCCGCATGGACTGGCGCCTGCGCGACTACCGCACCGGCCGCAAGGCGGCGAAGGTCGGCATCCCGGCGGCGGCGGGCGTCGGCGCGGTGGCCGGCGGTACGGCGGCGGCCATCGCCCTCCACCGCAGGCGCCGCTGACCGTCCCCCCGGACACCCGGTCAACCTCCGCGGCCGCCCCACCCGTACGGCCCCGCGCCTGATCGACACCGACCGGGCGGCGCGCCCCACCCGCGAACACGGCCAATCCAGCGGCCGTACCCCGCAACCCGTCTGTCCAGTCCTCTTGGCTGCACACGGCCACGACTCGCCCCACACCGACCCGAACGTGAAACATTTCGATCAACATCCGGTCACCATCTGGCACTTGATCGCACGTCAACCGGTTACGGAAGCGACGTAACCGGTGAATTGGGCAACTGGGTGTAGCAGCGCCTGCACGAAGCGTTATTCTCCTCAGACGCAATCCGGTGCCCACCCATCGCTACGTCGGGTGAATGGTCCCGTACTGCACGTGATGGAAGCTCTGCCTCTGGGAGACCCGTGTACCCACACGTCGGGGTTGACGCCTCGGGCCTGGCTACGCTGCGCGCGACAGTCGCGACAGCCCGAGACATGTTGCGCGGCATCGTCCCCGCCGCACACACCGTCCCGGCATTCGCCACCGCCCTCGCCGGCTCGTACCAGGCCCCCGCCAACCCCTGCTACGCCCTCGCCGACGGCACCGCCGCGGTCGGCCGACGAGGACGTACCTCCGCCACCGCCGCCCGCCGTCCCGCCGCCGACAGTGACAGCGCCCGGATGATGGACCTCGTGGAGCGCGCCCAGGCCGGCGAGGCCGAGGCCTTCGGACGGCTCTACGACCAGTACAGCGACACCGTGTACCGGTACATCTACTACCGGGTCGGCGGCAAGGCGACCGCCGAGGACCTGACCAGCGAGACCTTTCTGCGAGCCCTGCGCCGCATCGGCACCTTCACCTGGCAGGGGCGCGACTTCGGCGCCTGGCTGGTGACCATCGCCCGCAACCTCGTCGCCGACCACTTCAAGTCCAGCCGCTTCCGGCTCGAGGTCACCACCGGGGAGATGCTCGACGCCAACGAGGTCGAGCGCTCCCCCGAGGATTCCGTTCTCGAGTCCCTGTCCAACGCCGCCCTCCTCGATGCCGTACGACGACTCAACCCCCAACAGCAGGAGTGCGTCACGCTTCGGTTCCTCCAGGGTCTGTCCGTCGCCGAGACCGCCCGCGTGATGGGCAAGAACGAGGGCGCCATCAAGACCCTCCAGTACCGGGCCGTCCGTACCCTCGCCCGGCTCCTCCCGGAAGACGCCCGCTGACCGGCCCCGGTCCGCGACCTCCAACTCACGCTGTGTGAGACCTGGTTGGCTTCCGCATTCGGTCCTGGGGCGTCCGTAACCCAAGTGCCGCGCCACTCGTTGTGCGGGATACAGGCTCCCTGTGGTCACCCCCTGACCGGCTTCGATCACCCGATCGTGTGGTCCTGGTCAGGGCGGGAACCCTCAGGACCCCCTGGGGAGTCGACCGTCATGACGAGAGGAGGTGCCGCCAGTGATCGCGAACGTATCGGCGCACCGGCGGGCGAACGCCTTCGCCCAGGCTCTGGAAGAGCAGCCCGACCGGGGTACGGCGGCCGAGCAGTCCGAAAGACCGGCCCCGGCACCGGCCGCCACGCGGACCGAGCCGGCACAGCTGCTCGCGCTGGCCTCCGGCCTCGGCGCGCTGCCCAAGCCGGAACTGGACCCCGAGGTCAAGGTCGTTCAGCGGGCCCAACTGGTGGCCGCGTTCGAGGCCATGCTCCAGGAGGGCACCGCGGCGGGCGAGGCGACGGACCGGGCCGTACCCGAACAGCGCTCGCGCCGGACCCGAGGCACACACCGGGCGACCCCGCTGGGCAGGCTGCGGCCCCGGTCGCGGCTGGCCAGGGGGCTCACCGCCGGCGGACTCACCGTCGGGGTCGCCGCCGGCGCCCTCGGCGGAGTGGCCGCCGCCAGCTCCGACGCCCTGCCCGGCGACTCCCTCTACGGCCTCAAGCGCGGCATCGAGGACGTCACCCTCGGCTTCGCCGACGGCAGCGACGAGCGGGGCCGGGTCTACCTCGACCACGCCTCCACCCGCCTCGGCGAAGCCCGCCGGCTGATGGAGCGCGGACGCAGCGGCCCGCTCGACCACGAGTCCCTCGGCGAGATCCGCCGCGCCCTGTCCGGCATGCGGCACGACGCCGCCGAGGGCCACCGGCTGCTGCGCCAGGCGTACGAGCGCGACCCGGACTCCCTGAGCCCCATGCAGGCGCTCTCCTCCTTCTCCCAGGCGCACCGGGCGACCTGGGGCACCCTGCGCGACCGGCTGCCCGAGCAGCTGGGGGACGTCAGTGAGCAGGTCTCGTCGGTGTTCGACGCCATAGACGAAGACGTCGCCCCGCTGCAGTCCCTGCTCCCCCAGCCCCCGGCCCGGGACGACGGTGACGGGGCACGGGAGCGCGGCCCCGCCTCGACACCCGACGACCCCTCCGCCACCGGCACCTCGCGGTCCCCCGGCACGGGCACCTCCGGCGGCAGCGGCTCGGGCAGTGCCGGCCCCTCCGCTTCCGCCGACGCCGACCGCCAGGACGACGGCCTGCTCGGCGGCGACACCGGCGGCCTGCTCGACCCGCCCGAGGAGAACGGCACCAGCACCTCGCCGCCGCCCACCGGCGACCTCCCCCGGCCGCCCGCCCCCGATGTCACCCTCCCGCCTCTCCTGCCCGGGCTGATCCCCGGTCTGGGCATCGACGGCGAGGACGGGGAGTAGGACGCTGGGGCGCCCCCTCGACGAGAGGGGGCGCCCCAGAGCCGTCTCGACGTCGCCCCAGAGCCGTCTCGACGTCGCTCCGAGGGCGTCCCAAAGGTCGCCCCACAGGTCGTCCTAGAAGAACACCGACCTCCGCTGCACCAGCAGCTTGTACAGCGTGTGCTGGATCTGTTCCCTGACCTGGTCGGTCAGGTTGAACATCAGCATCGGGTCCTCCGCCGCCTCCGGCGGATAACCGTCCGTCGGAATCGGCTCACCGAACTGGATCGTCCACTTCGTCGGCAGCGGAATCATCCCCAGCGGCCCCAGCCACGGGAATGTCGGCGTCAGCGGGAAGTACGGAAAGCCCAGCAGCCGGGCCAGCGTCCTGGCGTTGCCGATCATCGGGTAGATCTCCTCCGCCCCGACGATCGAGCACGGAATGATCGGGGCACGCTGCCGCAGCGCGGTGGAGACGAACCCGCCGCGCCCGAAACGCTGGAGCTTGTAGCGCTCGCCGAAGGGCTTCCCGATGCCCTTGAACCCCTCCGGCATCACCCCGACCAGCTCGCCCTGCCCGAGGAGGCGTTCGGCGTCCTCCGCGCAGGCCAGGGTGTGACCGAGCTTGCGGGCGAGTTCGTTGACCACCGGCAGCACGAACACCAGATCCGCCGCGAGCAGCCGCAGATGACGCCCGCCCGGGTGGTGGTCGTGGACGGCGACCTGCATCATCAGACCGTCCACCGGCACCGTTCCGGAGTGGTTGGCGACGATCAGCGCGCCGCCCTCCGACGGGATGTTCTCGATGCCCTTCACCTCGACCCGGAAGTACTTCTCGTACACCGGGCGCAGCAGGGACATCAGCACCTGGTCGGTGAGTTCCTCGTCGTAGCCGAAGTCGTCGACCTCGTAGTCCCCGGTGAGCCGGCGGCGCAGAAAGGCCAGCCCGCTCGCCACCCGCCGCTCCAGAGCGCCCGCGCCGTCACCGGAGCCGTCGCCGGTGACCCCACCGGCGCTCTCCTCGGTCCGTCCGTCCCCACCGGTCACGGACCCATCATCCCGCGCGGACGCCACGCCCGGCAGCGGCTGGACCTCCCCCACCGCCGCCGGTGGCTGCGCGCTGCCCTGGCGCGGGCTCCCCGCACCCCGGCGGCGCGACGGGCGCTGCGCGCCACCCCCACGGGAGCGGTGGTCGTCGTCGAACGGAATGACCTTGGCGTCCGCCATCGTTGCTGCGCTCCTCAGTTGGCGCTCTGCGTCGGGGAGTGACCGCCGCCCGGCAGGGGCAGCGCGGCGATCCGGTCGACTGCCCTCTCGACGGCCTCCGGCGGAAGCAGCCCGGGACCGCGACCGCGCACGAACTCCGCAAACGTTTCGGCAGTCGTGTACTTCGGGGTGAAGCCCAGCGTCTCCCGCATCTGGTCCGTCGCCACCACCCTCCCGTGGGTGAGCAGCCGGATCTGCTCGGGCGAGAAGTCCGTCATCCCCAGCGTACGCACCAGCGAACCCGCCCAGGTGACCGCGGGAAGCGGCAGCGGTACGGTGGGCCGGCCGAGCCGCCGCGAGCACTGCGAGAGCAGCAGGACGCCGTCACCGGCGATGTTGAAGGTGCCGCTGTTGAGCGTGGAGCGCCTCGGGTCGTGCGAGCCGATCCGCAGCACCTCGATCACGTCGTCCTCGTGCACGAACTGCAGTCGCGGGTCGTAGCCGAACACGGTCGGCAGCACCGGCAGCGCGAAGTACGACGCGAGCGGGCTGTCCGCGGCCGGGCCCAGGATGTTGGCGAACCTCAGCACGCACACGGCGACATCCGGCCGGCGGCGCGCGAAGCCGCGCACATAGCCCTCGACCTCGACCGTGTCCTTCGCGAAGCCACCGCTGGGCAGGGACTTCGGCGTGGTCGTCTCGGTGAAGACCGCCGGGTCGCGGGGCGCGGACCCGTAGACGTTGGTACTGGACTTCACGACCAGCCGCCTGACGCTCGGGGACTTCTGACAGGCACCCAGCAGTTGCATGGTGCCGATGACGTTGGTCTCCTTGAGCGTGGCCCGGCTGCCGCTGCCGAGCGGCGTACCCGTGACATCGAGGTGCACGACCGTGTCCGCGCCCGTCTCGGCGAGCACCCGCGCGATGGTCGGCTGACGGATGTCCGCCTGGACGAAGTCGGCACCGCCCAGGTGGTGCTCGGGCGGGACGGCGTCGACGGCGATCACCCGGTCCACTTCGGGATCACGCTGGATCCGCCGGACGAAACGGCCTCCCAGCTGACGGGCCACCCCGGTCACGAGCACGACCTGTCCCAAGATCAGCGCCTTCCTTCTCGCCCTCGTCCCGACGGTCAACCTATCGGTTCGCCGTCGCTCTGCGACCTCCGCCCGATGCGTGACGTGACGAACCACCCCGGACGAACGAACGGACCCGGCCATCCGGTCGCCGTGCCCCACGGCCCGGGTACCCGCTCGGCGCACGGCAGTGGCCCCCCACCGGAGTGCGGTGGGGGGCCACTGGACACGCTCTCGCGCTGTCGCCTACTTCTTGTTGCGACGCTGGACGCGCGTGCGCTTGAGCAGCTTGCGGTGCTTCTTCTTGGCCATCCGCTTGCGCCGCTTCTTGATAACAGAGCCCACGACTACCCTCGCTCACTTCTCATCACTCGGTGTTTGGGCGCCATGGGCCCACACGACCTACGAGGGGCTAGCCTACCCGTCCGAGGGCTGAGGTCGTAATCGAGGTGCCCGGGGAGGCCCGTGAGTGCCCGGTACGGGTCTCCCCGGGGCGCCGTCAGGCGGTTTCCACCCCCACGTAGCTCTCGCGGAGGTACTCGTGAACCGCTTGCTCCGGGACGCGGAACGACCGTCCCACCCGGATCGCGGGCAGATGACCACTGTGCACCAGCCGGTACACGGTCATCTTCGACACTCGCATCACCGAGGCGACTTCCGCCACGGTAAGGAACTGAACCTCGTTCAGAGGCCTCTCGCCAGCTACAGCCATGACACACCTGAACCTTCCGCACTCGACGGCCACCGGCTTCCCCTTCCGGTGACTCTTCGTCGCTGCGTGCTCACTCCCCAATGTAGGGGCGGGTGATGCGAGTGGGGAAGAGGTGCACCCATCGGCGGCCTACTGTGACAGACACGCTCGATTGAGTACGTAGCGGGCCAGCGGCAGGTAGTAATCGGACCGCGCACCGTCATCAAGTGGAACGACGGCGGAGACGGCCCCCTCGGCCTGACCGACGAACGGCGCGGGGTCGTTCACATCGGCCGGGCCGACCGCCTCGAACCCCAGCTGACCTGCACCGCAGACCCATCCGTGGTCCCCGATCACCAGCCCGGGAAGCGGCCCGCCGGCGTCGGCCGCCGCGGCGAGCGCGGTCCGAACCGGCACCGGGGAGTGCGTGTGTGCGCCGGGCTCACAACCGGGGCGTTCCGGGGCGGCGCCGCGGACGAGCCCGACTCCCCGTACGTAGTCGAGGTTGTACGTGCGTAGACCGAACCGGGTCGTTATGTCGACACAGCGACCCTGCGCCGGGGTGAGGACAGCACATCCCGCCGCCGACAAGCCGTCTGCCAGCGCGGCGTAGAAGCCGAGCAGCCGGTGCGGGTGCCCGGTGCCCAGAAGGACCGGCACCCCGCGCCGGGCGGCGGCCGCCAGCCGCTCCGCGAAGGCGTCCAGGGCGGCCAGGGTCCGTTCGGGGTCGATCACATCATGGCCGGAGATGTGCCCCGGGTCGGCCGAAACCCCGCATCGGTCCGCCATCAACGCGATCAGATCCCGTTCTCCCCATACCCGTTCGGGATCCAGCCCGATCAGGACGCGCGGATCCCGGGCGGCGAACAGCCGGTAGCTGCGCAGGCTCTCCTCGCGCGTGGTGCCCACGATCCCGGCGAGCCGGGCGGCCAGGAGGTGCGCGCGAAGGTCGAAGGCGGTCGGCACGCAAGCGATGCTGCGGGATACGGGGGCGCCGTACCGGCGGAACGGGGCGGGCACCGCACGGTCGGCGTAACGGACCCTTGGCTCACGGCGGGCGGTGAGGGTGGGATCAGGCAGCGGGCACGACCGTCCTGCCGGGCAGCCGCCCGGCGCCGGCGCCGGCGTCCTCATGCACGGCGGCCGGCTCGGCCACCGGGCGGTGGGGGGCGACGTGCATCCGCGGCTTGCCGGCATCCACCTTCCGGTGCCGCGGGACACCGGCCGTTCCACCTCGGCGACCCGGTCGTGTTCAGGGAAGCAGCCCCCGCAGCGGGAACACCGCGCGCCGTGCCGCGAGGACCGCCTGGTCCAGCCGGTCCGCCGGGTCGTATCCCGCGTCCCACGCGGCCCAGGAGACCGGCCACCGCCCGTCGGTCATCCGCCGCGGCGCCGGCTGCCGGGTCCGGGCGTACACCTCCTGGCGCCAGCTCTCGGGAATCACCGTCGCGGGATCCACCGGCCGCTCCGCCGCTATGCCCACCAGATGCGTCCAGGACCGCGGCACGACCTCCACCACCGCGTATCCACCGCCGCCCAGCGCCACCCACCGCCCGTCGGCGTACTCGTGCGCCAGCTCGTGGCACGCCGTCTGCACCGCCCGCTGCGCGTCCAGCGACACCGCCAGGTGCGCCAGCGGGTCCTCGAAGTGCGTATCGGCCCCGTGCTGCGTGACCAGCACCTGCGGCCGGAAGTCCGCGATCAGCTCCGGTACGACGGAGTGGAACGCCCGCAGCCACCCGGCGTCCCCGGTCCCGGCCGGCAGGGCGACATTGACCGCGCTGCCCTCAGCACCGGCCGCTCCCGTCTCCTCCGGCCACCCGGTCTGCGGGAACAGCGTCCGCGGATGCTCGTGCAGCGACACCGTCAGCACCCGCGGGTCCTCCCAGAACGCCGACTGCACCCCGTCCCCGTGATGCACGTCGACATCGAGGTACGCGATCCGTTCCGCGCCCAGCTCCAGCAGCCGCGCGATGGCCAGCGCGGCGTCGTTGTACACGCAGAACCCCGAAGCCGCGCCCGGCATCGCATGGTGCAGCCCGCCCGCGAAGTTCACCGCGTGCGACGCCTCCCCGCGCCACACGGCCTCCGCCGCGCTCACCGACTGCCCCGCGATCAGCGCCGACACGTCGTGCATCCCGGCGAACGCCGGATCGTCCACCGTGCCCAGCCCGTACGCCTGGTCCGCCGACGCCGGGTCCGCCGACGCGGCCCGCACCGCCTCGATGTAGTCCATCCGGTGGACGAGCCGCAGCGTCGACTCCCCGGCCGCCTTCGCGGCGACCACCTCCACCTCGCGGTCGAGTCCCAGGGCACCGACCAGACTCCGGGTCAGCGCGAGCCGGACCGGGTCCATCGGATGGTCCCGGCCGAAGTCATAGCCCGTTACTGCCTCGTCCCACATCAGCTGTGTGCGGCCACTCATGACCGCCACCGTATCGGTCCGGCCCGAGCCCGAACGACCCGGCGCAGACCAGGGTCACCGGCATCAGCACCATCGGCACCGGCATCGCCCCGCGGTGGCTCCAGACGCGCGACGGCCCCGCCCGCGGCCTCCTCCGCCACGCCGCAGCACCTCCGTCATGGCGGGGAGGGCAGGTCCCGGGGATACCGGTGGGCAGGTCCGGCCGAAGCTGAACCAGTGTCAGCCTTCGGCGATCAGTGTGGCCAACTCCCGCATGTCGTCGAAGAGTCGTGTGGCCCCGGCGAGCTTCTCGGCGGGGGTCATCGCGGTGAACCCGTACACGTCCATCCCGGCCGCGACCGCCGCCCGCACGCCCAGCGGGCTGTCCTCGACGACCACGCACCGCTCGGGCGTCACCCCCATCCGCTCGGCCGCGTACAGGAAAAGGTCCGGTGCCGGCTTCCCCCGGCCCACGTCCTGCGAGCTGAAGATCCGCTCGTCGTCGAACCACCGGTCGAGCCCGGTGGTCCGATGCCCCACCCGGATCCGCTCATGGCTCCCCGACGAGGCCACGCAGTAAGGCACCCCGTCCGCGGTCAGTTCCTCCAGTACGTCCATGGCGCCGACGACCGGCTTCAGCTCCCGTTCGAACGCGGCGAAGACGCGCGCGTGGAACACGTCGTCGAAGTCCGCCGGCAGCCGCTGCCCGGTCCGTTCCGCCACGAGATCGTGCACGCGGTGCATGGCGGACCCCATGTAGTCACGGATGGAGTCGTCGTACGACGTCGGGTGACCGAGCTCGGTGAGATAGGCGGCCAGGAGCCGGTTGGAGATCGGCTCGCTGTCGACGAGAACGCCGTCGTTGTCGAAGATGACGAGGTCATAGCGCATGACTCGACCCTAAACGCAGAAAACCCCCGTGCCGAATGGCACGGGGGTCTCCTCAACGATTGTTCGGCGGCGTCCTACTCTCCCACAGGGTCCCCCCTGCAGTACC